>JAZKHS010000042.1:88622-112283 GCA_040385265.1 Pseudomonadota bacterium | reverse complement strand
GACCGACGCAGTGACCGGCCAGGGAATGGCCCAGGCATGGACCCTTCAGTGCCGCAGGCTGTCAGTGGTGGCCTCCGCCAGGGCATCCCAGAAGCGGTCCAGGCGACCCAGCGCCTCGAGGCCGGCAGCAAAGAAGAGGTCTTCGTCCAGCAAGTCGTGCACGCTGGCCCCTTCCACCAGATAGAGGACATGGCGAGCCTGCAGGCGGGCATGGGTTTCCGCCACCGGCAGGAAGCCGGGGTCAGGGAGGCGTGCGCCGACCTGCTCGCTCCATTGCTTCAGCGAGCGCCCGAGGCGTTGCCAGAAATCGGTGCTGATGGCGTTTTCCAGGGCCATCATGATGCCCAGCGAGACGCTAGGCGACGTTGAGTTGTAGTCACGACGGACCAGTTCGCAGAGCGACTCGGTGGCATCCCAGGGGGGCGTTTCAGGCGGCTCGCCCGCCGCATGTCGCCAGGCGGTCCACCAGGCCTGCAGGCGGTCGCTCATCACGCCAGGGTCTCCCATGCCCATGCCCGGCAAGGGGGGGCACCAGGGAACACCGTTCTCGTCAAAGCAGATCACCACGGCGGTGCCGCAGTCCTCGCCGGCCGCCACCGCCTCTGCCTGCATCTGGCGCGCGTGGGCTTCGCGCGCCAAGGCCAGCTGGCGCAGGAACTGCGTCAGCTGTTGCAGCCCGGACAGCAGCCGTGCCGGCAGGGGTGGCACCAGCGTCGCCTCCAGGCGGTCCAGCCAGGCGTTCCGGGTCAGCGCGGCGTGCCGGAACAGCTCCTGGTTGCAGCGTCGCTGCAGGTCCAGGAAGCCGGCGCGGTGGCGGGAATCGATATGGGCGGCCGGCGCCACATGCCATTCCACGGCATGGGCGCGCAGGCGACTTCGCATGACAGCCATGGGGCGTCCTCTGCCAGAAGAATGATGAGCCTAGGCCAGATACCAGAGGCTGCCAGTCCACCCACGAAATCGTCTAAAAAACCGCCACTCCAGAACTGGCTGATACAAAGGCCCAACAGGACTCCTGGAAATGCTCCCCGGGCGAGTTGCCCCGGTCATTCACTCAAAGATAGCCAATGACGTAGCGGGCCCCTGCGCTCTCCACCGCCAGCGCCGGCTTGCCCTCCGCCTCGGTCTCGATTCCCCAGTCCACCAGCTGGTAATAGACGTTGCGCGAGATCAACGCGTCCAGGCGGTCGCGGACATGCACGTAGGGGCTGGGCTCGAGGTCGTCGCGGAAGCTGACCCGAATCGGGTGCTCGGGGCCGGCCACCACCACATCCCCGGTCTGGGTCGTGAAGCGCAGGTAGGTCACCCCGTCCTCCTCGTGGCGCTCCACGGTGACGGCCAGGAAGGGCGCATCCTCGACCCGGATGCGCACTTTCTCCGCCGGCGTGATCAGGTAGTAATAGCCGTCGTCGTCATGACGCAGGACGGTCGAGAACAGCCGTACCAGAGCCGGCCGGCCGATGGGCGTGCCCATGTAGAACCACTGCCCGTTGCGGCGGATCTCCATGTCGATTTCCCCGCAATAGGGGGGATTCCACTTGTGGACGGGAGGCAGCCCCTTCGGGTCCTGGCCGGCCTCGTCCTTCAGCAGGCGGGCAATGGCCAGGGGATCGGCGTGGAGCGTGGCAGCAGCGGGCTTGGGGATATCGGTCATCGGAATGCCTGATGGGTCACGCAAAATGGTTGTCGGACAGGACAAAGCAAGTTTTATTGGCCTTTCGGGTGTCTGCTTTTATACTACGCGCCGCTCGAAAATCGAGTCCTCATGCGTACTTAGCGTGTAGCCAGCAATGCGCATGGCCAGTTTGTGTCCAGTTTGTCGAGGAGGCTGTCGTGGAAAGAGAAGCAATGGAGTTTGACGTCGTCATCGTTGGTGGCGGCCCGGCCGGTCTGTCCGCGGCCATCCGTCTGCGCCAGCTTAGCATCGAGTCCGGCCATGATGTGTCGGTCTGCGTGGTGGAAAAAGGCTCCGAGTTCGGTGCCCATATCCTGTCCGGCGCCTGTTTCGAGCCGCGCGCCCTCAACGAGCTCTTCCCGAACTGGAAGGAAGACGGCGCCCCGCTCAATGTCCCCGTCACCGAGGACCAGGTCTACTTCCTGCTCAACGGCGAGAAGAAGGTGCTGACCCCGCACTGGGCCATTCCCAAGCCCATGCACAACGACGGCAACTACATCATCAGCCTCGGCAACCTCGTGCGCTGGCTGGCGACCAAGGCCGAAGAGCTGGAAGTGAACCTCTTCCCCGGCTTTGCCGCCTCCGAGATCCTCTACCACGAGGACGGCTCCGTGAAGGGCGTCGCTACCGGCGACATGGGCATCGACCGCCACGGCAACCAGAAGCCCTCCTTTACCCCGGGCTACGAGCTGCACGCCAAGTACACCATGTTCGCCGAAGGCTGCCGCGGCCACCTCGGCAAGCAGCTGATCCGCCAGTTCGACCTGGACCGCGACCGCGATCCGCAGCACTACGGCCTCGGCATCAAGGAGCTGTGGGACATCGAGCCGGGCAAGCACAAGCCGGGCCTGGTCATGCACGGCGCCGGCTGGCCGCTGTCCGAATCCGGCAGCACCGGCGGCTGGTGGCTTTATCACCACGAGAACAACCAGATCTCCGTGGGCCTGATCACCGACCTCAGCTACCACAACCCCTACGTCTCGCCTTTCGACGAGATGCAGCGCCTCAAGCACCACCCGGTGATCAAGCAGTACCTGGAAGGCGGCAAGCGTGTCGCCTATGGCGCCCGCGCCATCTGCAAGGGCGGCATCAACTCCCTGCCCAAGTTCACCTTCCCGGGCGGCATGATCGTGGGCGACGACGCCGGCTTCCTGAACTTCTCCAAGATCAAGGGCAGCCACACCGCCATGAAGTCCGGCATGCTCGCCGCCGAAGCCACCTTCGAGGCCCTCAAGGGCGGCGCCGAAGGCAAGACCGAGCTGACCTCCTTCACCGAGAAGTACAAGGCCTCCTGGCTGTACGAGGAGCTCTACAACTCGCGCAACTTCGGCCCGGCCATGCACCGCATGGGCATGTTCATGGGCGCCGCCTTCAACTTCATCGACCAGAACTGGTTCGGCGGCAAGATCCCCTACACCATCCACGACTCGACCCCGGACCACGCCACGCTGGACCTGGCCGCGCAGTGCTCGCCGATCACCTATCCCAAGCCGGATGGCAAGATCAGCTTCGACAAGCTGTCCTCGGTGTTCCTCTCCAACACCAACCACGAGGAAGAGCAGCCGGTGCACCTGCAGCTGAAGAATGCGGACGTGCCCATCAAGAAGAACCTGCCGCTGTACGGCGAACCTGCCCGCCTCTACTGCCCGGCCGGCGTCTATGAAGTGCTCGAGAACGCCGACGGTTCGCCGCGCTTCCAGATCAACGCGCAGAACTGCGTGCACTGCAAGACTTGCGACATCAAGGATCCTGCCCAGAACATCAACTGGGTGGTGCCCGAGGGTGGCGGCGGCCCCAACTACCCCAATATGTAAGGGGGCCTGGCGCCCTCCCCGGCGGTAAAAAAAGGCGACCTCAAGGTCGCCTTTTTTTATTGCCGAATCAGTTGCCGGCAAAGCGGTGTTTACGGGGAGCGTCAGGAAAGCGGCCCCGTGCACGGCCCCGAGGCCGGCGTTTAGCGTGCCAGCGAGAGCCGAGCCGACACGCCGCCCTCGGCCAGCTTCTCCACCTGCGCCTCTTCCACCCGGATGCCCTGCCTGGAGAGCGCCGCCAGCCAGCCGGCGACGGCATTGAAATCTGCCCGCTCCAGCCAGACCCGCACGCGGCCTTCGCCCTCCGGCTCGATGCGGCCCAGCGCCAGCCCGCTCGCGGTCGCGGCATCGCTGGCCGTGCGCAGCACGGAGCCGCCGCCGCCAGCGACGGCGGCCGGCGCCGCCTGCTGCAGCTCGCGCAGCAGCAGGCGCGAGGCGGTCAGTTGCTGCTCCGCCTTCTCGGCCGCGCGATGCGAGCTCAGCCACAGGCCCCAGAGCAGGAAGGCCAGCAGCGCCGCCCCCAGCATCATCAGGGCGCGTTGCTCGCGCTCCTGCAGCAGCGTCCAGCGCTGCAGCAGGGGCGCCGCGGCCTCCTGCCAGGACTGGCGCAACGATGTCAGCAGGCTCATGCCCCGCCCTCCACGCGCAGGCGGCCGCGGATCACGCCGCCCTGGTTATTGGCCGAGACAATCTCGGTGACGAAGCCCGCTGATTCCAGTTGCTGCTTGAAGCCGTCGAGCTCGCCCAGCGTGCGCGCGTCGACATCCAGGGTCAGCACCCCGCCCAGCACGTCAATGCGCTGCGTGCCGAGGCCGGACCCCTGCAGGGACTGCGCCACCCGGGTCAAGGTCGGCAGGACATCGCTGGCGCCGGCGCCGCCCTCGTTACGCTTGCCGCGCAGGCGCTTCTGCACGTCCTGCCAGGCCGCCGCCGGCTTCGCCGCCAGGCGTTCGTCCGGGTATTGCGCGCGATAGCGGCTGACCGCCTGCTCCGCCGTCTTGCCCGCCTGATAGCGGTAATAGCCGTAATGCACCCACTCCGACACCAGTTGCAGGGCGAAGGCGGCGATGAGGAACACCGCGGCGTGACGGAGCGAGGGAGGCAGCGACAGGCGCGCGCGCGAGGCGAAGGCGCCCTGGAGAAGGTTGGCGGGATGCCGCGACCAGTCGGCCTCGCGCTGCAAGGCGGTAGCGGCCTCCAGGGCTTCGGACAGCAGGCAGCTCACGTCATCGTGCTGCGCGGCCCACTCTTCCACCCGGGTCGCCGTCTCGGGATCGCCGGACGCCAGGCTGATGCTGAGCGGCGCGGCGCGGCCGCGCTCCTGCCAGGCAGCATCCAGCAGCATGAGCAGCAGGTCGGCCTCCAGCGCGGCGCCATCGAGCACCCCGGTGCGTAGCAGCGCCTGGCCATCGTGCATGCGCAATTGCCAGTCACTGGCGTCGCGCGGCAGCAGGAACAGGTCCGGTACCACCGCCTGCGTATGCAGTCCGTCCGCGCGCAGCCGCGTCAGCAGCGTCGCCAGCAGCTGCCGCGATACCGCCACCAGCGGCGTGCTTTCGCCCTCGGAGGGGCCGGCCACCACATGCAGGGACTCCACGTCCTCTGCGGCCTGCTCCTCGATCAGCCAGGCCAGGGACTGCTCGGCCTGGCGCAATTGCTTGGCGCTGACCTGGGCGCGGGCGAAGAGGCAATGCGAGGACGGCAAGAACACGACACAGGCGCTGCCCGGGTGCTGCTGCGCGAACTGCGCCGGCAGGCCGCGGCCGAGGTCGGACAGGCCGTCTTCCTGGCGCAGCCAGGCGCGGGCCTCGCCATCAAGATTGCTCAACTGCAGAAAAAGAAGCTTCATCGGGGACTTTCCTGGTCCGGAGGGGGCGAATCCGGGGCACTTTCTTGTTTTTTCGCCGGGGCGGCCTCGACCACCTTGCGGCTGTAGTCACGGGCGACGATGCGCAGTGTACCGGAATCGGCGCGGACCATCATGGCGTGAAGGATACTGTGCCGGCCGGCCATCTCGGCATCAGCCACTAGCTGGAAGTACTGGCTGCCGACCGCGACCTGCTCGCGCAGGCGGTTTTTTCCATCATTGTCCAGGCCGTTGAAGACCGGCTGCCCCAGGAAGTCGTCGACGCTGGCATAGCCGTCGCTGGGCCGCTGCCGCGCCAGCTCGCCGGCGGCGGACGGCGTCAGAGCAGGCAGCAGCGCCCCCAGCAGCGTAGGCGTGGCCGTATTGATGTTGAGCAGGGCCTCCGCCGGCAGTGCAACCACATGGGGCCGCAGGCGGGCGATCACCTGGGGCGTGAAACCGGCCACCAGGCGGAGCTCGGACAGGTCCGCCAGGGGTTGGTTGGCGACCCGGTAGGGTTGCGGCAGCCGCGAGTAGGCCTCGTCCTCGGCGCCATCCACCGGCCGCGGCGAATCGTCCTCGTCAATCCAGTCGGCAAGCGCCGGCCCCAGGTTGTCCGGAAGCCCCAGGTTCTGGAGCAACTGCCGGAAGATGACGTGGGCCGGCCCGTCGGACTCCGCTTCTGCGCCCAGCCGATTGACGTTGAAGCGCGACTGCAGGTCCTCCACCCGTGCCCGCACCATGCCGCCCTCCACCGGATACGGCGGGAAGGGTCGTGCCCAGGCTTCGCCCGGGTGGTCCACCGGGCGATTCTTGCGCTTGTCGCTGCGCTGGTCCGCGGCCAGCATCTCGCGCACGAATTCCTCGGCGCCTTGCGTGTAGAGCCAGGCCTGGTCCTGCTGGAAAAGGCCGGCCGCATGCTGCAGGGCCTGCTGCTGCGAGCGGATCATGCCCACGCACAGCACGGTGGCGATGGCCACCACCACCAGCACGGTCAGGAGGGCGACGCCGCTTTCGCGGCGGCAGCAAGGCTCAGGGCGCGGGCGACGGGGCATTGGCAGCCGCCTCCGGCAGGGCGATGACGCGGCGGATCTCGCCCCAGGGGGCGAGCCTGAAGGTGATCTCCACGGCCTCGGGTAGCGGCGCGGCCCCGGGCTTGCGCTGGCCGTCCCCGAGCGGAGGCCAGGCCGGTGACCAGTCGCCATTGCCGCGTACCAGCACCCGGAAGTCGCTGACCTTGTCCAGCAGCGCAGTGGCCACCGGCTTGGCGGCGCGGGGGCGGTCGAGCATCGGCCAGTGCTCGCGCAGCAGGCGGCCATTGTCCACGCGCCAGCGGACGCGAACCAGGTCGCTGCGCGCCTGCTGCATCGGATTGCGCCAGCCCAGGCGAGTGAATTCCAGGCTGTTCTCGCCAGGGACCAGGAAAGCGGGCTGCAGGTCGCCGAACTCGTCGCGGATGGGGCGCTGCACGGCTTGTACCAGGTCGCGCTGCAGCAGCATCTCGGCGCGCTGCAGGTCGCGCAGGGCGCCCTCGCGGACAAGGGCCTGCTCGCGGGTGGCAATGGTGCCGAACAGCAGTTGGTAGGAGCCGACCGCCACCAGGGCCAGGATGGCGATGGCGACCAGCAGCTCCAGCAGGGTAAAGCCGCGGTCATTGCGTGGCATCGGTCTGCTCTCGCGCAATGAAGCCGGTGACCTGGGTCACCGGCGGCGGGGGTTCGGCGCCGAACTCGCGCGGTTTCTCGGCGACGCCGATCACCAGCAGGCGCACATTGCCGGTCGGCGTGGCCTGCGCCCTTGTCACCAGCTGCCATTCGCGCCCCGCCATCTGCGCTTCCGAACGCACCTCGCCGAGGTCGGGGAAGACACGGTTTAGGCGCAAGTCAGCCAGATGGTTGAGCGCCACCCAGTGCGCAAAGGTCTTGGTGTCAAGGTGCTGGTCGGTGCGGATCTGGTTACGTTGCGCCGTCAGCAGCCCCAGCGCGGCCACCGCAAAGATGGCGGTGGCCACCAGGACTTCCAGCAGCGTGAAGCCGCGCGATTCAGGCCGCATTGCCATCGCCGGCCTCCGCTGCGTCGCTGTCGGCATCGATACGGACGCGACCCACTTCGTCGACACTGATCTCGCTGCGCATCTCCGGCGCCTCGCGGACGCGGAGCTCCAGGCGCGCCGCGCTGCTTTCTCCGCTCGAGAGCAGGAACAGATCGGGAGTCGGCGCCCCGGCGCCGCCCTCCCCGTCCCGGCGCTGCCGGTCCCTGGTGCTGGCCCCGGCGTCATCCAGGGTCGGCAGGGCCTTGATGCTTCCCTCGCGCACGAGCTGAAGTTCAAGGCCCTCCGGCAGCTCCCGCTCCCGGAAGATTTCGTTGTCGCAGGCACCCCAGCGTTGCTCGGCTTCGTCCAGGCAAAGGAAGCCGTAACCCTCCGCGGTGACGCGCAGTCCGAACTCCTGGTTCTGCATGACGGCCTCGTTGGCGGCCTGTTCGATCAGGGCGGCCAGGCGCTGGCTTTCCTCGGGCAGGTGGCGCTCGGCGCCCCCGGTATTGATGCTCAGCACCACCACGCTGGACATGATGCCCACCAGCAGCACGACCATCAGCACCTCCAGCAGCGTGAAGCCGAGGCTGGAGGGTCGATGGCGGTGCAGGGCGGGCATGGGGCCGGCTTACTCGAAGTGGATGTCGGCGTCGTAGCCCTCGCCGCCCTCGGCGCCATCAGCGCCCAGGCTGTACAGGTCGAACTTGCGCTTGTTGCTGCCCGGGTAGACGTACTGGAAGGGATTGCCCCAGGGATCCTGGGGCATGCCACCGCTGAGGTAGCCGCCATCCGGCCAGGATTTGGCGGAGGCGGGCTTTTCCACCAGGGCCTGCAGGCCCTCGTCGGTGCTGGGGTAGCGGTGGTTGTCGAGCTTGTACATGTCGAGGGCGTTGGCCACGGCCTTCAGGCTGGTCTGCGCCGTGGTGACGCGGGCCTGGTCGTCCTTGCCGATCACGTTGGTCATGACGATGGTGGCGAGAATGCCGAGGATGGCCACCACCACCATGACTTCGATGAGGGTAAAGCCGGCCTGGGAACGGAAACGGGTTTTCATAGTCGGTTGGAACCTCTGGAACACGCGCGGGGACAAGATGGAGACTCTATCAAAAGGCAGTGGCCATCACCTCCCCGGGCGGGGGGCATGGCCTGGGGGCCGCTAGCTCACGAGATTGTTCATGGACAGGATGGGCAGCATGATGGCCAGCACGATGAGCAGGACCACGCCCGCCATCATCAGCAGCATCAGCGGCTCGAACAGCCCGACCAGGGTGGTGATCAGGCTGGACAGCTCCTTTTCCTGCATGGTGGCGGCACGCGCCAGCATCTGGTCCAGCTCGCCGCTCTGCTCGCCGCTGAATATCATCTGCATCATCATGGGCGGGAAATAGCCGCTCTCCTCCAGCGCCCGCGACAGGCTGCCGCCCTCGGTCACCTTGACCGCGGCCTGGCGGATGGCGTCCCGGATATGCAGGTTGGAGCTGACCTCGGCGGCGATGCGCAGCGCTTCCACCAGCGGCACGCTGCTGCGGGTCAGGATGCTGAGGGTGCTGGCGAAACGGGTGGCGTTGGCGCCGCGGACCATGCGCCCGACCAGGGGCAGGCGCAACTGCCAGGCGTGGATGCGGTAGCGTGTCTTCTCCTGCTTCAGCACAGGCCGCATCAGGAAGCCCCCGATCACCAGCGCCAGCAACATCCAGGGCCCGCCGGCCTTGGCGATGTCGCTGGCGGCGATCAGCCCGCGGGTCAGCAGCGGCAGCTCCTGGCGACTGCTCTGGAAGACCTTGACGATGTCCGGCACCACGTAGGTCAGCAGGCCCATGACGATGGCCATGGCCAGCACGGTGAGGATGACGGGATAGATCAGGGCGCCCTGTATCTTCTTTTGCAGGTCGTACCGCGCCTCGGTGTAGTCGGCCAGCTGGTCGAGCACGAGGTCGAGGTGACCCGACTTCTCCCCTGCCGCCACGGTGGCGCGGTAGAGGTCGGGAAAAGCCTGGGGAAACTCGGACAGCGCCTGGGCCAGCGTGTAGCCCTCGATGACGCGGGCGCGCACGGCCATCAGCAGGCTTTGCAGGGCAGGCCGCTCGGTCTGGCGCGACACCGCGCGCATGCACTCCTCGACCGGGATGCCGGCGGCAATCAGGGTGGCAAGCTGGCGCGTGATCAGGGCGAGCTCCCATGCGCTCATGCCGCGCCGGAAGAGGCCGGGGCTGCCGGCCGACGCCTTGTGCTCCCCCGCGGCGGGCTCCACCGAGACCGGCAGCCAGCCCTTGTCACGGAGCTGCTGCCGAACCTGGCGGGCGCTGTCGGCCTCCAGGACGCCCTTCTGCTTGCGGCCGTCACCGTCAACGGATACGTATTCGAAGGCGGGCATTCAGAGGCTCCCGGCGCTGGCGGCGGCGCAGCGGGCAATGCGGGGCGAAAGCGCGGTGATGGAATTCATGACGGTCAGCCCTCGCGGCTCACGCGCAGGACTTCCTCCAGCGTGGTGAGGCCCGCCAGCACGCGGCGGGTGCCGTCCTGGCGCAGGCTGGTGCTGGTGCGGCGTGCATGCGCCTCGAGATCCTGCTCGCCGGCATGGTTGTGGATCAGGCGACGCATCTCCTCATCGATGGCGATGACCTCGTAGATCCCGGTACGGCCGCGATAGCCCAGGCCGTTGCAGTGCACGCAACCCACAGCCTTGTACACGGTGGGCGGGCTCGCCGGATCCACTCCGAGCACGGCGCAGGCATAGGCATCGGCGACATAGGGCTCGCGGCATTCCTTGCAGAGCACGCGCACCAGGCGCTGGGCGATCACGCCGAGCAGCGAGGACGAGAGCAGGAAGGGCTCGATGCCCATGTCGTGCAGTCGCGTCACCGCACCCACGGCAGAGTTGGTGTGCAGGGTGGAAAGCACGAGGTGACCGGTCAGCGAAGCCTGGACCGCGATCTCGGCGGTTTCCAGGTCGCGGATTTCGCCCACCATGACCACGTCGGGATCCTGGCGCAGGATGGCGCGCAGCCCGCGCGCAAAGGTCATCTCCACCTTGGGGTTGACCTGGGTCTGGCCGATGCCTTCGAGCTGGTACTCGATGGGATCTTCCACGGTCAGGATATTGCGCGACTTGTCGTTGAGTTCGGTGAGCCCGGCGTAGAGCGTGGTGGTCTTGCCCGAGCCGGTGGGGCCGGTGACCAGGATGATGCCGTGCGGCTTGCTGATCAGCGCGCGCATTTCGCCATGGTCATGCGCGGACATGCCGAGATGGGACAGGTCGAGCTTGCTGCCCTGCTTGTCCAGCAGGCGCAGCACCACGCGCTCGCCGTTGCTGGTAGGCATGGTGGTGACACGCACGTCGACCTCGCGGCCGGCCAGGCGCAACGAGATGCGACCGTCCTGCGGCACCCGCTTCTCGGCGATGTCGAGGCGCGCCATCACCTTGATGCGGGATACGAGCAGCGGCGCCAGCTCGCGCTTGGGCTGCACGATCTCGCGCAGCACGCCATCGACGCGCAGGCGCACCGACAGGCGCTTCTCGTAGGTTTCAATATGGATGTCGGAGGCATTCTCGCGGATGGCCTCGGTGAGCAATGCGTTGATGAGGCGGATGATGGGGGCATCGTCCTCCTGCTCCATCAGGTCCTCGGCCTCCGGCACGAGGTCAGCCAGGCTGGCGAGGTCCATGTCGTCGCCGAGGCCCTCGACCATCAGCATGGATTCGCTGGAGTCGGTCTGGTAGGCACGGGCCAGCAGGTTGCTGAAGACCTCGGGTGTGACTTCCTCGAAGGCCAGCGGCAAGCCCAGCAGGCGACGGATCTCGCCCAGCGTTGACAGCTTGAGGCCGGGGCGGTGGAAAAGATGGGCCTGCCCATTTTCGACGCGATCAAACAACACGCCCTGGCGCTTGGCGAAGGCGTAGGGGAAGCGGCGAGGCAGGGGTGGCATGGGCCCCGGGGTGAGGGTCGCGGCTTCTTCTTGTAGTTGCATATCCATGACAGCGCTGTCCCAGAGTAATCGGAGGAGTCTACTGGAAGCGGTTGGCTGCCCTCAATGCGGGCACTGTAGGGATTTTATACGTTGGAGGGGGGCAAGGACGCGCGGGTGCGGCCTTCCGTCCGCCGCGGCGCCTTTACCCTCCCCGCGCCTGCTTCACTGGTGTGGTCCGGCCGCGCCAGTGGCGTTGCCGCCCGGTCCCGGGAGGCCGGCGCCGGCTCCCCAGCCTTGCGCCGTCCTCCCGGAGCTGGCGACGCCCCGGGCCGGCCTGGTGGCGGCAGCCAACGGACAGCATCGCGCCGATCCCCGGGCCTGGATCCAGGACCGGTTCCTGGCACGGCCGCGGCAACTGCGCCCTCCCCCTCCATGCCAGCGGCACCGCGGTCCTGTCGGCGCAACCCTTCTCCCGCAAACGCCATTGCCGGCCGCTCCGCGGGTCCAGCCTGCGTCGCCAAAAGAAAAGGCCCCTGCGAGGGGCCTTGATCGGGATCCGGTCCGGATGCAGCAGGTCAGTACTTCTCCAGCAACTGCTGCAGGATGCGCAGGTCGTTTTCGCCGATACGGATGATGCGGAAGCCGGCCCGGAACTCCCCGGGGGTGTCTGTCGCGGCCTTGCACCACATCACCTGGCTGTCGAAGCTGAGCGTATTCGAACCGGCCAGCGTCTCCGGCAACACCATGCTGATCGGATGGCGGGTACCGACGACCAGGGCTTCCCGGGAGGCGAGCTTGAAGCCTTCCAGCGATATATTGGCCAGCCGGCCCAGGTTCTTGCCATTGCCCCGGTCGAACAGCCGCAGCACCGTACCAATGCGCTTGCGGGTGTGCTTGCGGTTCTTGCGGGCAATCTCCTCGCGCAGGTCGTCGCGACCTCCGGCCTCTGCCGGACGCAGGGTAATGACGGCGCCGGCATAGACGTCACCGGCGGGGATGCGGGCCGCCGACACCAGGGTAGGCAGCATGCGCTCGCCGCTGCGCACGAAATAGCCGCCATCGCGCTGCAGGCGCTCGCCCTTGCTGGTGGCCTGGAATACTTCGGTGGCGCTCCAGGGCAGTCGCGGCGCATCCGCGGCCTGAAACAGGATTTCCGTGAGCGGACGCCCGGCGGCCTGCGCCGGCACGATGCCAAACAGGTGTTGCATGGCCGGGTTCACGAAACTGACCTGGCCCTGCGCATCCACCGCCATCACGCCATCGCCCAGCGCCTCCAGCAACTGCTCGTTCTGCTTGCGCAGCTCCTGGATCTGCAGCAACTGCGTCTGCAGCTCGCGGCGCTGGCGGTCCAGCTCCAGAAAAACCGTGACCTTGGACTGCAGTACCTCGCGATCGATGGGCTTGGCGAGGAAATCGACGGCGCCGACCTCGTAGCCGCGGAAGACCTGGCGCTTGTCACCATTGGCAGTGACGAAAATAATGGGAATGCTCTGCGTTTTCTTGTTGCGGCGCATCAGCTCGGCCATCTCGAAGCCGTTCATGCCCGGCATCTGCACGTCCAGCAGTACCAGTGCCACGTCGTAGCGCAGCAGCAGCTTGAGGGCATCGTTGCCGTTGTCACTTTTCAGCAACTGCAAGTCCGGCCGCTCGAGAAGTGACTCCAGCGCGGTCAGGTTTTCGTCGCGGTCATCAACGATTAGAATGCTCTGCATCACCAGTTCCGTCAGTCAATAACTGCAGCAAATGTGGCACGATCTGCGCCGGCTCCAGCACCAGATCGACCGCGCCGGTGGCGATCGCTGCCGCGGGCATTGCCGGCGCCTCGGCGCTGGCAGGCGACTGCGCGAGCGTGTGGCCGCCGGCCGCTTTTATCGTTCTTATTCCATCGGCCCCGTCATCATTGGCCCCCGTCAGGACCAGGCCGATGCAGCGCTCTTGTAACACACGAGCCAGGCTGGCGAAGGTGACGTCCAGCGCGGGCCGGCAGTATTTCACGGGCGCTTCCACGCTGAGACTGAAGTGGCCGTCGTCCTCGAGCAGCAGGTGGTAATTGGCCGGCGCAATATAGATATGCCCTGTCTCCAGCCGATCCTTGTCCTCCACATCGCGCACCACCAGGCGGGTGGCCTTGCTCAGGATGCGCTCCAGCGCCAGCCCCGAGTTGGGGTGCTGGTGCTGCACGATCACGATCGGCAAGCGCCAGCTGGCCGGCAGCTGCCGGACCAGTCGCTGCAGCATGTCGACGCCACCCCAGGACGAGCCAATGGCCAGCACATCAAAGGGCAGCGGCCTGTTCGCGGAAGCGCGTCGCCGCGACATTCAGCCCCCTCAGCCGAGGTCGGGCGGTTCGCTGCCCATGGCCTTGTGGAAGGCCTCGCGCGACTCCTGGCTCTTGCGCAACTTTTCCTCCAGCCGGCGCTTCTGCGCGTCCAGCTCCAGGAAGAACTGTGCCTTTTGCACGAGGATCTCGGGATTCAGCGGCTTGAACATGTAGTCGACGGCGCCGACGCCATAGCCGCGGGAGACGTACTTGGCCTCCTTGCTGATGGCGGTGACGAAGATGATGGGCACCATCTTGGTCCGGTTGCTCTTGCGCATCAGCTCGGCGACCTCGAAGCCGTCCATGCCTGGCATCTGCACGTCGAGCAGCACCAGCGCGCAGTCATTCTTCATCAGCAATGCCAGCGCCTCGTTGCCGCTGTTGGCCTTGAGCAGGCCGCAGTCGACGTCTTCGAGGATGGCCTCCAGGGCCACCAGGTTTGCGGGCTGGTCGTCCACCAGCAGTATGTTCTGGTCCTTACTCACGGTTGCACCTCACAAGCCATCCAGGCGTCGCTCATCACACACGCTTCCGGTAGATGCGCTGGGCCTTGTCGATGATATCGAACTGGTCCGCGCACGTGGCGAAACGCAGGCTTTCCTTGTTTCCCATGCAAAGGGTCCCACCAATGTCCAGGCTATCGTGGAACAGCTGGAAGACCCGATTCTGGAGCTCTCGGTTGAAATAGATGATCACATTCCGGCAGAAGATCACCTGCATCTCGCCAAAGACCTGGTCGGTGGCCAGGTCATGGTCGGCGAAGATCAGGTTCTTCTTCAGACGGGGTTCCATGATCACGTTGTCGTACTTGGCGGTGTAGTAGTCCGACAGGGATCGCCGGCCGCCGCTCTTCTGGTAATTTTCCGTGTATTTGCGCAGGTCTGCTACTGAAAAGATACCTTTCCGCGCCTTTTCCAGGACTTCCTTGTCGATGTCGGTGGCGTAAATCTGGCAGCGGTCATACAGCCCCTCCTCTTCCAGCAGGATGGCCATGGAGTAGATCTCCTCCCCTGTGGCGCAGCCGGCATGCCAGATCTTGATGAAGGGGTGGGTCTTCAGCACCGGGATGATCTTCTCGCGGAAGGCCAGGTAGAAGTCCGGGTCGCGGAACATCTCGGTGACGTTGATGGTCAGCCCGGACAGCAGCGCGCCAAAGGCCTCGCCACTGTGCAGGATGGCGTGGATCAGCTCCCCGATATGCTTGTAGCGGGCGATCAGCAGGTGCTGGTCCACGCGCCGCGCCAGCGAGGCGCGGCTGTAGGAGCGGAAGTCGTAGCCATAGCGCTGGTAGATGGCCTCCAGCAGCAAGGTCAGCTCGATGTCCTCCGGACGCGGCTCCTGGAGCTCGGGGTTTACGACTGGTGTAGCCATACACGCATCAGCGATTGCAGTTTCTCGGTGTTGACCGGCTTGGTGATGTAGTCGTTGGCGCCGGCTTCGATGCACTTGGCGCGGTCATCGCGCATTGCCTTGGCCGTCAGCGCCAGGATCGGCAGCTTGCTGAAACGGTCCTGGGCGCGGATGCGGGTCATGGCTTCGTAGCCATCCATTTCCGGCATCATGATGTCCATGAGCACGATGTCGACGTCGGGGTGCTGCTCCAGCGCCGCCAGGCTTTCCAGGCCATTGTTGGCGATCTCGATCGTGCAGCCCCACTCCTCCAGGCTGGCCGACAGCGCGTAGATGTTGCGCATGTCGTCATCCACCAGCAGCACCTTCTTGCCCTGGAAGACATCGTCGCGGTGGTTGGCGGCGTCGGCCGGCTTGGCCTTGCCCGGTTCCTTGTTGTCCACCCAGTGCAGGAAGAGCGAGGCTTCGGACAGCAGGCGGTCGCCGGACTGGTCCGTCTTCAGGATGATGCGGTCTGCGTACTTGCGCAGCTTGGCTTCCTGCTCGCGAGTGAGGTCACGGGCGGTGTAGACGATGACGGGAATGGGGGGGTAGCTGTCGTCCTCATGGATCATCTCCAGCAGCGAATAGCCGTCGATGTCGGGCAGGGACAGGTCCAGCACCAGGCAATCGAAGCCCCCGAGCCGCAGCGCGTCCAGCGCTGCCTGTCCCGTCGTGCAGACCGAGACGTCGACCTGGGCATCATCGAACAGGGCATGGATGGCGTTGTGCTGTACCGAATTGTCCTCCACCACCAGCAGGCGGCGGACGCCGTTCTGGGTGCGGGTCTCGATATGGCTGAAGGCATCCTTGATCTGGTCCAGCGTCGCCGGCTTCTGATAATAGGCGAAGGCGCCCAGCGTCATCGCCTTGGCCTTCTCGTCCCGACCCGAGAAGCAATGCACCGGGATGTCACGGGTGCGCTCATCGTTCTTCAGTGTCTCCAGCACACCCCAGCCGTCGATGCCGGGCAGGCCGATGTCCAGGATCACCGCATCCGGGCGGCCCTGGCGCACCATCTCGATGCCGCGCTCGCCGTCGTGGGCCACCACCGAGCGGAAGCCGAAGTCGCCCGCGAGCTCGGCCAGTACCTCGGCGAAATCCTCGTCGTCCTCGATGATGATGAGCGTCTTCTGGGCACCGGGTTCGCGCGGGACGGGAACAGACTGCGCCAGGGCGGTCGGGAAGTCCGGCGGCAGCGCTCCGGCGGCGGCATCGGTTTCCTCGACGGCGGTACCGACGGGCAGGTACAGGGTGAAGGTGCAACCCCTGCCCTCGCCCTCGCTGAACAGGTGCACCTCGCCGCCCAGCAGGTGCGAAAACTCGCGCGAGATGGTGAGGCCGAGGCCGGTGCCGCCGTACTTGCGGCTGGTGGTGCCGTCGGCCTGCTGGAAGGCCTCGAAGATCAGGTCCTGCTTGTCCTTGGGAACGCCGATGCCGGTATCGCTGACCGCGAAGGCAACCACGGGCCCGACCCCGGGCTTGATTTTGTTGTAGCGGATGTCGTCCGGCGCCAGGCTGATGTCCAGCGAAACGCTGCCCTGCTGGGTGAACTTGAGGGCATTGGAGAAGAAATTGCGCAGCACCTGCTCCAGGCGCTGGCGATCGCTGAACAGCGTGGCCGGCGCACCGGGTTGCACCGACACATTGAGCGCGATGCCCTTGTGCTGGGCGACATGGTCAAAGCTGCGCCGGAAGTGGTCGGCCAGGTCGGCCGTGCCCAATGGCTCGATGACCAGCTGCATCTTGCCTTCTTCCACCTTGGCGATATCCAGGATGTCGTTGATCAGCGAGAGCAGATCGGAGCCGGCGGAGTTGATGACGCGGGCGTGCTCGACCTGCTTCTCGCTGAGGTTGCCATGCTTGTTGTCCGCCAGTGAGTTGGACAGGATCAGGATGGAGTTCAGCGGCGTGCGCAGCTCGTGCGACATCGTCGACAGGAACTCCGACTTGTACTTGCTCGACAGCTCGAGGGCGCGGGTCTTGTCTTCCAGCACTTGCTGCGAGGCATTCAGCGCCTCGTTCTTCTCCAGCAGCTCGTTGCGCTGGTCGGCCAGCAGGCGGGCCTGCGCCTCCAGCTCCTCATTGATGACGCGAAGCTCCTCCTGCTGCGCCTGCAGGCTTTCCTCGGAGGCGCGCAGGGCCTGGGCCTGCTCCTCCAGCTCCTCGTTGGCCTTCTTTAGCTCGTCCTGTTGCTGCTGCAGCCGCATCTCCGACCCGGCCAGGGCCATGGCCTGTTCTTCCAGGTCGGTGTTGATGGCATACATGTCGTCCTGCTGCTTCTTCAGCAGGGCCGCTTGTTCCTGGGTCTGGCGCAGCATTTCGGACAACTGCCGGCGCGACAGCGCCGAATGCACCGCCACGGCAATGTGCTCGACGGACTGGCGCAGGATCTCGAGATCCTGTTCGCCCAGCTCGCCCAAGCTGCCGATTTCCAGCATGCCGTGCAGCTCGCTCTCGTGCAGGATGGGGGTGACCACGATATGGCGCGGCGGGGCCTCGCCCAGGCCGGAGCTGACGATCAGGTAGTCCTCGGGCACCCGGGTCAGCACGATCTGCTTCTTCTCCAGGGCGGCCTGCCCCACCAGCCCCTCCCCCATCTTCACGCGGTTGGCATTGTGCTTGCGCACGGTATGGGCATAGGTGCCGGAGAGCACCATCTCTTCCCCGTCCGGCAGGTAAAACAGGCCGATGTGGCCGTTCAGGGCCGGTACCAGGTAATTCAGGATGTTCTCGGCGAGCTGCTCCATGGACAGCTCGCCGCGCATGCGGTTACTGAGCTCGGCCACCGTTGTCTTGATGTGTTCGGCGCGGCGGTCGTCGTCGTAGCGCGACTTCAGGCGGTCGCGCATCTTCTGGATGGAGTGCAGCATGCCGCCCAGTTCGTCGCGGGCGGCGTTGACGATGGAAATGCCCCAGTCGCCCTCGGCAATCTTGTTGGCGGCGTCGACGGCATGGTTGAGCGGAGACAGGATGGACCGGTTGGTGATGATGAGGCTGATGACCAGGGAGAAAATCGCCAGCAGCGAGCCCATGACCAGGCCGACCTGCCAGACGCGTTCGTTGCCGTTGCGGACCTCGCCGATCTTGGCGTTGAAGCTGCTGTAGACGGCGGCCTTGGTCACATCCAGCTGGGATTCAAAGTCAGCCTGCAGGCGGGCGACCTCCTGCTGCCGTGTGCCCACGGCCTCGGCCGTGGCGCGGCCGGTGACGAGATCGCGGCCCAGGCTCTCGGCGCCATCGCGCCAGGCCCGGAAGCTGGCCAGCAGGCGGTCGTGTTCGGCGCGGTCCTGGGCCGACAGTGCCGTATTGGCCGTCAGGCTGTCCTCGATCTTCGCTGCCGACTCGGTGGCCCGGGTCAGCTCCACCAGGTCGCGGTCCGCAATGACGCTGGCATAGCGCTCGCGCAGGCGGGCAATTTCCATCGTCTGCATGTTGATCGACTGCAGCGCCCTGACGTCATTTTCCTGGATGCTCTCCAGGTGAGAGGCCATGCGGTGATTGGCGTAGAAGCTGATGCCGAGATACGCCAGGAAGCCGAGCAAGGTGAGCACGGTAATGCTCAGCACCTTGATGCGAATGGACAGATTGCTGAACCAGGACATGCGGGAGGCCCCTGCCAGACGCCGGCGTATCACCTGGGCGCGTGGAATGTTGTCTTTTTTTACAAGGAGTTGTGATGTGTTCTTCAGGGCTGACTCACCCTTTACTGCAAGGTAAACCGGAACGCGTTGGCCCTCAAGCCTGCAGCATGGATGCAGGCGCCCCGCCTGTCTGAGGATAAGCGGTCACTCCGTCGCCGGCGTGGTAACGGCGGATGGAGCCGGAGCTGGCGCTTCCCTCTCACGGGACGGGTCGCGCTACATCTTCTGGGGGGTAGTGCCGCGCCGGCGCTCGTATTGACGCTCCCAAGGACCGCCGATATGATGCGCGCCTCCTGCAGAGCCCCCCATGGCTGGGTAGCAAAATGGTTATGCAGCGGACTGCAACTCCGCGTACACCGGTTCGATTCCGGTCCCAGCCTCCAGTTTCCCTCCCCGTCGCCAGACGCCCCCGCCTCAGCGCTACCCGCCCGGGTGGTGAAATTGGTAGACACAAGGGACTTAAAATCCCTCGGCTTCACGGCCGTACGGGTTCGACCCCCGTCCCGGGCACCATTCATCTCCGCCCTGCGCAGTCCCTGTCCCATCAACTGCCCTCGGCCGTACGCCCCCATTGCACGCCATTGTCCTGCCATCCCCAGGCGGCCTGTCTTTGCCGCCGCCGTCCCGCCTTGCGCCTGCCATGTCGCCCTCCTCTCCACTCCTCGCCCTGAACCCTGAACCCTGACGTGCCGCTGAGGCCGGCTCGGCCCGCGACGGCAGCGTCATCGCCGCCCCCGATGCCCCCCGTGATAAGCTCCGCCGCCATTTTCCAAATTCCGCCCAGTTGATACCCCCCGGTTCGGGAAGGATGCTCGCATGCGTACCGAGGCCCTCGCGGCTCGTCTCCGGCAGGAACTCACGCCCCGCCGCCGTCGCCACGGATTGATCTTCCTCTGCCTCTGCCTGGCCTGGACCCTGCTCGGCATCCTGGCCCTGCCGCCCCTGCTGGTGTCGCAAGGCCGCGCCTTTGTCGCGGAGACACTGCGCCTGGACTTGGCCATGGACGAACTGCGCTTGAATCCCTGGACCCTCACCGTGCGCGTCAAGGGCCTGACCCTGCGCGAACAAGGTCCTCAAGGCGAGGTGCTGGTCGCCGCGGACAGCCTGCTGGTCAACGCCCAGCTCTGGTCCTCGCTATGGCTGCGCGGTGCCAGCCTTGCCGAGCTCGAGCTGGTCAAGCCCTATGTCAACGCGCGCCTGCGTCGTGACGGCAGCCTCAACCTGCTGCAACTGCTGCCGCCCGATGATCCCGAGGACAGCGGCGAGGCACGCTGGCGTATCGGACGCCTCGCCGTGCAGCAAGGCCGTATCGCCTTTCATGACGACACCCGCCCCACGCCCTTCCAGGCCAGCTTCGAACCGCTCAACCTGACGTTGGCCGACCTCGCCTCGCGTCCGGATCGCGACGGCCTCTATACGCTGCATGCGGAGACCGGCGAAGGTGAAGCCCTGGACTGGCGCGGCAGTCTGGCCATGCAGCCGCTGCGTTCGGAGGGCGAGCTGCGCATTACCGGCTTGCGCGCCACTACACCCTGGCGCTATCTGCAGGACCAGTTGCCGCTCGTGGTCGAGGACGGCAGCGTTGGCATCAGCGGTCATTACACGCTGAAGGTCGACAACGGTGTCGAATTCGCCCTGGCCGATGGCCGCGTTGACGTGAAGGACCTGGCCCTGCGTCTGCGCGGGCCGGATCCGCTGGGCTTGCGCCTCGCCGGCGTCGCGCTCACCGGTGTAGGCCTTGAATGGCCGGCACAGAACGCCCGCTTTGCGCGCCTGGCCTTCAACGGGCTGGCGCTGACCGGGGCGACGGCCGGAGAGAAGCTGGCCGGCTTCGGCAGCCTTGCCCTCGAGGGCGGACGCTATCGCCCGGCCGGGCAGCAGCTGGACCTCGCGCGCCTGACCCTGAACGACCTGCGCCTGGAAGACCTGGCCGATGCGCCGCTGCTGGCCCTTCCCGCGCTGGTCCTGAGCGACCTGGCAATCGGCGCCGAGGCCGGCAAGGCCCATGTCGCGCGCATTGGCCTGGAGCGGGGCGATTTGCGCGTCACCCGCGCGCGCAGCGGCCGCCTCAACTGGGAGGATCGCCTGGACAGTCTTGCCGCGCGTGTCGAACGCGGCCTGATCACGCCCACCCCCATCCTGACCGCCGCTCCGGAGGCGGGCAAAGTGCCCGCGGCCCTGCCGGCGTCCACCGCCAAGGCTCGCGTGGCTATCGCGGCCCCGGCCAAGCCGGCCGCCGCTTCCGCACCGCCCACGCCCAAGGTCTGGGCCGCCACCCTTGGCGAGCTCGAACTCACCGGGTTTCGCATCGGCATCCGCGACGAGTTGCCGCTGCTGCCGGTGGCCACCAGTCTCGAGAAGATCAACCTAAGGCTGCTGCCGCGGCAGCAAGCGGGCGACGCGCATCGCCTCGAAGGCGCTCTCGAGGTCGGCACCGGCGGCACGCTACAGCTGGCCGGTCGCTTCTCCGAGCAGCCGCTGGCGGTGACTACCGACCTTGAGCTCAAGGGCCTGCGCCTGCCCCCCTTCGCCGCTTATTTTGCCGATATCGCCCGCTTTGCCCTCGAGGACGGCGCACTCGATGTCCGCGGACAATTCATTTTCTCGCAAGGCGCGCGCATCGAGGCCGGCTTCAAGGGCCAGGTCGCCGTGCGTGACTTTGTCGCCAATGACCTTGACCAGGACGAGCGCTTCCTGGCCTGGAATCGCTTGGCGGCGAACGGGATCGACTGGCGGCTGGCCCCCGGCCGCCTGCTTATCCGGGAGGTCGATGCCGACCGCCCCTTCATGCGCCTCATCATCGGCGCCGACAAGTCGCTGAACCTCAGCCACGTCATCGTCGCTCCGGCAGACGCCCCGACTGCGCCGGCCACCGCCCTGCCCGTGGCAGCCCGCGCACCGGCGCCGGTCGAGCCGCCCTATCCGCTGCGTGTCGACCGTGTCCGCCTGCGCAATGGCGCCATGCTTTTCGCCGACTTCACGCTGAAGCCCCAGTTCGCCACCGGCATCCAGGCGCTCGGCGGCGACATCACGGGTATTTCCAGCGACCCTGACGCGCGCGCCACGGTGCGCCTCAACGGCCGCGTCGACCAGTACGGCCGCGCCGACATCAGCGGCACCCTCAGTCCCATGGCCAGCGATCGCTTCACCGACCTCAAGGTGCGCTTCAGCGACCTCGAACTCACCACGCTGACGCCCTATTCCGCCAAGTTCGCCGGCTATCGCATCGACAAGGGCAAGCTGTCCCTGGACCTCGGCTACCTCATCACCGACCGCAAGCTGCAGGCGACCAACAAGGTCGTCTTCAACCAGCTCGTGCTGGGTGACAAGGTCGACAGCCCGGACGCCATGAATCTGCCGCTCAAGCTGGCCGTGGCCATCCTCAAGGACAAGGACGGCGTCATCGACGTCGACCTGCCCCTCACCGGCAGCCTGGATGACCCGCAGTTCCGCATTGCTCCCCTGGTATGGAAGGCTTTCCTGAACCTGGTGACCAAGGCCGCCACTGCGCCCTTTTCCCTGATCGCCGGCCTCGTTGGCGGCAGCGAGGACATGGACGCCCTGGCCTTTGTTGCCGGCGACGCTACGCTCTCCCCGGAAAACGTCGAGAAGCTCGGCGCACTGGCGAAGGCTCTGGGCCAGCGCCCCGCCCTCGGCGTCGAGGTGCGCGGTGCCTACGATCCGGTGGCCGATGCCCTCGCCCTGCGCACGGTGCGCTTCGAATCGGCTTACCAGAAGCGCCTGGCCGACGGCGGCAAGCCACGCAAGGTGCTGGAGGCACTGTTTACCGAGAAAGTGGGCGCCGAGGCACTGGCGCGGCAGCGCGCCCTCAGCCTGAAGCCGGCCGGCGACGGTGACCTGCGCGTAGCCGAGGAGGCCTACCTGGCCAGCCTGCGCAGCGAGCTCGTCGCGCGCGAGACCATCCTCGAAGGCGACCTGCGCCAGCTCGCGCTGGACCGTGCCCGCGTGCTGCGCGCGCAGCTGGCCGAGGCCAACGGCATCGCGGCTGAACGGATTTTCGTGCTGGAGCCCGTCACGACGGCGGCCGTCGACAGCAAGGTCGTGCTCAAGGTGGCGCTGACCGCCAACTGAAGGTACTCACGTCGCAAGCCCGCGCTGGCGTGGTAGCAAACGTTGTAGCGAAAAGGCCCCGTGAACCGGGGCCTTTTTCATGGGGCGGCAAGTGCGCCCTCCGGCAACGGAGGGCGCGCCTGGCGTGTCATCCGGAAGTGGTTGCGGCACCCTTTGCGGTGAGGGCGTCATCCTCGTGCTCGTGGCCGCTCGCATCCCCGTGACAGGCGGCGCTCACGGCAGGCTCCGGCGCATGCTGCTGGCAAAACGCTCGTTTGCGCTGCAGCGACAGTCGCTTGACCTCGTATTCGGCGCGCGAGGCGCTGGCGCGGTCGGCGCAGTCCAGCACCGCCAACAGTCGCTGCGGCGGCCGCCCGCGCGTGTATTTCGCGCCCTTGCCCGCGGCATGCGCGGCATAGCGCGCCGGCACGTCGGTGGTGATGCCGGTGTAGAGGCTGCCGTCGACGCACTCCAGCACGTAGAGGAACCAGCTCACCGCGCCTCCAGCCACTGCCGGACGCCCTCGCCGGCGCGCCGGCCGCTGGCCAGGCAGGCGGTGAGCAGGTAGCCGCCGGTGGGCGCCTCCCAGTCCAGCATCTCGCCGGCGCAAAACACGCCGGGCATCGCCTTCAGCATCAGCTTTGCGTCCAGATCCTCGAAGCGCACGCCGCCGGCCGTGCTGATGGCCTCGTCGAGCGGGCGCGTCGCCACCAGGCGCAGGCGCAGGTCCTTGATCGTCGCGGCAACGATGGTCGGGTCTTCCCACTCCTCTCGCGCCAGGCTCTCGCGTAACAGGCCGGCCTTGACGCCCTCCAGGCCCGCGCGCTTGCGCCAATGGTTGCCCAGCGATTCCTTGCCGCGCGGCTTGGCCAGCGCCGCCTGCAAGGCCGCGACGTCGCGGCCGGGCGCCAGGTCCAGGTGCAGCCAGGCCTCGCCGTCGGCCTCGAGGCGATCGCGCAGC
>JAZKHS010000042.1:36504-88612 GCA_040385265.1 Pseudomonadota bacterium | reverse complement strand
CAGGCCGAGAGGGCATACACCAGCCCACCTTCGATGCCACTGCAGCTGACCACGGCCTCCCCCGGCCGCTCATGGCGAATCCCGCCACCGTCGACGCAGGACCCGTGCACCGCCTTCAGCGGCGCGCCGGCAAAGCGCTCCCGGAAGGCTGTGCTCCAGGCGACGTCAAAGCCGCAGTTGGCCGGCCGCAGCGGCGCCACGCCTACTCCGCACTCGCGCAGCCAGGGCACCCAGGCGCCATCTGACCCCAGGCGCGCCCAGCTCGCGCCCCCCAGCGCCAGTAGCACCGCCGTGGCACGCTGAGTGCGGTGGCCATCCGGCGTCGCGAAGCAGAGCGCACCATCGGCGTCCCAGCCCGTGAAGCGGTGGCGACTGTGGAAGACCACTCCGGCCGCGCGCAACCGGTGCAACCAGACGCGCAGCAGCGGCGCCGCCTTCATCTCGCGCGGAAATACCCGGCCCGAGGAACCGATGAAGGTCTCGATGCCGAGGCCGTGCACCCAGGCGCGCAGCGCCCCGGCATCGAAGTCCTCCAGCAGGCCGCGGATATCCGCCTCGCGCGCGCCATAGCGCGCGCAAAATGGCGCGAAGGGCTCGGCGTGGGTGATATTCATGCCGCCAATACCCGCCAGCAGGAACTTGCGACCCACTGAGGGCATGGCGTCGAACACGTCCACCGCCACTCCGGCCAGCGCCAGAAACTCCGCCGCCATCAGGCCGGCCGGGCCGCCGCCGATGACGGCGACGCGAGTCGCCGCGGGTACGCCGGACGCGGCAGTGGATGATGAGGAGTGCGTTATCGGAACCATGGGGAACGGTATTGGCTGGCGAAGTGAATGGCCGGGGTCGAGCTTGCGGGGCGCGTCAACTGCGGCTAGACCCCACAGGTCCAGGGTGGAATGCCCCGGCAGGGATGCCGCATTACCTGTTTGATGCAGAGGTTATCATGGCGCGCAAATACATTGACTGTCGCGAGATGCCCAGCACGACCGGCTGTACCGTGGCGCTGTCCGCCGACAGCGAGGAAGAGCTCGAGGACGCCGCCTGCCAGCACGCGGTCGCCGTCCACGGCGAAACCGATACCCCCGAGCTGCGGGCCATGCTCCGGCAGGGCATGCATGACGGAACACCACCGCTGGCTCCGTCGCCGCAAGCGCAACAGCGCCCGGCCGCCCACTGACACCCGTTACAAGAAAAAGGCCGCATCAAGCGGCCTTTTTCGTCAGCTTCGTGGCCATCAGCCGCGCAGCTTCGCCTTCAGCTGCAGGCGGGCGGCGTGCAGCAGCGGCTCGGTGTAGCCGGAGGGCTGCACGGTTCCCAGGAAGATCAGGTCGCAGGCGGCCTTGAAGGCAATGCCGTCAAAGCCTGGCGCCATCGCCGTGTAGGCGGCATCGCCGGCGTTCTGCTTGTCCACGATCACGGCCATGCGCTTCATCACGTCCATCACCTGGCCCTTGCTCACCACGCCGTGGCGCAGCCAGTTGGCAATGTGCTGGCTGGAGATGCGCAGCGTGGCGCGGTCTTCCATCAGGCCGACGTTGTTGATGTCGGGCACCTTGGAGCAACCCACGCCCAGGTCGACCCAGCGCACCACATAGCCCAGGATGCCCTGGCAGTTGTTTTCCAGCTCGGCCAGCTTCTCGGCGTCGCTCCAGTCCGGGCTGGCGGCCAGCGGCGGGTTCAGGATGGTATCGACCGGATCGGTCGCCACGGCCTTCAGTTCGTCCTGGCGCGCCTTCACGCTCACCTGGTGGTAGTGCAGCGCATGCAGCGTGGCGCCGGTCGGGCTCGGCACCCAGGCGCAGTTGGCGCCGGCATTCGGATGCGCCAGCTTGGTGGCCAGCATCTCCTTCATTTCGTCCGGCTTCGGCCACATGCCCTTGCCGATCTGGGCACGGCCCTGCAGGCCGCAGGCCAGGCCGATGGCCACGTTGCGACGCTCGTAGGCGGCGATCCAGGCCTGCTTCTTGACGTCGTCCTTGCGCACGACCGGGCCGGCTTCCATCGAGGTGTGGATCTCGTCGCCAGTGCGGTCCATGAAGCCGGTGTTGATGAAGATGGTGCGTTCGGACGCGGCGCGGATGCATTCCTTCAGGTTCACCGAGGTGCGGCGCTCTTCATCCATGATGCCGACCTTGAGGGTGTTCTTGGCCAGGCCCACGGCCTTCTCGGCGGCTTCGAACAGCTCCACGGCGAAGGCCACTTCTTCCGGGCCGTGCATCTTGGGCTTCACGATATAGGTGGAACCGGCCCGGGAATTGACCAGCCTGACGGACGCCTTGTCGGTCAGCGCGCGCTTGGTCACGAGGGCGGTGATGAGGGCATCCATGATGCCTTCGAACACTTCCTCGCCCTTCACCAGCACGGCGGGATTGGTCATCAGGTGACCCACGTTGCGCAGCAGCATCATGGAGCGGCCGTGCAGCGCGAATTCCTGGCCCTGTGGGTTCGTGTACACGCGGTCCGGGTTCATGCGGCGGGTCAGCTGCTTGCCGCCCTTCTCGAAGGTTTCGACCAACGTGCCGGTCATCAGGCCCAGCCAGTTGCGGTAGCCCTCGACCTTTTCCTCGGCGTCCACCGCGGCCACGGAGTCTTCCAGGTCCTGGATGGTGGTGACGGCGGATTCCACCAGCAGGTCCTTCACGCGCGCGGCGTCGTCCTTGCCGATGGGGTGGCTGTCGTCGACCTGGATTTCCACGTGCAGGCCGTTGTGCTTGAGCAGGACGCCGGCGGGCGCGGCGGCGTCGCCGGTGTAGCCGGCGAACTGCGCCGGGGTTGCCAGGCCGGTCTTCTCGCCGCCCTTGAGGGTGACCACGAGCTGGCCGTTCTCCACTGCGTACAGCGTGGAGTCGACGTGCGAGCCGGCGGCCAGCGGGAAGGTCTCGTTCAGGAAGTTACGGGCGAAGGCGATGACCTTGGCGCCACGCGCCGGGTTGTAGCCCTTGCCCTTCTCGGCGCCGCCTTCTTCGGAAATCACGTCGGTGCCGTAGAGGGCATCATAGAGGGAGCCCCAGCGGGCATTGGCGGCGTTCAGCGCATAACGGGCGTTGCGCACCGGCACCACCAGCTGCGGGCCGGCCAGCAGCGCGAGCTCCTCGTCCACGTTCTGCGTGCTGATCTGGAAGTCCGGGCCTTCCGGCACCAGGTAGCCGATCTCCTGCAGGAAGGCCTTGTACTGGGCCTTGTCAAAGCCGGGGTTGGCGCGGTGCCAGGCATCGATCTTCGCCTGCAGGTCCTCGCGCTTGGCCAGCAGGGCCTTGTTCTTCGGGGCCAGCTCGACCGCGACCTTCTCGAAGGCGGACCAGAACGCAGACGGCTCGACGCCGGTACCCGGGGCAATCTCGTTGGCCACCAGGTCGTAGAGTTCCTTGGCGATGTCCAGGTCGCCCTGCTTGATGCGTTCGGTCATGTGTCTAGCCTCTCGGGGATCAAAAGTCAGTCGGCAGGGGCCGTGGCGCCCCTGCGAAGGGCCGGCATTCTACCGGATTCTTCGTAGCAAATCAGGGGGGTAAGGCAGCGTGACGACCCGCGCCGGCGCCGCTCGGTCCGGCAGCGCCCCCTGCTAGTCCCGGTCCAGCGGCGGCAGCGCCGGCGCCACCGGCCGGGCCGGCGCTGTACGCAACTGTTCGTCTTCCCGCTCGATGATCTGGCGCGCGGTAAAAAGAATGAGCTGGCGCAGCCAGCGATGGGCAGCGTTGTGGTGCAGCAGCGGGCTCCAGGCCATCTTCAGCTCGAACTCCGGGATGTGGAACGGCGGCTCGCGCAGCACCAGGCGGGGGTTGTTGAGCTGCAGCCTGGCCACCCGGGTCGGCAGCGTAGCGATGAGATCGGCATTCTCGGCCAGCAGCGCCGGCATCTGGTAATGGCGGGTGAAGATGGCGATCTTGCGCTTTTTGCCGATGCGGCCCAGGGCCTGGTCGATCCAGCCCAGGCCGCCGGCCTGGTCCGGACTCATGCCGAAGCCCACCCCCATGCCGGTCTTGGACACCCAGATATGCTGGGCCTCCAGGTAGGCCTTGAGGGTGAAATTCTCGGCCATCGGGCTGTCCCGGTGCACCAGGCAGGAAAAGGTGTCCTTCCACACCGTGACCTGGTGGAAGGACTGGGGGATGTCGGTAAAGCGGTTGATGGCCATGTCGACGCGGCCCAACTCCATGTCACGGTAGCTCACGTCAGAAGGCGTCAGGAAATCCAGCACCACCGAGGGGGACTCGGTGCGCATGGCCTTGGCCAGGGCCGGGATCAGAGTGGCCTCGGCATAGTCGGCTGCCATGATGCGGAACACCCGGGAACTGGACCGGGGCCGGAAGTCCTCCTGCGACTCGAAGATGTGGTTCAGGCTGTCCAAGGCCTCGCGGATACGCGGCTGCAGGGCCAGCGCCCGCTCCGTGGGGGTCATGCCCTCACTGGAGCGGATTAAAAGTGGATCCTGAAATACATCTCGTAAGCGCTTGAGAATATTAGACATTGCAGGTTGCGTAATGCCCAGGTTCTCGGCCGCCCGGGTGACATTCTTCTCGCGCAGCAGGATATCCAGGTAAATCAGGAGATTGAGGTCGACCCGCTCAAGATTCATAAAATAAATACCGGGAATAAAAACTATAAATTAGGGAAATTATGCCACAACCCTTAGTCTGCGCACTCCCAAGGTCCGGACCGCCCGTCCTTCTTCTGGCAGCCAGGCCTGCAACCCCCCAGCAACAGGAAAACGTCATGACTACGTACGCCTCTGCACTCGAACACGTCCGCGCCGTCAAGGCCAAGCTCGGCGGCACCTGGGGTGCCATCCACCCGGAAGATGCGGCCCGCATGATCGTGCAGAACCGCTTCCGTACCGGCCTGGACATCGCCAAGTACACCGCCGCCGTCATGCGCAAGGACATGGCCGAGTACGATGCCGACAGCAGCAAGTACACCCAGTCCCTGGGTTGCTGGCACGGCTTCGTCGCCCAGCAGAAGATGATCGCCAACAAGAAGTACTTCGGCACCACCGACAAGAAGTACATCTACCTGTCCGGCTGGATGGTTGCCGCCCTGCGTTCCGATTTCGGCCCGCTGCCCGACCAGTCCATGCACGAAAAGACCTCCGTGCCGGCCCTGATCGAGGAAATCTACACCTTCCTGCGCCAGGCCGATGCCCGTGAGCTGAACGACCTCTTCCGCGCCCTGCAGAAGGCCGAAGACGCCGGCGACAAGGCCAAGGCCGCTGAAGTCGAAGCCAAGATCAACGGCTTCCAGACCCACGTCGTGCCCATCATCGCCGACATCGATGCCGGTTTCGGTAACGAAGAAGCCACCTACCTGCTGACCAAGAAGATGATCGAAGCCGGCGCCTGCGCCATCCAGATCGAAAACCAGGTCTCCGACGCCAAGCAGTGCGGTCACCAGGCCGGCAAGGTCACCGTGCCCCACGAAGACTTCCTGGCCAAGATCAACGCCGTGCGCCTGGCCTTCCTGGAACTGGGCATCGACGAAGGCGTCATCGTCGCCCGTACCGATTCCGAAGGTGCCGACCTGACCCAGAAGATCCCGGTCTCCAAGAAGAAGGGCGACCTGGCTTCCCAGTACATCAGCTACCTGGAAACCAAGGAAATCGACATCAGCGAAGCCGCTGACGACGAAATCCTCATCAAGCGCGATGGCAAGCTGCACCGCCCGAGCCGCCTGGCCTCCGGCCTGTACCAGTTCCGCGAAGGCACCCAGATCGACCGCGTGGTCCTGGACTGCGTGACCTCCCTGCAGAACGGCGCCGACATGCTGTGGATCGAGACCCCGACCCCGAACGTCGCGGAAATCGCCCACATGGTGAACCGTGTGAAGGCCATCGTCCCGAACGCCAAGCTGGTCTACAACAACAGCCCGTCGTTCAACTGGACGCTGAACTTCCGCCAGCAGGCTTTCGACCTGATGAAGAAGGAAGGCAAGGACGTGTCCGCCTACGACCGCGCCAAGCTGATGAGCGTGGACTACGACAACACCGACCTGGCCAAGGCTGCCGATGAAATGATCCGCACCTTCCAGGCCGATGCCGCCCGCGAAGCCGGCGTGTTCCACCACCTGATCACGCTGCCGACCTACCACACGACCGCCCTGCACATGCACGAGCTGTCCAAGGGTTACTTCGGCGAGATGGGCATGCTGGCCTATGTGGCCGGTGTCCAGCGCAAGGAAATCCGCGAAGGCGTGGCCTGCGTGAAGCACCAGGCGATGGCCGGCTCCGACATCGGTGACGACCACAAGGAAATGTTCGCTGGCGACAACGCCCTCAAGGCCGGCGATGCTTCCAAGAACACCATGAACCAGTTCGGCGGCTAATCCCCCGACCGGTACACGGTAAAAAAGCCCCCCGCGCGCAAGCCCGGGGGGCTTTTTTTTGCCTGCGATCTGCTTCTTCCACAGGCGTGATGCTTGCTACCGCTCTACCGCTCTACCGCTCTACCGCTCTACCGCCGGAGAGATTCCGCGGCCTCGCGGGCATCTGCCGCCCGCGCCCGTCGCCTGGCCGCAGGTCCGGCTTACGGGCTTGCATTCCGGCTGGCCCCCGCAGCAACCTGGCGCATCCCGCCGGATGCGGCTTGCCTGTCCCCTCGTTGCGGGGACGCTCATGATGGGCCTCAGCACTGCGCCACCGGGTCGCCGGCAGCATCGGGTTCGCCCTGGAGCACCCTCCCCTCCACTACCCGCACGAAGCTGGGAGTGCGCTGCACCGGGATCGGCAATACCCCGTAGTAGGACTCCGGAAGGTGGACATGTGCCTGCTGGAAGCCGGCATCGCGGAAGCCTGCCCTGATGGCCTCCTCATTGCCGAAATGCAGGGTGACGCGGCTGCGCGTGGCCAGCCCAAGGGCCGACTTGAACGCACGGGCCACCCGGACGGTGCGGTGCCACTGGAAGTTGGGATAGAGGTCGGTGACGTAGAGACCGGCCGGGAAGCCCTTGAGCACGCCCGCCAGGCGTGTCCAGAAGCCAGTGATGGTGGGATGGTCGAAGTAGTTGACCAGGCCCTCCGTAATCACCAGCGTCTTGCGCGCCGGGTCCAGGCGGGCGAAGACGGCCTCCAGCGAATGGTCGACGTCGCGCGCCAGGATGTCGATGTCCACCACGCGATGGTGAGCGTCCAGCTCACCCGCGCCCTCCAGCAAGCTGCGCTTGCGCGCCGCCATGGCAGGCAGGTCGGCTTCGATGTAATGCAGGTCATGGTCGGCAAAGCGGCGGGCCATCAGGGTGCCGCGCGGCGACAGTCCGCAGGCGATTTCCACCACCTGGGTGTAGCCCTCCTGCGTGATTGCCCGTTCCAGCACGTGATCGATGATGAGGTGGCGTTGCAGCAGCATGGTCTCGTTGCCGCCGCCCAGCACGGCATCAGCCAGCATCTCCATAGGGCGGCCCGCCAGATACAGCAGGTGGCCCTGCGGCTGCGCCAGGAAGTCCACCGAGAGGCCATGGCGACGCCAGACTTCGCCTGTGTAGAACGCCGTGAAAGAAATGCCGGAGCTGTCGCGGGCCATGTCGCCTCCTGTGGATACAGCCTCGACACTAGCCGGGATGCGCAGGGGCAACAACCGTTACACAGGCCATAAACCGTGCCGCGCGGGCCAGCGGTGGCGGCGCAACCCCTGCAGCCCCTGGCGCTGCAGGAGCTGCAGGGCATATGGGCATGGCAGGGGCAGAGCAGGCGCGGGAAGCGCTGCCAGCCCGTTCAGGCGCTGGCCGTGAGAAGCGTCGCTCGGCGCCCGTTCCGCAGGCAGCCGCCGACGGGACGGGGCAGATCTTTACAGGGAGAGGTTCACCACATCGAGGCGACTGCCATCGGCCGGCGAGTCCGCGCCCGGCGTCGTCTTCAGGCTGATGAAATCGAAGAGCGCGCGGTCGGCCAGCTGCGAGGGCGCCACGTTCTGCAGCGCCGTGGCCATGGAGTCCAGGCGTTGCGGGTACTGCCGGTCCCACTCGCGCAGCATCTCGTTGATGGCGGCGCGTTGCAGGTTTTCCTGCGAACCACACAGGTTGCAGGGAATGATGGGGAAGTCCTTGAGCCGGGCAAACTCGATGATGTCCTTCTCCTTGCAGTAGGCCAGGGGCCGGATCAGGATGTTCTTGCCGTCGTCCGAAAGCAGCTTGGGCGGCATCGACTTCAGCTTGCCGCCATGGAACAGATTCAGGAACAGGGTGGCCAGCATGTCATCGCGGTGATGGCCCAGCGCCACCTTGGTAGCCCCGATCTCCTGGGCGAAGGCATAGAGGTTGCCTCGGCGCAGGCGCGAGCAGACGGCGCAGTAGGTCTTCCCCTCCGGCGTCAACTCCTTGACGATGCTGTAGGTGTCCTTTTCCAGGATATAAAAGGGCACGCCGCGCTTGGTCAGGTAGGCCGGCAGCACATCCTCGGGGAAGCCCGGCTGCTTCTGGTCCAGGTTGACCGCCACGATCTCGAAGTTCACCGGTGCGCTGATCTGCAGGTTGAGCAGGATCTCGAGCATGGTGTAGCTGTCCTTGCCGCCGGACAGGCAGACCATGACCTTGTCCCCTTCCTCGATCATGTTGTAGTCGGTGATGGCCAGCCCCACCAGCCGGCGCAGCCGCTTCTGCAGCTTGTTGAATTCCGTCCGCGAGGTCTTGTCCAGGTGGTCAGGAATGCCGGTGGCCGGCTCGGCGCCGCCCGGGACTAACAACTCATCATCGGCCAGGGCCTCATCCGCCGCGACGGACACCTGTGCCCCGGCGGCGTCGCTGGCCGGGGATTCGGGATAGAAAACAAGGGGATTCGGGGGCGTGCTCACGGCTCGGACTACCAGTAGTGGCGAAAACGGGGCGGATTCTCGCCCCATTCGTGCATGATGACAATTGCGCGCCGGCAAGCGGCGTGGCGGCGGCTGGAAATGCGCTGCAGGCGATCTGCCGGCACGACGGCGCCAACGACGATAGCCCGTGCCTCCTGCGCTACTGCAGGGGCCCTTATTCCCTCAGGTAACCTTGAGCTTGCGGATCAGCCTTGCCAGCAGCGCCGGCGACAGCCGGCCCAGCCAGACCGCGATCTTCTCGCGGCCGGCGATGATGATGCGCTCCTCGCCGCGCCCCAGGGCCGCCACTGCCTGCTGCGCGAATTCCCCGGGCGACATGGCGCTGGCAATCTTCTCGTCCACGGCCCCATGGTGCGATCCGTCGCCCTTGAGTGCCGCCACCGACACGTTGGTGCGCACGAAGCCCGGGTACACCACCGCCACCTGCAGGCCGGCGTCATGCACCTCGGCGCGCAGGGCGTCGTAGAAGCCGGCGATGGCGTGCTTGGCGGCGGCATAGGCGGAGCGGTAGGGCGTAGCCACCAGTCCCACCACCGACGACACCACGACCAGCTGGCCGTGGCCTGCCGCCAGCATATGCGGCAGTACCGCCTTGGTCAGGGCCACGGGGGCAAAGAAGTCCAGCTCCATGATCTGGCGGTCGACTTCCAGTGCCGTGTCCTTGACCAGCGAGCGCTGGCTGATGCCGGCGTTGTTCACCAGCACGTCGATGCGCCCGTGGCGGGCCAGCACGGCCTGCACCTGCTGCGGGAAGGACTCGATAGCGGTCATGTCCAACGGCAGCACCTGGTGCTGCTCCGGATGTGCGCAGCCCTGGCGCACGGCCTCCAGTGCCTCGGCACGGCGTGCCGACAGCACCAGGGTGGCGCCCTGCCGGGCGAATTCATAGGCCAGGCCTTCGCCGATGCCGGAAGAGGCGCCGGTGATCCACACGATCTTGTCCTGGTACATGTGCGGGCTCCTCAGGAAATGCCGATGCCGGCGTTGATGGCGCGCAGCGCGGCGGCGGGATCCGCCGCCTGCGTGACAGGGCGGCCGATGACCATGCTGGAGACGCCGGCGGCGAGCGCCTGCTCCGGCGTCATGATGCGGCGCTGGTCGCCGGCGGCGCTGTCAGCCGGGCGGATGCCGGGCGTCACCAGCAGGAAGTCGCCACCGCGTTCGGCACGCAGCAGCGCCGCTTCCTGCGCCGAGCACACCACGCCGTGCAGGCCGCAGTCGGCGGTGAGAGCGGCCAGGCGCCGCACCTGCATCAGCGGTTCAATATCGAGGCCGATCTCGGCAAGGTCGCTACGCTCCATGCTGGTCAGCACGGTGACGGCGATCAGCCGGGTGGCATAGCTGCCCTGCTCCAGCTTCTCGCGCGCCGCCACCATCATGCGACGGCCGCCGCAGGCGTGCACATTGACCATCCAGACGCCGAGGTCGGCAGCGGTGGCGACAGCGGCGGCGACAGTGTTGGGGATGTCGTGGAATTTCAGGTCGAGGAAGAGCTCGAAGCCGCGGTCCTGCAGGGCGCGCACGATGGCCGGGCCCTCGGCGGTGAACAGCTCCTTGCCCACCTTGAGGCGGCACTCGGCGGGCGATAGCTGCTCCGCCAGGCGGAGCGCATCGCTGGCGCGGGCGTAGTCGAGCGCGACGATGACAGGAGAACGGACCGTGGCGGTCTGGAGTGAAGTAGACATGTGAGCCCCCGGGAATCAGGCGCGCATTCTAGCGCGGACCGGGGTGGACTGGGCTAGCGCTTGTCGCCCAGGGCGTCCTGCAACTGGCGCACTTCGCGACGCAGCCAGTACAGGCGGTTGCGCAGGCGCAGTATCTCCAGGAGGTTGAGGCCGACCAGCAGGCCGATGCCGCAGCCGGCGCCAAACGCCAGCAGGACGACCAGGCCCAGATTGGACTTGGCGGTATAAAAAAACAGGAAATCCAGTGTCACCGGCGTGGCGTTGGCCACCACGACCCACAGGCCGGTCAGCAGCAGCGCCAGCGCCAGCAGCACGAGGAACAACTTCTTGAGGAAATACACGGATCAGGAAACCGTGCCGGTGGCGGCAACGGCCGGGGCGGCACGCTCGCGCTCGGCGGCAATCTCTTCCTGAAGGGACTCGTTGACGCGGTCCTTGAGTTCCTTGCCCGGCTTGAAGTGGGGAACGTACTTGCCTACCAGGGTCACGGCTTCGCCCGTCTTGGGATTGCGGCCAACGCGCGGCTCGCGGTAGTGCAGCGAGAAGGAGCCAAAACCACGGATCTCGATGCGGCCGCCGGTGGACAGGCTTTCCGACATCTGCTCGACGATGGTCTTGACCGCGAGCTCGACGTCCTTGGCCGTCAACAAGGCTTGCTTGGCGACGATGCGCTCTATGAGCTCGGATTTGGTCAGGGCCATTGCAGTCTCCGCGGGGCCTCCCGGGGCCTCTTCTCGTGGACTTGGAGAATCTTTCTCAACTACTAGTATGGTTTGCAATGTAACGAGCTGATTTTAAACACAAAAAACCGCCAGCCGCAAATACTCCATTTTACCGGTATTGCTGGGCTCGTGTTTGGGCTGAAAGCCCCGCCTGGCCTGCCTTGCAGAGGTCCGCGCCGGTACCGGCAAGCCCCCCGGGAGTCGGTTCGCCCTCCTTTTTCGCGTGGGTACCCCCCGGTTTCACCCCCCATATCACCCTCTCCGGCCGCCTTCAGCTCCCCGCCAACCATGGCGGCCTGTCCCCGGGCCGCCTCCCCTCCCCGCAAAGGCGCCCTGCCCCGGCCGGAGTCCGGCCCCTTCCCCGAGACCCTGCAAATTCCGCCCCCAGCGCCGGCCGCCCATAAAAAAACCCCGCCGGGGCGGGGTTTTTTCTGAAACGGATGCGACGGCTTAGTTGCCCATCTGCGCCTTGATCAGGTCGCCAATGGTCTTCGGGCCGGCGGCCGATTCGGTGTCCTGCTCACGCAGGTCCTTGATCGCTTCGCGCTCTTCCGCTTCGTCCTTGGCCTTGATGGACAGGCTGATGACGCGGGACTTGCGATCGATGCCGATGATCTTGGCTTCGATTTCCTGGCCGACGGCCAGGAACTTGGTGGCGTCTTCCACGCGGTCGCGGCTGATCTCGGAGGCCTTCAGGGAAGCTTCCACACCGTCCATGACTTCGATGGTGGCGCCCTTGGCGTCAACGGTCTTCACCTTGCCCTTGATGATCGAGCCCTTGTCCATGGTGCCGACAAAGTCGCCGAACGGGTCACGCTCGAGCTGCTTGATGCCCAGGGAGATGCGCTCGCGTTCCGGATCCACGGACAGGATGGTGGCTTCGACGGCATCGCCCTTCTTGTACTTGCGAACGGCTTCTTCGCCAGTCTCGTTCCAGGAGATGTCGGAGAGGTGCACCAGGCCGTCGATGCCGCCTTCCAGGCCGATGAAGATGCCGAAGTCGGTGATCGACTTGATGTTGCCGGCAACCTTCTCGCCCTTCTCGTGGTTCTTGGCGAACTCTTCCCAGGGGTTGGGCTTGCACTGCTTGATGCCCAGGGAGATGCGGCGACGCTCTTCGTCGATGTCGAGCACCATGACTTCCACTTCGTCGCCGATCTGCACGACCTTGGACGGGTGGATGTTCTTGTTGGTCCAGTCCATTTCGGAAACGTGCACCAGGCCTTCCACGCCCTCTTCGATTTCGGCGAAGCAGCCGTAGTCGGTGAGGTTGGTGATGCGTGCCTTGACGCGGGTGCCTTCCGGGTAGCGACCCATGAGCGCCAGCCAGGGATCTTCACCCAGCTGCTTGAGGCCCAGGGAAACACGATTGCGCTCGCGGTCGAACTTGAGCACCTTGACGGTGACTTCCTGGCCGACTTCGACGATTTCGCTGGGGTGCTTGATGCGCTTCCAGGCCATGTCGGTGATGTGCAGCAGGCCATCGATACCACCCAGATCCACGAACGCGCCGTAATCGGTGAGGTTCTTGATGATGCCCTTGACGGTCTGGCCTTCCTGCAGGTTTTCCAGCAGGGCTTCGCGCTCGGCGGAAGATTCGGCTTCCATCACGGCACGGCGGGACACGACCACGTTGTTGCGCTTGGCGTCCAGCTTGATGAGCTTGAATTCCAGCTCGCGGCCTTCGAGGTGCGCGGTGTCGCGGATCGGACGGATGTCGACCAGCGAGCCGGGCAGGAAGGCGCGGATGGAACCCACGTCCACGGTGAAGCCGCCCTTGACCTTGCCGGAGATGATGCCCTTGACGATCTCGCCGCCTTCGAAAATCTTTTCGAGGCGGGTCCAGGTCTCGGCGCGCTTGGCCTTTTCGCGGGACAGCAGGGTGTAACCCATGCCGTTGTCCAGCGCGTCCACGACCACGTCCACGCTGTCGCCGACGGCGACTTCAAGTTCGCGACGGTCGTTCAGGAACTCTTCGCGGGCAATAACACCTTCGGACTTCAGGCCGGTGTCAACAGTGATCCAATCGTCATCGATGGCCACCACGGTGCCGCTGATGACAGCGCCCCGTTCAACATCCAGACCTTTAAGGCTCTCTTCAAAGAGGGCGGCAAATGATTCACTCATGTGTAAAAACCTTTCTGATGCTTGCGCATCGCATGTTTTCGTCCGCACATGACCAGCTCATGCGGGGCTGTTGATTATGGGCTGCCTGCCCACCCTTGCTGGTTGGCGTGGGCGGCAGCCGTTCCAAAGACAAAAAGCCTCCCGGCATCGCCGGGAAGCTCTTCATCCTGAATTCTTCATCGCAGCAGTATGGCAGAAGCCTGTCACTTGAGGTGGCGCTTCAGTTCCGGCACTTGCTCGATCTCGCGCAGGACCCGGGCCATCACTTCGTCGATGCCGAGCCGGGTGGAGTCCAGCACAATGGCATCGTCGGCGGGCTTGAGCGGGGCGACCGGACGGTTGATGTCGCGGTCGTCGCGGGCGCGGATGTCCTCGACGAGGGCCGGGAGACTAGCATCGAAGCCCTTTTCCAGCAACTGCCGGTAGCGGCGCTCGGCGCGGGCCTCGGCGGTGGCGGTCAGGAAGAACTTGAGGCAAGAGTCGGGAAACACCACCGTGCCCATGTCGCGGCCGTCGGCCACCAGGCCAGGGGCTTCGCGGAAGGCCTGCTGCCGTTGCAGCAGGGCGGTGCGCACGGCCGGCAGCGCCGCAACCATGGACGCGGCCTTGCCCATTTCCTCGCTGCGGATCTCGTTGGTCACGTCCTCGCCTTCGAGGATGATGACCGCCTGCCCCGCCGGGCTCTGCTGGAACTGCACGTCCAGGTGCCCGGCCAGCACCTGCAGGGCCTCGGCGTTGTCCAGGCCGACGCCATGATGCTGCGCCGCCAGGGCCAGGAGGCGGTACAGGGAGCCGGAATCCAGCACGTGGAAGCCCAGCCGCGTGGCCAGGCGATGGGCAATGGTGCCCTTGCCGGAACCGCTGGGGCCGTCGATCGCGATCACCGGCGCCGGGCTGGGCGGCATCACGATCCGTTCAAATTCAGCGCTCATTGAATCTCCTCCTGCCGTTGCCGGGTTACCCATCCAGTCACGATGGCCGACGACGAACTGGTCATCCCTGTAGTGCAGGCAAATGCCGTGCCCCTGGCGCAGGACCTGCCGGCGGGAGCCGGGGTCGCCGCAAGGGCGCGTGCTTTTTATAGAAGCTGGCGGGTAAAAGCAATCTTGACAGCCCGTAGGGAGAGGCCTGACCAGCTGTCAAAACCAGGACAAGAGCCGCTCCGGGCCCTGAAACGGCACTGCCGGGCCATTTGCCGGCCGGAGCGGCCGGCAGCGGAAAAGCCGCTTTCCAGACCAAAGGCGGGCGCCGGCTCCCTGGCTGGCGCCCGCCCTGGCCGGCCTCAGTCCTTCTCTACCACCGCCAGGGAAAGACCGGCCCGCCGTGCCAGGCCCGGGAAGTCGGGGAAGCTGGTGGCCACGGTGGCCGCCTCGCCGATCTCGATGGGGCCCGACGCGCGTAGCGCGGCGATGGCAAAGGACATGGCGATGCGGTGGTCGCCATGGCTGACGATGCGCCCGGAGCCGATGGTGCCGCCCTGGATGACGATGCCGTCAGGGGTGGGACGGGCGTCGATGCCCAGGGTCAGGAGGCCGTCGGCCATGACCTGGATGCGGTCGGACTCCTTGACCCGGAGTTCCTCCGCACCGGTCAGGACGGTTTCGCCCTCGGCGCAGGCGGCGGCAATGAACAGGGCCGGGAACTCGTCGATGGCCAGGGGAACCTGGTCTTCGGGAATGCGGATGCCTTTCAGCCTTGCCGAGCGGATGCGGATGTCGGCTACCGGCTCGCCGCCCACCTCCCTTTCATTGCTGAGGGTGAGGTCGCCGCCCATGGCACGGAGGATGTTGATCACGCCGATGCGGGTGGGGTTGATGCCCACGTGTTGCAACGTGATGTCGGAGCCATCGGCGATGCTGGCGGCCACCATGAAGAAGGCGGCGGAGGAAATGTCGGCGGGAACGTCAATGCGGGTCGCGGTGAGCTTGCCGCCGCCCCTGACGGTCACGGTGGCGCCGTCGACCTTCACCTCATAACCGAAGCCGCGCAGCATGCGCTCGGTGTGGTCACGGGTGGGCGCCGGTTCGGTGACTACGGTTTCTCCCGCGGCCCAGAGGCCGGCCAGGAGCACGCCGGACTTCACCTGGGCGGAAGCCACCGGCATGTCGTAGCGGAAGCCCTGCAGGGCCTTGCCGCCCCTGATGGTGACCGGCGGCGTGCCGCGCTCGCCCGTGGTCTGGATTTCTGCGCCCATCTGCCGCAGCGGCTTGGCCACGCGCTCCATGGGGCGCTTGGACAGCGAAGGATCGCCGGTCATTACGGTATCGAAGGCCTGCGCGGCCAGGATCCCGGACAGCAGGCGCATGCTGGTGCCGGAGTTGCCGCAGTAGATGGCGCCGGGCGGCGGCTTCAGCCCGTTGAGGCCGACGCCGTGAATGCGGACGTTGCCCTGGTTCGGGCCTTCGATGACGACGCCCATGTCCCGGAAGGCCTGCAAGGTGGCCAGGGCGTCTTCGCCCTCGAGGAAGCCGGTGACCTCGGTCACCCCCTCGGCCAGGGAGCCCAGCATGATGGAGCGGTGGGAAATGGACTTGTCGCCGGGCACGCGCAGGGTGCCGTTGAACTTGCCGCCGGGCTGGACGATGTATTCGATGTCTTTGTGCTTCATGGTCTTCGCATAGGCCGTGCCGGCCAGCATATGGGTGAAATGGTCCCGCGCCGCCTTGGCCCGGGTGAAGATGCCGAGCAGCGTGTCGCTGTCGTCGCGCGCGATGGCAGCGCGCAGGTAATCCAGTTCGCGGGTGAACAGATCAAGCGCCCCCAGCACCGCAGCCTTGTTGCCCAGGAAGATGTCGTGCCACATCACGGGGTCGGAGGCGGCGATGCGGGTAAAGTCGCGGAAGCCGCCGGCAGCATAGCGGAAGATGTCGAGGTTGGCCGATTCCCGCGCCAGCGTGTCGACCAGCGAAAAGGCCAGCAGGTGCGGCAGGTGGCTGGTGCGGGCCAGTACCTCGTCGTGGCGGGCCACGCTCATCTCCAGCACTTCGGCGCCCATCGCCGCCCAGGCGGCGCGTACGCGCGCCACCGCGGCCGGATCCGACTCCGGCAACGGCGTCAGGATGACCTTGTGGCGATTGAAGAGGTCGGCACGGCCGGCCAGCACGCCGCTCTGCTCGGAGCCGGCAATGGGATGGCCTGGGACGAAGCCGGCGGGCAGCGTGCCGAACACGGCGCGCGCCGCGGCGACGACATTGGCCTTGGTGCTGCCGCCGTCGGTGATGATCGCATCAGGACGCAAGGCGCCCCGGATCGTACGCAGCACGGCTTCGGTGGACTGCACCGGCATGGCCAGGAACACCAGGTCCGCATCCTGCACGGCGACGGCCGGGTCGGCATGGACGCTGTCGACCACGCCAATCTCCAGCGCCAGCGCGCAGGTGCGGGCACTGCGCGCGGAGCCGCTGATTTCCGCGGCCAAGCCCTGCTCGCGCAGGGCGCGCGCAAAGCTCGAGCCAATCAGCCCAAGACCAATGACGGCGACCTTGCCGAACAACGGCGCGCTCACGTCAGCACGGCCTTCAGCGCCGCCAGGAAACGCTCGTTCTCCGAGGGTGAGCCGATGGTCACCCGCAGGAAATTCGGCATGCCGTAGTTGGCCACCGGGCGCACGATCACGCCCTGGCGCAGCAGCGCGTCGTATACGGGCAGTCCCTCGCGTCCGAGTTCGATCGCGAGGAAGTTGCCCCGCGAGGGAATCCAGCGCAGGCCCATGCCCTTGATGCCATCGATGATCTGCTGCATGCCGGCCGCATTCTGTGCCCGCGAACGCGTCACGAAGTCCTGGTCACCCAGCGCCGCTACCGCGGCGCGCAGCGCCAGCGCGTTGACGTTGAAGGGTTGGCGCACGCGGTTCAGCACGTTGGTGATGTCGGGATGGGCGAAAGCGTAGCCCACGCGCAACGCCGCCAGGCCATAGGCCTTGGAAAAGGTACGGCTGACGATGACGTTGGGAAAGCGGTCGAGAAAGTCCAGGCCATCGGGCAGCGTGCCCTTCTCCACGTATTCCCCGTAGGCCTCGTCCAGCACCACCAGCACGTTGTCAGGCAATGCCATCAGGAAGGCCTCGAGCTCGCCCTCCTCCACCCAGGTTCCGGTCGGGTTGTTGGGATTGGCGATGAAGACCACACGGGTGCGCTCGTTCACGGCCCTGGCCATGGCGGGCAGGTCGTGCCCCCAGTCCCTGGCCGGCACGCTGACGCCGGTGCCGCCCACCGCCTGCACGGCCAGGGGATAGACAGCGAAGGAATGCTGCGAGAACACCGCTTCGTCGCCTGGCTTCAGGAAGGCGCGCGCCACCAGTTCCAGGAGGTCGTTGGAGCCGTTGCCGAGGGTGATTTCCGAGAGCGGCCGTCCGTAGAAGTCGGCAAGGGCCTGCTTGAGTACAAAGCCGTTGCCGTCCGGATAGAGCGCCAGCTCGGACAGGCCCGCCTCCACCGCCTCCAGCACCCGCGGCGAACAGCCCAGCGGGTTCTCGTTGCTGGCCAGCTTGATGATGTCGTTGAGGCCGAGCTCGCGCTCGAGTTCCTCGATGGGCTTCCCGGTCTGGTAGGGCGAGAGTTTCTGAACTCCCGGCACCGCCAGGGCAATGAAGTCGCAGGCCATGGTGGGCACTCCGCGAGCCCGCAGGCTCGCCAGCAAATTACAGGACAGCCCTGGGATAGGATCCCAGCAGCTTGAGGTCGCGCGCGTGGCCATCCAGCTCGGCCAGGGCGGCCTGCACCGGGGCATCGTCGACATGACCCTCAAAATCAATGAAGAAAACATAGGACCAGGCATCAGTCTGCGACGGGCGGCTTTCGATGCGCGTGAGGTTGATGCCACGCGACTTGAACGGCTCCAGGATCGCGTACAGCGCGCCGGACTGGTTCCGGTGCATGGACACGATGATCGAGGTTTTGTCGTCGCCGGAGCGTGGCACCGCTTCGTTGCCGATGATGAGGAAGCGCGTCGTGTTCTTCGGGTTGTCCTCGATGCACTGGTACAGCTTGGTCAGCTCATAAAGTTCGGCGGCAGTCTCGCCGGCGATGGCGGCCGAGTGCCATTCGCCCTTGATGCGGCGCGCCGCGTCGGCGTTGCTGGAGACCGCCACGCGTTCGGCGCGCGGGAAATGCGCGTCCAGCCACTTTCGGCACTGCGCCAGCGACTGCTGGTGCGAATAGATGCGCGAGATGGCCGCCTCCTGCGTTCCCTCCGCCACCAGCAGGTGGTGGTGGATGCGCACCTCCACCTCGCCGATGATGCGCACCGTCGAGGTGATGAAGGTGTCGGCCGTGTGCGTGACCACGCCCTCGGTGCTGTTCTCCACCGGCACCACGCCGTAGTTGACGGCGCCCGCCTCGACCTCGCGGAAGACTTCGTCGATGGTGGCGAGCGGCACCGTCTGCACCGAATGCCCGAAATGCTTGAGCGCCGCGGTCTGGGTGTAGGTGCCGGCCGGGCCCAGGAAGGCGATGCGCATGGGGTGCTCCAGCGCCAGGCAGGCGGACATGATCTCGCGGAACAGTCGCGCCATTTCTTCCGGATGCAGCGGGCCCTGGTTGCGCGCCATCACCTTCTGCAGCACCTGCGCCTCGCGCTCGGGGCGATAGAAGACGGTGGCGTTGGGATCCTCCGCCTTCTTGATGGCGCCGACCTGCTGCGCGCAGGCGGCACGCGCCGAGATCAGCGCCTGGATCTGCTCGTCCAGCGCGTCGATGTTCACGCGCACCTGCTCGAGCGTGGGTTTGTCACTCATCGCGTCAGCCCATCTTCTGCTGGAAGTCCTTCATGAAGTCGACCAGCGCGTCCACGCCCTCTTCCGGCACGGCGTTGTAGAGGCTGGCGCGCATGCCGCCGACCGAGCGATGGCCGGCCAGGTTGAGCAGGCCGCGGGCCTCGGCATCGCGCAGGAAGGTCTTGTCCAGGGCCGGGTCGATGAGCGTGAAAGGCACGTTCATGAGCGAGCGGTAGGGCAGCATCACCGGGTTGTGGTAGAAGCCGTTGCTGTCATCGATGGCGGCGTAGAGCTTGGCCGCCTTGCGGCGGTTGATCTCGGCCATCTTCTCCAGGCCGCCGATATGCTTCAGCCACTTGAAGACGAGGCCGGCCAGGTACCAGCTGAAGGTCGGCGGCGTGTTGTACATGGAGGCGTTGTCGGCGGCCACCTTGTAGTCGAGCATGGTCGGGGTGCCGGGCAGCACCTCGCCGATCAGGTCCTCGCGCACGATGACCACGACAATGCCGGCCGGGCCGATGTTTTTCTGGGCGCCGGCGTAGATCAGGCCGAACTTGCTGACGTCGAGCGGCTCGGAGAGGAGGCTGGAGGAGAAGTCCGCCACCAGCGGGACTTCCGCTTCCGGGATATAGGGGAAGTTCACGCCGTGGATGGTCTCGTTCGGCGTGTAGTGCAGGTAGGCCGCCTTCGGGTTCAGGCGCCAGGTATCGATGGCCGGCACGCCGCGGAACTTGTTGGCCTCGTCGGAGGCCACCACGTTGACGTCGCAGTACTTCTTCGCCTCGGCGATGGCCTTGGCCGACCACATGCCGGTGTTGATGTAGTCGGCGCTGCTGTGGCCGCGCAGCAGGTTCATGGGGATCTGCGCGAACTGCAGCGAGGCACCGCCCTGCAGGAACAGCACCTTGTAGTTGGCCGGCACCTTCAGCAGCTCACGCAGGTCGCGCTCGGCTTCCTCGGCGATGGCGATGTAGTCGGCGGAGCGGTGGCTCATCTCCATCACGGACATGCCGTGGCCCTTGTAGTTGAGCAGGTCCTTCTGGGCCTCGCTCAGCACGGCTTGCGGGAGGGCGGCGGGGCCGGCGCAGAAATTGTAGGCACGTGTCATTTCGGTTTCCTTCTCGTCGGTCACGAGCGATTCAGTCAATGTCATTCGCTGTCGACGGGACTGTCGTCGCCGCCGGCACCCAGGTTTTCCCCTTGGGACGGGACTTCAACGCCCGCCTCGCCTTCTTCGCCGATGAAGTCATCGTCGCCGCCGACGTCCACCAGGCGCACCAGGCGCACCAGGTGTTCGTCCTCGGCCAGCTTGATCAGCGTCACGCCCTGGGTATTGCGCGAGGACACCGATACCTCGGCGACACGGGTGCGCACCAGCGTGCCCTGGTCCGAAATCAGCATCAGGTCATCGCCATCGTTTACCTGTACCGCGCCCACCAGGGCGCCGTTGCGCTCGGTGGTCGCGATGGCGATCACGCCCTGGCCGCCGCGGCCGCGGCGCGGGAAACCGGCCAGGTCGGTACGCTTGCCATAGCCGTTCTCGGAGGCGGTCAGGATCTGCGCACCGGCTTCCGGGACAATCATGGAGATCAGGTGCTGGCCGGCCGGCAGGCGCATGCCACGCACGCCACGGGCATTGCGGCCCATGATACGCACCTGCTTTTCCTTGAAGCGGATCACCTTGCCGCCATCGGAGAACAGCATCACGTCGCAGGCACCGTTGGTGACGGCGGCGGCGATCAGGGTGTCGCCCTCGTCCAGGCGCAGGGCGATGAGGCCGTTGCTGCGCGGGCGGCTAAACTGCACCAGCGGCGTCTTCTTGACGGTGCCGGAGGCGGTCGCCATGAAAATATAGGCCCCGGTGGGCTCGTCCGGGCTGTCGTCGGCATCCTCGGCGTCGCCGCCTTCGCCTTCGTCGGCATCCGGCACGTCCACGACGTCGGCGACACCCTCGATCACGCTGTCATCCAGTTCGTCGTCCTCGTCCGGGGCCTGCGCCGCCAGGGCGGCGAGGTCCACCGGCAGCAAGGCCGTGATGCGCTCGCCTTCAGCCAGCGGCAGGATGTTGACGATGGGCTTGCCCTTGGAACCGCGACCGCCGGAGGGCAGCTCGTAGGCCTTGAGCCAATAGACTTTGCCCGCGCTGGTGAAGCACAGCACGGTGTCGTGCGTGCTTGCCACCAGCAGCTGCTCGATATAGTCCTCGTCCTTCACCGCGGTGGCGGACTTGCCGCGGCCGCCGCGACGCTGGGCGCGGTAGTCCGCCAGCGGCTGGGTCTTGGCGTAGCCGGCATGCGAGATGGTCAGCACCACCTGCTCTTCGGTGATGAGGTCTTCCAGCGTGAGGTCGAGGCGGGAGGCGATGATCTCGGTACGGCGGGCATCGCCGTACTGGTCACGCACGGCGACGAGCTCGTCGCGGATCACCTGCAGCAGGCGTTCCGGGTTGGCCAGGATCAGGCCCAGTTCACGAATGCGCTCGAGGATATCCTGGTACTCGGCCACGAGCTTGTCCTGCTCGAGTCCGGTAAGGCGGTTGAGGCGCAGGTCGAGGATGGCCTGGGCCTGCTCCGCGCTGAGGTGGTACTTGCCGCCCACCATGCCGAACTGGGCCGGCAGGCCTTCCGGACGACTGGCGTTGGCATCGCCGGCGCGTTCCAGCATGGAAGCCACCGAACCCGGCTCCCACGGCGTCAGCATCAGGCGGTCCTTGGCGTCGGCCGGGCTCGGCGAGGTCTTGATGGCGTCGATGACCGGGTCGATGTTGGCCAGCGCCACGGCCAGGCCTTCCAGGATATGGCCGCGTTCGCGCGCCTTGCGCAATTCGTACACGGTGCGCCGCGTCACCACTTCGCGGCGGTGGCGCACGAAGGCTTCGATCAGGTGCTTGAGGTTGCACAGCTTGGGCTGGCCATCGACCAGCGCCACCATGTTGATGCCGAACACGCTCTGCAACTGGGTCTGCGCGAAGAGGTTGTTCACCACCACTTCGGCGACTTCGCCGCGCTTGATCTCGATGACGATGCGCATGCCGTCCTTGTCGGACTCGTCGCGCAGCTCGGAGATGCCCTCCAGCTTCTTTTCCTTCACCAGCTCGGCGATCTTCTCGATCACGCGCGCCTTGTTCAGCTGGTAGGGAATTTCCGTGAAGATGATGGCCTGGCGGCCGGTCTTGGCATCGGTCTCGATATTGTGCCGGGCGCGCATGTAGATGCGGCCACGTCCGGTGCGGTAGGCCTCGATGATGCCGGCGCGGCCGTTGATGATGGCGGCGGTCGGGAAGTCGGGGCCCTTGATGAACTCCATCAGGCCATCAATGGTGATGGCCTCGTCGTCGAGGTAGGCCAGGCAGGCGTTGACGACCTCGGTGAGGTTGTGCGGCGGAATGTTGGTGGCCATGCCCACGGCGATGCCGCTGGAGCCGTTGATGAGCAGGTTGGGCACCTTGGTGGGCATCACCGCCGGAATCATCTCGGAGCCGTCGTAGTTCGGCACCCAGTCCACGGTTTCCTTGTCGAGATCGGCCAGCAGCTCGTGCGAGAGACGGGTCATGCGCACTTCGGTGTAACGCATGGCGGCCGCGCTGTCGCCGTCGACGGAGCCGAAGTTGCCCTGGCCATCCACCAGCATGTAGCGCAACGAGAAGGGCTGGGCCATGCGCACGATGGTGTCGTACACGGCGCTGTCGCCGTGCGGGTGGTATTTACCGATCACGTCGCCGACCACGCGGGCCGACTTCTTGTAGGCCTTGTTCCAGTCGTTGCCCAGTTCGTGCATGGCGAACAGCACGCGCCGGTGCACCGGCTTCAGGCCGTCGCGGACGTCCGGCAGGGCTCGGCCCACGATGACGCTCATGGCGTAATCGAGGTAGGACTGGCGGAGCTCGTCCTCGATGTTGACCGGCAGGATTTCTTTGGCGAATTCGGTCATCCGGTTCCTCATTTCCTCAATGCTGCCGCGGTGGCCACCGGCCGGTCCGCGGAAGGGTCCCCAAAGCGCGGAAGATTACCATAAATCAGTGGCTTAGCGCACCCCGGGACAGGCATTTACCTGCCTGTCGCGTGGCCATCCAGGGCCTGCTGCCGCTATACTCGGGCGCCTTCCCCGGGACAGCCAAGGATTCCCCCCATGACCCAGCCCTCGCCCACCCCCGGCGTCAATGTCGACCCCGCCGAAATCGCCAAGTTCGAGGCCCTGGCCAGCCGCTGGTGGGATCCCCAGTCCGAGTTCAAGCCGCTGCACGAAATCAATCCCCTGCGCCTGAACTGGATCGACGAGCGCACCGGCCTGCAGGGCAAGACGGTGCTGGACGTGGGCTGCGGCGGCGGCATCCTGTCCGAGAGCATGGCCCGCCGCGGCGCCAGCGTCACCGGCATCGACCTTGGCGAGGCACCGCTCTCGGTGGCCCGCCTGCACCTGCTGGAGTCCGGCCAGCAGGTCGACTATCGCCGCATCCCGGTGGAGCAGCTGGCCGCCGAGCGCCCCGCTTCCTTCGACGTGGTGACCTGTCTGGAAATGCTGGAGCACGTCCCCGACCCCGCCGCCATCGTCAAGGCCTGCCACGACCTGGTGAAGCCTGGCGGCCAGGTGTTCTTCTCCACCATCAACCGCAACCCCAAGGCCTATGCCTTCGCCATCCTGGGCGCGGAATACCTGCTGCGCATGCTGCCGCGTGGCACCCATGAATACAGCAAGTTCATCCGTCCCTCCGAGCTGGCCACCTGGGTGCGCGGGGCCGGCCTCGACCTCGGCGACATGACCGGCCTGCACTACAATCCTCTGAGCCGCCGCTACTGGCTGGCGCCCAATGTGGACGTCAACTACATGATTGCCACCCGCCGTCCCGGGGCCCCTGCCTGATGTCGCCAGTCCCCCACCAGGCGGTGCTGTTCGACCTCGACGGCACCCTGATCGACACCGCCCCGGACTTCGTTTCCGTCCTCAACCGGCAACTCCTGGCCCACGGCCGCGACGCCCTCCCCCCGGCGCGTATCCGCGCGGCGGTATCGCAGGGCTCCAAGGCCGTGGTGGCGCTGGGCTTCGGCGACCTGCATCCGGTCGACAGCGAGGATTTCGAAGCACTGCGCCAGGAGTTCCTGGATTCCTACCTGCGCCATATCGCGGATGAAAGCCGCCTATTCCCCGGCATGGAGGAGCTGCTCGCGGGCCTCGAGGCCCGCGGCACGCCCTGGGGCATCGTCACCAACAAGCCCAGCCGCTACACCACGCCGCTGCTCGAGGCCCTGGCCCTGGACCAGCGCTGCGCCGTGGCCATCTGCCCGGACATGGTCAATCACAGCAAGCCCCACCCCGAGCCCATGCTGAAGGCGGCCGACGCCATCCGCGTGGCACCGGCCGCCTGCGTCTATGTGGGGGATCACCGCCGCGACATCGAGGCCGGTCGCAATGCCGGGATGCCCACCGTGGCCGCGGCCTGGGGCTATATCCTGGACGGCGAAACCGCGCAGGACTGGCAGGCGGACCATACCGTCGACACCGTTTTGGATTTGTCGCGCCTGCTCGGCGTGAACTGAGGAGTTGTCATGAAGAATTACGAGGCCCGCCCCGACCTGCTCAAGGACCGCGTCATCCTGGTCACCGGCGCCAGCGACGGCATCGGCCGCGCCGCCGCGCGCAGCTTTGCCGCCCATGGCGCCACGGTGATCCTGCTGGGGCGCAGCCTGGCCAAGCTGGAGCAGGTCTATGACGAGATCGAGGCCGCCGGCCAGCCGCAACCCGCCATCGTTACCCAGGAGCTGTCGACGGGAACTGCTGCCGACTACCAGCAACTGGCGGACACCATCGAGCGCGAGTTCGGCCGCCTCGACGGCGTGCTGCACAACGCCGGTGTGCTGGGCGACATCACGCCGGTGGAAATGTACGACCCCGACACCTGGGATTTCGTCATGCGTGTCAACCTGCGCGCGCCCTACCTCATGACCCAGGCCCTGCTGCCCCTGCTCAAGCAGTCGCCGGATGCGTCCGTCATCTTCACCACCAGTTCGGTGGGACGACGCGGCCGGGCCTTCTGGGGCGCTTATGCCGTGTCCAAGGCCGGCATTGAAAACCTGTCGCAGCTGCTGGCCGATGAGTTGCGCAACACCAGCAACATCCGCGTCAACTGCCTGAATCCGGGCGCTACCCGCACCCGCATGCGGGCCAGCGCCTATCCCGGCGAGAACCCGATGTCCCTGCGCCCGCCCGAGGAGATCATGCCGGCCTACCTGTGGCTGATGGGCCCTGACAGTCGTGGCAGCAGTGGCGAGTCCTTCGACGCCCAGGAGCGTCCTCCCACTGCCTGAGGGTGCAGAGCCCCGGGGCAATCACCGCATCGCCGGAGCGGCTGGACAAAGACCTGGCGGCAGGACAGCCGGTCGGCTGTACCAACTGGTCCACCCCTGCCTCCCCTGAGAGGAGTGGCAAGTGCCAATCCTGCCCAGGACGGGGCACTCCTCAAGAGTGTGCAGGGAGGGCCAGCGCTGGTCAGGACGACTCACTCTGGATCTGAGTGACCCTGCTTCAGGACGGATCAGTCATCAAAATGAAAAAGCCGGCAATAGCCGGCATTTTCATGCAAAGGCGCCCGCGAAGGCTCAGTCCTCGCTTTTGCCATCCGTGCGCGGCTTGTCGGCATGGCCGTCGCGGCGCTGCTGGCGCAGGAAGCCGCCGCGGCGTGCCGGCAAGGGATTTTCCTGCATCTTCTCCATACGGCGCTTGGCCAGGCCAAAGAGGCCGGTACCACGGCGCGGGCGCAGCTGCACCAGTTCAACCAGGCCATCGATGTCGGCCTTGTCGAGCTCGATCCAGCGACCGGTCTTGAGGGTACGCGGCAACGTCACCGAGCCGTAGCGGGTGCGCAGCAAGCGGCTCACCTTGAGGCCCTGCGACTCGAACAGGCGCCGCACTTCACGGTTGCGGCCTTCCTTCACCACCACCTGCCACCAGCGGTTGAAACCTTCGCCGCCCAGCTCCGACATCTTCTCGAACTTGGCCGGCCCGTCTTCCAGCTCGACGCCTTCCAGCAGGGTGGCGCGCATGCGCTGCTCCACCTCGCCCATGACACGGACCGCGTACTCGCGCTCGATCTCGTTGGACGGGTGCATGAGGCGGTTGGCCAGCTCGCCGTCGGTGGTGAACAGCAGCAGCCCGGAGCTGTTCACGTCCAGGCGGCCAACCATCACCCAGCGCTCGCCCTTCATGGCCGGCAGGCGGTCAAAGACCGTGGGCCGTCCTTCCGGATCCTGGCGCGAGCAGATTTCGCCCTCGGGCTTGTAATAGACCAGCACGCGGCGGCGGGACTCTTCCTCGACCGTGAACTCCACGCGGCGGCCATCGACCCGGATCTCGTCGGTCGCCTCGATGCGGTCGCCCAGCGTGGCGACCTTGCCATTAACGCTGACGCGGCCGTCAACAATCGCCTGTTCCATGTGGCGTCGCGATCCCAGGCCACAGCGGGCCAGCACTTTTTGCAACTTCTCACTCATGGACAGACCGCTCTTTCAGATTCAGGACAAGGCCTCCTTGCGTTGCAAGGAAGACGGAGTTACTCGTAGATTTCGTTATCGCCGCGGCCATCCCGCCCTTCGCGCTCGATGTCGGCTTCCAGGTCGGCCATGACGACAGCGAGGTCTTCCACGGCCAGCACTTCACCGGCATCGGCTTCGGCCGGCGCACCTTCGGCGCGCTCCTGCGCCTCCAGGAACTCCAGCTCCTCGTTGATGCGGTCGAGGTCGCGGATTTCCGACAGCGACGGCAACTCCGCCAGCGTCTTCAGATTGAAGTTGTCCAGGAATTCGCGCGTGGTGGCGAACAGCGCGGGCCGGCCAGGCACGTCGCGGTGACCGGCGACGCGGATCCATTCGCGCTCGATCAGGGTCTTGATGATGTGCGAGCTCACCGATACGCCACGGATCTCCTCGATCTCGGAGCGGGTGATGGGCTGGCGATAGGCGATGAGGGCCAGGGTTTCCAGCAGGGCACGGGAGTAGCGCGAGGCCTTTTCCTCCCAGAGCCGGCTTACCCAGGGACCGGTGTCCTGGCGCACCTGGAAACGGAAGCCGGAAGCGACCTCCTTGAGCTCGATGCCACGGCCGTCATAGTCCGTCATCAGGGCCTCCAGCGTCGCACGCAGCGTGGCGGGTTCGGGCCGCTCGCCTTCGTCGAAAAGCAGGCCGAGCCGTTCAATGTTGAGCGGCTGCCCGGCGGCGAACAAGGCGCCTTCTATGATCTTTTTAAGGAGTTCGGCATCCATCTCGGGAAGCTCCATCAATCTTCGTGCTTGCCGGCGTCGTCCGCGGCATCGTTGAAATCATCAAGGCCGGGATCGGCCTGCTCGTCCGTCCGCTCACCCAGCACGGCGGGGGCCGGCTGGTCGTAGGCATCGTCGGCGCCGTCGTCCTGCAGCTCGACAAGATCATAGCCGTCGCCTTCCGCGCCCTGGGCGCGGGCCTTGACATGGATGGGGCCGAAGGAGTCGGTCTGTACCAGGCTGAGGATGCCTTCCTTGACCATCTCCAGGATGGCCATGAAGGTCACGACCACGCCCAGCCGGCCTTCCTCGATGGTGAACAGCGAGACGAAGGGGACAAAGTCGCGGTTCTGCAGCATCTCCAGCACCTGCGCCATCTTTTCGCGAAGGGTGAGGGTTTCCCGGGAGACCTGGTGGCTCTCGAACATGTCGGCGCGGCGGATCACGTCCTGCAGCGCCAGCAGCAGCTCGCGCATCTCGACCTGCGGTTGCGGCTTTTCACGCGTGTAGTCGGGACCCTGCACCTTGACCGGCCAGAAGTCACGGCCTTCCTGGGGCATGCCGTCCAGGTCCAGGGCGGCCTTCTTGAAGCGCTCGTATTCCTGCAGGCGGCGGATCAGCTCGGCGCGCGGATCCTCGGCGTCCTCGCCATCCTCGGTCTTGGGCCGGGGCAGCAGGTAGCGGGACTTGATCTCGCCCAGCATGGCGGCCATCAGCAGGTATTCGCCGGCCAGCTCCATGTTCATGGACTGCATCATTTCCATGTACTGGATGTACTGGTGGGTGATCTCCGCGACCGGGATATCCAGGATGTCGAGGTTTTGCCGGCGGATCAGGTAGAGCAGGAGGTCGAGGGGACCTTCAAAGGCTTCGAGGAAGACCTCGAGCGCATCGGGCGGGATATAGAGATCTTCGGGGAGCTTGGTGAAGGCCTTGCCATAGACCAGGGCGAAGGGCATCTCCTCCTGCCGGGTGGGAGCCTCGGCGGGCTCCTCGGCGGTCGCGGCGGCATCGGTTTCGGCCTGTATGTCGGCAAGTGCCGCCAGTACCAGCTCGTCTTCCTGTTGCGTTCCACCGCTCATGTCGTACCTCGTTGCCGCTTCACAGCGGTTGCCTTGCGTCCCGGTATGGTACCACCGAGTAGGGCTGCCGCCCTACCCTCAGTTAAAAGAACCACCTCAACGGTAGGCCAGCCCCATGGCGGCGCGGACGTCGCGCAGGGTGTCCTCGGCCACGGCGGCGGCCTGCTCGCTGCCCTGGTTGAGGATGGAACGGATCAGCTCGGGGCTGGATTCGAATTCCCGGGCGCGGGCGCGCATGGGCTCCAGTTCGGCATTGATCGCGTCGATCACCGGCTTCTTGCACTCCAGGCAGCCGATCCCGGCGGAACGGCAGCCCTGCTGTACCCACTGCCGGGTGGCGTCGTCGGTATAGACCTCGTGCAATTGCCAGACCGGACAGACGTCCGGGTTGCCGGCATCGGTGCGGCGCACGCGGGCGGGATCGGTGGGCATCTTGCGCACCTTGGCATCGACATCGTCCGGCAGTTCTCGCAGGGAGATAAAGTTACCGTAGGACTTGGACATCTTCTGGCCGTCCAGGCCCGGCATCTTGGAGGCCTCGGTCAGCAACGCCTGGGGCTCCGGCAGGATGATCTTGCCCGAGCCTTCCAGGGAGCCGAGCAGGCGCTCCTTGTCACCCAGGGTGATGTTCTGCTGGTCCTTGACCAGGGCCTGGGCAATCAGCAGCGCCTCGCCGTCCCCGCTTTCCTGGTAGCGCTTGCGCAGGTCGGAATAGAGCTTGGCGGCCTTCTTGCCCATCTTGGTGATGGCCGATTCCACCGCTTCCTCGAAGCCGGGCTCGCGTCCGTAGAGGTGATTGAAGCGGCGCGCGACCTCGCGGGTGATCTCGACGTGGGCGACCTGGTCGGCACCCACCGGCACCAGGCCGGCGCGGTAGATCAGGATGTCGGCGCTCTGCAGCAAGGGGTAGCCCAGGAAGCCGTAAGTCGCCAGGTCCTTTTCCTTCAGTTTTTCCTGCTGATCCTTGTAGGTCGGCACGCGCTCCAGCCAGCCCAGCGGGGTCATCATGGACAGCAGCAGGTGCAGCTCGGCGTGCTCGGGCACGCGCGACTGGATGAACATGGTGCAGCTGTTGGGATTGAGGCCGGCGGCCAGCCAGTCCACCACCATGTCGTAGACGCTCTGCTCGATGCCGCGCGGATCCTCATAGGAGGTGGTCAGGGCGTGCCAGTCGGCAATGAAAAAGAAGCAGTCGTATTCGTACTGCAGCTTGACCCAGTTCTTCAGCACGCCGTGGTAATGGCCCAGGTGCAGACGGCCGGTGGGCCGCATGCCGGACAGGACACGCTGCTGGGAAGCGACGGAACTCAAGCGGTACTCCTCGGCCCGGAAGGGTGGGCCATGCCATAAAAGCGGGATTATAGGGGCGTCGACCCCCGCTGCGAAGCATCCCGGCGAAGCCTGCCTCCCCAAACCGGTCCGTTAAGGGGGGCGGCTCCTCCCCGGCGGGCCGGAAAAGACGAAAAAAAACAGGCCGCAAGGGCCTGTTCAAATATCTGAGGAGATCATCGCTGGCGCTGCTGCCATCAGGCCAGGCCCTGTGCATGACAGGACATTCAGGATACTAGGCCGATCCGATGGCCGCCTCCAATAACGATTGGCAATAACGCCTTCCCCGCTAGCGAAAGGGAGAAGGATCGCCCCTGCCCTCGCGCAGCACCACCGGCTCCTCGCCGCTGAGGTCGACGACCGTGGTCGGTTCCAGAGCGCCGTAGCCGCCGTCGATGATCAGGTCGAGCCGGGAGCCGAGCCGCTCGCGGATCTCCTCGGGGTCGTTGAGCGGGTCGGCATCGCCAGGCATCTGCAGGGTCGTGGTGAGCAGCGGCTCGTTGAGCTCTGCAAGCAGGGCCTGGCAGATGGCATGGTCGGGAACCCGGATGCCGATGGTCTTGCGCTTGGGGTGGAGGATGCGCCGCGGCACCTCCGAGGTCGCCGCCAGGATGAAGGTATAGGCGCCGGGCGTATGGGCCTTCAGCAGGCGGTAGGTGGCATTGTCGACCCTGGCGTAGTTGGCGATCTCGGAAAGGTCGCGGCAGAGCAGTGTGAAGTTGTGGCGATCGTTCAGCTCACGCAGCCGGATGATGCGCTCCAGTGCCGGCTTGTCTCCGATGTGGCAGCCCAGGGCGTAGGCTGAGTCCGTAGGGTAGGCGACCACGCCGCCCTCCCGGATCAGGGCCACGGCCTGCTTGACCAGGCGCACCTGCGGATTGTCGGGGTGGATATAGAAATACTGGCTCATGGGCTCGCCGTCCTGTTGGCCGCCGGCCCCCTGGCCCGCCGCCGCATCTGTCTAGTGTACGCCGGCGCTAGCCCGGCAGCAGGGGCAGCTGCCCCGGAATGTCGGCCGCGTCATACCAGCGCTGCCAGACCGGACGGCAGCCGGCGGGGAGCGGCGGCACGCGGCCGATGGCGATCCAGGGCATGTGCGGTCCGTGGAAGTCGCTGCCCTGCGAGGCATCGAGGCCGGCATCGCCGGCGAGCTGGCCGAGGTAGCGGATCATGTCCGGTTTCTCGGTGGCGGTCGCCACCTCCATGGCCTCGCCGCCGGCGTCACGGAAGGTGGCAATCAATTGCCGCAGCTTGGTACGGGTGAGGGGGTAGCGGCCGGGGTGGGCCAGCACGGCGGTGCCCCCCGTGTCGCGGATCAGGGCGACCGCCGTCGGCAGGTCGACCCAGGGCATGGCGACGTCGGCGGGCTTGCCGCCCCCCAGGTACTTGTCGAACGCCCCCTGCAGGCTGGAGACATGGCCGGCGGCCAGCAGCCATTGCGAGAAATGCGTGCGACTGATGCGGTTGGGCTCGTTGCCGGCCAGCGCCAATGCCCCTTCCCAGGCACCGGGCATGCGCAGCTTCTCCAGTCGCTCGGCAATACGACGACCCCGCTCGGCGCGGGCATCAGCCTGCCGCGCCAGGCCCGCGGTCAGCCCGGGATCGTCGATGTCCACGCCCAGCCCCACGATGTGTACGGAAAAGCCCCGCCACATGGTCGACAGCTCGAGCCCGGGCAGCAGCCGGATCCCCGCCTCGTCGGCAGCCGCCCTGGCCTCGGTGACTCCGCTGACGGTGTCATGGTCGGTCAGGGCGAGCAGCCCCACCCCGGCGGCCGCCGCGCGCCGGACCACCTCGGCCGGCGCGAGGGCGCCGTCGGAGCGGAGGCTGTGGGTGTGCAGGTCTATGACAGGCATGGCGGGGACAGTACCGGTGCTTTAAGATGCGCCCACTTTACCACTACCCTGCCTCCGAACATGAAACAGTGGCTGGACTACATTCCTCTTATCGCCTTTCTCGTGGCCTTCAAGACCCTGGGCATCTTCCCGGCCACGGCCGTGCTGATCGCTACCACGGTGGGCCTGTACGGCTACTTTTACTTTACGGAAGGCAAACTCGAGAAGAACCACAAGATCGTCCTGGTGGTAACCGTGCTGTTCGGGGGTCTCACTCTGGCCCTGCATGACGAAACCTTCATCAAGTGGAAGGCGCCCATCGTTAACTGGGTGTTGGCGGTGTTCTTTGTCGGCAGCCATTTTGTGGGCGACAAGCTCGCCATCGAACGTCTGATGGGCCATGCCGTCACGCTGCCGGCCACTGTCTGGAAATGGATGAACCTGTCATGGGCCGCCTTCTTCGCCGCCCTCGGGGCCGCCAACCTATATGTCGCCTTCACCTATGAATCCATCTGGGTGGACTTCAAGGTGTTCGGCAGCCTGGGTCTTACCTTCGTGTTCGTGATCGCGCAGATGGCGATCATCAGCCGATATCTGCCGCCCGAAGCCGGTACGCCCGGAAAGGAAGGAAAGGAGTAGCCATGTGGTACGCCATCATCGCCGAGGACGCCCCCGGCACCCTGCAGCAGCGCCTGGACAGCCGTCCCCGCCACCTGGCACGCCTGGAGCAGTTGAAGGCGGACGGTCGCCTGCTGCTGGCAGGTCCGCATCCGGCGATCGACAGCGAGAACCCTGGCGAGGCCGGCTTCAGCGGCAGCCTGGTGGTGGCCGAGTTCGAGAGCCTCGCCGATGCCGAGGCCTGGGCGTCGGCCGACCCCTATCGCGAGGCGGGTGTTTATGCCCACATCACCGTCAAGCCGTTCAAGAAAGTCCTGCCCTGAGACACTCATGAATAAAGTCCTGCTCCTGTCCTGCCTGCTCACTGCCGCCTTTGCCCACGCGGAAACGCCCCCCGGGGTACCGGTAGCCCCCGCGCGGCCCGCGGCCCCGGCCGCGCCCAAGCCGGCGCCGAACGCCGCTGGCCTGAAGCCGGCCCCGGCCCAACCCGCGGCGCCTGCCGTCCCCCTGCCCGGCCAGGCGGTTGCCCCGGAGGCCATGCCCACCGTGGCGCCGCCCACGCCTGAGCAGCGTCGCCAACAGGAGCTTCTCGTCAATGCCGAGCGCATCGACAAAGCCAACCGTGAATTGCTCGCCAAGAACCAGGAGCTGCAACTGCAGAATGAAAACCTGGGCATGCAGATCAATGTCATCCGCCATGACAAGAGCTCTGAGGGCATCTGGAAGGGAGCCCTGGCCGTGATCGCCGGATTCCTGCTGGGCTGGTTCTTCGCCACCAGCAGCCGTCGCAAGAGCAGCTGGTAAGCCGGCCCTCCCATGAGCGATACCCTGCGCCCGGCCAGCCTCGACTGGGTGCAGGGCCTGCCCGTGTCGCGTGATTTCGCGGGGGCTCCCTTCTTTCCGGGCGCCGCCGTGGCGGCACCACTCGTCCCCCTTCTCCTTGCGCACAACCGGCTTACGGAGCGCTTTGCAGCGCTGTCCGGAGGCGCCGGCTTCACGATCGTGGAAGCCGGCTTCGGTACCGGCCTCCATTGCCTCGCCACCCTTGATTTGTGGCAGCGCAGCGACCGCCAGGGCTGGCTGCACTACGTCGGCATCGAAAAATTTCCTGTCACTGCCGCTGATCTCGCCCGCGCCCATGCCGGCTGGCACGGGCCTGCGGATCTGGCGGCGGAACTGCAGCGGCACTATCCCATCCTCGTCGCGGGCTTCCATCGCATCTGCCTGCCCGATCGCCGCGTCACCCTGACGCTATGCTTCGGGGATGTCGCTGATCTGCTGCCGCGCCTCTCCGCCCGGGTCGATGCCTGGGTGATCGACGGCTTTGCACCGGAACGCAATCCAGAGATGTGGCAAGACTCCCTGTTTCACGCCATGGCCGCCTTGAGCCATGAGGGCAGCACCTTCGCCGCCTCGAGCGCGGCCGGCCACGTCCACCGCGGGCTCGCCGTAGCCGGTTTTGCCGTCGAAGCGGCCCAGGGCGCCGGCCGCCGGCCTGAAACCCTTTACGGGCACTATGCCAGCCCGGAACCGGCTTTGCCGTCGTCACGGCCCTGGCTGGCGCGGCCACCCCTGGCCGCCCTCCGCCAGGCCTGCGTGATCGGAGCGGGCGTGGCCGGGGCGCACACCGCCCATCGGCTGGCCCTGCGCGGCTGGGATGTCACCGTACTGGAAAAGCAGCGGGTCGCTAACGCCGGCTCCGGCAATCCCGCCGCCGTGGTCTATGGCCGCCTTGCCGGGCCCGGCAAGGCGCTCGACCATTTCTCGCAGCAGGCCTGGCTGCAGGCGCTGCGCGAGCTGGCGCAGGACAGCAAGGCCGGCAGTCCCTGGCATCCCTGCGGCATCCTGCAGCTTGCCGTCGGCAACCAGGCCGGGTTCGCACGCGCGCTGTCCGGCCAGTCGCTTCCCCCCGGGCTGGTGCGCGGGCTGACCGCGGCGGAAGCCAGCGACGTCGCCGGCGTCGCCGTGCCCCATGCGGCCCTGCACTACCCTGGTGGCGGCTGGCTGGAAGCGGAACGCTATTGCCGGCAATTGCTGGCGCATCCCCGCATCACGTTGCGTGAAGACACGCCCGTACACCGTCTGCAGCGCTCCGGAACCGGCTGGCGCCTGCTGGATAACAACGGCGCCTGCCTGCTGGACACGCCGGTACTGGTGGTGGCCACCGCAGGCGCCGCGTGCGATTTTCCGGAACTCGCCGACCTGCCGCTCAACAGCATCCGTGGACAGGTTTCGCTGGCGCCACCCTCGCCTGCCTCGGCTGGCCTCCGCACTGTGATTTGCCACGACGGCTATTTCAGTCCGGTACTGCCGGGCAAAGGCCACAGCCTGGGGGCCACCTTCCAGCCTGGCTGCACTGATATCGCGCTACGCGAAGCAGAGCACGCCGAGAACCGCGCTCTGCTGGCGGAGGCCTTGCCCGAACTGGCGGCCGGCCTCCCGCCTGAGCCCGAGTGGCAGGGCCGGGCCGCGCTGCGCTGCCAGAGCCCTGACTACCTGCCCTTGGTGGGCCCGGTGGCGGACCGTCAGCAGTTCCTCGACAGCTATGCCGGCCTGCGCGACGGCAAGGTGAAGGCGTATCCCTTGCTGCCGGCGTTGCCGGGGCTCTATGTGAACCTCGCCCACGGCTCCAAGGGCTTCAGTCATGCTTTGCTGGCGGCGGAGATCCTGGCATCGGAGCTGAACGGCGAGCCGGCGCCCGTATCTAAGGCCGTCCTCGACGCCCTGCACCCGATGCGCTTTCGCGTGCGCGAACTGCGTCGCGCCGGCAAGGCTCCACAGGAATGAAAAAGGCCGGCGAATGCCGGCCTCGGGGCCAAGGTCGAGAGCAGGTGCAGGCCTTGGGCGAGCTACCGCTTCAGCGCGAAACCACCTTCGCGCTCCCACTCGCAGCGCACCTGCAGCTCGTCACCGGGCGCGTGGGAGCCGTTCAGGGCCTCCCAGACGAAGGTGTGCAGCCCTGACACCTCGGTTTCCAGGTGAACCTTGGCGCTGACCCAGTACATCTGCATCAGCAGTTGCTCGAATTTCGTCATCCACAGCTGCCACTCGTATTCGATGGCGCGGTAGCTGGCGCCAAAGTGGATGATCTGGGTCTGGTAGGTCCCCGCGGTCTCGTCAAAGCCGGAGATGCCGAACATCTCCTTGCAGAACGGCCAGCCATCGGCATCCGGCAGCATCTCCACAATCCCCTGGTTGTGGGCGCGGCGGACGCGCCGCTCCATCTGGGTGCCGTAGGCCATGTCGCGCACGATCCCGTAAACAATCGACTCCTGGTCCATGATGCTCGCTACAGTCCGTGGCTGGACAAGAATTGCAGGAAGGCGGTCTCGTCGATAACGCTCACGCCCAGTTTCTCGGCGTCGGCCAGCTTGGAGCCCGCCGCTTCGCCGGCGATGACGCAGTGAGTTTTCTTCGACACCGAGCCCGACACCTTGGCCCCGAGTTGCTGCAGTTTCTCCTTGGCCTGGTCGCGGCTCATGGCGGACAGGCTGCCGGTCAGTACCCAGCTCTGGCCCGCCAGGGGCTGCTCACGCCCGCCCTGCGCCTCGAGGTCGGGCCAGTGTACGCCACGCGCGCGCAGGGCCGTAATGACTTCCAGGTTATGGGGCTGGCGGAAAAACGTGGCAATGGACTCGGCCACCACCGGTCCCACGTCCGTCACCTGCATCAGCGCCGCTTCATCGGCGGCGATCAGGCTGTCGAGATTGCCGAAGTGGCGCGCCAGCGCCAGGGCCGTGGCCTCGCCCACCTGGCGGATGCCGAGGGCATAGAGGAAGCGTGGCAGCGTGGTGGTGCGACTGCGGTCGATGGCGCGCAGCAGATTGTCGGCCAGCTTGTCGCCCATCCTCTCCAGCGTTAGCAAGTCGTCTCTCTTCAGGCCATACAGGTCGGCACTGCTCCGGATCAGGCGCAGGTCCACCAGTTGATCAATCCACTTGTCGCCGAGGCCCTCGACGTCCATGGCGCGCCGGGAAACGAAATGCTTGAGCGCCTCCTTTTGCTGGGCGGGACAGAACAGGCCCCCGGAGCAGCGGGCGATCGCCTCGTCCTCCGGGCGTTCGATGTCGGAGCCGCACACCGGGCAATGCGTGGGCAATGCCAGCGGTACCGTGCCGTCAGGGCGCCGCTCCGGCAGGACGCGGGTGATTTTGGGGATCACGTCGCCCGCACGGTAAATGACAATGCTGTCACCGATACGCACATCCATGCGCTCGATCTCGTCAAAATTGTGCAAGGTCGCGTTGCTGACGGTAACTCCGCCCACGGCGACGGGTTCCAGGCGTGCCACCGGGGTCAGCGCCCCGGTCCGGCCCACCTGGAACTCCACTGCCCTGAGCACGGTAATGGCCTCCTGGGCAGGAAACTTGTAGGCCGTCGCCCAGCGCGGCGCCCGCGACACGAAGCCGAGCTCCTGCTGCAGGCGGGTGGCATCCACCTTGATCACCACGCCATCAATTTCGTAGGGCAGGCTGTCGCGACGCGCCTGGATATCATCGTAGAAGGCCTGCACGAAGGCGACGCCCTCGCCGCGGCGGATTTCCCTGCTGATGCGGAAGCCGAGCGCGTGCACCTGCTGCAGCATGTCGAATTGCGACGGCGCCGGCTTCATTCCATCGCTGCGCATCAGGCTGTAAGCGTAGAACTCCAGGGGACGCAGTGCCGCAATCCGAGGATCGAGCTGGCGCAGGCTGCCCGCGGCCGCATTGCGCGGATTGGCAAAGGTCTTGTCGCCGCGCGCGGCATTCTGCTCGTTCAGCCGAAGGAAGCCGGCCTTGGGCATCACCACCTCGCCGCGAACCTCCAGCAGGCGCGGAACCGCGTCTCCGGACAGGCGCAGCGGCACCGACTTGATGGTGCGCACGTTGTGCGTGATGTCCTCGCCGGTCACGCCATCGCCCCGCGTGGCGGCGCGCACCAGCAGGCCATCCTCATAGACCAGCGAGATCGCCAGGCCATCCAGCTTGGGCTCACAGCAATAGCAAATTACCGGGGACGCGAACAGGTCCGCGCTGCCGCCGAGCAGATCGCCCAGGCGCTCGCGCGCGCGACGATCGAAGTCAGCGAATTCCTCGGCGCCGAACACGTTGTCCAGCGACAGCATGGGCACTTCATGCATGACCGTGGCAAAGGCGGGCATGGCTTCGCCGCCGACGCGGCGGGTCGGGGAATCGTCGCTGATCAGGGTGGGGAACTGCTCCTCGAGCTCGCGCAGGCGATGGAAGAGCCGGTCGTACTCGCTGTCCGGCACTTCCGGATCATCAAGGACATAATAGCGATAATTATGGTGACGAAGTTCGGCGCGAAGTCGCTCGATCTCGCGGGTGGCCTCTTCCTGGTCCACGCTCATGCCCTCAACGCGCGGGCCGCTGCATCAGGCGGCGGCGTTCGAATTCCTGGACGCGCTCACGGTAGTGCTCAACCAGTTGGCGGGTCAGTGGCTGCTGCTGCTGATCCAGCAACTCGCCCTGAAGTTCCGTCGCGAGGCGCTTGGCCGTATCCACCATGATGTCGTAGGCATGAATGCTGTTCACGCCGGGCAGGCTCTGGAAGAAGCTGACGCCTATGAGTTCCTCGCCGCTCATGGCCTGGAGGTCAAAGGTGCCCGGTTCCATTGCGCTGGCCATGCTGAACAGCACCTCTCCCTGCCCGGTGGGGCGCTCATGGCGATGAAAGATGGACATGTCGCCAAAGCGCAGGCCGTAGCCCAGGATGCAGCGCAGAAGGTCCTCGCCGTTGAAGGGCCGCTCGCGAGCCACCACGTGCAGGGCGATCACGTCCTGTACCTCCACAGGGGGCTTGGCCTCGGGGGCGCGTACCGGGCGTACCGGCTCCACCACCGTGGCACCGTAGAGTGCTTCGGCGCGATTGCGTGAACGGTCCGGCATCGGCGGCGGAGCGATCATGTCATTGGCGAACATGTCCTGCTGATGGGCTTCCGGAACCGGCTCGGTCACCGGCGTCAGCAGCAGCGGCATCGCCTCCGCCGTGGCCGCCGGCGCAGCGGCCGCGGTCGGGGATGCCAAGCCGGAAAGGGGGGCGCCACCGCCGGAACCGGATTCGGCCGGTGCAGGTCCGGCAGCAGCGCCTGGTGCCGTCTGCTCCGCCGCTTGCCGGACGGCAAGCGCAGGGGGCGTCTCGACCGTCGCTTCCGTCACCGGGGCCCGCGGAGCAGCCGCCGCCGGCTCATCCACTCCCGCAGCTGCGGGAGTGCCCGCATCGCGATTGGCACGAAGTGCGCCGACGGGCACTGGAGCCACCCGCGCGGCCTCCTCATCGGAGCGATCCCGGGGCGAGACCACGATCACCGGTCCCAGCGCAGGCTCATCCTCCTCGCTGCCCTCAGCCTGGTCCAGGCGCGGACGCACCCGGACCTTGCCCAGCTCGGGAAAGCTTTCCGGCAGCTCCGGGCCCGGCGGCACGGGCTCCAGGCGAAGTCGAAGCCGCCGCTGGTACTCGCGAAGCCAAAGCCCGCCCCGAACCAGCAGGGCCAGGGCGAGCAGGATGCCAACGATGTAGAGAAGTTCCATGGCGCCGTCCGCTTACACGGCCGCCAGGGCGGCGGCCTCCTCCACGTTGACGGACACGAGGCGGGAAACGCCCGGCTCGTGCATGGTGACCCCCATCAATTGATGCGCCATCTCCATGGCGATCTTGTTGTGCGTGATATAGATGAACTGGACCTTTTCCGACATTTCTTCCACGAGGCGCGCATAGCGGCCCACGTTGGCGTCGTCCAGCGGCGCATCGACTTCGTCGAGCATGCAGAACGGCGCCGGGTTCAATGCGAAGATCGAAAACACCAGCGCCAGGGCCGTGAGGGCCTTCTCGCCGCCCGACAGCAAATGGATGGTGGAGTTACGCTTGCCGGGCGGGCGCGCCATGATGGTGACGCCGGCTTCCAGCAGATCCTCGCCGGTGAGCTCCAGGTAGGCATGGCCGCCGCCGAAGACCTTGGGAAACAGCTCCTGCAGGCCCTTGTTCACCAGGTCGAAAGTGTCCTTGAACAGGGTGCGGGTCTCGCGGTCGATCTTGCGGATGGCGTTTTCCAGGGTCTCCAGGGCTTCGCGGAGGTCGGCGTCCTGCGCATCCAGGTAGGTCTTGCGCTCGGACTGGGCCTGGTACTCGTCGATGGCGGCCAGGTTGATCGGCCCCAGTCGCGCAATGCGGTTGCCGACGCGCTCCAGGTCCTCCTGCCACTGCGCCTCGGCGGCATCCTCGGGCAGGTTGGCGAGCACGGTTTCAAGGTCGAACTGGGCTTCGAGCAGCTGCTCCTGCAGGGACTCGCGGCGGGAGATGGCGTTCTGCCATTCCAGGCGCTGCGTGCCGAGCATGTCGCGTACCTGCTGCGCCTGCTGCTCGGCCTGCTGGCGCTTGCGCTCGTGTTCGCGGAATTCGTGCTGCACGGCCTCGAGGTCGCGGCGGACATCGGCCAGTTCCTGCTCCACTGCCAGCCGCTGCGCCAGGAACTCCTCCAGCTGCTGCTGGAATTCACCGTCCGGGTTCTCCAGCTCGAGCAGGGATTCCTGCAGCGATTCGCGGCGCTCGGTCAGCTGCGAGAGCTGTTCCTGCAGGCGACTGATGCTCTGCGACAGTGCCGTCTCCCGGGTGCGCAGGGTCTGCATGGTCAGGGCCACCTGGTGCGCGGCATCGCGGTCGGCGCGGGCCTTCTGGCGGGCCAGGTCCAGCGCTTCGCGGGCCAGGTCGCGCTCGCGCAGAAGTTCGTCGCGGCGGGCGGCATCGCGGCCCATGACTTCCAGCGCCTCTTCCAGCACCAGGCGGGATTCGGACACCTGTTCCTGGTCCAGGCGTTGCTGTGCCTGGACGTCTTCCATTTCCTTCTCGATGCGGCTGGAGCGGGCATTGAACTGCTCGAGACGAACCTGCTTGGCGCCGAGCTGGGCCTGCACGTCACCGCGGCGGCGCGTCAGCTGGGACAGCTCGCGCTGCACATCCTCGCGCTGCAGTTCCAGGCTGCGCAGGGCTTCGCGGCCGGCGTCGAGCTCGGCCTGGCGGTCGGCCAGGGTCGCTTCCACTTCTTCCAGCTCGGCCTGCACCGTGGCCAGCGCCTGCTTGCGCGCCAGCACGCCGGTCTCAGCGTCTTCCTCGCGGATCACGCGCAACCAGGTGGCGCCCAGCCAGATGCCGTCACGCGTCACCACGGACTCGTGGGCGGCCAGGCGCGGGCGCAGCGCCATCGCTTCGTCGAGACCGCCGCAGGCATAGATGCCCGCCAGCAGCCCGGCAGCATCACTACCGCGGACATGGCTGGCCAGGGGCGTTCCCGTGGCGTCAGTCGCTGACGTCGACGCCCCTGTCTCCAGCAGGGTCAGGTAGCCTTTGCCGAGATCGGCCAGCTTGTCGGTGAGGGAGCCCAGCGCCTCCACGCAGACCGCCTGCAGGTTACGGCCGAGCACGGTCTCCACGGCCCGCTCCCAGCCGGCATCGACCTGCAGCCGATCCGCCAGGCGGGGGCGGTCGCCGAGGTCATGCGTAGCCAGCCAGGAGGTCACGCCACTGGCCTGTCCCAGCGCTGCCTGCTGCAAGGCCAGCAGCGAGGCCTCGCGCCCCTTGAGGGCCTGCAGCCGGGACTTGAAGGCATCGGACTCGTTGTGCAGCTGGTTATTGCGGTCGCGCTGGCCGCCGATGCCGGCGCTGGTGCGGTCAGCCTTCTCCTGGGCCGCCTCGATTTCCATCTCGACCTCGGCCACCTGCTCGTCGAGCACGGCGACCTCGTCGGCCAGGGGGCCGGCGGACAGCGTCTTGCGCTCGGTTTCCAGGCGCTCGATACGCTCGCGCGAGCGCTGCACGGCCTGCTCTAGATGCTGGATCTTGGACTGCTCGACCTCGGCCTGCTGGCGGGCGCCGGCGGCGCCCTGGTTGAACTGCTCCCACTCCTGCTGCCAGCGCTGCATGCGCTCTTCGGCGGTGCCGAGGCCGGCGGTGAACTCCTCCGACTGCGCCTGCAGCAGCTCGAGCTCGGGCTCCAGGCTAAGCATTTGCGCGCGCACGTCTTCCAGCTGCGCCTCGTCCAGTTGCAGGTGCTCGGAGGTCTGCTGCTGGCTGCGTTCGGCCTGGGCCATGTCGGTCTTGAGCTGGGTCAGGCGCTCGCGCTGGTGGCCCATGGACTGCTCGATGCGGGAGATCTCGTTGCCGATGCGGTAGAAGCGGCTCTGCACCTCGGAGAATTTGTCGGAAAGCTCGATCTGGCCCTCGCGCTGCTTCTCCAGGGCGGCATCGGCGGCGCGCTGCTCGGCGATCACGGCCTCGAGGCGGATCTCCAGCTCGCGGATCAGGGTCTCGCGCTGGCCCACCTGGGTGTTCAGCACCTGCCAGCGGATGGCATGCAGCTGCGCCTTCAGCAGGCGTTCCTCTTCCTTGTATTCCTTGTACTTCTCGGCGGACTGGGCCTGGCGCTGCAGGTGCTGCAGCTGCTTCTCGAGCTCCTCGCGGATGTCGTTGAGGCGGTCCAGGTTCTCGCGCGTGTGGCGCATCCGGGTCTCGGTTTCGCGGCGGCGTTCCTTGTACTTGGAGATGCCGGCCGCTTCCTCGATATAAACGCGCAGCTCCTCGGGCTTGGCCTCGATCAGGCGCGAGATCATGCCCTGCTCGATGATGGCGTAGGAGCGCGGGCCGAGGCCGGTGCCGAGGAAGATGTCGGTGATGTCCTTGCGGCGGCAGCGCACGCCGTTGAGGAAGTAGTCCGACTTGGCGTCTCGGGTCACCAGGCGCTTGATGGAGATCTCGGCGAACTGGGCGTACTCGCCGCCCAGGGTGGCATCGGAGTTGTCGAAGACCAGTTCGATGGACGCCTGCCCCACCGGCTTGCGCGCGGTGGAACCGTTGAAGATCACGTCCGTCATGTTCTCGCCACGGAGGTTCTTGGCGGACGACTCCCCCATCACCCAGCGCACGGCATCGATGACATTGGACTTGCCGCAGCCGTTGGGGCCTACCACGGCGGACAGGTTGGTGGGGAAGTGGGCTACGGTGGGGTCCACGAAGGATTTGAAACCCACCAGCTTGATGCTCTTCAGTCGCATGACAGTCCCGAGGCCGCCACCCCTTCAAGGGAGTGGTCATACCAATAGCAAAATTATTTAAAACAATTGTTTACGCATCATTCTTGAGAATTGTGGTGATGCGGCATTTGCCCGGCAAAACATCGGCCGAGTGTATCCAAAAGCCCTTGGCGCCTCTAGCTAGAATGCGAACAGGTCGCCGTTGTTGACGGCCTGCCGTTGCTGAAGGCTGGCGGCCATCTTCTCGATCTGGTTGGACGCCACCTGGACCAGCTGGCGGGCATGCTTGGCGGCCAGTTCGGGCTCCCGGCGCTGGCAAGCCTTCACGATGGCGGCATATTCGGCCACGGCCTTGAGCTCGTCGGAAAGCAGGTGCCGCAGATGGGCGCCATAGCGCTGCCAGCACAGGTCCAGCGAGTTGAAGGCCATGACATAGACCTGGTTACCGGCGGCCCGCACCAGCAGCGACCAGAAGTGCTGGACCTCCCCCTGCAGGAACTCGGTATCGTTGCTGCGCCGGCGCATGGACTGGACCATCGCCTCCATTGCCTCCACCTGCTCCGGTGAAGCGCGCTGCGCCGCCAGCCGGGCAGCATCGACGGCCAGGCTGGCGCGCATTTCCAGCAGGCTGCGCAGCATGGCGAAATCAGGCAAGCCGGTTTCCCCCACCAGCAGCTCCGGCAGCAGCTCAAGCCCGGCGACGTCGCGCCAGTCCTCCACCTTGTTGCCGCCACCATGTACCGTGCGGATCAGGCGCATCTGGGCCAGCCGCTTCATGGCCTCACGCACGGCACCCCGATTGAGCCCGCGGCTTTCCGCCAGCTTGCGCTCGGCCAGCAGGTTATTGCCAGGCACGGTGCGGCCACGAATGATGTCCTGGCTGAGTTCGTCGTACAGGCGCTCGCCGAGCGACTTGTCCTTGCGCCTCATGATGTCGCCAGCTCCCCTCGACAATTGGTCATACCAGTAGCCTACCCTATGTCGGGCTTAACGGCGATGGCGCTGGGCCCAGGCGGCTTCGATCTGCTTCACCCGCATCAGCGAGTCCAGCACCAGGTGGCACTGATGCTGGCAGAACTCGTCCACCAGCGAGGCCGCCTGGTCGCCCTTGCGCAGCAGGATGCTGTCCGTCATTCCCTTCAGGTAGGAAAAGGACTCCTCCATCTCGCGGCGACTGGTGTGCAGGGCCAGGTAGTAACTGCGCCGGACGGCGGGCTGCAGGTCCTCCAGGATCTCTTCCACGTAGGGATTGCCGGCAAAGCGCTGGACCTGGCGGAAGAGGTCGAACGTAGCCTCGAAGAAGGCCTCGAGGTCATGGGTGCCGACATGGGACTGCAGCCGCGAGACATGGGCGACCAACAGTTCCATGTCGGGCTGACGCCAGCCCTGCGCTGCCTTGCGCACGACCTGCTGCAGCAGCATGCCGACCAGCTCGTAGAGGCCACGGACCTGGGTCACGGACATTTCGGCGACAACGGCGCCACGACGGGGGTAGATCTCGATAAGCCGACGCCGGGCAAGGATGAGCAGGGCCTCGCGCACGGAGCCACGGCTGACGTTCAGCTCTTTGGCGATACGGAGTTCCTGGATGCGCTCGCCCTCCACCAGGTCGCCCGTGATGATCTGCTGGGCAAGGTGCTGGGCAATTTGCTCGGAGAGGCTTTCAGAGGCGCGAAAACTCATGGCCAGAGTACAATCCTTTGCCGGCTAGATAAGGAACAGCCGCCAAGTCGGCAGCAAAGCAGGCATGCTAGCAACCCCCCAACACCGCTGCCACTGTTTTGTCATTTGTTCGACAATTTTAGGCTGAACGGCGGGGGTCCGAGACGGCCACGAAGGCCCGGGCAGGCCCCGCCGGATGCTCTGGGCCAGGCGGTGGCTCCGCCGTAGCGAGGCACCGCCTTATAAGCCGCACTGACTAAAGCAATTCGAAAAATGTATTTCGGTTTATTAAGGCAGGATTGCTATCCTTTGCGCCCTCAGAAAACCGCGTCCCAGGATGGCCTCATCATGTACCGCTACGACGCCTACGACCAGCGCATCGTCGACGAACGCGTCGCCCAGTTCCGCGACCAGACCACCCGCTACCTGGCCGGCCAGCTCAGCGAAGACGAGTTCCGCCCCCTGCGCCTGCAGAACGGCCTCTACGTCCAGCGCTTCGCGCCCATGCTGCGCGTGGCCATCCCCTACGGCATGCTGGAGTCCCGCCAGCTGCGCATGCTGGCAAATATCGCCCGCACCTACGACCGCGGCTACGGCCACGTTTCCACTCGCCAGAACATGCAGTACAACTGGCCGGAGCTGAAGGACGTCCCGGATATCCTGGCCGACCTCGCCCTGGTCCAGATGCACGCCATCCAGACCTCCGGCAACTGCATCCGCAACACCACCACCGACCAGTTCGCCGGCGTGGTGGCAGGCGAGATCGAGGATCCGCGCCCCACCTGCGAGCTGATCCGCCAGTGGTCGACCTTCCATCCCGAGTTCGCCTTCCTGCCGCGCAAGTTCAAGATCGCCGTGAACGCACTGCCGGAAGTCGACCGCGCCGCCACCGCCTTCCATGATATCGGCGTCTATATCGTGAAGAACGCGGCCGGCGAGATCGGCTACCGTATCCTGGTTGGCGGCGGCTTGGGACGCACGCCCATGGTCGGCGTAGTGATCAAGGACTTCGTCGCGCGCGAGGACCTGCTCTCCTACCTGGAAGCTGTCCTGCGCGTCTACAACCTGCACGGCCGTCGCGACAACAAGTACAAGGCCCGCATCAAGATCCTGGTGAAGGCATTGACCCCGGGTGTGTTCGCGCAGCAGGTCGAGGCGGAGTGGACCCACCTCAAGGGTGGCCCGCTGACCGTGCCCGCCCCCGAATGGCAGCGCCTGGCGGGCTTCTTCACCGCCCCCGCCTACGAGACCCTGCCGGACAGCCCGCAAGACTTCGTGCAGGCACAGCAGGACCCCGCCTTCGCCAACTGGCTGCACCGCAATACGCATGCGCACAAGGTGCCGGGCTATCGCATCGTCACCCTGTCGCTGAAGAAGACCGGCATCGCTCCGGGCGACGTCACTGACGCCCAGATGGAGGCCATCGCCGATCTGGCGGATCACTACAGCCTTGGCGAACTGCGCACTACCCACGAGCAGAACATCGTCCTGGCCGACGTGAAGCAGTCCGACCTGTTCGCCCTCTGGGGTGAGCTGCGCGAGCTGGGCTTCGACACCGCCAACATCGGTTTCCTGACCAATATCATCGCCTGCCCGGGCGGCGACTTCTGCTCGCTGGCCAACGCCAAGTCGATTCCGATCGCCGAAGCCATCCAGCGCCGCTTCGATGACCTGGACCAGGTCTATGCCATCGGTGAGCTCGACCTGAATATCTCCGGCTGCATGAACGCCTGCGGCCACCACCATGTTGGCCATATCGGCATCCTCGGGGTGGACAAGCGTGGCGAGGAGTTCTACCAGGTCACTCTTGGCGGCAACTCCGGCCATGACGCCGCCATCGGGGATATCCTCGGCCCATCCTTTGCAGCCGAAGAGATGGCGGACATCATCGAGGAAATCATCAACACCTATCTCGACCTGCGCCAGGAGGGCGAGAACTTCCTCGCCACCTACCGCCGCGTCGGGATCGAAGTATTCAAGGAACGCGTCTATGCCGAAGCTCATTAAGGACGGCGTCATCGTCGACGACCGTTACCTCACCATCAGCGAGAACGAGGCCGGTGAACTGCCGCTGCCGGCCACCCCGGTGCTGGTGAAGCTGGCCACCTGGCAGAAGCATCGCGCCGCCCTCCTCGCCCATCCGCACGGCCGCGGCGTCATCCTGGCGCCGGCCGAGTTTGCGGAGACGGTCGCGGACGATCTCGATCATCTCGATGTGATCGCCATCGAGTTTCCCGCTTTCGCGGACGGCCGCGGCTACTCTACCGCGGCACTGCTGCGCGGCCGACTGGGATTCCGGGGCGAATTGCGCGCCATCGGTGACGTGTTCAAAGACACCCTGTTCTACCAGCAGCGGGTCGGCTTCAACGCCTTCGCGGTACGGGAAGGCAAGGACCTGCAGGACGCGCTGTCCGGCCTCGCCACCTTCAGTGTGAGCTATCAGGGCGCCGTCGATCGCGCTCCTCTCTTTCGCCTGCGCCACGCCTGAGACAAAGCAAGGCGCGGTGACCGGGCCGGTGCACGGACAGCCGTGTGTCGGCCGGCGGCAAAAGCGCAAGACGGTCGCGCGATACTGAAGCAGGAAGCGAACATGACAGCAGAGGCAGATGAGGGCAGCGACTGAACCGCCGGCCCTTCTCGCCCGAGGCAAAAAAAAGCCGGCGCAATGCGCCGGCTTTTTATCGCCTGCCATCCGCGTCAGAGGCAGGAGGCGTCCGGTGTGCGGATCGCGCGCAGCAGGCCACCCGAGTTGTCCTCCAGCAATTCCGTGGAGGCGGCATCGGGGGCCGTATCATTGGCCTTGATGGCGCGCATGAACGTAAGGTTGTTGGCCCAGGTGGCGAGGCCTGGCTGGAAGGTGCCGGCGCTGGTGCAGAGGCTGTTGTTCACGAGGGACACCGAGCAGAAACCATACATCTGGAACTGGTTGCTGCCGGCATCGACGCGCAGCAGCGAGTTCTCGCCGAGATTGCTGCCGAACTGCAGATAGGGGATGTACTCCTCGAAGCCCGTCTCCACGACCATGGTGTCATTGAGGCGGACATCCTTGGGTAACATGGCCAGCAAGGTCATGGTCTTGAGCGGCGAATCGTTATTGTCACGCAGGGTGTCGAGGATGTTGGCCACGGTACCCAGCGGAATCTCGACCTTGCTGCTGTCGCCGTTCACCACCAGGGTTTCGGGATCGACATTGTCGCCACAAGTCTTGAAGCGGTCGGAAATGATGTTGCCGTCCTTGAGGATGACCATGCGCAGGTCGGCAATCTTGCAGCCGGTCTTGTTGCCGAGCGTAGGATTGCAGGCGGCATTGTTGTAGTCACTGTTATAGATGCTTACGGTGATGGGTAGCGGGAAGGCCCCCGGAGTGTCCTGCCACAAGGCGGGATTCATCCAGGTGGCGACCGATACCGTACGCTCGAACGTGTAGGCCCCGTCGGTGATGAAGGCGGAGGCGTTGCTGGCACTCCCCAGCGCCCAGCGACCATACAGGGTGCTGTTGCCGGTTTCCTGGAACAGGTTGCTGTAGACGAACTCGGACCCGGCGACCGCCTCGCGGCGCATCACGCCCCGCGTGATGCGGACCAGCTTGCCGATGTCCGCCGCGCCCTGCAGGGAAGCGACCATGGCGGTGAGACTGCCATCGACAGGCCAGGACATGAAGCCGTTGCGAGTAGTCCCGCTGCTGGTGAGGTCCATGGGCTGGGGATCCGACCACACCGCCCAGTTATCCTCCGGATCACTGGAGCTGCCGAAAGAGTACACGCCATTACCGATGAGTCGGCCACGGCGGTCCACCAGCGCATAAAGGGCGCCAATGAAGGTATCACCGCTGCTCAGGTCATAGCCCACCATGGACCCGGTGTCGGCATCAGTCTCGGCATTGTTCGGATTGAAGCTGCCCAGCGACAGCACGGAGCCACCCGGCACCAGATAAAACCCGGCGACCGTGCTGTAGATACCCTTGTAGAGGGCGTCGTTGGCGGCGTCGCCACTGATCAGTTGATGTTTGCTGGTATCCGTCAGACTGGTCAGGAAAGGCGCGACCTGCTCGTCAAAACTGCCGGCCGCGGGAGCGGCGGGGTTAGGCGAGACCGAGGAATTAAAAGCGATGGCCTCAAGCTTGTTGAGGTCGTTGATCTTGCGCTTGTCCTCATCACTGATCACCACGCGGCGGGTCGGCAGGTGCTCGGTCAAGGTGGCGTCCAGCGGATCCGTGCTGAGCGTCTGCAGCAGACGGGTGATATTGATGGCGCGCGAGGACAGCGGCGCCCCGACGGCATCGCCGGCCAGCGTGCGCGGCGTCACATAGAAATAGATGGGGATGGGGGAGTTTTCCCCGTAGATTCGCGCCGGTGCGGTGACCTTCAGCGAGCCCAGGACAATTCGGAACTCGGGCGTATCGGGGTTGACCAGCGAGAACGTGACCTCGCTGCCATTGGGGCAGGAGAAGCCGCCGTCCGACGCCGTCACCGACCGTACCGTGCCCGCCGAGGACGCGCACTCATAGTCGACATTGAAGGCGGCGTCATCGATCAGGCGACCGGTCACGCAGGAGGCGCCCAGCAGGCTGGTGCAGGCGCTCACGGTGCCGGCATTCTCGGGCTCGATGTTGGTGCTCTCGCCACAGCCCGACAGCAGGGCCGTGGCCAGCAGGGCGACAGCGCCACCCAAAGTCCTGTTCCGCAGGTAATCGCTCATGATGCTTATTTCTTGAGTGTGAACTTGAGCTGCCCAAACCCTGACTCGCGCCAGGGCAAGGCGGCAGCCGCCTTGTCATTGTCCGATGGCGCGAGCAGCAGCAGCCACTCCTCGCCGGTATGTACCACCAGGTCCGCGCGCAGGTAGGCATGGCGGCGGTCGGTGGCGGGGTAATTCCGCTCAAAATAATCATGCGTCACCCGCGTCAGGCAACCCTTGGCATCCAGGAAGCCAAGGCGCGGATGCAAAAAGGCGGGCTGGCGGATCTTGCGGGCATAGGAGCGCATCACCAGTGTGCGCGGTCCCTCCCCGGCCAGCCGGTAAACCCCCAGCACCCGAGTTGCCGGCAGGAAAGCGTAATCTGCCTCCGCCACTACCTGCACGGCCGGCTCGCCCGCGACCAGGGCGGTGAAGCGCTCCAGCATCGCGGGTGCCGCGCAGGCGGGCAGCCATGGCATGTCGCGCATCGCCTCGGCCGGCGTCCAGGCCCGGCGCGCGACGGCCAGCGGGAGCCAGTTCCCGGACTCCACGGCAGCGGGCGACGCCGTGGGCGGCGCCAGTCCACCCTCCTCTTTGTCGCCGCCGCTCTCGCTGACGCGAGCCCCCATGCCGTCGTCAATGAGGTAAAAACGCTTCTTGTCGTCCGCGGGCGCTGCGGCGGCCTCAACCGCCTCGCTGTCCACATACTCACCCGAATCATAGGCGGCGTGCGGAAGCCGTGCCTTGCTCACGCCCTCCGAGGCCGCGCCTACGCCTGCGGAAGGTGGCGCTGCCGCCGGCGAAGGCTCCACGGGCTCGCTTGATGAGCCCTTTGCCGGCGGCAGAGGTGCTACCGCCGCTTCAGGCTTCGAGGGCGCCGGCTGCGAGTCCGGCGTCGTGTCGCTGCGGATCAACTGCATCCGGCCGTCAGGTCCGACGATCGGATAGAAACGCTCCTCACCCAGGGCGAAGGGCACCATCAGGAGCGCCAGTATCAACCCCGAAACCGTACGCAGCATCGATGTCACCAGGTCGTGCGGTAGGCAAGGCCAAGGACGATGATGTTGGCCTGGGTCGCCGCATCCAGCCCCGCGTAGGGGTTGTACACGATATTGTTGAGCCCGGTCGCGTTCAGGTTATAGCTGCTGTTGGCCGGGATCTTGTCCTTGGAATACAAATAGGCGGCCGTGAGGTCGATGGTGGTGTCGCGATCGAACTGGTAGCCGATGCCGCCGCCGTAGAGATGCGCCTGGTTGATGGGCACCAGTGTGGAACGACGATCATCGGGAATGGACGAGTTACGCGGCTCGAAGCCGGCACGGAACTTCAGGCGGTCGTTCCAGGAATATTCCATGCCCAGCTTCCAGCCCCAGGGGCTCTGATACGCCAGCGGCATGGCCAGCGAGGTAGGCGTGGTGCCCGGGGCAAGCAGCCGAGCCAGCTTCAGCACGCTGATCTGGCGGTCAAAGTTGAAGCGGAAGGAGTCCCACTCGTCGTAGTCGGTCCAGCCAATGTCGAAGTTCACCTGGAGGTCGGGCAGCACCATGACCTTAATGCCGGTCTGGAAGTGCGCCGGATAGGTCAGGTCCATCGAAATCAGGCCGCTTTCCTTGGGCGGGATATAGGACGGAAGGCCAAGCACGGCCAGCATGATCTGGCCGGTGGGCGAGCCCCCCACCGCATTGAAGACATCCTGGACGCCCTGGCCGTAGTCGACGTTGAACTTGCCGTGCAGGTGCATCTTGGCTTCGCTCTGGTAAACCATGCCCCAGGCAAAGTCGTCCGAGGGTTCCCACAGCACGCCCAGGTTATACGTCGGTGAGAGCGTCTGCTCCATGGCAACGCTGAGGCTGGCCAGGTTGTCGAAGGGGCCTATGCCCTCGTTGGCATTACAGAAGCCCAGCAGGAACAGGTCGACCACGATGTTGGATTCGCCCTTGAACGGCGGGCACACCTGCTCGTCGATGACGCGCAGCACGCCGATCAGGTCGTTCGGGGAGCGGAAGTCGGTCTCCATTGCGATGGCCTGGTAAGACAACCCCACCGAGGCACCGACGGCCCACTCGTCATTGATCTGATAGCCCACCGAGGGCGACAGGTAGGTAAAACGCTCGAGCGCGGCCTTCTTGCCCAGGAAGTTGCCCGGGTCGTCGTCGCTGCGATAGAAGCCAGCCACCATCGGGGCATAGAAGCCGTTGGCAAAGGTGAAGCGGGAACCCGGCGGCTTTATGGAAAAGCCGAACAGTGGCGCCGCTGCCGGCAAACCGGCAGGCAGGTCGACAATTTCGTCCAGCACCGGGACGTACAGCGAAATGCCCTCGACCTTGGAATGGCCGGTCTTGAAGCTGGAGCAGCGATCTTCACCATCGCCGGCCCGGTCGTCGCACACCACCGGGTCGTCGGAGAAACCGAACACGTTGTAGCCGGCCGGCGCCGAGAACTCGGACTCGATGTTCATCGTCGCCGAGAAGATCTGGAAGTCCAGGTGACGGCCTTCCAGCCTGGCCAGGCCGGCCGGGTTGTAATGGATGGCACTCACACCCGGAGGGTCGGCGGTGACCGCGTTGCCCATGGACAAGGCACGGATATCGATGGACAGGTTGGTCGCGAGGTCTGCCCGCGCGGCCAGCGAGACACCAAGGCCGAGCAGCAAGAGGCCGGCCTGCAGCAGTCGCAAGGAAGGGATCGGTAGTTTCATGGGCGCCATCATGCGAGCGGGGCCTTGTTATTCTTCGTCGGAGCCGACGAAATCGATGGGCATGGAAAAGCCCAGCGTGACGTCGGGGGTGTCCTCGGTGAGGCCATAGCCCAGGTTCACATTGATGATGCGCTTGGGATTGGTGCGCAGGCCCAGCGAGAAGCTGAGGGACGCACTGGTGGTGGCCGCCGTGGTGACGTACTCGTTGTTCTCGAAAAAGTAGGTGCTCGAGAAGGAATAGGACTGCTGGTAGGACGCCGTCAGCGACACGTCGTAGTTCAGCGAATAGGCAAGGCCCATGGACATGCCGACGCTGTCGCCCGGCTCGATACCTTCCAGGCGACGACCGCCACGCTCCTGGTCAAGGCCGCTGACCTGGGTGTTGGTGACAAAGCTGCCGGAGGCGAACAGCACAATAGGATCGGCAACCTTGCTCATGCTGGCGCCAAACGAGAAGGAGTAATAGCCCTTGCCGGTTGCCAGGTCCTGGTTGACGTTGATGTCGTAGGGGCTGTCACCGGTGGCGGTCGACAGGCTGGCGAACAGCGTGGTCGACGGCAGGCCGCGCTTCAGCGGCACCGGCTGCCAGCGCAGGCCCAGGCTGATGTCGCCGAGGCCAGTGGTCTGCAGATCGCTTTGGGTGTCGAACTTGGTGATCAACGGCAGCACGGCGTTCAGCGTCAGGTTGTTGCGGATGCCGTAGGAAAGATCAAAGTTCGTGCCGATGCTGTGCTGGGCATCTTCCTGGATCCGGAAGCGCGTCAGCGACGAGCTGTTGCCGTCGATGGCAATGTCGATGCGGCTGTCGCGATAGTAGCTGTAGTCGACGTCGAACTGCAGGGCAATCTTGCCCTTCTTCAGCAGCGAGTACTGCTTCTCGGCGGCCTGGAACACT
>JAZKHS010000042.1:0-36494 GCA_040385265.1 Pseudomonadota bacterium | reverse complement strand
CCCCCACCAGAATTGAGGGCTTCGCGGATAAGGTCCTGGAGGTTCTTCTCCGTCGAGGCATCCCCTTCCTTCTGCTGCAGCGCCTCGCGCGCCGTCTCGGCGCTGGCCGCCGGCTGCGCAGGAGCCTCTTCTGCCCAGGCAGAGCCCGCGGCGGTTGCAATGAAAAGATGAACAAGTGCCGAGTGCAGCCGTATTTTTTTCATTTTTCTCGTTCTCTTACCCTCCCCTGGCACGCCCGCCTCATTTGCGGCGGAAATAGGTGCGCTGGGGAACACTGATGATCTGGTTGTACGTATCGCTCTTTTCGTCGGCATCGAGAACGCGCTGCAAGGTGGCGGCACGATCGGCACGGTTTTCTTCGGTGTTGACGAAATATGGCGTCGGGTTGAACAGGGCCAGGTTGATGGTCTGGTCCTCGACAAAGCGCAGGTCCGCCTCGGTCAGCTCAAGGTGGGCCGCCGGGGGAGTCGCGCCCGGGAACACGATGAACATCACGTTGTTCTCCCAGATGGTCTTGAACCGTTCTTCCGGGAAACTGATGTTGCCGAGCGCGGGATCCGCCACGAAGACGCGGCCATCCCGGTACTTCTTGACCACCACGAAATGCTTGAAGCCGCCGTAGTGGATGGGAACGATAGCCGGGTGCTCGAGCTTGCGCAGGTCTTCGAAGCTGCCCTTGTAGCCGCCGCTCTGGTAGCCGAGCACGGTCATCAGGCGCTTCATGTCGAGCAGGGAGAAGCCGCGGCGCTGGACGATCTTGTCGTATTCGCCGTACTTGAGCAGGCCGTCCATGATCTGCCGCTCTTCAAAGCGGCGACCCAGGTAGCCGTTCAGGACCGTGGTCAGGGCGGCGGAGCCGCAGCTGTAATCGTAGGCCTGGTGAGCGATATTCCGGAATTGCTGCTCGACGAGGGGGCGCACGCGCACCGGCCGCTCGGGAAAGGAGATGCGGGCATACTGGCGGCTGTCTACCGGCGTGGCGTAATAAACGGTGCCAGGCGCGATATCGGCCTTCTCGAAGGAAGTGTCCGCAAAGAAGAAGACTAGTGCTGCGCCAAGAACGACTGTGAGCATGTCAGTATATTTTTTTTTTGAATGTTTTTATGCGAAGCGACGCAAACATACACTGAATTTGTTAAGCAAACAGCATTTTTTACTCAAATCCTACAAGATTCAGGAGCTTACCCCGCCAATTCAGGCCGGTTCAGCGCCCGCCATAAAAAAGGCCGCCCGAAGGCGGCCTTTTTAACCACAACGATTATCAGTGACCGCTAATCGCGATGGTGGTGGCATTGAGGTTCAGGCCCACAATTTCCACGTCGCCAATGGAGGAGGCGGCGTTGGCGACGGTGCCGAGGCGCACGTCGGTCATGCGCAGGTCCATACCCGTGGCGGAACCCAGTGCGGTCGTGGTCAGGACCAGGCCGTTGGCGGTTGCATCGATGCTGATGTCGGCGGTCAGGTCGGTGCCAGCACCGTTGTCGTCGATCAGCAGGGTGCCGACGCGGATACCGTGAAGGGCGGCCGTGGTGGAGTCATACAGGGTGAAGTTGGTCAGCGACAGACCGCCACCGAACACCGGCTTCAGCTTCATCCAGGCGCCCTGGGGCTCGTTGCCCATCTGGATGGTCAGCAGCGGAGCGGCCGAGGTGGTCACACCGATGGACAGGGTGCCCAGGTCGGCGAGGGTGCCCGACTGAGAGCTCACGCCCCAGCCCGGGGTGGCCAAATCGCGGTTGGAATTACCGACGGTCAGGGTGCCGAGCGCCACGGAGATCGCGGTGCCGTTGTAGATCTTCGCCTGCAGGGTGGCATCGGTAGTAGCCAGGCCAGTTGCGCCGGCATCAACGTCGATGGTCAGGTCGAGCTGACCGACGTCGATGTTGTTGATCATGATGCCGCCATCGAACGTGTTGCCGGTGGTGAAACCATCGGTATCGTGCACGATCATGGAGAAGGCAGCGAGGTTGGCGTTGTCGATGTTGATGGTCAGACCCGCCTGGCCCGTGGAGGCAGACAGGCTTTCGTCGTCCATGGACTGCATGGCGAAGGAAGAGGTCGAGACAGCGGCGATAGCAGTAGCGAGCAGAAGCTTCTTGAAGGACATTATTTTTCTCCGGAGTGCTGTTGTTTCTTGTTGTCAGCAGTGGTTACAGACATTAACAAAGGCTTGGCGGGGTGCCTAGGCTGTTCGCAAGACATATCCGCTCAAATCCGACGAAAGGCAGTAACCGCATACCGATACATTCGGGAGGGGCCCGCCAGGGCGGGCCCCTCCCCGGCCCCTGTATCAGTGGCCGGCGATGGTGATGATGGAGTTGGACGTCAGGCCCGTCAGGTAGATATCCCCGATGGAGGCATTGGTGGCCAGGTCACCCAGCACGACGCCCTCGATCGCCACGGAGCCGATGGAGGTGCCAGCCGTGTTGATCTGCAGGCCGCCGGCCACCACATCGATTTCCGAGTGGACAACGATGTCGTTGATGGACAGGGTGCCAATGCCGATACCCACATCGGCGCCAGCGTTGGCAGCGGTGCCCACGGTGTCGATGATGCTGAGGCCGGTCAGGGTCAGGTTGGTAGCAGTGGCGCCGCCGCCGAAGTCCATCGTCATGAAGTGCTCGGTGGCGGCATTGCGGTTACCCAGCTTGATGTCGGCCGAGAAGCCGCCAGAGATGACCATCTGGGCGTTGTCGGCGAACTTCAGGATGGGGGTCGACGTGCCGCTGACAGCAGTGGCGCCCGCGGCACCGACACCGATGACCGCACCAGCCGGAGTGGCGCCACGATCGTTCAGATGAACGGTGACGTCATCGGCAGTGCTGATGCCGACCAGCACCTGGCCGGAGTTGGCTGCAGCGCTACCGGCATCGACGGTGATGACCAGGTTGCTGATGGTCACGCCGATATTGTCGATGGTCACCGCGCCTGCGCCGTCACCGGTGGTACGGCCGTCACGATCGATCCAGGTGATACCCAGATCCTGAATGTCCGAAGAGTTGATGGTGATGGTGAGGCCGTCCTGGCCAGTGGTGCTGGACATGCTTTCTTCGTCCATCGCCTGCATTGCCATCGCGCTGCCGGAAGCGGCAATCATGGCGGTGCAGAGGACGAGCTTCTTGAACCCGTTCATTCTTGTTCTCCTAGTTTTTCTTGGTTGTCTAACCCTGGGGCATATGGAGTTATGCTTGCGGAACCTACCATGCAGTAAAGTCCGCAATCAATCCGGAAAACGGGGGAGTGCCGTCCCGTTCAATGCCAGCCCGGAAACCGGATACACTTCCGGGCCCTTCCGCCGCAAGACCCAAGGGCCCTGCCCGATGCTGCTGCCCCTGCCCTACCATCCCGACCTCGGCCGCCTGCTGCGAAGCAGCTGCCCACCCGGCGACCGGCCGTGCTGGCTGCGCCTGGACGAAGGCCGCCGGGAGCTGTTCGGGGCCAGCCCCGTCGCTGGCATAATGTTGGTAAATCAGCCAATTACGCCATCAACTGAAAGCACGATCGTATATAGGGAAAGCCGCGAGGCCTTCTGGCAGGGGTTGTCCGGATTACTGGCGCAGCAGCCCCAGGTGAGCTTGGCCAAAGGGCGTTTCCAGGGTGGCGTCATGGGCTTTATCGGCTATGGCCCCTCGCCCGACCGTCGGAACGCCTTCCCGGAGGCCTGGATGGGCCTCTATCCACGCTTCATCGAGATCGATCATGACGCCCGGAGCGCTGTTCTGGCCTGCCTGCCCGGCCATGAGACGCTGCCGCCGGCCTGGTCAGAAATCGTCCGGAATGTGACGCGCTTCACGCCTGGCGCAGCTCTCGCCTGCGCTCCTGCCCCCGCCTTCCATCTGCTGGAACCCTTCCGGCCACTGACCTCCCCCGCCCGCTACCGCGCCAGCTTCGCCCGGATCCAGGGCTGGCTGCGCAGCGGCGACTGCTACCAGGTCAACTACACCCAGTGCTTCCGTGCGCGCTGCGAGGGCAGCGGCGCGCTCGCCATGGAGCAGCTCTTGGCCACCAGCACGCCGGCGCATGCCGCCTGGCTGGCCCTGCCCGAGGGAGAGGTACTGAGCCTGTCGCCCGAACTCTTCCTGCGGGTGGAGGACGGCCTCATCACTACCCGCCCGATCAAGGGCACTGCCCCAAGGGGGGCCGACGCCGGGAGTGACCTCGCGTTGCGCCGGGAGCTGGAGGCCAGCCCCAAGAACCGGGCCGAGAACCTGATGATCGTCGACCTGCTGCGCCATGATGTGGGCCAGCATGCGGAGACGGGATCCGTGCGCGCGGAGCGCCTGTTCGAGGTGGAGTCGCTACCCCAGGTGCACCACCTGGTGAGCACGGTGACCGCGCGCCTGCGTCCCGGCTCCCATGCCGTTGACCTGGTGCGCGACTGCTTTCCCGGCGGTTCGATCACCGGCGCCCCCAAGAAGCGCGCCATGGAGATCATTGCCGAACTGGAGGATGCGCCGCGTTCAGTGTATTGCGGCAGCATCGGCTTTATCGGCAGTGACGGGGAAGTGGAGCTGAACATCGCCATTCGCACCCTGCTGCGGGTGGACGACGAGATCTTCGCCTGGGCGGGCGGCGGCATTGTGGCCGACTCGGAATGCGAGTCAGAATACGAGGAGTGCTTCCACAAGATCGGCGCGCTGCTGCGGGCACTGGAGCAGATGTAATCTGTCGTGCCTGCTCCCTGTTACCCGGCCTCCGGGACACGGGGCACATCCGGTGCGCTTCAACCCCCGGCCTTACTCCGCGACATCCGGGGCCTCTTCCGAGCACCAGTCCTGGTTTCCCGTGGGCCGACACTATCGCCCAATGCCATCGGGAGCGGACGCCATCCACGGACAGGAAAGTCAGAGGGCAAGCATAAAAAAAGCCGGCAAAAGCCGGCATTTTTTATTGCTCCGCCGCAAGGAATGCCTGATGACAGGCCCCCTGTACCGGCACAAGCATCAGGGGATGCGGCGCAGGGAACCCTTGCGGATCTCGGCCTTCAGCTCGTCGTAGCTGCGCGTCACCGGGAACTGGGGGAACTCGCGAATGACATTCTCGGGAGCATCGAAGAGGATGCCGCGGTCGGCCTCGCCCAGCATGTTGGTGTCATTATAGGAGTCGCCGGCGGCGATCACGCGGTACTTGAGGCCGTGCAGGGCCTTGACCGCCTCGCGTTTCTGGTCGGGCTGGCGCAGCACGTAACTGGTGATGCGGCCGGCGTCGTCAGTCTCGAGCTTGTGGCACATGATGGTGGGCCAGCCGAGCTGGCGCATCAGCGGATGGGCAAACTCGTAGAAGGTGTCGGAGAGGATAATGAGCTGGAAATGCTCGCGCACCCACTCCACGAACTCGGCGGCGCCGGGCAGCGGACCCATGTCGGCGATCACGGCCTGGATGTCGTTGAGGCCGAGCTTGTGCTCGTCAAGGATGCGCAAGCGCTGGCGCATCAGCACATCATAGTCCGGGATGTCACGTGTCGTGGCCTCCAGCGACTTGATGCCGGTGCGCTTGGCAAAGTTGATCCAGATTTCCGGGACCAGCACGCCTTCCAGGTCCAGACAGACAATCTCCACCGCACACCCCCGAGCCTTGATTAAGAAATGGTCGCGAACTCTACTGGCTGGCGCGGCGGCCTGCAATCGGCACCGCGCCGTCGCGAGGTTCCGCCGCAGGCAGCGACCGCCAGCGGGGTCAACGGCGCCGTTACGGGCGGCAAGCGGCCTGATCTGTGCGCCCAGCCGGAGCTCAGTGGCCCTGCCGCGTCCAGCCAGGTCCTTCCTGTGCATGGCATCCGGCCACCCCCGAGCCCCCCTGTCCGGCGTCCCCGGGGCTCCAGGCGACGGAGGGTATCCAACGCCGGGGCGCTTCCGCCGCGAGGGGGCCGATCTGCTAGAATCGGCCCCCTCCCCGCCCTCTTTCCCGGACACCTTTCATGAGCGTTACCGAAGCCACCCTCCAGGCCTGGGCCAGCGAGTACGACGGCAAGTCTCCCCAACAGATCCTCAAGCTGGCGCTGGAGCAGTTCGACAACATCGCCATTTCCTTCAGTGGCGCCGAGGACGTGGTCCTCATCGACATGGCCAGCAAGAGCGGCAAGCCCTTCCGGGTATTCACCCTGGACACCGGCCGCCTCCATCCCGAGACCTACCGCTTCCTCGAGCGCGTACGCGAGCACTACGGCATCACCCTCGAGGTGTGCACGCCGGAAGCCGCGCCGCTGCAGGCCATGGTGAACGCCAAAGGCCTGTTCAGTTTTTTCCAGGACGGCCACGAGGAGTGCTGCGGCATCCGCAAGGTGGCGCCGCTGCGGCGCAAGCTTGCCACGCTGGACGCCTGGATCACCGGCCAGCGCCGCGACCAGAGCCCGAATACCCGTACCGCGGTGCCCGTGGTGCAGCCGGACAAGACCTTCAATCGAGAGGGAGAGCTGCTCGCCAAGTTCAATCCGCTGGCCAACTGGAGCTCGGAAGAAGTCTGGGCCTATATCCGCGCCTTCGAGATTCCCTACAACGAGCTGCACGAGAAGGGCTTTGTCAGCATAGGCTGCGAGCCCTGCACGCGGGCGGTCCTGCCTAACCAGCACGAGCGCGAGGGGCGCTGGTGGTGGGAAGATGCCACCAAGAAGGAATGCGGGCTGCACATCGGCAATATCGGCCCGAAGTAAACAGGGCATCTCGGACGCGCCGCCGCCGTCTCAGGGCAGCCTCTGGCCCGGGGCCGCGCCATAGTAGAAAGCCAGCAGATTGCGCGCTTTTTGCTATGGGCTGGTGACGCCGAGCGCAAAGCCGCTACCGGCAGTTGCCCCTCGGACGCGGCCCCCGGGGTCATGCCTGGCGGCCCAGGCAGCCGCTAGAACCCCAATAAAAAAGCCGGCAATCGCCGGCTTTTTTATTGCTGGACCGCAGGCCCCGTCATAACACCGGCAAATCCACTTTCTCAAAGATGGCGGCCAGCTCGCCGCGGGAATGGGCGGCAATCGCCTCGTCCACGCGCTCGCGCGTCAGGTGGGGCGCGAATCCCTGGATAAAGTCATACATGAAGCCGCGCAGGAAGGTGCCGCGGCGAAAGCCGAGGCTGGTGGTGCTGGGCTCGAACAGATGGCTGGCATCCAGCGCCACCAGGTCCTTGTCGGCCTCGGGGTCGTAGGCCATGTGGGCAATGATGCCGACGCCGACGCCCAGCCGGACATAGGTCTTGATGACATCGGCATCGGTGGCCGTAAAAGCCACGCGCGGCGTCAATCCACGGGCCTTGAACGCCTCGTCAAGGCGGGAACGCCCGGTGAAGCCGAACACATAGGTCACCAGCGGATACTGGGCCACGTCCTCGAGCGTGAGTGGTCCCCGGTCGGCCAGCGGGTGCCCCCTGGGCACCACCACGGTGCGGTTCCAGGTGTAGCAAGGCAGCATGATGAGGTCGCCGTGCTGGTCCAGCGCCTCGGTGGCGATGGCAAAGTCGGCGGTACCGTCGGCGGCCATGGCGGCGATCTGCTGCGGACTGCCCTGGTGCATGTGCAGGGCCACCTCGGGGTACTGTCCGATGAACTTCTGGATCACCCCCGGCAGCCGGTAGCGCGCCTGGGTGTGGGTGGTGGCAATGGCCAGGTGGCCACGCTTCTGGTCGGTGTACTCCAGGGACACCTGGCGGATGCTCTCGACCTTGCGCAGGATCTCGCCGGCAATGGCCAGGATGGCCTCCCCGGCCGGCGTGACCCGGGTCAGGTGCTTGCCGCTGCGGGTAAAGATGTCCACCCCGAGCTCATCCTCGAGCAAGCGGATCTGCTTGCTGATGCCGGGCTGGGAGGTAAAGAGGCTCTGGGCCGTCAGGGAGACGTTGAGGTCGTGGTGGGCCACTTCCCAGATATAACGCAACTGCTGCAGCTTCATGTCGCCTCCGCCGGAGCGCACTGGTCATACCAGTTAGCATCCTACAATTCAGCTATAAGCTTTGATCAAAATATTATTTTGGAGAATAGACCAGCCGCTTTAACCTCGCCACCTTTTGCACGGTCCCAAGGGGCCGAGAGGGGAGACCGGCACATGCTGGACGGAGCGGGGTTTGTCCTGGCGGGCGCGGTAGTGGGCTTTTGCGTCGGCGTCACCGGCGTGGGCGGCGGCTCCCTGATGACGCCGCTGCTGACCATGATGGGCGTGCCCCTGCACACGGCGATAGGCACCGACCTGCTGTACGCCGCCATGACCAAGTCAGGCGGCGCCGTGGTGCACTCCCTCAAGCGCAACATCGACTGGCGCATCACTGGCCTGCTCGCCGCGGGCAGCATTCCCGCCGCGCTGGTCACGCTCTGGCTGCTGGCCACCTGGTTCCCGGACGCCAGCGCCTACAAGCACGTGCTGACCCGCAGCCTGGGCTTCATGCTGCTGCTGACCGGCGCTTCCCTGGTCTTTCGCCGCCGGCTGCAACTCCTGCACGATGCCAACCCCGGCCAGAGCCGCCTGCGCCAGGTCATGGACCGTCACGCTACGGGTTTCACGCTCGTCATGGGCGTCATGCTGGGCGTGCTCGTGACCCTGTCGTCGGTGGGTGCCGGCGCCTTCGGGGTCATGATCCTGTTCAGTCTGTTCCCGCTGCTGCCCACCATCCGCATCATCGGCACTGATGTCACCCATGCCGTGCTGCTGACGCTGGTGGCCGGCCTTGGCCACATGAAGATGGGCAATGTCGATTTCCAGCTGCTGACCTGGCTGCTGATGGGCTCCCTGCCCGCCATCGTGGCCGGCACCCTGCTTTCCTCCCGTCTGCACGAGGACGTCATCCGCCCCATCCTGGGCGCCACCCTCTGCCTGCTCAGCATCAGGTTCATGTTCTTCTGAGCGTGGCCAGGCCGGCCTGTCGCCGGGCGCCACCGCCTTGCGTTGGCGAGCCTGAGCCCCGCGGAAGGCCCGGCACCGAACCGGCGTCCGGCCCGGCCGGTGCCGCAATTGCCCCCCGCCAACTAGTGAAAAGGCCTGTGAAAGCTATCCGTCCTTCCTCTAGAATCGGGGACTTTCGCGCACACCTCCGGGAATGGTAATGGCTGAAACCCGTATTGAAGACGTCAACGTACGCTCCACCGAAATCCTGATCACGCCGGCCGAGCTCAAGAGGGAAATGCCCCTGAGCGAGAAGGCGCGCGCGACCGTGCTGAACGGCCGCGAGACCATCCGCAACATCCTGGATGGCAAGGACCACCGCATCTTCCTGGTGATCGGCCCCTGCTCCATCCACGACCTGAAGGCCGCCCACGAATATGCCGAACGACTGAAGGTGCTGGCCGACGCCGTCCAGGACACCCTCTACCTCGTCATGCGCGTGTACTTCGAGAAGCCGCGCACCACCGTGGGCTGGAAGGGCCTGATCAACGATCCGTTCATGGACGACTCCTTCAAGATCCAGGACGGCCTGCATATCGGCCGCAAGCTGCTGCTGGAGCTGAACGAGATGGGCCTGCCCTGCGCCACCGAGGCGCTGGACCCGATGTCGCCGCAATACCTGCACGACCTCATCGCCTGGAGCGCCATCGGCGCCCGCACCACGGAATCGCAGACCCACCGCGAGATGAGCTCGGGCCTGTCTTCGCCGGTCGGTTTCAAGAACGGCACCGACGGCGGCCTCAAGGTGGCCATCAACGCCCTGCTCTCCGTGGCCAACCCGCACAGCTTCCTGGGGATCGACTCGAATGGCCGCAGCGCCATCATCAACACCACCGGCAACCGCTACGGCCATGTAGTGCTGCGCGGCGGTGACGGAAAGCCCAACTACGACTCTGTTTCCGTGGCCCTGGCCGAGCGCGAGCTGGAAAAGGCCAAGGTCAGCAAGAACCTGATGATCGACGCCTCCCACGCCAACTCCAACAAGGACCCGGCGCTGCAGCCGCTGGTGATGGACAACGTCAGCAACCAGATCATCGAGGGCAACACCTCCATCATCGGCATGATGATCGAGTCGCACCTCAAGTTCGGGCGCCAGGACATCCCCAAGGACTTGTCGCAGTTGGAATACGGCAAGTCCGTGACCGACGGTTGCATCGACTGGGACACGACGGAAAAAGCCGTGCGCCAGATGCATGACAAGCTCAAGGCTGTACTGCCGAAGCGGCAGCGCGGCGCCTGACCCTGCCCCCAGCCATAAAAAAGCCCGCAATCTGCGGGCTTTTTTATGGCTGGCTTTCGGCCTCTCCGATGGCTTCTTGCTCCAGACTGCGCCCGGGCAGGGCTTACTTGTAGTAAGCGTTGTCGCGGACGGTGTGGTCGGTTTGGTCGGTGACGCGGACCAGCTCGGGAATCTGTGCCTTGAGGGTGGTTTCAACGCCCTGCTTCAGTGTCATGTCCACTGCGGAACAGCCCTGGCAACCGCCGCCGAACTTGAGCACCGCCGTGAGCCCCTGCTCGGGGTCGTTGAACACCTCCAGCAGGCTGACATTGCCATTATGGGCGGCCAGGCCGGGGTTGATCTCGTTGTAGAGCACGAAGTTGATGCGCTCCTCGAGGCTGGCGCCCTCGCCCAGGCTCGGCACCTTGGATTTGGGCGCCTTGAAGGTCAGCTGGCCACCAAAACGGTCCTTGTTGTAGTCGATGACGGCATCTTCCAGGTAGGAGACGCTTTTGCCCTCGATATAGGCCGGGAAGCCCTCGTAGTCGAGGCGAACGTCCCCGGCCTGCTCCTCGCCACGGGTGCAGTAGGCCATGCAGCATTCGGCGCGGGGCGTACCCGGGTTTTCCACGAAGATGCGGACGCCGATGCCGTCGGAATCCTGCTTGGAAAGCAGGTCGCGCAGGTAGGCCTGGGCGGCCTCGGTAACGGTGATCTTGAGGGTGTCGCGGTCGGCCATGGTAATTCCTAGCAAAATACTTGGTCTTTAGGCATTGTACTCAAGGCCGCCCGGAAATGCGACCCGACCTTGGTCCCGGGAACCGTGATTTCAGGGGGCCCCGCTACCCGACCTTCCTGGGGATGGGACCGGAGGGCCACCCAGCCCCGCACTCCCCGTACCGGGCGCCGGAGCCCCGCCCGGGCTATTGCCGCCGGCGACAGCCAACCTCCTCCGCCTGCACGGCGGCGCGACTTTGCGGACGCGGGCTTGCTAGAATGCCGCCCCTGCTTCCCTTGCCCCAGAACCCAGATTTCCCATGAGCCAGAACGACCGCACCGCCCTCCTGCAGGCCCAGCTCGCGCGCCGCATCCTGATCATCGATGGCGCCATGGGCACCATGATCCAGCGCTACAGACTGGAAGAGGCCGACTACCGTGGCAGCCGCTTTGCCGACTGGTCACGCGACGTCAAGGGCAACAACGACCTGCTGGTGCTGTCGCGCGCCGAGGTCATCCGCGAGATCCACGACGCCTATTGCGGCGCCGGCGCCGACATCCTGGAAACCAACACCTTCAACTCCACCCGGGTGTCCCAGGCCGACTATGGCATGGAAGACCTGGCACCGGAGCTGAACCGGGAGGCGGCCCGCATTGCCCGCGAGGTGGCCGATGCCTGGACCGCGAAGACGCCCGACCGCCCACGCTTCGTCGCCGGCGTGCTGGGCCCCACCTCGCGCACCTGCTCCATCTCCCCGGACGTCAACGACCCTGCCTTCCGCAATGTCACCTTCGACGAACTGGTCGCCAACTACTACGAGTCCACCCAGGCCCTGGTCGAGGGCGGCGCCGACATCATCCTGATCGAGACGGTGTTCGACACCCTGAACGCCAAGGCGGCGATCTTTGCCGTGCAGGAGTACTTCCAGCAGAGCGGGATCACGCTGCCCATCATGATCTCCGGCACCATCACCGACGCCTCCGGCCGCACGCTCTCCGGGCAGACCGCCGAGGCCTTCTGGAACTCGGTACGCCACGCCAGGCCCATCAGTATCGGCTTCAACTGCGCGCTGGGCGCGAAGGAGCTGCGACCCTACGTGGAGGAGCTGTCGCGCAAGGCCGACACCTTCGTGTCGGCGCACCCCAACGCCGGCCTGCCCAACGCCTTTGGCGAATACGACGAGACGCCGGCCGACATGGCGGCCGTGGTCGGAGAGTTCGCAGCGTCGGGCTTCTTGAACATCGTTGGCGGCTGTTGCGGCTCCACGCCCGCGCATATCCAGGCCATCGCCGAGGCGGTCGCCAAGTACCCGCGCCGCGACATCCCCGCCATCACCCCGGCCTGCCGCCTCGCCGGCCTCGAGCCCTTCAACATCACCCGCGACTCGCTGTTCGTGAACGTGGGCGAGCGCACCAACGTCACCGGCTCCGCCAAGTTCCGCCGCCTGATCAAGGAGGAGAACTTCACGGAGGCGCTGGACGTGGCGCGCCAGCAGGTGGAAAGCGGCGCCCAGGTCATCGACATCAACATGGACGAGGGCATGCTGGACTCGCAGGCGGCCATGGTGACCTTCCTCAAGCTCATCGCCTCCGAACCCGACATCTCGCGCGTGCCGCTCATGATCGACTCCTCCAAGTGGGAAATCATCGAGGCCGGCCTCAAGTGCTCGCAGGGCAAGGCCATCGTCAACTCCATCTCGATGAAGGAAGGCGAGGAAGAGTTCATTGCCCGCGCCAAGCTGTGCATGCGCTATGGCGCCGCCATCGTGGTGATGGCCTTCGATGAAAAGGGCCAGGCCGACACCTTCGAGCGCAAGGCGCAGATCTGCAAGCGATCCTATGAGCTGCTGGTCAATACCGTGGGCTTCCCGGCCGAGGACATCATCTTCGACGCGAACATCTTTGCCGTGGCCACCGGTATCGACGAGCACAACAACTATGCCGTCGACTTCATCAACGCCTGCGCCTTTATCCGCGACCACCTGCCGCATGCCCTGACCTCGGGCGGCGTCTCCAACGTGTCGTTTTCCTTCCGCGGCAATGAGCCGGTACGCGAGGCCATCCACTCGGTCTTTCTCTACCACGCCATCAAGAACGGCCTCTCCATGGGCATCGTCAACGCCGGCCAGCTGGCAATCTATGACGACCTGCCCGCCGAGCTCAAGGAGCGCGTCGAGGACGTGATCCTGAACCGTCGCGCCGACGGCACCGAGCGCCTGCTCGAGATCGCCGACAAGTACAAGGGCGATGGCGCCGCCGTGAAGGAAGTGGGCGAGCTCGAGTGGCGCAGCCTGCCGGTCGAGAAGCGCCTGGAACACGCCCTGGTCAAGGGCATCACGGCCTTTATCGAAGTGGATACCGAGGAAGCGCGGCAGAAGGCCGAGCGCCCCATCCACGTCATCGAAGGCTCGCTCATGGCCGGCATGAACGTGGTCGGCGACCTCTTCGGCGCCGGCAAGATGTTCCTGCCCCAGGTGGTGAAGTCGGCGCGCGTGATGAAGCAGGCCGTGGCCTATCTCATCCCCTTCATCGAAGCCGAGAAAGGCGGCGCGATCCAGAGCAAGGGCAAGGTCCTGCTCGCCACGGTGAAGGGCGACGTGCACGACATCGGCAAGAACATCGTCGGCGTGGTGCTGGGCTGCAATGGCTACGACATCGTCGACATGGGCGTGATGGTGCCGGCCGAGAAAATCCTGGAGACGGCGCGCCGCGAGAAGGTCGACATCATTGGTCTCTCCGGCCTGATCACGCCTTCCCTGGACGAGATGGTGCACGTGGCGCGCGAGATGCAGCGCCAGGACTTCCAGGTGCCGCTACTGATCGGCGGCGCCACCACCTCCAAGGCGCACACCGCGGTGAAGGTCGAGCCGCAGTACCGCAATGATGCCGTGATCTATGTCTCGGACGCCTCGCGCGCGGTGGGGGTGGCCACTTCCCTGCTCAGCAAGGAACTGAAGCCCGATTTCGTGAAGCAGCGCCAGGCGGAATACGAGGAAGTCCGCGTCCGCCATGCCAATCGCAAGCCGCGCGGCGAGCGCATGGCCTACACCGACGCAGTGAGGCACGGCTTTGCCTTCGACTGGGATGGCTACACCCCGCCGGTACCGCGCCAGCCCGGCCTCACCGTGCTGCGTGACTATCCGCTGGAAGCCCTGCTGCCCTACATCGACTGGACCCCTTTCTTCATTTCCTGGTCGCTGGCAGGCAAGTTCCCGGCGATCCTGCAGGACGAGGTCGTGGGCGAAGCCGCCCGCGCCCTTTACGACGATGCCCGCGCCATGCTGGAGCGCATCATCCGCGAGAAAAAGTTGCGCGCGCACGGCGTGATCGGGCTGTGGCCGGCCGCCCGCCAGGGCCATGACGACACCGTGGTCTATGCCGACGACAGCCGTGGCGAAGTGCTGGCCACCCTGCACCACCTGCGCCAGCAGAGCGACAAGGTGTCGGGCAAGCCCAACTACTCGCTCGCCGACTTCATTGCCCCGGAAGCGACGCAGGCGCGCGACTATGTCGGCGGCTTTGCGGTGACGGCAGGCGATGGCTGCGACGAGTTCGCGAAGGAGTTCGAGAAGGCGGGCGATGACTATAATGCCATCCTGGTGAAGGCGCTGGCTGACCGGCTGGCCGAGGCGTTTGCCGAGCACCTGCACGAGCGCGTCCGCCGTGAGTTCTGGGGTTATGCACCGTTTGAAGCGCTGGACCAGGAGAGCCTGATCAAGGAACGCTATGCCGGCATCCGTCCCGCGCCTGGCTATCCGGCCTGCCCGGACCATAGCGAAAAGGCGACGCTGTTCCGTCTGCTGGATGCCACGGCCAATACCGGCATTGAGCTGACCGAGCATTTCGCCATGTACCCGACGGCGGCCGTCAGCGGCTGGTATTTCTCGCACCCGGACAGCACCTACTTCAATATCGGCAAGCTCGAGGAAGACCAGGTGCTGGACTACGCGAAGCGCAAGGGCTGGGACCGGCGCACGGCCGAGAAGTGGCTGTCACCCAACCTGGGCTATGAACCGGAATGATCGTGAGGAGGCATCATGAGCGAGCATGAAACCCGCCCGGACGCGGCGGATAAAGAGCAGAAACTGCAGCAGGAGCTGCGCGAGGACGAGCGCGAGCTGCGCGAGGTCAACGCCTTCACCGTGCTGGGCAGCGTATTTCGGGCCTGGTTTGGCGTGCAGACCGAGGCCAACCGCAAGCGCGATTTCAACAGCAACAATCCGGTGCCCTTCATTATTGCCGGCGTCATTTTCTCCCTGGTAATGATCATTGGCGTCATCATTGCGGTGAACGTCGCCCTGTCGGGCGTGAAGTAGCCGTACCCGGGCGCCGCCGTCAGGGGATGCGCGACAAGGCTCCACCGGCGGGTGCCGCCGCAGGGAGGTGAGACCTCCTCGCCGGCCCTGGAGTCGACAATCATGAAAAAGGTGGCCATTGGCCGCCTTTTTCATGCAAGGATGACCTGGCTCAGACGCGGGGGCGATGCTGCAGCCGATCCCACCAGCGCAACAGCAGGCGGTCGGCGCTGGACTCGGCCGTCAGGCCAAGCCGGGTCAGCAGCCGGTGCCGCGGCTGGTAACGGATGGCGAAGAGCTCAGCGCTACGGGCCCTTTCTTCCAGATATTCGTCGCTGGTCTTGAGTTCGTCCACCAGCTTCAGGTCCAGGGCGCGCTGCCCGTACCAGTGCTCACCCGTCGCGACCCGGCCGATCTCGACCTGTGGCCGGTTCTGTGACACGAAGTCCTTGAACAGGGCATGGGTGTCGTCCAGCTCTTCCTGGAACTTGGCGCGGTCAGCATCCGTGTTTTCGCCGAATACGGTCACCGTTCGCTTGTACTCGCCCGCCGTCATGAGCTCGACATCGATGTCGTTCTTCTTCAACAGGCGGTGGAAGTTGGGCAACTGGGCCACCACGCCGATGGACCCCACTACGGCAAATGGCGCCGCCAGGATGCGGTTGCCGATGCAGGCCATCATGTAGCCGCCACTGGCCGCCACCTTGTCCACGCAAATGGTGAGCGCTATTCCCTTCTGCCGGATGCGCGACAGCTGGGAGGCGGCCAGGCCATAGCCATGCACGAGTCCGCCCGGGCTCTCCAGGCACACCACCACCTCGTCATGGGCGGAATCGGCCTGAGTCAGCACCGTGGTGATCTCCCGACGCAGCATTTCCACCGCCGACGCCCGGATATCGCCATTGAAATTCAGCACGTAGACCCGCGGGCGCGTAGCTTCCTTCTTCCGGGCGCCTTCCACCTTGTCCTTTTTCTTCTGCTCCTTGTGCCAGGCCTTGCGCTCCTGCTCGTCAAGGATGGCCTCGCGAAGCGTGTCGGCGTAATCGTCCAGACGCTCGTTCAGGGCCGTGACCTCGATGTAGCCCTCTTCCTGGCCGCGCCGGCGCCCTCCGGCATTGGCAACGAAGATGGCGACGATGATGATGGCCACGACCACGGTGAGGGTCTTGGCCAGGAACAAGCCGTATTGGAGCAGCAGGTCTAGCACTGGGCAATTTCCTCGGGAGTCGGTGATGCGCGAATGATACCCCCGCGCGTGCCACGACGCGCAAGGAACAGGAGCGGAACAGCGTCAGCCGGCACGGGCGCGGCAGCGCGCAACAAAATCCTGGATGAGGGCATGGGCGATGCTGCCGGCCGGCGGAATGGGCGGCAGCTCGTCAAAGCGGAAGAAGCCGGCCTCGGCGATCTCGTCCTCCTGGATGACCAGCTCGCCACCGGCATACTCCGCATGGAAGCCCAGCATCAGGTTATTGGGGAAGGGCCAGGACTGGCTTCCGAAATAGCGCAGGTTGGTCACTTCAACGCCCACTTCCTCGCGAACCTCGCGGTGCAGGGTTTCCTCTGCACTTTCGCCGGCTTCCACGAAGCCGGCCAAGGTACTGAACATGGGCCGGGTAAAGCGCTGCGCACGCGCCAGCAGAAGCTCCTCGCCGCGAGTCACGGCCACGATCACGCAGGGATTGATGCGGGGATAGGACGACAGGCGGCAGGACGGACAAACCCGCGAGCGCTCGCCCTGGGGATGCGCCTCGGTGGAGCTACCGCAGCGTCCGCAAAAGCGGTGGTTGCGTTCCCACTCCAGCACCTGGAAGGCACGGCCGGCGAGTGCGAACAACACGTCATCGGTCTGGCCCAGCAGGCGACGCAGGTCATCAAAGCGATAGCTGGAGGGAGGCACGGCGGCGTCGGATACGGACACTGCGAATACGCCACGATCGCCCAACTGGCCCAGGTACTCCCTCGCCAACTCATCCATGCCAAGCCAGGCCACGTCGCGCAAGACCGGAAAGGGCTGGCTGACCAGCTCTTCGCCCACGAGCACACGTCCCCCCTGGAATACCAGCCAGAGGTGGTCACCGTCGAGATGGTCGGGTACCCGGGTCGCAGGGTCAAACTGCATCAGGCGGCCCGCACGGCGGCCACAGGGAATCCCAGTTCGGCCACGCTGTCTTCGGCGATCTCCAGGATGCCCTCGCCAATGGGTTTGTTCGCCTCCAGACTCTCCAGGTAATAGTCCACGCTGGATATGGCATCCGCCAGGGTTTCCATCGCGGCCAGGCCGGGCTGCTCATCGCCACCGAGCATGTGCGTATCGATGAAGCGTGCGCAGGAATGCAGCACGGCTGCCCCGCGGGCAATCCCCAGGAAAGACAGGCCGCCGGACACCGACTGCAGGGTGGCCGGCACATTGGCCAGGTGCAGCAGGTCGCGATTGGAGTCGAGGTAGGAACTGATGGCACGCTTCACCAGCGAGAGGCCGGAGCGGGACTCGGCGACCAGCAGTGCGCGCGCCTCGTCGAGCTGGTGAATGGAAACCTGCGGATTGCTGCCCTGCTCCTCGGCGCCCGGCGTGACGCGGCGTACGAGGCCGGCGACACCGTTTTCAACGTCCATGACGGCATCGACAAGGTTGCTCAGGGCCGTCATGTCGGCTTCACCGGTCCAGCCGCGCACGACGTCTGCATGGCGGCGAATGGCCTGACTGCTGTCCAGCAGGCCCAGCATGACCAGGGTCTGGGAAATGCGGCACAGGCTGTCGGCCATGGCAACGTAGCTCTCGGGATCATTCTTGGAGCCACGCGACATGATGTCGAGGGTGTCCTTGATCTGCGCGAGCTCATCAGTCAGCACCTGCGCCACGGTCCGGATAACCGAGCCCCCGGGACCGCACATCACTTCGTATTCCGCCGTCATCTGCTCCTGGGTCAGGCAGAGGCCCTCGAGCGCGAACGCCTTGCGAACCTGCTGGACACGGTCGCCGCCCGCGGCCAACGCGGCCAGATACAGGCAATCTGCGAGCAACTGGCGATCCGGCTGGCCATTCCCGTCGTTTTGCGCCATGGCCCGGATCTGCCGATCGAGCAGGCCGAGCAACTGCTTGCGCTGGAGGTTGAGGGCGACGCCACCCTGCAGGGCCTCCAGGGCGGCGCCGGCCGCCCACCACAGCAACGCCTGCGGGCGGCTGCCACAGACCTGAACGGCGCGCTCGCAGGCTCGTATCATCATGCGGAAATGGGGTACGTCCGCCTGGTCGCGGATGACGGCGATCAGGCTGGTCTGGTACATGGCGCGGATGCGCCGCACCAGCGCGCCAAGCTGCGCCGGGGTGAGCTCGAGACGCGTCACCGACGGCGCAGCGGGCAACGCCGCAAGGTGCAGGAAGTACCCTTCCGGCAGGGGCGATTCCCCCATGGCGGACCGCACCTGGTTGATGGCGGGCAGCAGCAGCTGGGGCCAGGCAACGTGGTGCAGCTGCACGTACTCGAGGTAGTGGCCCAGCACCATGATGCCATGACCCAGCGCAGCAAAGTCTTCCTCGGCCGCCGCCTCGCCCTTGTCCTGGACCTGGCGCAACACCCGGGTCAGCGCATCGGCAAGCTCCATGGCACCCGGCAGGTCGGCCATGCGCAAGGCGCCATGCACCTGGTGCAGGTTCTCCACGCAGGACCCCAGGATCGCGGGATTCTCCCTGTCTTCCACGAAGGAGCTGATCTGCGCCTCGACCTGGGCCAGGTTGGCATCCACCTCGGGGCGGATCAGGTTGAGGGAAGCGGGACTCGACACACGCGCCATTATTGCTGTCCTGAGCTGTTTTTCTTGGTTTGTGACGGCCAGGCCACCGCCCGGCCTGCGCTGCGGATCGCCACAGATGCCCCACTCTGGCACGACCGCGAAATGCGGTCAAATTTGCCGTGCAAGCCTTTGACCTGCTTCAAAAAACGGGGACCTCGCCAAAGCCGGTCAGGCGCCAGCCAGGCGCCGCCACAGGCAAGGGCCGCCAGCGGCCTTGTCCAGCACCACCAGCCTATCCTCGTGACGCTGGAGCTCATCGGCATCGGCGCGGATGACGGGCAGGCGTGGACGGTCGGCCGCCAGGGGCCGAAGGCCTTCGCTGCGAGGCCCGCCACCGCCGTCCGCCTCCTCCTGTCCGAGCGAGAGGCCGACCTGCCCCCCGGTCATGGCGAGATAGACATCGGCCAGGATCTCGGCGTCGAGCAAGGCGCCATGGTAGGTGCGGTCGCGGCTGTTGGCGCCGTAGCGCCGGGCCAGCGCGTCGAGGTTGTTCTTCTGCCCCGGGTGTTTGTCACGGGCCAGCCGCAGGGTATCGAGCACGCCGCAGACCGTATCGATCGGCGGCAGGCCCCGGTTGAGCAGGCGTAGCTCGTTATTAAGGAAGCCAACGTCGAAGGCCGCGTTGTGAATGACCAGTTCGGCGCCCGTCACGAAGTCCAGGAATTCGTCGACGATGCTGGCAAACAGGGGCTTGTCTGCGAGGAACTCGTTGGTCAAGCCGTGCACGGCAATGGCCTCGGCCTCGACTTCCCGGGCGGGGTTCACATAGCGGTGGAAGCTGCGCCCGGTCAGGCGACGATTGACGAGCTCCAGGCAGCCAACCTCGATCAGGCGATGGCCCTGGCCGGGATCAATGCCGGTGGTCTCGGTATCTAGGATGATCTGTCGCATCAGGCCTTTACCCTTGTCTTGCCCAGCATCTCGTCGACCGCCTGGTTGGCGAGCTGGTCGGCGATCTCGTTGCCTTCATGACCGGCGTGGCCTTTTACCCAGCGCCACTCCACCTGGTGACGCAGCGTCTCGGCTTCCAGGCGCTGCCACAGGTCTGCATTCTTGACCGGCTGCCGGGAGGATGTCTTCCAGCCCCGCGCCTTCCAGCCCTCGATCCACTCCGTCATGCCTTTCTTGACGTACTCGGAGTCGGTCCAGACGGTGACGCTGCAGTCCTTGCGCAGGGCCGCCAGGCCCTCGATGGCGCCCTGCAGCTCCATGCGGTTATTGGTGGTCAACGGCGCACTGCCGTAGAGCCGCTTTTCATGGCTGCCGCTGCGCAGCAGCACGCCCCAGCCGCCCGGGCCGGGATTGCCGCGACAGGCGCCATCGCAATACAGATCGACTTCGCTCATTCGTTCTCGTTTTCCATCATCCAGCGCCGAACGCGCGCCTCGGTGGCCAGCATCGGTGACGGTGTCGGCAGCATGCGTTGGCGTCGCATCTCGACGGGGGTCAAACAGGAGACCCGCTTGCGGGCAAGCAGCACATAGGCGGCGCCTGCCTGTCCCCAGTACCGGCGACCCAGGGTTTCCAGCCACGCAAAGCGTCGGCGGAGTCCGGGGCGTCCAAAAGGAGGGGCGAAGCATACACCTTCCAGGCCCACGACTTCGAAATCCAGCAAGGCCAGCCAGTCCGCCAGACGATGCACGCTAAGTGGCCGCCGCAGCCAGGGCAAGGGATCGGCGCGCGGCAAACGGAACAGTCGCCACAGCCCCCACAAGCTCCAGGGATTGAAGCCCACGATGACCAGATGCCCTTCAGGGATCAACACGCGTGCCGCCTCGCGCAGCAGGGCATGCGGACTGGGCGCCGCATCCAGGCCATGGTGGATGAACACGAGGTCGAGGCTATCCTTGGCAAATGGCAGGTGCTCGGGACAGGCGCGCAAGGGTGACAGCCCCGGCACGTCCGGTGACTCGGCATCCACCAGGCAGCAGTGCCGGATACGGCAACTGGCCAGCAAATTGTCATCAACCACACGGCCGACCTGCAGCGCATGGTAGCCGAAGAGATCCGGCAGGACCTGCTCCAGCAGATGCGTTTCCTCGGCACGCAGATAGGCGCCCAGGTCCCCGGCGAACCAGGTGCGCAGGTCCGGCTGCAGGTCCAGGGGCGCGTCGGTGCGGAACAGTCGCGGCAAAGGCATGGTCATCCCCGGTGGCGCGCAGGCGGAGGGCCTGCGCTAGACTCCTTGCCCTTATTGAAGCCTGTTTTGCTGCCGGAGCGCCATCATGCCGCTGCACCCCGTCGCTCTCCCCGCCTTCCACGACAACTATATCTGGGCCGTCGCCTGCGCGGGCCGCGCTCTCGTCGTGGATCCGGGTGACGCCGACGTCGTGGAAGCGTGGCTGGCGCGCGGGCAGCTGCAGTTGGACCACATCCTGCTGACCCATCACCACCTGGACCATACCGGGGGCGTAGCCGCCCTGAAGGCCGCCCGGCCGGCCCGGGTATTCGGCCCTGCCGAGGGCATTGCCGGCGTCGATACCGTGACAGGTGGCGGTGAACACCTGGACCTGCCCCCCTTCGGCCGCATCGAGGTCATCGCTGTTCCTGGCCATACCTTGGGCCATATTGCCTTTTACCTGCCCGAGTCCGGCCTGCTGTTCTGCGGCGACACCCTGTTCAGTGCCGGCTGCGGCCGCCTCTTCGAGGGCAGCCCGGCACAGCTTTACGGCTCGTTGCAGGCACTGGCGTCATTGCCGGACGATACCCTGGTCTGCTGTGCCCATGAATACACCCTCGCCAACCTTCGCTTTGCCGCCGCGGTGGAGCCGGATAACCCCGACCTGGCACGGCGGGAGGTGGAGGCCCGCGAGCGGCGCGCCCGCGGGCTTCCCACCCTCCCCGTCCGGCTGGGCGATGAACGCCGCTACAACCCCTTCCTGAGGTCGGAGGTGGCCACTGTCGTGGCCAGGGCGACGGCCGAGGCCGGGCGACCGCTCAGTCCCGGCCTGCAAACCCTGGCCGCGCTGCGTGCCTGGAAGGACGGCTTCTAGTCCGTCACATTTCCGGCCTGTTCGCGGTCTTTTGACGAGACTTGCTTACCAAATCCCCAAACTCAGCCCGGACTTTTGCTTGCCCCAGCCTAGGGCGGATCCCTAGAATCCCCCGTCTTTTGACCGATACGCGAGTGGTCTGCATGCCTTCTGGCTCCCCCATCACCGGCATTACGCCGCGCGGCATCCACTGCCGCTCCCTGATCGCCGCTCTCTGGCTGGCGCTGGCCACCCCTGCCCAGGCCGGCTGGTTCAGCAGCAAGCCGGAAGAAGCACCGGCCCCGGCGACAACGCCGGCCGCAGTGCCTGCCGCGGCGGCCGTCTCCGTCGCCGAGGCGGCCGACACGTCCGCCCACGCCCTTATCCCGGCCAGTCTCGACCATCTTCCCGACACCCCGGGCAACTCCACGCTGGAGCTGCTGGGCGAAGAAGCCGATCCGGCAGATGGCGCCGGAGCTGACGGCGAGGAGACGGCCGCAGCCGCAGCCGGCACCGAGGGTAGCGACGCCGAGGGCGATCCCTACGATGAGTTCGAGGTGGTATTGCCGAGCGTGGAGGAATCCGACCTGGATGACTCGGAGGTTGCCGCCGGCCAATACAGCGCCGAGGAGCTTGCGGCCCTTGGCAACCTGTGGGACCGCCTGCGCAAGGGCGCCCAGATCGATACCACGGTCGACAACGAGCGTATTGAGGTCCAGCGCAACTGGTACCTGAAGAACAGCACCTACCTGGACCGCATGGCGCGCCGCGCCACCCGCTACCTGCACTACACGGTGAGTGAGGCCGAGAAGCGGAACATGCCCACCGAGCTGGCGCTGCTGCCCATCATCGAGAGTGCCTACGATCCCTTTGCCTACTCCCACGCCAATGCGGCCGGCATGTGGCAATTCATTCCCGGCACCGCGCGCTTCATGGGCGTCAAGCAGAACGAATGGTTCGACGGCCGCCGTGACGTGATCGAGTCAACCCGTGCCGCCTATGACTTCCTGAGCCTGCTTTATCGAAAGTTCGGCGACTGGCAGCAGGTGCTTGCCGCTTATAACGCCGGCCCCGGCGCCGTGCAGCGGGCCATCGACCGCAACCGTGCCGATGGCCTGCCCACCGACTTCTGGAGCCTGCGCCTGCCGGCGGAGACACGGTCCTACGTGCCGCGCTTCCTCGCCATGGCGCAGATCGTGAAGACGCCCGAAGCCTATGGTGTCGACCTTCGACCCGTGCTGAACCAGCCCTTCTTCCGCGTCATCAGCATCCAGCGCCAGGTCGACATGCCACAGGCCGCCAGTATCGCCGGCCTGTCCCTCAAGGAGTTCTACCAGCTCAACCCCGGCTTCAAGCGCCAGTCCACCGATCCGGACGGCCCGCATCGACTGCTGGTGCCGGCCGGCCTGCCGCCGGACTTCGAAGCCGACATCGCGGCCCTGCCGGCGCCCCAGGCGACGCTGGCGCAGCTCTACACCGTCAAGCGCGGCGACACCCTGTTCAAGGTGGCGCGACAGTTCGGCATGGCGCCGCAAGCCCTGCGCGAGCTGAACAAGCTGTCTTCCGACAAGCTGGCGGCCGGCCGGACGCTGACCATCGCACGGGGCAACGTCAGCACCGAATACCTGGCCTTGCGCCAGGAAATGAAGCTGGACCGGAGCCCGCTGGCACCGCGCCAAGTGGTCAAACGCAAGATCTACAAGGTCAAGCGTGGCGATACCCTGGGCGCCATCGCCCGCCGCCACGGGCTGAGCGTAAAGGCGCTGGCGCGGCTCAACGGCATGGGCACCCGCGCCAAGCTGCGTCCGGGGCAGGTACTGACCCTGAAGCAGGTCAAGGCCACGACCCGGGTCGCCACGGCACCCAAGGGCATGCGCAAGATCACCTACAAGGTGAAGAAGGGCGATACCCTGTCTTCCATTGCCCGCCGCCACAACGTCTCTGTCAAGCAGATCCGCAACTGGAACGGCAAGCGCAACACGATCAACCCCGGACAAGCTTTGGTGATCTACGCTGCCGGCCGCGGCGGCAAGCGCGCCCGCTGAGTCCACCCGCCCTTCCCGCCCAGGTGGCCCGCCCAAGCTGTTACACAACCCCAACAGCCGAGGCGGGCACAGCGCGGACGCCCCTCCGACGACCTTAATCCGCCCGCGCGGATGTGGTAAAAGATCCGGTCGTCGCCTCCGCCATCTCCTGACAAGGACTTCCTCATGTCGCTTCGTTCCCTGGGCACGCTCCTTTTCGGTCTCGTCATCCTCAACGGCCATGCCGCACCCGTCACCAGCCATGGCATTGCGCTGCACGGGGCGCCGAAATACCCGGCCGGGTTCAAGGCCTTCGCCTACGTGAATCCCGACGCCCCCAAGGGCGGCGAAGTACGGCTGGAGGCCCTTGGCACGTTCAACAGCCTGAACCCCTTTATCAACAAGGGGGTGCCCGCCGATGGCATCTCCAGCATCTACGACACGCTGACCTTGAAGGCCGATGACGAGCCCTTCAGCGAATACGGCCTGCTGGCCGAAAAGATCGAGCGCGATCCCGCCGACAAGTCCTGGATCATCTTCCACCTCAATCCGGCGGCCCGCTTCTCCGACGGCAAGCCCGTCACGCCGGCCGACGTGGTATTCAGCTTCGACATCATTCGCAAGGACGGCGATCCGCAGTACCGCGCCTACTATGAGGACGTAGCGAAAGTCGAGGCGCTGGACAGCCGTCGCGTGAAATTCACCTTTGCAAATGCCAACAACCCCGAGCTGCAGATGATCGTCGGGCAACTGCAGATCCTGCCGAAACATTTCTGGGAAAAGCGCAGCTTCAACAGCACCAGCCTGGAAATCCCGGTGGGCAGCGGCGCCTATGTGGTCGACCGGGTCGATAATGGCCGCAGCATCAGCTACCGTCGCAACCCGTCCTACTGGGGGGCGCAGCTGCCGGTGAACCGGGGGCGCAACAACTTTGATCGCATGACCTACGTGTACTACCGGGACAAGACGGTGTCGCTGGAGGGCTTCAAGGCAGGCCAGTTCGACTTCCGCGTCGAGAACAAGGCCCGGACCTGGGCCGTGGACTACAACTTCCCCGCGGTGAAGTCCGGCCTGGTGAAAAAGGCGCAACTGGCCAACGAGAATCCGGCCGGCATGCAGGGCTTTGTCTATAACCTGCGTCGCCCGCAATTCCAGGACGTGCGCGTGCGCGAGGCGCTCGGCTATGCCTATGACTTCGAGTGGGCCAACCGCACCCTGTTCTATGGCGCCTATACCCGCACTGACAGCTACTTTGCCAATTCCGAGCTGGCCGCCCGCGGCGCCCCCGGCAGGGAAGAGCTGGCCATCCTCGAGCCCTTCCGCAAGCAGCTGCCGGCCAGCGTTTTCGGCCCGGCCGTGGTTCCGCCCAAAACGGATGGCTCCGGCAATATCCGCGCCCAGTTGATGAAGGCCCAGCAGCTGCTGGCCGCCGCCGGCTGGCAGATCCGCAACGGCAAGCTCACCGACCGCAATGGCCGCCCCTTCGGCATAGAGCTGCTGAACGTGCAGCCGGAAATGGAGCGCGTCATCATGCCCTTCCGCCAGAACCTGGCGCGCCTCGGCATCGACCTCAAGATCCGTACCGTGGATGTGCCGCAGTACATTGAACGCCAGCGCAAGTTCGACTTCGACATGCTAATCGACCGCGTGCCGCAGTCGCTGTCGCCCGGCAACGAGCAACGCAACTTCTGGGGCTCGGCCTTCGCCGACCAGCCCGGCAGCCGCAACCTCATGGGCCTCAAGCACCCGGTGGTGGACGCACTGGTGGACCAGATCATTGCGGCGCCCAGCCGCGAGCAGCTGGTATACCGCACCCGCGCGCTGGATCGCGTGCTGCGCGCAGGGCATTACGTGATTCCGCAGTACCACATCGGCAGCGACCGCCTGGCCTACTGGGACTTCTTCGATCGTCCGAAGCTGAAGCCGAAGTACGGAACCGGCTTTGACACCTGGTGGATCAACGCGCAGCGCCAGGCGCAGATCCGCGCCTTCCAGAACAAGCCCCAGAAGTAAGGACGCTCCGGGACCATGCCCGCCTACATCCTGCGCCGCCTGCTGCTGATCATCCCGACGCTGTTCGGGATCCTGCTCATCAACTTCCTGATCGTGCAGGCCGCCCCCGGCGGCCCGGTCGACCAGGCAGTGGCGCGCCTGCAGGGCCTCGACAGTTCCACCGCCGCGCGCCTCGGCGGCGGCGCCGGCGGCGAGGCCGGCAGCCCCGGCACCAATACCAAGTACCGCGGCGCCCAGGGCCTCGATCCGGAGTTGATAGAAGACATCAAGCGGCAGTACGGTTTTGACAAGTCCGCGCCCGAGCGTTTCTGGCTGATGCTGACAAGCTATGCCCGCCTCGATTTCGGCCAGAGTTTTTTCCGCGACAAGACCGTCATCGGGCTCATCGCCGAGAAAATGCCGGTCTCGGTGTCGCTGGGCTTGTGGAGCACCCTCATCATCTACCTGATTTCCATCCCGCTCGGCATCCGCAAGGCGCTGCGCAGCGGCAGCCGTTTTGACGTCTGGAGCTCGGGCGTGATCATCGCCGGCTATGCCATCCCCGGCTTCCTGTTCGCCATCCTGCTCATCGTGCTGTTCGCCGGGGGCAGCTACTGGCAGTGGTTTCCCATGCAGGGCCTGGTGTCGGAGAATTTCGACCAGCTATCCGCCTGGGGCAAGGCCCTGGACTATGCCCACCACATGGTGCTGCCCACGCTCTGCATGAGCATCGGGGGCTTCGCCACGCTGACCATCCTCACCAAGAACTCTTTCCTTGACGAGATCAACCGCCAGTATGTGCTGACAGCACGCGCCAAGGGACTTCAGGAACGCCAGGTGCTGTACGGTCATGTCTTCCGCAATGCCATGCTGATCATTATCGCCGGCATCCCCGCCACGCTGGTCGGGGTCTTCCTGACCGGTTCACTGCTGATCGAGGTCATCTTCAACCTGGACGGCCTTGGCCTGCTCGGCTTTGAGTCGGTATTGAACCGCGACTACCCGGTGATCTTCGGCACCCTGTTCATCTTCACGCTGGTGGGCATGCTGCTGAAGCTGGTGTCCGACCTCGTCTATGTGCTGGTCGACCCGCGCATCGACTTCGAAAGTCGGGAGAGCAGCGCATGAGCCCGTTGAACGAACGCCGCTGGCGCAGCTTCAAGGCCCACCGCCGCGGCTATTGGTCGCTCTGGCTCTTTCTTGCCCTGTTCGGGCTCAGTCTGGTCTCCGAGTTCCTTGCCAATGACCGACCCGTGCTGGTGCTGCATCAGGGCTCGGTTTACATACCGGTGCTCAAGGATTATCCGGAAACCGCCTTCGGCGGCCAGTTCGATTCCGCCACCGACTATCGCGACCCCTATGTCAGCGGCCTCATCGAGAAGGACGGCTGGATGCTGTGGCCGCCGATCCGCTTCAATTACCAGACCATCAATTACAGCCTGACGGTGCCGGCGCCGGCGCCGCCCTCGGCGGACAACTGGCTGGGCACCGATGACCAGGGCCGTGACGTGGTGGCTCGCCTGCTCTACGGCTTCCGTATCTCCATCCTGTTTGCACTGGTGCTGACCCTGGTGTCCTCGATCATCGGTATCGCCGCCGGCGCCGCACAGGGCTACTACGGCGGCCGCGTCGACCTCTACGGCCAGCGCTTCATCGAGATCTGGTCCGGCCTCCCGGTGCTGTTCATGCTCATCATCCTCGCCAGCCTGGTCGAGCCGAGCTTCTGGTGGCTGCTCGGCCTGATGCTGCTGTTCAGCTGGACCGAGCTCACCGGGCTGGTCCGCGCCGAGTTCCTGCGCGGCCGCAACCTGGAATACGTGCGCGCCGCCCGGGCCCTCGGCGTGTCCGACGCACGCATCATGTTCCGGCACATCCTGCCCAACGCCATGGTGTCCACCCTCACCTTCCTGCCCTTCATCTTCACCGGCGCCATCGGCACGCTGACCTCGCTGGATTTCCTGGGCTTCGGCCTGCCCCCGGGCTCGCCCTCCCTGGGCGAACTGGTGGCGCAGGGCAAGAACAACCTCAGCGCGCCCTGGCTCGGCCTCTCCGCATTCTTTACCCTTTCCGTCATGCTCACCTTGCTGGTCTTCATCGGTGAGGCCGCACGTGACGCCTTTGATCCGCGCAAGACGCCCCTGTCATGACCGACATTCCCGTCCTTTCCATTCGTGATCTTCGTATCCGCTTCCCGCAGGAGGGCGGCGAGAGCATGCCCGTGCGTGGAGCCTCCTTCACGATCGGCCGCGGCGAGATGCTGGGCCTGGTCGGCGAGTCCGGCTCCGGCAAGTCGCTGACGGCCCTCTCGGTGCTGAAGCTGCTGCCGGCGCATGCGCGGATCGAGGGCAGCATCCGCTTTGGCGGCGAAGAGCTGACGGGTACCGACGAGACCCGACTGCGCCAGATCCGCGGCCACAAGGTCGGCATGATCTTCCAGGAGCCGATGACCTCGCTGAACCCCCTGCACACGGTGGAAAAGCAGGTCAGCGAGGTGCTGTTCGTGCACCAGGGCCTGTCCCGCGCCGCCGCCCGCGCCCGTACGCTCGAACTGCTGGCGCTGGTCGGCATCCGCGATCCGGACAAGCGCCTGGGCGCCTACCCGCACCAGCTGTCCGGCGGCCAGCGCCAGCGTGTGATGATTGCCATGGCGCTGGCAAACGACCCCGTGCTGCTGATTGCCGACGAGCCCACCACGGCTCTGGACGTCACCCTGCAGGCGCAGATCCTCGGCCTGCTCAAGGAACTGCAGCAGAAGCTCGGCCTGGCCGTGCTGCTGATCTCGCACGACCTCACCCTGGTACGCCGCTATGCGCAGCAGGTGGTGGTGATGAAGGATGGCGAGACCGTGGAAAGCGGCCCGGTCGAGCAGGTCTTCACGGCTCCGCAGCACGACTATACCCGCCACCTGCTGGCGGCGACCCCGGCTGGCAGCCCGGTGCCCTTGCCGGCGGGGACGGCCGAGCCCCTGCTCGAAGCAGAATCCATCGTGGTGCGCTTCCCGCTACGCCGGAGCTTCCTCGGCAAGACCATCGAATCCCTGACTGCGGTGGACGCGGTGTCCTTCTCCCTGCGCCCGGGAGAGAGCCTCGGCATCGTCGGCGAGTCCGGCTCCGGCAAGTCCACCCTCGCCTTCGCCCTGCTGCGCCTGCTGCCGGCACAGGGGCGCGCCTGCTTCCTTGGCCGCGACCTGCTGACCCTGGACCAGCGTGCCATGCGCCCACTGCGCCGCGATCTGCAAATCGTGTTCCAGGACCCCTATGGCAGTCTCAGCCCGCGCATGACAGTGGGCGAGATCGTGGGCGAGGGCCTGGCCGTGCAAGGCATGGCGCCACCCGAGCGCGATCGCGCCGTGGTGGCGGCGCTGGCGTCCGTCGGCCTCGATCCCGATACCCGGCACCGCTACCCGCACGAGTTTTCAGGCGGCCAGCGCCAGCGCATCGCCATTGCGCGCGCCCTGGTGCTGGCGCCTCGCCTGATCGTGCTGGACGAACCCACCTCCGCCCTGGATCGCACCGTGCAGCGCCAGATCATCGACCTGCTCAAGGACCTGCAGGCTCGCCACGGCTTTGCCTGCCTGTTCATCAGTCATGACCTGGCCGTGGTCCGCGCCTTCTGCCACCGGGTGTTGGTGATGCAGCAGGGGCGCATGATCGAATGCCAGGACAACGCCGCCCTCTTCCATGCCCCGCAGACCGAATATACCCGCCGGCTGCTGGAAGCAGCCGGCCTGGCGGACTGAGCCTGCCTCTCTCGCCCGAGCTGATATAAACCGTTGCAATCGGACCTTGGCCGCACTCGCGGCCCTCTGCCAGGGACGCTTATACTGCCCGCCACGTCCCCTGGCCCCCGGGTAACCGTTCGGAGTCTGGCCAAGGGGCTGCGCCGCATCCCCCTTTGCGGCGCCACGCGTCACTATGCAGTAAACCCGGTAGAACAGGAGACGACATACCATGGGATTCATGACCGGCAAGCGCGTGCTTATCGTAGGCGTTGCCAGCAAGCTCTCCATCGCCTACGGCATTGCCCAGGCCATGCACCGCGAGGGTGCCGAGCTCGCCTTTACCTACCAGAACGAGAAGCTGCGGCCGCGCGTCGAGGAATTTGCAGGCGGTTTCGGCTCCACCCTGACCTTCCCCTGCGATGTCGCCAGCGATGCCGAGATCGACACCGTGTTCGCCGAACTGGGCAAGCACTGGGATGGCCTAGACTGCATCGTGCACTCGGTGGGCTACGCCCCCGGCCACGAGCTTGAAGGCAACTATGTCGACGTCACCACGCGCGAAGGCTTCCGCATTGCCCACGAGATCAGCTCCTTCAGCTTCAGCGCGCTGGCCAAGGCCGGCAAGAAGCTGCTGGCCGGCCGCAACGGCTCCTTGCTCACCCTGACCTACCAGGGCTCCGAGCGGGTCGTGCCCAACTACAACGTCATGGGCCTGGCCAAGGCCTCCCTGGAGGCCAATGTGCGCTACCTGGCCTCCAGCATGGGCCCCGAAGGCATCCGCGTGAACGCCATTTCCGCCGGCCCCATCCGCACCCTGGCCGCCAGCGGCATCAAGAATTTCCGCAAGATGCTGGGGTATAACGAAGCGGCGACCCCCCTGCGCCGCAACGTTACCATCGACGAAGTCGGCAATGCCGCGGCCTTCCTCTGCTCCGACCTGGCGTCCGGCATTTCCGGCGAAATCCTTTATGTCGACGGCGGATTCAACACGGTTGCCATGCCGCCCCTCGATCAGGCCTGACCACCCCGGGCGCGAACGGACCAGGCCTTCTGCGCTGATCCGCGCCCAAGGACTCCCGCTCCCGGTGGCAGAGGCTCGATCCGACCCCTGCCCTTGGCAGTGGACATAAAAAAAGCCCGCATGCGCGGGCTTTTTTATGTCCGATGGTCGGCTTACTCGGTGGCGAGTTCGCCATCCTTACGCACCACCACCTTGCCGTGTTCACGCAGGTAGCGGACATAATCCGCCAGCTCCTGCTGGCTGCGGCTCTCGCTCAGGGCGGTCCGCACCTGGGCGAGCTCGGCCACCGGGGCGGGCTCGCCCGGAATGACCTGGCTCACCGCCACCACCACGAATGCCGTGCCGGCGTCATGCGTACCGGCACTGACCTTGCCGGCGGCAGGGTGCGGCAGGCGGTAGGCCAGGCGCAACACTTCCGGCGGCACCCCGGCGGTGCGACGGCTCAGGCCGGGGGAAGCAGTCCAGGACAGCTTCTCCCGGGCAGCCACATCCGCCAGTGAGGCGCCTTCGCGCAGGGCCTTCACGGCCGCGTCGGCGACCGCGCGGGCGCGTGCCTTGGCCTTGTCGAGCAGAACCTGGTTGCGTACCTCGGCATTGACGTCAGCCAGCGGACGCAGGGCCGCCGGCACATGACGGTCGACGCGGATCCAGGCAACGCTGCCATCGGCCAGCTGCAGGCCCTGGGAGTTCTTGCCGTCCTTGAGCACGTCTTCACTGAAGGCCGCCTCCAGCACCTTGCGGTCAGCGGCAATGCCGCCCCCCCCCTGGCGGGTAAACGGCGCGGTGGTGCCCACCGCACGCTTGAACTGCTGGGCCGGCTCCTTCAGGTCAGAGGCCTCGTAGATGGCGGCATCAAGCTTCTCCACGGTGTCCGCGAACTGCTCCTCGGCCCGGGCCTCACGCACTTCACGCTCCAGCTCGGGGCGCAAGGCGGCCAGGGTGGGCACGGCCGCCTTCTCGACACGGTTCAACTTGATGAGGTGGTAACCGTACTCGGTCTTCACCGGAGCGGAGATCTCGCCCGGCTTGAGACTGAAGAGGGCCTGCTCGAAGGGGGCCACGAACTGGCCACGACCGGCCAACCCCAGGTCACCGCCGTTGCTGACGGAGCCCGGATCCTGGGAGTACTCGCCAGCCAGCTTGGCGAAATCGGCGCCAGAGCGGGCACGTGTCTCGATGAACTGGATCTTCTTCAGGGCGTCGGCGTCCTTGGTCTTGGCATCCACATTGATCAGGATGTGCTGCGCCTGGCGCTGTTCGTTGGCGCTGAGGGCCTTGACGCGCTCGTCGTAGCGGGCCTGGATCTCCTCCGCGGTGGGCTGGACACTGCCCACGAAGTCGGCGCGGCTCAGGGTCACGTATTCCAGGCTGACCGTCTCCGGGGTAGTGAAGCGGTCCTGGTGAGCCTCGTAGAACGCCTTGACCTCGGCGTCGCTGGCGGTGGCCTCGGCGAGGTAGCGGGCCGAGGGCACGCCGGCAAAATGCACGTCACGCTTCTGGCCGTCCAGGGACGACAGGCGGGCGAGCTCGCCGGAAGTGACGATGCCGCTCTGGTTCAGGCCCTCGATAAGCAATGAATAGCCCAGGCGCTGCTTGGCGGTGGCAAAGAAGGTCGCCGGGTTTTCGCCGTTCTGGCGTAGCACCTGCTCATAGAGCGTGCGGCTGAACTTCCCGTCCTGCTGGAAGGCCGGCACTTCGCTGATCTGCTGCATGACGGTGGCGTCGGAGATCAGGTAGCCGTTCTTGCGCGCCTGCTGGGCCAGCAGTTCACGGCTGATCAGCTCTTCCAGCACTGCCTTGCGGATACGGGTGCTGTCGATCAGCGCCGGATCTGCATTCTGGCCCATCTGGGCCATCATCTGCTGGCGCTGCCGATCAGCCAGGCGGTCCACCTCGACCTGTTCGATCTTGGTGCCATTGACCTTGGCGGCCATCACCTGCCCCCCGGCGAAATACATTTCGATACCGGTGCCGGCCATGACCAGAACGATCAGGGCCAGCAGGGATTTGCCGAGCCAGCCCTTGACCATTGCACGAAAGGATTCCATTTCTTACCTCATCAACCGCGTGCGTCACTAAAAAAAAGCGCGCCAGTAAGGCGCGCGTGGTGCAGGTGCTACCAGGAACAGGCGGCAGGCCGCACTCAGTTCACGGCATCCTTCAGGCCCTTGCCGGCCTTGAAGCCCGGCACCTTGCTGGCAGCGATGCTGATTTCCTTGCCGGTCTGGGGATTGCGACCGGTACGGGCGGCACGATCCTTGACGAGGAAGGTGCCGAAGCCCACCAGCGTGACCTGCTCGCCGGCCTTCAGGGCATTGGTGATGGACTCAACCGCGGCGTCGAGCGCGCGACCGGCATCAGCCTTGGTGATGTCGGCGCTGGCGGCGATGGCATCGATCAGTTCAGATTTATTCACGGTAATCCCCTTTTTATAGGATCTATTAGCTGGAAGAGAGTGTTATCGAGGAGGGCAAGAGGCGCACCCCAAAACGAACGGCCTTTATAGCAACCGACCCCCAGAGGGTCAAGACGGAAAAACGCGACCCAGGCCGCATGGGGCCTGGGTTTTGACCCATCTGTCGTTGTCAATGCGTGCTGAGGCGATCCTCTGCATCTTCATCGTCCTTATTGACACCAGACACCAGCGTCGCAGCCGGAGCCGTTTCCGGCAATGGCTCCGGCAGGCGCGTCAGGGCGATGGCCAGGACTTCGTCGATCCATTTCACGGTACGGATGCTGAGGTCCCGCTTGATATTGTCCGGAATCTCCTTGAGGTCACGCTCGTTTTCCTCGGGGATGATCACGGTCTTGATGCCGCCACGGTGCGCCGCCAGCAGCTTTTCCTTCAGGCCGCCGATCGGCAGCACCTGGCCGCGCAGGGTGATCTCGCCGGTCATGGCGACGTCGGCTCGCACCGAGATGCCCGTCAGCACCGAGACGATGGCGGTGCAAAGGCCGATGCCGGCACTGGGACCGTCCTTGGGCGTCGCCCCTTCCGGCATGTGGATATGGATGTCGTGGGTATCATGGAATTCCAGGGGGATGCCCAGCAGGCGCGAGCGCGAGCGCACCACCGTCATGGCCGCCTTGATGGACTCCTGCATGACATCGCCCAGGGAGCCAGTCATGGTCTGGCGCCCCTTGCCGGGCACCGAAGCCGCCTCGATGGTCAACAGCTCCCCGCCGACCTGGGTCCAGGCCAGCCCGGTAACCTGCCCGATCTGGTCCTTTTCCTCGGCCTTGCCGTAGTTGAACTTGCGCACCCCCGAGAAGTCGGACAGGTTGTCCGCCCCCACACGGACCTGGCCGTCAGCCGTGCCGAGCACGGCCTGCTTGACCACCTTGCGGCAGATCTTGGCGATCTCGCGCTCCAGGGAACGCACGCCGGCCTCGCGGGTGTAGTAGCGGATCAGGTCGCGGATGGCGGCCTCGTCCACGGCCAGTTCCGCGTTCTTGAGGCCGGCATTCAGGATCTGCCGCGGGATCAGGTACTGGAGGGCGATATTGACCTTCTCGTCCTCGGTATAGCCGGGCAGGCGGATCACTTCCATGCGGTCCAGCAGGGGCGCCGGAATATTCATGGAGTTGGCGGTACAGATGAACATGACCTCGGACAGGTCGTAGTCGACCTCAAGATAATGGTCGTTGAAGGTGCTGTTCTGCTCGGGGTCCAGCACCTCGAGCAGCGCCGAGGAGGGATCGCCGCGCATGTCGACGCCCATCTTGTCGATCTCGTCGAGCAGGAAGAGCGGGTTCTTGACTCCGGTCTTGGACAGCTTCTGGATGAGCTTGCCGGGCATGGAGCCGATGTAGGTGCGACGGTGGCCACGGATCTCGGCCTCGTCACGAACGCCGCCCAGGGCCATGCGGATGAACTCGCGATGGGTGGCCTTGGCGATGCTCTGGCCCAGCGAGGTCTTGCCGACGCCGGGGGGGCCTACCAGGCACAGTACCGGGCCCTGCAGCTTCTTCACGCGCGACTGCACCGCGAGATATTCCAGGATGCGTTCCTTGACCTCTTCCAGCCCGTAGTGGTCGGCGTCCAGGATTTCCTTGGCCCGCTTGAGGTCAATGCTGACCTTGCTGCGCTTTTTCCAGGGCACGCCCAGCATCCAGTCGATATAGCCGCGCACCACGGTGGCCTCGGCCGACATCGGGGACATCATCTTGAGCTTCTTGAGCTCGGCCTCGACCTTCTTCTTGGCGTCGAGGGGCATGCCGGCCTTGCGCGCGCGCGCCTCGATCTCGGCAATCTCGTTCTCCCCTTCCCCGCTGATGTCACCCAGCTCCTTCTGGATGGCCTTGATCTGCTCGTTCAGGTAGTACTCGCGCTGCGACTTTTCCATCTGCTTCTTGACGCGGCCGCGGATGCGCTTCTCGACCTTGAGGATGTCGATTTCCGACTCCATGACGGCCATCAGGTGCTCGATGCGGGCATGGAGATCGTTGTGTTCCAGCAGTTCCTGCTTTTCCTCCAGCTTCAGCGAGAGATGGGCCGCGATGGTGTCGGCCAGGCGCGAGGGTTCCTCGATGGAGGACACCGATGTCAGCACCTCGGGCGCCACCTTCTTGGACAGCTTCACGTACTGGTCAAACTGGTTGAGCAGGGAGCGCGCCAGCACTTCGGCCTCACTGCCGCGCAGGCGCACCGGGGCGACCTCCTGCACGCTGGCGACGAGATAGCGGCCGGTATCGGTAACGGTGTCGACGCTGGCGCGGAAATTGCCTTCCACCAGTACCTTCACGGTGCCGTCAGGCAGCTTGAGGAGTTGCAGGATGGTGGACACCGTGCCGATGGCATAGAGGCCCTCCTGCTGGGGATCATCATCCGCGGCATCCTTCTGGGCGGCCAGGAAGATCTGCTTGTTGGCGGCCATGGCCGCCTCCAGCGCATGGATGGACTTCTGGCGCCCCACGAACAGGGGGATGACCATGTGCGGATAGATGACGACGTCACGCAGCGGGAGCAGCGGGAGGTCCAGGAGCTGGTTCTCTTCGTACATTCGCTAACCCTCGGGCCGGCCGGCAAAGCGCCGGGCATGGCAATGCTTAATGTTTGAGGGAGGAATAGCTCAAAAACAAGGGCACAGACGGAAAAAACCCGAGAAAAAAGGGCCACAAGGGCCCTTTTTTCAGACGGATCAGCGGGTTGCCCCGCATCGCGGCACGCCGGCGCGAACCGCGCGCCAGACCGCTGAGGCCAGGCGGAACCCGACCTGCAGCGTCATTCCGGCATGGCCTTGGGAGTCGGCTCGGTATTCTCGTAAATGAACAGCGGGTCAGACTCGCCGGCGATGGTCTTCTCGTCCACCACCACCTTGGAAACGCCCTCCAGAGACGGCAGCTCATACATGGTGCCAAGCAGCACGCCCTCCAGGATGGAGCGCAGGCCACGGGCACCGGTCTTGCGCACCATGGCTTTGTTCGCCACCGCGCGCAGGGCCTCGTTGCGGAACTCCAGCTCCACCCCTTCCATGTTGAAGAGCTTGCCGTACTGCTTGGTAAGGGCATTGCGCGGCTCGGTGAGGATTTCCATCAGGGCATCCTCACTGAGCTCCTCGAGGGTGGCGATCACCGGCAGGCGACCGACAAACTCGGGAATCAGGCCGAACTTGATCAGGTCCTCCGGCTCGACTTCCTTGAACAGCGCCCCCACGCTCTTGGTCTCGTCCTTGCTCTTCACCGTGGCGTTGAAGCCGATGCCGCCCTGCTCGGAGCGGTTGCGGATGATCTTGTCGAGGCCCGCGAAGGCACCGCCGCAGATGAACAGGATGTTGGAAGTGTCCACCTGCAGGAACTCCTGCTGCGGATGCTTGCGGCCGCCCTGGGGCGGCACCGAGGCGACGGTGCCCTCGATGAGCTTGAGCAGGGCCTGCTGCACGC
>JAZKHS010000041.1:20680-98097 GCA_040385265.1 Pseudomonadota bacterium | reverse complement strand
CGTTGGCGTTGGCGTTGGCGTTGGCGTTGGCGTTGGCGTTGGCGTTGGCGTTGGCAGTGATTGTCGTTCAGGGACGGCGCCCATGCACTGTCGGGCTAAAGCCCGACCTACACGGATCTCAGGCGGGTGACGCGATAGATCGCGACTTCGCCAAAAAGATTGGGGAACAACCGCGCCAGTACGCTGCCCTGCTGGCCGCCGTCCACCGCCAGGCGATCCAGCACGGTGATGCCCTTGGCCGCGCACAGCGCGTCAAAGTCGCGGAAGGTGCAGAGGTGGATGTTGGGCGTGTTGTACCAGGTGTAGGGCAGCGCCTCGGACACCGGCATCATGCCGCGCAGGGCGATGTACCAGCGCGCCGTCCAGTGCGCGAAGTTGGGAAAGGTGATGATGGCCTCGCGCGCCACGCGCAGCATGTCCTCCAGCAGCTCATCCGGCTTTTCCACGGCCTGCAGCGCCTGCGTCATGATGGCGGTGTCGAAGCTGGCGTCGCTGAAGTTACCGAGGCCACGGTTGAGGTCATGCTGGATCACGTTGACGCCATGCTCGATGGCCGCGGTGATGCGATCGGGATCGATCTCGATGCCGTAGCCGTGCACGCCAAAATTGTCACGCAGGTGCGACAGCAGCTCGCCGTCGCCACAGCCCAGGTCGAGCACGCGCGCGCCCGGCTTCACCCACTGTTCCGCCAGCTTCAGGTCAAGCCGCATGGATCGTCTCCTGCGCGGGGCCGGTGGCGATGCGCTTCATGTAGGCGCCGAAGATGTCAAGGTAGCGCGGGATGGGCATCAGGAAGGAGTCATGGCCCTGCGGCGCGTCGATATCCGCATAGACCACGTCCTTGCCCTCGTGCACCAGCGCATCGACGAGCTCGCGCGACCGCTCCGGCGAGAAACGCCAGTCGGTGGTGAAGGAGATCACCAGGAACTTGCAGCGCGCCTTGCGCAGGGCGGCGTTGAGGTCGTTGTCGTACTCGCGCGCCGGATCAAAGTAGTCCAGCGCCTTGGTCATCAGCAGGTAGGTGTTGGCGTCGAAGTTGCGCGAGAAAGTCTCGCCCTGGTGGCGCAGGTAGGACTCGACCTGGAACTCGACGTCAAAGCCGTACATGAACTGGCCGGAGCGCAGGTCGCGGCCGAACTTCTGCTTCATGGCCTCGTCGGACAGATAGGTGATGTGCCCCACCATGCGCGCGAGGATGAGGCCGCGCTTGGGAAAGGTGTCGTACTGGTAGTAGCGGCCGCCGTGGAAGTCCGGGTCGGTGAGGATGGACTGGCGGGCGACCTCGTTGAAGGCGATGTTCTGCGCCGACAGCTTGGGCGCGGAGGCGATGACCACGGCATGGCGCAGGCGCTCCGGGTAGTCGATGGCCCACTGCAGCACCTGCATGCCACCGAGGGAGCCGCCGACAATGGCCGCCCACTGGCCGATGCCCAGGCGGTCGGCCAGCCGCGCCTGCGCGTTGACCCAGTCCTTGACGGTGACCAGCGGAAAATCGGGGCCGTAGTTCTGGCCGGAGTCCGGGTTCAGCGAGGAGGGGCCGGAGGAGCCGTTGCAGCCGCCCAGGTTGTTGAGCGAGACCACGAAGAAGCGGCGGGTATCGATGACCTTGCCGGGGCCGATGCACTCGTCCCACCAGCCCGGCTTGGCATCCTCCATGCTGTGATAGCCGGCGGCATGGTGATGGCCGGAAAGGGCGTGGCAGATCAGCACGGCGTTATCGCGGGCCGCGTTCAGGGCGCCGTAAGTCTCGTAGACGATGTCATAACCGGCGAGCGAGCGCTTGCACTCGAGCTCGAGCGGTTCGACAAAATGCGCGGTCTGCGCGGAGACGAGGCCGACGGAATCGGCGGGGATGGACGTGGGCATGGCGTGACGGCAGTGGCAAGGCCCGCAAGTCTACAGGGCGGGGCCGTAGGGCGGGAAGGGACGGGGGCGATGGCGGCCATCAGGGGAAACGGGCCCGGGCGACCGCCGGGAACGCCGGCTGGCGCTGCGGAGGCGGCCGGCCCTAAACCCAACCTGCCACTCTGCCGAGCCGCGGCACCGGACCTGCCGCGAGCCCTGGCTCGTGCCCTCGCGCCGTGCCCGGCGGCGCTGCGGCTCAGGCCGCCGGCGGCTTGGCCGCCGCGGGACGGGGCGCCGCCGCAGGCGCCGCGACCAGAGCCCCATGGCCCAAGGCAGGATCCTTGAGCCGGCCCAGGACGTCCTCGAGCAGGGTCTGCTGCTCGCGCAGGCCCTCGCGCTGTTCGCGCACGGAGCCGGACTTCTCGAAGCGGTTCTCGCCAAAGCTGCGCAGCTTGGTCAGACGCTCCATCTGCTGCTCCAGACGCTTCTTGTGTTCCAGGGTCTGCTGCATCAGCGGCGCCAGCGCCTGCTTGCACCAGCGCTCGGCATCCGTGCGGGCATGGCCATAGATGGCGGTCGCCTGGCTGGTCATGGTGTCGAAGAAACGCTCGAACAATTTTTGCTGGCTGCCGAGCAACGTGCTGAAGCGGTTCTTGTAGGGCGCGGCCTGGCCCTCCAGCTCCTCGATGTCCTGCAGGTAGCGGGCGGCCTCGTAGCGGGGCACCGGCGGCGCGGCGCCACCGGTTTCCTGGGTGTAGCGCTGGTACAGGCGCTGGATCAGCATCTGGGTGGTCTCGACTTCCTGGCGGAACTGGCCAAGGTCGGACTTGATGCCCTGGAAATAATGGGTGACGGCTCCCGGCACGCCCATGCCCAGACGGGTGTTGCCGGCCATTTCGCGGGCGCGGACGCCGTGCCCGCCCAGCTGCTCCGGATCCAGCGGCTTCACCAGGCGCGGCAGCTGCTGCTCCATGAGCTTGCGGCTCTGCTGCAGGAAGGTCAGGCGCTTGTTATAGGCGATCTGCTCCTGCTGGGTGGCGCGGGTCAGCAGCACCAGCTCGTGCTCGGTGTCGCGACTGCCGCTGGCCTGCACCCGTTCCTCGGCCTCCAGGCGCACGCGCTGGGCGAGCACGGCCTGGCGGCTGGCTTCGATCATGTCGGACAGCTCACGCACCAGCGAGGTCTTCAGCGCGGCTTCCTTGGCGTTGACCACGGAATGCGCGAGCGCGGACTCCAGCGCCTCCAAGCGGCTGCGCTTGAGCAGTTCGCGGTCATTGGCCAGGCGGGCCTTGTAGCCCTGCTTGGCGGAGAGCGCCAGCACATGCGCCGGCGGCAGGTTGAGCTGCTTGGCGGTGAGGCGGGAGATGCGCAGCACGGCCTCATCGGCCACATCGTCGTCCTCGTCCTCGTCCCAGAGCAGGTCGATCTTGTTCAGCACGGCATAGACCGCGGCGCCGCGGCGCTGGGAGATCTCCTTGATATGGTTGTTCCAGATCGCGAAGTCGGAGGCGGTGAGGCCGGTATCGGCCGAGAGCACGAACACCAGGGCCTGGGCCTCCGGCAGCAGGGACAGGGTCAGTTCGGGCTCGGCGCCGAGGGCATTGAGGCCAGGGGTGTCGATGATGGCCAGGCCCTGGCGCAGCAGTGGGTGGTCGATATTGATGATGGCGTGGCGCCAGGCCGGGATATGCACATAGCCGTTCTTGCCGATCGACGGCTCCAGGAACTGCACATCAAACCCCAGGCCCGCGGCTTCATCGGCAGTCACCTCTCGGGTCTGCGAGACCTCGGTGAAGGCCTTCTTCATCGAGTTCTGGTCGTCGAGGTTGATGGTCAGGTGCACCCAGTGCTCGAGCTGTTCCTTGTAGCTCTGCACCGAGATGCCGCCGGCGCGGGTCTGGATGGGCAGCAGCTTGATGTAGGCGCCGGTGGCGGTGGCGTCGTAGAAGAGCTCGGTCGGGCACATGGTGGTGCGGCCGATGCGGGTGGGCAGCAGGCGCTGGCCATAGTGCTTGCCCAGGATCGCATTGATCAGCTCGGACTTGCCGCGCGAGAACTCGCCCACAAAGGCGAGCAGGATACGGTCGGAGCGCAGCTGCTTGAGCGTCCCCGACAGGCGCTCGTCGACTTCGCTGTTGTTGAGGCCCTGGTTGTTGAGCCAGTTGCGGTAGCGCGCGATTTCGCGGGCAATGGCCTGCTTCCACGCGGTAAAGGCTTCTACCTGGTGCGACAGCTGATCCATGACGGTACGGCTTCCTCGAACGAGCCCGGCCGGCAGGGCCGGCGGGCATCCCGAATAGCAAAAAGGGGGTAGGCGATAGCGCCGAGACGACGCCGTTACGCCGTTATATCACTGCCACGCCTGCAATGCAGGGGGCCAGGCGCGCGGCGACTCGATCCGGACGCGTTTATGGCGGCTGCCCTCGCCGCCCAACAGCACCACGGAGGCCAGCGGCACCGCGAAGGCTGCCGCCAGGAAGCGGCAGAGCTCGCGGTTGGCCTTGCCCTCCAGGGCCGGCGCCGCCAGGCGCAGCTTGAGGGCATCGCCATGCAGCCCGGCGAAGGCGCTTTCGCGCGCCCCCGGCTGGGCATGGATGACCAGCACCACGGCGTCGCCGTCGCGCCGGACGGGCGGGCTCACAGGCCCAGCAGGCGCGCCACCTCGGTGCCCGACCAGCGCAGCATGATCTCGGCGATCTGCAGCCCCAGCAGGGCGATGATGGGCGAGAGGTCGAGTCCGCCCATCGAGGGAATCAGGCGGCGGCAGGGCGCGAGAACGGGCTCGGCGACCTGGAAGATCAGGCCGGTGCTGGGATTGTGCGGCGCCACCCAGGACAGGATCACACCGGCGATGATGGCGTAGAAGTAGAAGTTGAGGAGCATGGGCAGCAGCCCCTGGATCATCATCAGCACTTCGCCGCGGGCCGGGAAGTTGAGCACGGCCAGATAGCCGGTCAGCACGGCCGGCGGCTGCTGCTTGTAGACCAGGAAGCTGACCAGGGTGATCTGCAGCAGCTTGATCAGCAGGATCAGGATCAGAGAGCCCCAGCTCCAGCGGCTGGGCCGGTAGCGGCGCATGTTGATGACGCCGGCCGGCGCCTGGCGCTGGAACAGGCGGTCGAGCGGATCGACCAGCCGCCGCGTGGCCTGCACCGTGAACTGCGACAGCGGGCTGTAGAAGTCTGCCCCCATGGCCTGCAGCACGAAGCGCAGCCAGAGGATGAAGATATAGAGGTCGACGCCGGTGTTGAGGATGAGGCGGGCGATTTCCTGCAAGGGATTCATGCGGACTTCCTGAAAAGGCGGGGTTAGTCGGTCTTGCCGAGCTGTTCGGCGAGCTCGGCGCCACGGGCGGCGCAGGCGGCCAGGGCACGGCTGAAAATGGCCTGGAGGCCGGCGGCATCGAAGGCGGCCACGGCGCGCTCGGTGGTGCCACCCGGGGAGGTGACGCGGCGGCGCAACTCGGCAGGGCCGACGTCGGCGGCAATCGCCATCTGCGCCGAGCCGAGCGCGGTCTGCAGGGTCAGGGCGCGGGCGGTGTCGGCATCCAGGCCGAGCTCCCGGCCGGCGGCGATCATGGCTTCCATGACATAGAAGAAATAGGCGGGGCCGGAGCCGGACACCGCGGTGACGGCGTCGATCAGACGCTCCTCGCCCACCCACAGGGTGAGGCCGACCGCGCCCAGGATGGCCTCGGCCTCGGCGCGCTGCTCGTGGCTGACCGCCGTGCTGGCAAAGAGGCCGGTGGCGCCCGCCTGCACCAGGGCCGGGGTATTGGGCATGGCGCGGACGATGGGCAGGTCGCCGCCCAGCCAGTGCGCAAGGCTGGCCACCGGGATGCCGGCGGCAATCGAAATGATGAGGGGGCGGCGCGCCTGCACCAGGCCGGCCAGGGGCGTCAGCACCTGCGCCATGACCTGCGGCTTGACCGCCAGCACCAGCACGTCGGCGCGTTCGACCACGGCGCGGTTGTCGGTGCTGGTGAAGTGGCCGCGGGCGGCGTGCGGCTCGAGGGCGGCAGGAATGGCGTCCGACAGGGCGATGCCGGCGGCGGCCCAGCCGCGCGCGGCGATGCCGCCTGCCAGCGCCGTCGCCATGTTGCCGGCGCCGATGAATCCGATGGTTTTCGCCATAGCCTGTGAGCCTGCCTCTGGTTGCCGGCCGCGGACGGCCGGACTGCAATGGTCGGTCGGGCTTCAGCCCGACAAGAATCCTGAACGCGCCCCGGCCCGCCCGGCCTGAGTGTCTTGTCGGGCTGAAGCCCGACCGACAGGGCCGCGCCGGAGCGCCCGGCCGGGCCGACGCCCGCCCCGCAGGCTGGGGCCCGAACCCGGGGGACCGTCGCCCGGACCGGGCTCAGGACAGCGGCTTGGGGCGGGCGCCGAACAGCGCCGTGCCGACCCGGACCAGGGTGCTGCCGGCGGCGATGGCCACTTCCAGGTCGTCCGACATGCCCATGGACAGGGTGTCGAAACGCTGCGGCGAAAGCCCGGGAATACTAGCGAGTAAATGCTGTCGTGTCTGTGTCAGTGCGGCGAAGGCGGCGTCGTTGCCAGGCCGCGGAATGCACATCAGGCCGCGCAGCTCCAGGCGCGGCAGCGCCAGCACCGCGGCCACCAGCGCCGGCAGGTCGGCGGGGGCGCAGCCAGACTTGCTGGCCTCGTCGTCGATGTTCACCTGCAGGCAGACCTGCAGCGGCGGCAGGTGGGCCGGGCGCTGCTCGGCCAGGCGGCGGGCGATCTTGTCCCGGTCCAGGGAGTGGAGCCAGGCAAAGTGCTCGGCCACCTCCCGGGTCTTGTTGCTCTGCAGGGGGCCGATGAAGTGCCATTCCAGGGGCAAGTCGGCCAGTGCCTGCACCTTGGCCACCCCTTCCTGCACGTAATTCTCGCCAAAGGCGGCCTGGCCGGCGGCAAAGGCCTGGCGCACCGCTGCGGCCGGCTGGGTCTTGCTGACCGCCAGAAGGCGGACCTGGCCGGACGGGCGGCCGCCGGAACGCTCGGCCCGGGCGATGCGTTCGCGTAGATTTTTCAGGTTTTCGGCAAAGTCGTTCATTGTTGAAGGGCAGCCCAATGTGGCGGTAACGTAGCCGGACCTGCCACCGGGCGTGGTCCTGCCGCCTGATATAACAAACAGCGATTCTGGCAGAGCGGTATTTCAGCCGCGAGTGCCCTTGTTGGAGTTTCCATGGATATCACCGAACTGCTCGCCTTTTCCGCCAAGAACGGGGCGTCCGACCTGCATCTGTCTGCCGGCCTGCCGCCCATGATCCGCGTGGACGGCGACGTGCGCCGCATCAACCTGCCGCCGCTGGAGCACAAGGAGGTCCACCGTCTCGTTTATGACATCATGAACGACAAGCAGCGCAAGGACTTTGAAGAGTTCCTGGAAACCGACTTCTCCTTCGAAGTCCCGGGCGTTGCCCGCTTCCGCGTCAACGCCTTCAACCAGAACCGTGGCGCCGGCGCCGTGTTCCGTACCATTCCGTCCAAGGTGCTGTCCATGGACGACCTGGGCATGGGCAAGGTATTCCAGAACATCTCCGAGATTGCGCGCGGCATCGTGCTGGTGACCGGTCCCACCGGCTCCGGCAAGTCCACGACCCTTGCCGCCATGCTCGACTACATCAACAACACCCGCTACGAGCATATCCTCACCATCGAGGACCCCATCGAGTTCGTGCACGAATCCAAGAAGTGCCTGGTGAACCAGCGCGAGGTGCACCGCGACACCCTCGGCTTCTCCGAGGCGCTGCGCTCGGCGCTGCGTGAAGACCCCGACATCATCCTCGTCGGCGAAATGCGCGACCTGGAAACCATCCGCCTGGCGCTGACCGCCGCGGAAACGGGCCACCTGGTGTTCGGCACCCTGCACACCACCTCCGCCGCCAAGACCATGGACCGCATCATCGACGTGTTCCCCGCGGAAGAAAAAGAAATGGTGCGTGGCATGCTCTCGGAATCGCTGCAGGCGGTGATCTCGCAGACCCTGTGCAAGAAGACCGGGGGCGGCCGCGTGGCGGCGCACGAGATCATGATCGGCACGCCCGCCATCCGTAACCTCATCCGCGAAAACAAGGTGGCGCAGATGTACTCCGCCATCCAGACCGGCGGCTCGCTGGGCATGCAGACCCTGGACCAGTGCCTGAAGACGCTGATCCAGAAGGGCCTGGTAACGCCGCAGGTCGCCCGCGAGAAGGCCAAGGTGCCGGAAAACTTCCAGTAACGCCCCCGGCTGCGCACCCGCCGTCGCTGCAAATGCGACCGCGGTCGCAAATCCGGACGGTCAAGCGCATCGCCGCCAGGGATTTCCCTGGCAAACCGGGTCGGCGGAGGGAACTGCTGCTAGGCTACAGCCCGATTACACAGAAAGTTCAGTGACGGCCAGGCCGTCCAAGGGTGACACGATGGAATTCGAAGACCTGCTCAAGATCATGGTGCAGAAAGGCGGCTCGGACATGTTCATCACCGCCGGCGTGCCGCCCTCGATCAAGCTCAACGGCAAGGTGGTGCCCATCACCAAGACGCCGCTCTCGCCGGAAATGACGCGCGAGGTCGTGCTGGGCGTCATGACCGAGGTGCAGCGCAAGGAGTTCGCGCAGACCAAGGAATGCAACTTCGCCATCTCCGCCCGCGGCATCGGCCGTTTCCGCGTCTCCGCCTACTACCAGCGCAACCTGGTGGGCATGGTGCTGCGCCGCATCGAAACCAAGATCCCCAGCGTGGACGAGCTCAAGCTGCCCGCGGTGATCAAGGAACTGGCGATGACCAAGCGCGGGATCATCGTCTTCGTGGGCGGCACCGGCACCGGCAAGTCCACGTCGCTGGCCGCCATGATCGGCCACCGCAATGCCAACTCGCGCGGCCACATCATCACCATCGAGGACCCCATCGAGTTCATCCACCAGCACAACGGCTGCATCGTCACGCAGCGCGAGGTGGGCATTGACACCGACTCCTTCGAGATCGCACTGAAGAACACCCTGCGCCAGGCGCCTGACGTCATCCTCATCGGCGAAATCCGTACCCGCGAGGTGATGGACTTTGCCATCGCCTTCGCCGAAACCGGCCACCTCGTGCTCGCCACCCTGCACGCCAACAACTCCAACCAGGCGCTGGACCGCATCATCCACTTCTTCCCGGCCGACCGTCACCACCAGCTCTACATGGACCTGTCGCTGAACATGAAGGGCATCGTGGCCCAGCAGCTGATCCCCACGCCGGACGGCAAGGCCCGCCGCGCCTGTATCGAGGTGCTGCTGAACACGCCGCTGGTCTCGGACCACATCCGCAAGGGTGAGGTGCACATGCTGAAGGAGCTGATGAAGAAGTCGCGCGAGATCGGCATGCAGACCTTCGACCAGGCGCTCTACGACCTCTACACGGCCGGCGAGATCACCTACGAGGATGCCCTCAAGCACGCCGACGCGCCCAACGACCTGCGCCTCATGATCAAGCTGGGCGCCGAGTCCGACTCGCGCTACCTGGACCAGGCCACGCGCGGCCTGACCCTGCAGCAGCACGACTGAGGCGGGGCGCCACCGCGCCCTCCCTGGAAAACGCCGGCGATCGCCGGCGTTTTTTTTGCGCGGGGCCGGGCCGCCTGCCCGCTGCCGGCACGGCGGGGGAAGGCGGCGCCCGCCGCGCAGAGGTCGTAGAGCGCCTGGTCTACGGGCGGCACGCCTTCCCTCCGCCCGGAGGCGGCCGGCGCGGGGCAAGCGCCGGCCTACAGCGTCAGCAGCATCTTGCCCCCGGCCACCGCCAGCACCAGCGCCAGCACCTTCTGCAACGTCGCCACCGGCAGGCGCCGGCTGCCGAGGCCGGCGCCCAGCCAGCCGCCCAGCACCACGGCCACGGCCCAGACCGGGAAGCCCTCGGGCAGGACCATGCCATGGCGGGTAAAGAAGCCGGCAAGGCCGGCCAGGGAATTGACCAGGATGAAGAGTGCCGACACCCCGGCCACCTCGCGCATGCGCCCCCAGGCCAGGAACAGCGCCAGCGGGGAGAGGAAAATGCCGCCGCCGACGCCGGTCAGCCCCGACAGCAGGCCGATGCCCGCGCCCGCCGCCAGCAACCACGGCAGCGCCGGCGGCCGTCGTTCCGCCGCCTCCGGCACCGGCCGGGCCAGGAAGCGCCAGGCGGAGTACAGCAGGACCAGGCCGAGCAGGGGCCGGTAGGCCGCCGGCGGCAGGGTGACCAGCCCCCCCACGAAGGCCATGGGAACCGCCGCCAGGGCCAGCGGCCAGAACAGCTCGCGTGAGAAGCAGCCCGCGCGCAGGAAGCGGTAGCTGGCGATGGAGGCGACCACCACGTTGAGCATGAGCGCCGTGGGCTTCATCACCAGCGGCGCCAGGCCGAACAGGGCCATGGCGGCCAGATAGCCGGAGGCGCCGGCATGCCCCACCGAGGAATACAGCAGCGCCGCCAGGAACATCAGCGCCGCCAACATCAGAACCGCCTCCAGACCCATGCCTGTCCTCTTGTTGATTATTGTGCCGCCACTCCCGTCTCCGGCGTGTCCGGCGGGAGCCCTACCTTAGCCGAATCCTGCCCGTTGCCCCTCTCCCTGACGAGGCAGTTGGCGTTGCGACAAACTCCCTGCCGCCGTGACCTGCCCCTATGCAGATCGCATGAACACGCTGCAGGCAGCGGCGGCCCGCCAAGGCCTTTCCGCCCAATGCTGCCGCCCGCCTGGAGCGGGGCGCGACCCGCCAGGATGCGGGATGGCGTAGCCGCCCTGATGCGGAGAAAGGCCGTTGCCCGGAGACCGCACGACCTACGCCTGCACGGCGCTGGCCGCCTGCCGGGCTAGCCGGGGATGCCCATCTTCGGCGGCAACAACTGCAGGCGCAGCACTGCCAGGATGCGCTCGAGCTCGCTGCGCTGCAGCGGCTTGGCAATGAAGTCGTTCATCCCGGCCACCAGGGCCAGGTCGCGGTATTCGCGCATGACGTGCGCGCTGACGCCACAGATAAACAGCGGCGGCCGCTGCTCGGCGCGCTCCCATTGGCGGATGCGCTCGGTGGCGGTATAGCCGTCCATGTTCGGCATTTCGCAGTCCATGAATACCGCGTCGAACTCCTGTCGCTCCGACGTCAGCACATGCAGCGCCTCGACGCCGTCACCCACCAGCCGCGGCGTGATGCCGTGCCGGCGCAGAAAGCCCGTGATCACCTGCTGGTTCACGGGGTTGTCTTCCGCCACCAGCACGCGCAGCGCGGCCGTCGCCGAATCGCGCAGGCTCGCCGCCACCGCGTCGGGCGCCAGCCCGCCCTCCCCGCTCTCGGCGGGAGGCACTTCGGTCGCCGTCAGCGGCAAGGTAAACCAGAACATCGAGCCCTTGCCGTACACCGTCTGCACGCCGATCTCGCCCCCCATGAGCTCGACGAGCAGGCGGCAGATGGACAGGCCCAGGCCGGTGCCGCCGTATTTTCGGGTAATGGACGAATCGCCCTGCGAGAAGGACTCGAACAGCCGCGCGCGCTGCACATCGGCGATGCCGATGCCGGTATCCTGCACTTCGAAACGCACGACCGTCCTGCCCTCGGCGCGCGCCGGCAAGGTCCGGATGCGCAGCGTAATGCTGCCCTGGCGGGTAAACTTGAAGGCATTGCCCAGCAGGTTGATCAGTACCTGGCGGATGCGCACCGGATCGCCGATCACGCGTGCCGGCAGGCGCTCGTCCATTTCCAGCGCCAGCGGAATGCCGCTCTGGCGGGAGTGGGGGGAAAACAGCGAGCAGCACTCCTCCATCAACTGGCGCAGGTCGATGCTGCCGGTCTCGATCTGCAGGCGGCCGGCATCGATCTTGGAGTAGTCCAGGATGTCATTGAGGATGCGCAGCAGGGCCTCGCAGGAACGGCGGATGGTGCTCACGTAATGCTGCTGCTCGGTATCGAGCGTCGTATCCGCCAGCAACTGGGTCATGCCGATGACGCCGTTCATGGGCGTGCGGATCTCGTGGCTCATGGTCGCCAGGAAGGCGCCCTTCACCTGTGCCTCGCGCTCGGCCTGGCTGCGCGCGCGCTCCGCCTGCTCCGACTGCTGCTGCCACGCCTTCGAGCGCCGCAGCACCAGTGCCAGCGCCTGCAGCACACTGGCCAGGAAGAGCAAAGCGGTCAGCACCAGCGCCGCCTCGGACGATCGATGCTGCAGGCGATAGCCCGCGGGACTGCGGATGACCGCCGTCCACAGGCGCTGGCCGATGGCGATCTGCGTCGTCATCTCCAGCGGCTCGCGCTCGGCAGCCCCCGGGGATTCGTACAGCAACACCGCACCCGGACTGCCGCGGTCCTCGATGCGCAGCAACAGGGCGCTGCCCGGCGTCGTCCCCGCCCGGGGGAGCAGATCGAAGGCCATTACCGCGACACCCAGAAACGCGGCGCGACGCGCCTGCAGGTCGTCCCTGGGGACCCCGTTGGCATAGACGGGCTCGACAAGGATCTTGCTGCCCCGCAGGCGCTCGTCCTGCAGGAGGCCGACCCCGCGCACCGCCACCATGCGGCCACTGTCGCGCGCCTCCGCCACCGCGTCGCGGACAGCCGCAGTGTCATCGATCGGCATTTCCAGATGCGCAAGATACGTTTCAGGTTCGGCGAAGCGCAGGCGCGGACGGCCCTGGCTGACGGGCGCCCAGCCCAGCAGCTTGATGTCCGGCTGCAGTGTCAGCGCCTCCACCACAAACTCATGGAACTCGCTGTGGTCCACCCGGTCGGAGCTCTGCCAGAAGCGGCGGATGGAGCGCAGTGTTTCGGAATGGCCGGCGATGCGCAGGTTGAGACGCTCGACCTGGGTCCGCGCCTGCTCATGGAACACGGCCTCGATCCGCGCCTGATCGCGCAGGCTCACCACGGTGTAGGCCAGCATCACCACGACCAGGGCCACGACCGGGGGCAGGATGGCACGCCACCATTGCCAGGGACGCCGCTCGATCAATTGCAGGCTGGGCAGCAGCAGCGGCGCGAAGATGGCGACGCCGAGGCTGTCACCCACCCACCAGATCCAGAGGTTCCAGGGCACTTCCGTGAGGACGAGTCGACCCAGGCCCAGGTGGATGAGGTTGCCGGCGACCGCGGCAATGGAGCAGGACAGCAGCCCGCCCAGCGCCATGACGCGAAGCTCGTTCCAGCCACTGCCGGAGGGCAGCGGTGCGCGCGCGTACTGCTCGCAGAGCCGGGCACCGACCCATGCCTGCAGCACCGACCCGGCACTGATGCCGAGCGCGCCCAGCACATACAGCCAAGGGGCAACATCAACGGCGCGCAGGACATAGAGATTGGTGAAGAGGGCGCCCACGGCAATGCCGGGCAGCAGGCGGTGGCCCCAGACCAGCAACGCGGCCAGGGCAATGCCGGCCGACGGGAATACGGCCGCGGCGGGCGACGCCGGATTGGCGAGCCACAACGCCGCGACGGCGGTGATCAGATAGGCGAACGCCATCCCGGCGTTATGCCATGCCCACCCAGCCGGGCGGGCCTTCCCGGCCTCCATGCGTCCTTACCTCTCCGCTCTGACAGGACTGCCACTATAGCCAAGCGTCCCGGCAAAAAGACGCCGGCCGTCCGCCGCGACGGCCGTACGGGACAGGAGGCCGCCGGCGCCGACGATCCGCAGCGCCGGCGCCGCTCACCCCAGCCGCCACTCCTGCAGCACCGCATACTCCGAGCCCGCCGGGGACAGGCGCGAGCGCACCAGGACCAGCGCCGGGGCCTCCCACTCCAGCACGGGCCACAGTGGCAAGGGCTCGGCCCCGACCGGCACATCGCGGGACAGCGTCACATGCGGCTTGAAGTGGCGCTTTTCCACGACGAAGCCGGCCAGGCCGAGGCCGGTCTGCAGGTGCGCCTCCAGGCGCGTCAGCGCCGGCGGGGTATCGCCGGGACGCAGGCAGGCGAGGCCCGGCTTCTTCCAGTATTCGATACGGTCGAAGCGCAGGTGGATGGGGTCGAGGTCGAGGTCGTCGCCCAGGCGCAGCAGGGCATTCATGCGATCGCCCCGCACTTCGCCGAGGAAGGCCAGCGTGAGGTGGAGGTTGGCGGCGGGGATGCGGCGTCCGCCCATGGGGGCCAGGAAGGGGCCGCTGCGATGCTGCCAGTCGAGCTGGGTGGCCGCGTCAGGCCAGAGGGCGAAGAACAGGCGCATGGCAGGCTCCCGGGAGGCCAGCGGCCCCGCCTCGGTGGCGACGGCGGGCGCCGTCCTTAGAAGGATATGCGCTCTCGGGGCGCCTGCATGCATCGCCTGAACCTATGTTCAGGGCCGCCTTGCTGGCGCTGCTACGCTCAGGCGAGAAACTTTCTGCCCTTAGAGGATGCCATGACCCGAGAGGATGCCCTGCGCCAGCTGGCCACCGAGCCACGCTTTTCCACCGTCACCGCCGGCGACGCCCTGCAGGGGCTCAGCCAGGCCTTCCAGCTCGCGCTGACACCGCGCGACCTGGCCTTTTTCGAGTTCCACCGCGACGATCCCTGCCACGAAGTGGCGCGCGCCTGCGCCGGCGGCCACAACTGGCGCGGAGACGAAACCTGTGACAGTGGCGACAAACCGCGCAAGCCGCACTGGCGCCGGCTGGAACAGGAAACCCTGGAGAAGGTGACGCGCAAGACCTGAGGTCGCGACCTCAGCTGAATACGCGCCGCACGCGGCCCTGCAGGGTCTGGCCCAGCCAGGGCGAATTCTTGCCGGCGGAGAGCAGGGTGTCGATGGTGACCTGCCATTGCACGGCAGGATCGATGAGCAGCCAGCCCGACGCCTGGGGCACGCCGAGGATGGCGGCCGGCTTCTGCGTCAGGGCGCGCAGCAGCGTGGTCTCGTCGAACACGCCGTCCCGTACCAGCTGCAGGCCGAGCGGCAGCACCGTTTCCAGCGTGCTCATGCCGGGCTCGGTGCTGGGGAAGGGCGCGAGCTTGGCGCTGGCATCCAGCGGCTGGTGGTCGGAGCAGATGGCATCGATGACGCCGCTCTTCACGCCCTCGCGCAGCGCCGCGCGATCATCCTCGCTGCGCAGCGGCGGCCGCACATGCGCCATGGCATTGAAGCCGTCGATGGCGGCATCGGTCAGGTGCAGGTGATGCATGGCCACGTCGGCCGTCACCGGCAGGCCCTTGTCCTTGGCGATACGGATCAGCTCCACGGAGCCCCGCGCGGACAACTGGCCGAAGTGCGCGCGCACGCCGGTCTGCTCCACCAGCAACAGCTGCGTGGCGAGCGCGATGGTCTCGGCGGCGGGCGAGATGCCCGGCAGGCCGAGTCGGGCGGCGGTAAAGCCATCGTGCGCACAGCCGCGACCCAGGCTGGGTTCCTCCGGCGAGAAATACACGGTGATGTCCAGGGTGGCGGCGTACTCCAGGCAGCGCAGCGTGGTGTCGGCACTGGCGAACGGGGCGCGCGCGTTGCCGACACCGGCACAGCCGGCCTTGATCAGGCGCGCCATGTTGGAGAGGGCCTTGCCTTCCAGGCCCTTGGTGAGCGCGCCGATCGCGTGTACGCGGGCCTGCCCCGCCTGCTGCGCGCGCTCCAGCAACTGCGTGATGAGGGCGCCGGAATCCAGCACCGGCTGCGTGTCGGGCGGCACCACCACATGCAGGAAGCCGCCGGCGCGGGCCGCGCGCGTCTCGCTGGCGACGCCGCCGTGGGCGCGATTGCCGGGCTCGCGCAGGCGCGCGCAGAGGTCGACGAAGCCGGGCACCACCCAGAGTCCGGTGCCATCGAGAATCTCGGCGGCGGGCACATTGGCGCTGCCACTGATGAGGTCGCCGTTCTCCAGGAACACGCTGGTGACGGCATCCAGCCCGTCGGCGGGATCAATGAGGCGGACATTGTCGATGCGAACAGCCATGGGCGCTCCGTCGTTGATTCAGTTCTGGCAGGCGCGGCATGCGCCGCGACTTCCGGCGTTCCCGGCGCCTTCCGGCGGCGGTCGCCCTGCCTGCGTGTGTTATTCCGCCGGGATTGGCGGCGTGTCCTGCCACCGGTCCCCGCGCATACCCGCGAAGAGTCTTCAGCCGCGCGCGGCGAGCTGGCCCTGCATGGCCAGCAGCAGCACGGCCATGCGCACGGCGATGCCGTAGTTCACCTGCTTGAGGATCAGCGACTGCGGGCCATCCGCGACGGCCGACTCGATTTCCACGCCGCGGTTGATCGGTCCCGGATGCATCACCAGCACGCCCGGCTTGGCATGCTTCAGCTTGTCGCGGGTGAGGCCGTAGAGCGAGTAGAACTCCTCGGCGCCCGGCAGCAGCGCCGAGTCCATGCGCTCGTTCTGGATGCGCAGGGCGATGGCCACGTCGACATCGCGCAGGCCCTGCTCCATGTCCTCGAAAATCTGCACGCCGAGTTGCTCGAAGCCCTTGGGCAGCAACGTGCGCGGGGCGATGACGCGAATTTCCTTCGCGCCCAGGGTCTGCAGGGCGTGGATCTCGGAACGGGCGACGCGCGAATGGCGGATGTCGCCGATGATGGCCACCGTCAGGTGCTCGAAAGCCCCGGCATGGCGGCGGATGGTGAGCATGTCCAGCATCGCCTGCGTCGGGTGCGCATGGCGGCCGTCGCCGGCATTGACCACGCCCACGCTGGGGGTGACCTGGCTGGCGATGAAGTGCGCCGCGCCGGAGTCGCCGTGGCGCACCACGAAGAGGTCGGCGGTCATGGCCTCGAGGTTCCACAGCATGTCGCGCAGGGTCTCACCCTTGCTGGTGGAGCTCTTGGAGATGTCGATGTTGAGCACGTCGGCCGAGAGGTGCTTGGCCGCCACCTCGAAGGTGGTGCGGGTGCGTGTGCTGGCCTCGAAGAAGAGGTTCATCACCGTGCGTCCCGACAGCAGCGGGCGATTGACGATGGCGCCCGTGGCCGGGTCGATGAAGGACTCGGCGGTATCGAGGATCTCGGTGAGCAGCTCGCGGGAAAGGCCTTCGGTGGTGAGGAAATGCCGGAGCCGGCCCTGCGCGTTGAGTTGCAGGCGGCTGGCTTCATGCGCGGAGGAGAAGTGCATGGGGAGGTTCCTTTCTGGGCCGCGGCGATTGTACAGGAGAACGCCGGGCCCGTCCCGCCAGCCCGAGCCCCGCCTCCGCCTGCTGCAGGCCGGCCCGGATCAGGGCTTGAGCGGGCGCGGATCGGCCAGCCAGGCCTCGGCGATCAGCACGGCGGCGGTGGAATCCAGGGCCGGCAGCTTGCCCTTGCGGCGCTGCTGCACCTCCATGAGCAGGCCACGGGCGGAGTGGCTGGAGAGGCGCTCGTCGCACATGAACACCGGCAGCCGGTAGCGCGCCACCAGGCGCCGGGCGAACTTGCGCGCCAGGTGCGACAGGGTCGACTCGGTGTCGTCCATGTTCAGGGGCAGGCCCACCACCAGGGCTTCCGGCGTCCACTCGGCAATCACCGCGTCGAGCGCCTCCCAGGCGGGAATGCCGTCCCGGGCCGGCACCGGCGCCAGCGGCGATGCCGTCCCGGTCACGGCCTGGGCCGAGGCCACGCCGATGCGCTTGGTGCCAAAGTCAAAGCCCAGCACGCGCTGGAAGGAGACGCTGTCGTCCGCCATGAAAATTCCGGAAGGAACAAAACCCCGAGTCTACAGGACACGACTAGGCGTGGCCGGCTTCGGAGGCGAGAAAGGCGGGATCAACGCCAAGCCTGTGGATGCCCGCCTCCCAGCGCTGCTCCAGGGGCACGTTGAACAGGAGCTCGGGATCGGCGGGGCAGCTCAGCCAGGCATTGGCGGCCATCTCTTCCTCGAGCTGGCCCGCGGACCAGCCGGCGTAGCCCAGCGCCACCACGTAGTCGTCGGGCCCCAGGCCCTGGGCGATGGCGTCGAGGATGTCGCGTGAGCTGGTGACACAGATGTCATCCGCGACCGGCAGCGTACTGTTCCAGTGGCCACGCTCGCGGTGCAGCACGAAGCCCATCTGGGTGTTCACCGGGCCGCCGAAGAGCACTTTCTGGTCGGGATGCCGCAGCGGCGCCAACTGGTTGCTGGACAGCTCGGTGAGGAGCTTGGTCAGGGGCAGTTCCAGCGGCTTGTTGACGACCAGGCCCACGGCCCCGTCCTCGTCATGCTTGATGATGTAGGTCAGGGAGTGGGCAAAGCGCGGATCGGCCATGGCGGGCATGGCAATCAGGCACTGATGGGTGAAGTTCGCATTTTCCAGCGTCATGACTTCAGTATTGCGGCCGATCGGGCGTAACTCAAGGCCTCAGGGCAGCCGGCTGCGCAACTCCTGCAATCGGCCTACCGGAAGCCCCTGCCGCTCGCCGACGGCAATATAGCTGTCCAGCATCTCGCGGGTCTGCTGACCCACCTTGGAAAAGTGGAACTCGAGATAAGGGCCGAGGGCGAGCGGCAGCACCCGCGGCGCCAGCACGAGCAGGGCGCGCAGGGCCGGCGCCGTCAGCAGCAGCTTCTGCGCGCCGATCCGGGCGCCCCGCTCGGCCGCCAGCGCCGCCAGCGCTTCGCTGCCGGCCATCTCCGCCAGCCGCCAGCCGTTGAGCTCGAGCGCGGCAATCAGCGGAATCAGCAGGCTGTCCGAGCCCCCGGCCGCCTGGTCGTAGTCCATCACGCGGCGCGCCGACATGCCCCCTTGCCGCAAGGCCTGCAGTACCGGCTCCACGCGCGCGGTGTCACCGCAGAACAGACCGGGCGCCAGCGCCGACAGAAAATAGGCCATGCCCCGGGGACCCGGCTGCCCCGGCAAGGGGGACTGGTAACTGATGAAGGTGATCAGGCCCTGTACCAGCTGGGCGGGGTCGCCCAACCAGCTGCGCACCTGGCCGGCACTGTCCGGTCCGGGCTGCAGGCAAACCACGGTGGCAGCGCCGGCCGCGCCCACCACCTCTCGCGTCAGGGGCGAAGCCAGGGCGGTGGCGGCCACGCAGAGCCAGACCTGGTCCCAGTGCCGGGCGGCGACGTCATCCGTGCGGTCCAGAATTTCGTAGCCGCGCCAGGTCTCGCTGCGCAGGCGCCACCAGCCCAGCCGGTGCAGCGGCAGGCCATGCTCCAGGCTCGCCCGATGCGCGGGTTTGACGAAGAAAGTAACCGAATGCCCGGCCTGGGCCAGATGGCGGCCATAGACCTGGCCCACGGCGCCCGCCCCTACGATGAGAATGTTCATGTCCGCTCCTGTGGATCAGGTGCCCATCCTAGCAGATCACATTGACAGTTTGACAACTATCGAACTAATCAATAGGGTAACGCCATCCCGAACCGTGACCTGGAGTCCGCCATGACTGAGCCCCTTACCCCCGCCACCCTGATTACCGGGGCCTCCAGCGGCATTGGCGAAGCCCTCGCCCGCCAGCTGGCGGCGGCGGAAGCCCAGACCCTGGTGCTGGTGGCGCGCCGTGCCGACAAGCTGGCCACGCTCGCGGGCGAGCTGCAGCGGACCCATGGCCGTCACGTGGAAGTGATTGCCCTCGACCTGGAGCAGCCTGGCGCCGCCGCCGCGCTGATGGCGCAAGTCGCGGCACGGGGACTGGTCATCGACACGCTGGTCAACAACGCCGGCTTCGGCATCAATGACGCTTTTGCCGACATGCCGCTGGACCGCATACAGGGCATGATGCAGTTGAACATCGTGGCGCTCACCGAGCTTTGCCATGCCGTCCTGCCCGCCATGCGCGGGCGTGGCTTTGGCCGCGTCATCAATGTCGCCTCGGTGGCAGCCTTCCAGGCCTGCCCACGCTTTGCCGTGTACGGCGCCACCAAGAGCTACGTGCTGATGTTCTCCGAGGCCCTCGATGCCGAGGAGCGGCGTTACGGCATTCGCGTCACGGCGGTCTGCCCGGGCGCCACCGACACCGCCTTTCATGAGGTGGCCGGCAACAAGGGCACCTTGGCGGCCAAGCTGATGGACTCGGCCGAAACCGTGGCCGCCAGCGCGATCCGCGCCAGCAACGGCGGCCGTCGCGTCATCGTCACCGGCCTGCTGAATAAGCCGCTGCCCCTGTTCGTGCGCCTGTTGCCGCGCGGCATCGTCACCTGGTTTGCCGGCGTCCTGGTGCAGCGCGAGAAGCGTCCCGCCTGATCCTGGCGACGGCAAGCTGCAAAAAAGGGGCGGCCACAAGGCCGCCCCTTTTTTATTCCCGCCGTCATGGCAGGGCCTGTTCCTGCCTACGGACCCGGACACCGGCTTCCACAGGGCATGCGCGAGCGCGAGTCAGCCCGCGCCTGCGCACCATGCAGAGGCATCAGTCCTGCGCCTGGTACCCGCTCAGATGCGGCTCCCCGGCGCCGGCAAGGCACCCGGCGGTTCCGCCGCCGGCGCCTCGTCCGCGGCGCGATCCTCGGCCGGCGCTTCGGCATTGGTGCCGCTGCCGTCGGGCAATCCAGGCGCCGGCTCCCCGACCAGAGGCATTGCCGACGGTGCCGGCAGCGCTCCCGGCGGCATGCGCTCGATCTGCGCACCGGCCGGCAGGTCCGACGCCGGCTCCTCCGGCTCGTCCATCGCCTGCGCCGACGCGCAGAGCAGCAGTCCGCACAACATCATTCCCGAGAATCCTGAAGCGTTCATGCAAGGGTCTCCTTTCCCTGGCGACGCGGGGGCGCATCCGGTGCCGCTCCCGCAAGAAATGCAGTCAGCCTGCGCAACCGCCTGATACCGGCAGTCTGCGGCGGCCCCCTGCAGTGACCATTCCCCTTGGCCAGCGCGCCGGCTCAGGGGCGGATACTCCACGCAAACCACCCGCGCAGAACATCCGTGCAAACCATCTACGCAAACCATCTACGCAAACCATCTGCGTCAACCATCTACGTCAACCCTGCGCGCAGCCGCTGGCACCGCCTCAGTAAAGCAGGGGCGACGGCCAGGGTGTGGGGCGAATTCGTTGGGAGAGGGTGTGGCGTCGCGCTCAGCGGTTCTTGATTGCCTGCGCGACGGTATAGGTCTTGCCCTGCTTCAGCTTGTCGTAGTTACCGAAGACTTCCTTGAACGTGCGCGCGATGAACTCGCGCAGGCCATTGATGGTCACCACGACAAAGCGGCCACCCGGCTTGAGGTGGGCGTAGGCATCGAAGAGATAGAGGTAGTGCTGCTCGTTGCCGACCTTGGCCGGCAGGTTGGAGACGATAAGGTCGAACTGGCGATCCTTCGGCACCTGGTTGAAGCCGTTGCTGAGGAATACGTCGGTATTGCCCAGCTTGTTGCGCTCACAGTTGCGCTTCGCGTAGTCGACCGCGACGAAGTCCTTGTCCACCAGCAGGGTACGGCCCTGCGGCGCCAGCGCCGCCATCGTCATGCCGAGCACGCCATAGCCACAGCCCACGTCCATGCAGTCGTCGGCCGGGTTGATCTCGAGATGATCCAGCAGCAGGCGCGAGCCCTCGTCGAGGCTGCGCGGCGAGAAGATGCCCCAGGTGGTGTGGTAGGTGAACTCGCAGCCGCGGACGGCCTCGGTGAACACGATGTCCTGGCGCCAGCGCGCCACGGTGGCGGCATCGGGGGCCAGAAACTTCTTTTCGCTCATGATCTCTCTCCCCCTTGGCCATCACGGCGACAAAGGTCATCAAATTGCCGGGCCGGCGTTATTGCCGCGCCCCATGCTGCCGCCAGAAAGCCGGCGCCGCCGGAATCCGGCACGGCCGCCAACGCCTGGCCCGCCGGGAAGCGAGTACGGCTCAAATCTCGTAGTCGAGCAGCAGCGGGGCGTGGTCGGAAAACTTCTCGCCCTTGTAGATGCTGCTGCTCCTGATGCTGTCTTTCAGCTCGGGCGAGACGATGTGGTAGTCAATGCGCCAGCCCACGTTCTTGGCATAGGCCTGGCCGCGGTTGGACCACCAGGTGTACTGCTCGGGCTCCTGGTTAACGACGCGAAAGGCGTCGACCCAACCTACCTCGTCGAACAGCGTGGTCAGCCAGGCGCGCTCATGCGGCAGGAAGCCGGAGTTCTTGAGGTTGCCCTTCCAGTTCTTGAGGTCGATTTCCTTGTGCGCGATGTTCCAGTCGCCGCAGATCACCATCTTGCGGCCGGCCGCGCGCCACTGCCTCATCATCGGCATCAGCTTTTCCAGGAACAGGTCCTTGCGCGCCTGGGCCTCCTCGTTGGCCGAGCCCGAGGGCAGGTAAAGCGAGGCCACGGTGAGGTCGCCGAAGTCCGCCTCGATCCAGCGGCCCTGGGTGTCGCAAAGTTCGAAGCCGAGGCCGACGCGCACGGCATCGGGCTTCTGGCGACTGAAAATGGCGGTGCCGCTGTAGCCGGGGCGCTCGGCGTCGAAGAAATAGCTGTTCCAGCCATCCGGGCGATGCAGCAGATCGAGCTGGTGCTCCTGGGCCTTGGTCTCCTGGATGCAGAGCACGTCGGTACCGGAGGTTTCCAGCCAGTCGAAGAAACCCTTGCTGGCGGCGGAGCGGATGCCGTTGAGGTTGGCGGAGACGATGCGCATGGTGGTTCCTGTATCGGCGCCCGGGCCGGCGACGCTCCCTCGGGCGAGGTATAGCACCGGGGCGCCTTCGCGACGGCCGCCACGGGGCTGGCGGGCTTCATGGCGGGGGCGGTAGGGAGCGGCTATGATAGCGGGAGTTCCCTGCCACTACACCCAATGTCCCCCTATGCGTGACTACCAGCGCGAATTCATCGGCTTTGCCCTGCGCCTCGGCGTCCTCAAGTTCGGCAGCTTCACCCTGAAGTCCGGCCGCCAGAGCCCCTATTTCTTCAACGCCGGCCTGTTCAACACCGGCGCCGGCCTGTCCGAGCTCGGCCGCTTCTATGCCGAGACCATCCGTGACTCGCGCATCGAGTTCGACGTGCTCTTCGGCCCGGCCTACAAGGGCATCCCCCTGGTCGCCGCCACCGCCGTGCAACTCGCCGACCAGTACATCATCGACAAGCCCTGGTGCTTCAACCGCAAGGAAGCCAAGGACCACGGCGAAGGCGGCACCCTGGTGGGGGCACCGCTGGCCGGCCGCGTGCTGATCGTCGATGACGTGATCACCGCCGGCACCGCCATCCGCGAGGTGATGACCCTCATCAACGCCGCCGCCGCTCGACCCGCGGCGGTGGTGGTGGCGCTGGACCGGCAGGAGCGCGGCCAGGGTGAGCTCTCCGCCATCCAGGAAGTCGAGCGCGACTTCGGTATCCCGGTCATCGCCATCGTCACGCTGGAAGACCTGGTCAGCTACCTCGAGGAGCAGGCCGGCATGGCCCACCACCTGGAGGCGGTCCGCCGCTACCGCAGCGAGTTCGGCATCAAGTAAACCTGCAGATCGGGCTTCAGCCGGGGCGCCGAGCCCGATGCCATTGCCGTTACGGACGCCGCCGTCGGGCTGAAGTCCGGCCTGCATGGATCACCGCCGGTTGCGGCGCCCCGGCTGAAGCCCGACCTACGCCCGAAGGAAATCCCGCGGGACAGCCCGACCTACCTCAACCGGACAGCAGGAGCCGCCATGACCCTGAACATCGCCGTCGTGATGGATCCCATCGAATCCATCAAGATCAAGAAAGACTCCACCATCGCCATCCTCTGGGCGGCCCAGGCCCGTGGCCACCGGCTCTGGTACCTGGAGCAGCACGACCTGTTCATCCGCGACGGCGTCGCCTGGGGCGACATGGCGCCGCTCGAGGTGTTCGAGGATCCGGTGCGCTGGTTCGAGCGCGGCGAGCGCGAGTCGCGCCGGCTGGCCGATGTCGATGTGATCCTGATGCGCAAGGATCCGCCCTTCGACATGAACTTCGTCTACAGCACCTATCTGCTGGAAAAGGCGGAGCAGGACGGCGTGCTGGTGGTGAACCGGGCCGCCTCGCTACGCGACTGCAACGAGAAGGTCTTTGCCACCCAGTTCCCGCAGTGCATGGCGCCGACCCTGGTCAGCGCCGACATGGCCCGTCTGCGCGCCTTCGTGCACGAGCACCACGACGCCATCGTGAAGCCGCTGGACGGCATGGGCGGCGCCGGCATCTTCCGCCTTACCGCCGGCGGCCCCAATATCGGCGCCACCCTGGAGATGCTGACCGACAACGGCGCGCGCCCGGTGATGGCGCAGCGCTACATCCCCGAGATCGTGCACGGCGACAAGCGCATCCTCATGATCAACGGCGAGCCGGTGCCCTACTGCCTGGCGCGCATCCCGCAGGGCGACGAGGTGCGCGGCAACATCGCCGCCGGCGGCCGTGGCGAGGCGCGGCCGCTGACCGAGCGCGACCGCTGGATCGCCGCCCAGGTCGGGCCGGAGCTGAAGCGGCGCGGACTGGTCTTTGTCGGGCTGGACGTGATCGGCGACTATCTCACCGAGGTGAACGTCACCAGTCCCACCTGCATCCGCGAGATCGATGCGCATTACCACACCGGCATCGGCGATCATCTGGTGGCCACCATCGAGAAGATCCGTCGCGGCGAAGCCTGAAACGCGATGGACGTCGGGCTGCCGCCCGACCTACCGGAAATTGTTGCAGGCTGCCATGAACCACCAGGACGCCCTCACCGCCGAGATCCGCCAGACCCTGGCGCGCGCCCGCATCGAGCCGGTCACGCTGCCCGACTGCGGCGGCCTCAAGCTCTACCTGCTGGCCGACGACTTTCCGCAAGGGCCGCTCAGCCCCGCCGAAATGGAGGCCGCCCTCCACGAGCCGGCTTACTGGGTGTTCTGCTGGGCCTCCGGTCTCGCCCTGGCGCGCCGCCTCCTGCGCGAGCCCACCCTGGTGCGCGGACGCAAGGTGCTGGATTTCGGCGCCGGCTCCGGCGTCGTCGCCTGCGCCGCCGCCCTGGCCGGCGCGGCCGAGGTGGTGGCATGCGACATCGATCCCGCCTCGCTCCGGGCCTGTGCCGCCAACGCCGCCCTGAATGGCGTGAGCGTGCGCCTCGCCGGCGACTTCTTTGCCCTCACCGAGGACTTCGATCTGGTGCTGGCCGCCGACGTCCTCTATGACCGCGCCAACCATCACTTCCTGCCGGCCTTCCTGGCGCGCGCGCCCGAGGTGCTGGTGGCCGACTCCCGCGTCCGTAACCTGCAGGTGCCGCCCTACGTCCTCAGCGGCGAGGAAGATGCCGGCACCCTCCCCGATCTCAACGAATTCGACGAGTTCCGCCGCGTCCGCTTCTACCAGGGCCGGCGCTGACCCCACTCGCCCCAGCCCGGGCGCTGCCGCCGCGTCTGGTGCGGACGGCGCCGTCACTCCCCGATGACGCGATGCCCCTGCCACAACCGTAGGCGCGATGCCGAGCGCCTCTCGCCTGCCGGCGCCGCGGCCCCGGCCCGCCGTTGCGCCGCGACCGGAAAGCCGTGGCGACGACGCGCCCCGCAAATCCCCCGCCCGATTGCCAACCCGGACATGGACAAGCGCCACCCCGGAGAGGCAGACTCGCCCTCTGACTTGCACCGCTAATAAATAAGAAGCATGTCCACCACCGCCGTCACCTCCGCCGACCGCCTCAGCTTCACGATCTTCGTGGCTTGCATGCTGCACGCCATCCTGATCTTCGGCATCGTCTTCACGGCGCCCCGCGTCAACATGCCCCATGTCATGGAAGTCACGCTGGCCCAGCATCGCAGCCAGGATGCCGACGCCAATGCCGACTTCCTGGCCGACGCCCACCAGCGTGGCAGCGGCACCGAGGAGCGGGCCGCCCTCATCACCAGCCCGCACCAGTCCCGCTTCCAGGCCGACAACCTGAACGATATCCAGCCCGAGGAGCGCCAGGCCATGAGCCAGGCGGCCCAGGCCGAGCAGAAACAGGTAATCACCACGCGCGGCCGCTCCGACCGCTACGTGAGCAGCCGCACGGCCCGCCAGCAGCGCGAGGAAGTGGCCGAGCGCCAGGCCCAGCTCATGGCCATGGCCACGGAATCGGACGAGATCGCCAGCCTGCAGGCCCGGCTCGACGCCAGGAAGCAGGCCTACGCCAAGCGCCCGCGCGTGCGCGTCATCTCCACCGTCTCCACCCGCTACGACCGCGATGCCGCCTATGTCGACGCCTTCCGCGCCCGCGTCGAGGAAGTGGGCAACAAGAACTATCCGGCCCTGGCCCGCCAGCGCAAGATCATGGGCAACGTCCGCCTCATGGTCGCCATCCTGCCCACCGGGCAGGTCAAGGAAATCGCCACCCTCAAATCCTCCGGCTACCCGCTGCTGGACGAGGCCGCCCGCCAGAGCGTGCGCCTGGCCGCGCCCTTCCAGCCCTTCCCCGCCGCCATCCGCCGCGACACCGACATCCTGCAGATCATCCGCACCTGGAAGTTCTCCGACCAGCTCACCTCGGAGAGCTGAGCCCCTCCTGGCCACCAGGCCGGCGCAAAGGGGGCCTAGCCTGCCCGTTGGCCCCATGCCCCAGACGTCGCCCGTCTCCCGGCGAAGAGGGCGCCCATAAAAAAGCCGGCTTCTGCCGGCTTTTTTATGGAACTTCTGCGATCTTGGCGGCCAAATTGGCGGTTTTCGGAGAACTTAGGCGCCTGCTCCCGCCTGGCGGGCCTGGCGGGAGCAGGCCTTGCATACGTTGCGCCGGCCCCGGACGACTTACCAGCCCAGCACCTGCTGCTGCACGCGCACCAGGTCGGCAATGCCCTTTTCCGCCAGCAGCAGCATGGCGTCGGAGTCAGCGCGGCTGAAGGGCTTGCCCTCGGCGGTGCCCTGCACTTCCACGAAGCCGCCCTGCTGGGTCATCACCACATTCATGTCGGTCTCGCAGGCGGAGTCTTCCGGATAGTCCAGGTCCAGCACCGGCACGCCCTTGTACATGCCCACCGACACCGCGGCAATGAGGCCGGTCAGCGGGTCGTTCTTGATGGTCTTCTTCTGCAGCATGAAGGAGAGGGCGTCGACCAGGGCCACGCAGCCGCCAGTGATGGCCGCGGTGCGGGTGCCGCCGTCGGCCTGGAGCACGTCGCAGTCGATGGTGATGGTGTTCTCGCCCAGCTTCTTGAGGTCGACGCAGGCACGCAGGCTGCGGCCGATCAGGCGCTGGATCTCCAGGGTACGGCCGCCCTGCTTGCCGCGGGCCGCCTCACGGTCGGAGCGGCTGTGGGTGGCGCGCGGCAGCATGCCGTACTCGGCGGTGATCCAGCCCTCGCCCTTGCCCTTGAGGAAGCGCGGCACGGAGTTCTCGACGCTGGCCGTGCACAGCACCTTGGTGTCGCCGAACTCCACCAGCACCGCGCCTTCGGCATGGCGGGTGTAGTGGCGGGTGATGGTGACGGGGCGCAGCTGGTCGGGGGCTCGGCCGGACGGACGCATGGAGACTTCTCGCGACTGGGAATGGCCGCGCAGTATACCGGCGCCGCAGTAAGGCGAACATCGGAGATGGGGTACACTTCCACGACCCCCACCGGAGAGACCCCATGATCCGCAGCATGACCGCCTTTGCCCGGGCCGAGACCCGGACCGACTTCGGCCTGATCGCCTGCGAAATCCGCTCCGTCAACCACCGATTCCTGGAACCCGGCTTCCGCCTGCCCGATGCCCTGCGCGAGGTCGAGTTCCCGCTGCGCGAGCGCCTGCGCCAGGCCCTGACCCGCGGCAAGGTCGAGGTGCAGCTGCGCTACGAGGCCACCGAGCACCAGGCCGCCGCCCTCGAGCTGGACCGCGACCTGGCCGCCCAGTACGTCAAGGCCGCGGCCGAGATCGACCAGCTCTCCCGCCACGCCGCCCCGCTCAACGCCACCGACATCCTGCGCCTGCCGGGCGTGGTGCGCACCCGCGAGACCGACCTTGCCGCCCTCCAGGCCGAGGCCCTGAAGACCTTCGAGACGGCACTGGCCCAGTTCATCGCCATGCGCGAGCGCGAGGGCGCCGAGCTGGCGCGCCTGATCAGCGAGCGCTTGGTCGCCATGGTGGCCGAGACCGAAAAGGTTCGCGTGCGCATGCCCGTCATCCTCGCCCACTACCGCGAGCGCCTGCTGGCGCGACTGGCCGACATCAAGGCCGAGCTGAACGCCGAGCGGCTCGAGCAGGAAATGATAATGTTCGCGCAGAAGATCGATGTCGCCGAGGAAATGGACCGCCTGACCGCGCACGTGGCCGAGATCCGCCGCGTGCTGGGCGAGGCCGGTCCGGTCGGCCGCCGCCTGGACTTCCTGATGCAGGAGCTGAACCGGGAGGCCAACACCCTGGGCTCCAAGTCGGTCAGCGCCGACAGTTCGCTGTCCTCGGTGGAGCTGAAGGTACTCATCGAGCAGATGCGCGAGCAGATCCAGAACATCGAATAACAACCGCCCACGGACTCGACTCCGGAACCCGCCTGGCGACCGCGCCCCGGTTCCGGCACCTACATAACGACAGCGCCCGCCCACGGGCGCCTATCAATGCACAAAGGGGAAAAGGGACCATGTCCGGAAGCCTGTTCATCGTCGCCGCCGCCAGCGGCACCGGCAAGACCTCGCTGGTCAAGGCCCTGGTGGAGTCCATGCCCAACCTGGGCGTGTCGGTGTCGACCACCACCCGCCCCATCCGCCCCGGCGAGACCGATGGCGTGAACTATCACTTCACCGACCGCGAAACCTTCGTGCGCATGATCGGCGAGGGCAGCTTCCTCGAGCATGCCGAGGTCTTCGGCAACCTCTACGGCACCAGCAAGGACTGGGTGGTGGAGCAACTGCAGCAGGACCGCGACGTCATCCTCGAGATCGACTGGCAGGGCGCGCAGCAGGTGCGTCGCCTGCTGCCGGAGGCGGTCGGCATCTTCATCCTGCCGCCCTCGCTGGAGGCGCTGCAAAGCCGCCTCACCGGCCGCGGCCAGGACAGCGCCGAGGTCATCGCGCACCGCCTGCACGAGGCCCAGGGCGACATCTCGCACTACGGCGAGTTCACCTACCTGGTGGTCAACGACGACTTTGCCACCGCGCTGGCCGACCTGCAGTCCATCGTGCGCGCCAGCCGGCTTTCCTGCCGTTCGCAGTCGGTGCGCCAGGAAGGGCTGATCCGCGGCCTGCTGGGCGGCTGATTCCGGTCATGTCCACCGCCTCGAGCGCGCGCGTCGCCGTCGTTATTCCGAGCTATCGTGTCACCCGCCACGTGCTGGACGTGATCGCACGCGTCCCCGCGCGGGTCGAGCGCATCTACGTGGTCGATGACTGCTGCCCCGACGGTAGCGGCGACCTGGTGCTGCGCGACTGTACCGATCCACGCGTGACCGTGCTGCGCAACCCCGTCAACCTGGGCGTCGGTGGCGCGGTGCTGCGCGGCTATAGCGAGGCCGTGGCCGCCGGCATGGACATCATCGTCAAGATCGATGGCGACGGCCAGATGGACCCCGGCCTCATCGCCGCTTTCATCGCCCCCATCGAGGCCGGCGAGGCCGACTACACCAAGGGCAACCGCTTCTTCGAGATTGAAACCGTACAGCAGATGCCGCTGCTGCGCCTGGTGGGCAATATCGGGTTGTCCTTCCTGACCAAGGCGTCCTCCGGCTACTGGCACCTGTTCGACCCCACCAACGGCTACACCGCCATCCATGCCCGCGTCGCCGCCTGGCTGCCGCAGGCCAAGATCCATCCGCGCTATTTTTTCGAAAGCGACATGCTGCTGCGCCTCAACACGCTGCGCGCGGTGGTGGTGGACATTCCCATGCATGCCCGCTACGAGGACGAGGTCTCCAACCTCAACGCCGGCCGCGAGTTCTTCGTCTTCCTGGCGCTCAACCTGCGCAACCTGTTCAAGCGCATCAGCTACAACTACCTGCTGCGCAATTTCAACTTCGCCACCATCGAACTCATCGCCGGCCTCGTCTTCCTTGGCTTCGGCATGACCTTCGGCGCGCGCATGTGGCTGCACAGCGTGCTTGCCAACACCTATGCCAGCGCCGGTACCGTGATGCTGGCCGGCCTCTCCACGCTGGTGGGCCTGCAACTGCTGCTCGGCTTCATCAATTTTGACATGACCAACATTCCGGTCTCGCCCCTGCACAAGCGCCTGCAGGCAGACGCGCGCCGCCAGCCCGGAGGAGACACGCCATGAGCACTCCCGATGTGACGGACGGACCGCAGGCCACGCCGCCCGAAGACCCGGCGTGGCTCCACCATCGCGAAGTCTTTGCCCGCGTCTATGATGACGCCAACTACCACAGCCCGCTGCAGTCCTTCCTGATGCGGGCCAGCCACCGCATGACGGAACGCGCCGTTCCTGCCGAGGCCACCTACCCGCGCGTGATCGAGATCGGGGCCGGTACCGGCGAGCACTTCGCGCATGTGCGTCACCGCTTCGATGAATACGTACTCACCGATCTCGACCCGACGACGCTGGCGCTCGCGCGGCAGAAGATCCCAGCCCCCGCCACCGGACAAGTGCGCTTCGAAACCGTGCCGGCGGGCGCCCTGCCCTATCCGGACAACAGCTTTGACCGCCTGATCGCGACGCACGTGCTGGAGCACATCTACCAGCCCCACCTGGCGCTCAAGGAATGGAGCCGCGTCGTCCGCAAAGGCGGCCTGCTCTCCATCCTGATCCCGACCGATCCCGGCCTGGCCTGGCGCCTGGGCCGTCACTTCGGCCCCCGCCGCAACGCGCTGCGCCAGGGCATCGCCTACGACTACGTCATGGCACGGGAACATGTGAACCCCTGCAACAACCTCATTGCCCTGATGCGCCACTACTTCCCGCGCCGAAGCGAGCACTGGTGGCCGACCCCGGTGCCGTCCATGGACCTCAACCTGTTCCACCTCTACACCGCCATCAACGACAAGGACGACTAAGCCCCATGCCTTCCCTCCTCCTGGCCGTCGCCTGCGTCGTGGGACTTGCCGCCGGCCAACTCCTGTTCAAGGCAGGCGCCAACCAGCTGGCGCTGGGCAACAGCCTCTTCAGCCTGCGCGTCCTGGGCTGGCTGGCGCCCGCCCTCGCGCTCTATGCCACCACGACCCTGGCCTGGGTCTGGCTGCTGAAGTCCACCGAACTCGGCAAGATCTATCCCGTCATGGCACTGGCCTTCGTCCTGGTGCCCCTGGGCAGCTACCTGCTCTTCGGTGAATCCTTCTCTCCCCGCTATTTTGCCGGCGTCGCCCTGATCATCGCCGGCCTCCTGCTGACCACCCACCAAGGTTGATGCCATCCATGTCCTCCCGCCTCCTTGCGCACCTGCGTGGCCCCGGCCTGCCCTGGCTCCTGTTCGGACTCATCCTGGCCGCGGGTCTACTGCTCCGCCTGGGGGCGGTGAATGGCTCGGTCGTGGACTCGCCCGTGCGCGGCGATGCGCGCTCCTACTTCTTTTATGCCGTCAACCTGATCGAGGATGGCGTCTATTCCCGCGCCATGCCCCCGGTGTTCGGCGGCGCCGCGGTGACGGCGGACGCTGACGCCCACCCCGGCTACCCCCTGTTCGTGAGCGCCCTGCTGACGGACAGCTGGCGCGCCGGCACGACTGCAGGGGTTTCGAGCAGCATTGTCCGCGTCATTGACGCGCAGACCCTGTTGTCCTGCCTGGCGGTGCTGGCCGTCTTCCTCATCGGACGCCGCCTGGCCGGCAATGGCGTGGGACTGGCAGCCGCCGCCCTCACAGCGCTCTCGCCGCACTTGGTCAACGTCAACATCTACCTGCTGACCGAGCCGCTGTTCATCACGCTGTTCTGGGTCGCCCTGGCCCTGCTGGCGAGAGCGACGACGCAGCCGGATGCACGCGCCCTCATGCTGGCAGCCGGCCTGGGCCTGGGCCTGGCCACGCTGGTCCGGCCGACGACTCAGTACCTGCCCCTGCTGCTGGCCGGCCTCTTCCTGCTCTCGCCGCGCCGCGACTGGCGCCAGGCCCTCCTGCTCCTGGCCGGCTTCCTGGTGCCCATGCTCGCCTGGACCGTGCGCAACCTGGTGGCGACGGGCAGCAGTAGTGGGTCGCTCGGCCTGGTTGCCACCATCCAGGTCGGCATCTACCCGGACTTCATGTACAACGGCATCCCCGCCTCCCGGGGTGTTCCGTACCACTTCGACCCCGTGCTGACCGACTACAGCTCGCTGCAGCGCACCCTGTCGGTACTGGCCGAGCGCTTCCGCGCCGCCCCCGGCGAATACCTGCACTGGTACCTGATCGGCAAGCCGCTCGCCCTGTTCCATTGGGAAACTATCCCTATCGGCACGGAGACGGCCCAGCTCCTGGTTTCCGGTGACATCTACCAGTACCCCACCCCGGTCACCCCCTATGCCCAGCATCCCGCCTATGTCGCCAGCTATATCGTGAGCAAGCTGCTGCATGTTCCCTTGCTGGCGCTGGCCGTGGCCGGCAGCGTCCTGGCCTGGGTGCCCGGACTGCGCGGCACGTGGGGGGCGGGGCTGCCCCTCATGCGGTTGCTGGCCCTGACCCTGGCCTACGCGGTGGGCATCCACATGATCGGATCCCCCTTTCCCCGCTACTCCGTCCCCTTCCTCCCGCTGGCTTACCTGCTGGCCTGCGCCACCGCGGCCGGACTGTGGCGGTACTGGCGGACCCGCCACGCCAACGGTCCGCTCCCGTCGGCAGGCGCGGCTGGCGATTGAGCCGGCGGGCCCCGTCCTGTAGAATCCCCGCCCTTGTCCGCCATACCTGTAGAGGTTCACCCCCATGGCCCGCGTCACCGTCGAAGACTGCCTGGATCAACTGGATAACCGTTTCGAGCTCGTCCTGGTCGCCTCCAAGCGCGCGCGCCAGCTCGCCACCGGCGGCAAGGAACCCGGCCTGCCCTGGGAAAACGACAAGCCGACCGTGATGGCCCTGCGCGAAATCGCCGCCGGCCAGGTCACCCGCGACATCCTCACCGCCAAGCCGGAAGAGGAAGAGCCCTTCGACATGATCCAGCTCGACGCCATCCCGGTGCCGCGCCCGGTCATCAACGACGCCGACGACGACCTCTGAGTCCTGCCCTGCACTTCCGGGGCGTCAGCACGCCAGAAATGGCGACAAGCCCTTGACGCCCCGCCGCTCGTCGCCGGAGACTCAGGATATGAGTACCTCCGGCATCGACGCGCTATGCACCCGACTCGCCACCTACCTTTCGCCTGATCACGTCGCTGATATCAGGCGCGCCTATTGCTATTCGGAAATCGCCCACGAGGGCCAGTTCCGGCGCAATGGCGATCCCTACATCACCCATCCGCTGGCCGTCGCCAACATCCTCTGCGACATGCACATGGACCACCAGAGCATCATGGCGGCCATGCTCCACGACGTCATCGAGGACACCGGCGTCAGCAAGGGCGACCTGTCGGCCCTGTTCGGGGAAGAGGTGGCGGAGCTGGTGGACGGGGTGACCAAGCTCACCCAGGTGCACTTCAACTCCAAGGCCGAGGCGCAGGCCGAGAACTTCCGCAAGATGATCCTGGCCATGACCCAGGACACCCGGGTCATCCTGGTCAAGCTGGCCGACCGCCTGCACAACATGCGTACCCTGGACGTGCTGAGCCCGGAAAAGCGTCGCCGCGTCGCTGCCGAGACCCTCGAGATCTACGCCCCCATCGCCAACCGCCTGGGCATGAACGACATCCGCGTGGAGTTCGAGGACCTGGGCTTCTTCGCCCTCTTCCCCATGCGCGCCCCGCTGATCCAGAAGGCGGTCCGCTCTGCCCGCGGCAACCGCAAGGAAATGCTGGGCAACATCCGGGAGGCGCTGGTGGCGCGCCTGGCCGAGGAAGGCCTGGCGGCGCGCGTGATCGGCCGCGAGAAACACCTCTACAGCATCTACCAGAAGATGCGCGAGAAGCGGAAGTCCTTTGACGAGATCATGGACATGTACGGCTTCCGCGTCATCGTCGAGAACGTCGATGCCTGCTACCGCGCCCTCGGCATCGTGCATAACCTGTACAAGCCCATCCCCGGCAAGTTCAAGGACTACATCGCCATCCCCAAGGCCAACGGCTACCAGTCCCTGCACACGGTACTGAAGGGCCAGCGCGGGGTGCCGATCGAAATCCAGATCCGCACCGAGGCCATGGAGGCCATGGCCAACAACGGCATTGCCGCGCACTGGCTGTACAAGACTGACGCCGACGGCTTCACCAACACCTCGCAGACGCGGGCGCGCGAGTGGATGAAGTCGCTGCTCGAGATCCAGAAAAATGCCGGCAACTCGATGGAGTTCATCGAGAACGTGAAGATCGACCTCTTCCCGGACGAGGTCTACGTGTTCACGCCCAAGGGCCGCATCCTGACGCTGCCGGTGGGCGCCACCGCCGTCGATTTTGCCTACGCGGTGCACACCGACGTCGGCAACAACTGCGTCGCCGCGCGCGTGGACAACCGTCTGGCGCCGCTCTCGCTCGCGCTCAGCAACGGGCAGACGGTGGAGATCATCACCGCCCCCGGCACCCGGCCCAATCCGGCCTGGCTCAACTTCGTCATCACCTCCAAGGCGCGCAGCAGCATCCGCCATTTCCTCAAGGACCAGCAGCACTCGGAGGCGCTCGACCTCGGCCGCCGCCTGCTGGAGAAGGTGCTGTCGACGCAGGGCCACGGGCTGGCACGGGTGCCGCCGGAGCAGCTGCAGCTGGTGCTGGCCGAGCTGGGTGCGCCCAGCCTGGACGCCGTGCTCGAAGACATCGGCCTCGGCAACCGCATTGCGCAGATCGTCGCCGCCCGCCTGCTCCCGGAAGGCATGCTGCCTGCAGGCGAGGCCAGGCCGGCCGCCGGCGGCCGCGGCATCGCCATCCGCGGCACCGAGGGCCTGGTGATCACCTATGCGCGCTGTTGCCGTCCCTTGCCGGGCGACCCCATCGTCGGCCATCTCTCCGCCGGTCGCGGCATCGTGATCCACCGCGACACCTGCAACAACATCCTCGCCGAGCTGCGCGACAGTCCCGACAAGTGCATGAGCCTGCGCTGGGCGGAAAAGGTCGACCGCGAATTCCAGTCCGAGCTGCGCATCGAGCTGCAGAACCAGCGCGGCATGCTCGCCGAGATCGCGCGCCAGGCCACTGACCTCGAGGCCAATATCGAGGGCATCAACCTGCAGGAAAAGGGCGCCCACCACGGCGTCATGCACATCAGCCTGATCGTGCGCGACCGTATCCACCTGGCGCGCATCATCAAGCGCATGCGCATCATCCCCGGCGTGGAAAAGATCATCCGCGTCCGCGCCTGAGACAGGCATCAACCCGTTTTCCTGCAGGGTCCGTCACCGGACCCTGCCGTTTTGAAGCGGCCCTTGCCGCGTTTAACCGGGCGCGGCCTTGCCGCCCCGCCACTGGAGTCGTTACATGAACCGCGCCATCATCAAGACCGACAAGGCCCCCGCCGCCATCGGCACCTACTCTCAGGCCGTCAAGGTCGGCAGCACCGTGTACCTGTCCGGTCAAATTGCGCTGGACCCGGTCACCATGCAGATGAAGGACGGCATCGAGGCGCAGGTCGTGCAGGTGTTCGAGAACCTCAAGGCAGTGTGCGAGGCGGCCGGCGGCGGCCTCGCCGACATCGCCAAGCTCAATATTTTCCTGACCGACCTGTCGCACTTCGCGCTCGTCAACGAAACCATGGCGCGCTATTTCAAGGAACCGTATCCGGCGCGCGCCGCGGTCGGTGTCGCGGCGCTGCCGCGCAACGCCCTGGTGGAGATGGACGGCATCGTCGAACTGCTGGACTAAGCGCCGGACCTTCACCGGCATCCATGACAGCGGCGGGCGCAGGCGCGTCGCCGGGGCTTCACCGCCGGGATGGCCCGGGATCACGCAAGGCCGGGGAGGGGGCGCCCCCTCCCCGGCCTTGTACGCTGTGCGGCCCGGCGATATTTTCGCAGGGCGCTGGCGACGTCGACCTTGTCGACAAGACGACCGCTGGAACAACAAGAAGGGCCGATCCGAATGGTGCGGGGTAGCTGGTGAGGATGAAGACCGGCCAGGTGTTGCGGACGCTGCTGCTGGCGGGCGCCTGCCTGCCTGCCTGGGCGCAGCCGCCGGCGCTGGCCGATGCCGACCTGCTGTACTGCGCCCGGGCCTATGCCGAGGCCGCCACCCTGCTCAAGGGCGACCCGGATCCCGGCGTGCGCCTGTCCGCCGGCGAGGCCCAGGCCCGCGCCCTTGCGCTCGGCGCCAGCGATGGCGCCCTGCTCCGGAATGATCCCGCGCGCCACCAGCGCGCCATTGCCCAGGCCCAGCAGCGACTGCTGTCCATGCCGGTGGCGCCGCTGGAAGCCCGCCGCCTGGCGCTGCGCGCCGCCTATGTGGAATGCCGCTACCTCGAGTCCGGCATCGCGGAGGCAGCGACGCAGGCGTTGGCGGCCGCGGCGGCGCCGGTCCCGACCTCAGCGCCGACCGCCGCTCCCACGGCGGTCCCGGTGCCCGTGTCCGTGCCGACCCTGGTTGCCCCCTCCCGGGCGGCGACGCCCCCCGAGGCGGCCGCAGGCAACGCTCCGGCGGCAAGACCGGACGCCCCCGCGGTCGCTCCGTCCGCGAATATCTGGGGCCCCGAGACACCGGCCTCCCGACCCGCCGCAGGCCCGGCGGCGCGCCCCGGGCAACCGGCGTCAGCGCTCCAGGACGGCTCCCTGTCCCGTCCGGCGCCCGCCCCCACCGCGATGGCGGTCCTGCCTGCCGCGGCGGCCACCGCTGCGGTAGCGACGTTGGCCACCGGCACGGCGGCGACCACCGCACTGTCCGCGTCGAGCCCTGCCGACACGCGGGCAACCGCATCCGCGCGTGTCGCGCCGCGCCTGCCGGCGGAGCCGGACCGCCCCGCCACGCCCCGGACCGGTCCCCGCAAGGACACGGCCGCGATCCCGGCACCCGCGCCTGTCGCCGTCTCCCGACCGGTTACGCACAACGCCGCTCCCGTCGGGCTCGACGATGCCGACCTGGTGTACTGCACGCAGGTCTACAGCGAAGTCTCCACGACCTTCGGTGACGACAAGGGCGAGGCCGCCGAGGCCGCGCGCGAGGCGAAGCAGCGCTGGGACGCCCTGAGCGAGCGCGAACACGACCTGCTGAATGACCACCCCGATCGGCATTCCCTCGCCATCGCGGCGGCCAGGCCACGCCTGGCGATACTGCCGGCGGCGGCCGGCCGTCCCCGCAGCATGGCGCTGCGCAGCGCGTACGAGGACTGCCTCGGCCGGGAAAGCCGGGCCGCGGCAGCCGCCCGGCCGGTCGCCGGCGGTGACCGCGTGCAGATGCTGGCAAACCGCCATTTCTGCCGCGACCTGCTGATGCGCAAGCTCAAGGTGAGCCCGAAGGTTCGCGCCGGCTTCACGGCCAGTGAACTGACCGCGCTGGAGGAGATCCAGCGCATCGGCGATGCGCTGGCCCAGCCCATGCCAGGCGCTCCGCTCACGCAAGAGCAGGATCGCGAGGCGCACCGCCTCACGCGGCAGCAGCGTGAGGCGCTCGAGCGGGCAGCGGCGACCTGGGCCGGCGCCGGGGACCCCGTGGCCAAGGCCATGGGCCAGTGCCACGACGATTATGCCAAGGGCTTGCTGGGAGGGCCTGACGTGCTGTCGCGGGCAGCAGAGGACGCGCCGGTTCCGGCCACGGCAGTCGCCACCGCCACGACGGCATCGCCGGCAAGCATGGGCACGCCTGTCGTGCTGCCGGCCGACCTCGGCCCCGTCTTCCACATGCGCGAGGCGACGCCGGCCGGCCCCCTGGACGGAATCTGGATCCGGCGCGGCCCCAATCTCTACGATGCGGTCTGGGTGCAGGCCAGCAACGGGCAGATGCAGCGCGACGTTCTCGAGGTCCGCGGCATCGTGGACGGCGAGCTCATCATCTACCGCCAGGGCTACCGCGGCAGCTACCGCGCCAAGGTCCGCGCCAACGGTACGCTGGAGCCGGGCACGGCCAGCTGGTTCAACAGCCCCGCCTACTCCTGGAGCCCGCTACCCTCGCAATACGTGCGCGGCGGCGACCTCGGCGCCGTCGTGCACATGCGCGAAGTCACGCGCCACGGTAATTACGAGGGCATCTGGCGCCAGCGCGGCCAGACCGGGCTCTACGATGTGCTTTGGGTATTCGTGCCCACGGGCGAGATCACGGCGGACGTGCTGGAGGTGACAGGCGTGGCCAAGGGGCAGCTCATCATCCGGCGCCAGAACGGTCCTGGCCTCTATTCCCTGAAGCGGCGCGGGGACACGGTCAAGGGCGGCCGGTCCCTGTCGCAATGGATGGTGCTGCCGGCGCAGCCGGTGAAGCTGGGCGGCGCGGCGCGCTAGGCCAGCGCCGTCTGGCGATTAGCCGCTAGCGGTTCGCGGTTGAGGGCTAGCCGCCAGCGGCGCAGAGGGTGAGGGCCGCCGGAGCCTCCCCAGGGCGGCGCGGGGTGGGCCGCCACAACCACTTTCCCGCCAGGGCAAGAGGCCGTTGTGGCTCATGCCCCTGTCACGACAGTCTCTACACCTGCCTCAGGACTTGTCCGCGCCCTCCGCCAGCATGGCCGCATAGCCCGCCCGGTAATCGGGATAGCGCAGCCTGTAGCCCAGCCCCAGCAGGCGCGCATTGCGCAGGCGCTTGTTGCGGCCGGCGCCCGGCTTCGTCTCGCGCGGCACGCGCGGCAACTGCAGCCGCTCTGCCAGCCAGTCCAGCACCTCGTGCTGCGGCGCCGGCGCGCTGTCGGTGCCAAGATACGTGTCGGCCAGCATGACGCCGTCACGGTCCTGCGCCATCAGGAAGGCCAGCAGGCCGGCGGCGTCGGCGGCATGGATGCGATTGGTCCACTGTACCGGGTCCGCCTGCACCGGGCGGCCCGCGCGCACCCAGTCCAGCAGCCGCAGGCGGCCGCTGCCATAGATGCCGGACAGGCGCACGACGGTGGCCGGCCATACGCCGGTGCGCAGCAGCTGCTCACTCTCCAGCAATACCCGCGCCGTGGCGGTCGCCGGCTGCGCGGGCGAGGTCTCATCCACCTCGCTGCCGTCGTCCTGCCCGTACACGCTACTGGAGGAAATCCAGAACAGGCGCCGCAGCGATTGTCCGGCCAGCGCGGCCAGCACATTTTTCGTGCCCTCGTAATACACGCGCCGGTAGGCCGCCTCGCCACTTTCGCCCGGCGCCAGCAACACGAAGACATACTCCAGGCCGCCGGGAAATTTCAGCGTCGCCGGAACCGTGACATCGCCCGCCAGCATGCGCACGCCTGGCAACGCGAAAGGCTGCCGGCGCAGACCGTGCACGGTGTGGCCGGCGGCGGCCAGTTCCACGGCCAGGCGGCTGCCGACATCGCCACAGCCGACAATCAAGACTTTTGCCATACTTCACCAATTCCGATAGCGTGCTTCAATTGAGTTAACGCGGAGGCCGACATGACCCTCACCGATCTGCGCTACCTCGTGGCCCTGGCCCGCGAGCGCCACTTTGGGCGCGCCGCCGAGCGCTGCCACGTCTCGCAGCCGACGCTCAGTATCGCCATCAAGAAGGTGGAAGACGAGCTCGGCCTCGCGCTGTTCGAGCGTCATCGCCACGAAGTGCTTGTGACCCCGGGCGGCGAGTCCATTATCCGCCAGGCGCAGCGCGTGCTGGAAGAAATGGATGTCCTCTACGGCGCCGCCCGCGCCGCGCGCAACCAGTTTGCCGACCCGCTGCGCCTGGGCGCCATCTTCACCATCGCCCCCGACCTGTTCCCGCCCCTGGTGCGCGCCGTCAAGGCCGGTGGCAGTGGCCTCATGCTCTATCTGGAAGAAAACTACACGCACGTGCTGGCGGAAAAGCTGGCGGCGGGCGAACTCGACGCCATCGTGGTGGCGCAGCCGTTCGAGGCGCCCGAGACCCATGTCGAGCCCTTGTACGACGAGGACTTCCAGCTGCTGCTGCCGGACAGCCACGCCTGGAGCCGCCGCAAATCCATCGCCAGCAGCGACTTGGCGGCTGGCGAGCTGCTGCTGCTGGGCGAAGGCCACTGCTTCCGTGACCAGATCCTCGAGGCCTGCCCGCACCTGGCAGGCAACGCCGCCAATACCATCGGCCCGGGCAGCTCGCTGTCCACCCTGCGTCACATGGTCGCCTCCGGCCTCGGCCTCACGCTGATCCCGGCGAGCTCGGTGAAATCGCTGACCGAGGGCGGGGATGTGCTGGCCAAACCGTTGACGCCGGCGCCCTCGCGCCAGGTCGCGCTGGCCTGGCGCCGGCGCTTTCCGCGCCCGCAGGCCATCAAGGCGCTGCTCACCGCGCTGCAGGAGCTGAATCTGCCGGGCACGCGGGCCCCTTGATGTCGATCGTCCCTGTCGCGCCGGACAATCTCGCGCGCATGCCCGTGACCTCGCTCAAGGGCGTGGGAGCCGCGCTCGCGGAAAAATTGCGCAAGCTCGACATCCACAGCGTGCAGGACCTGCTGTTTCATCTGCCGCGGCAGTACGAGGACCGCAGCCACGTCACGCCGATCGGCGCCTTGCGCCAGGGCGTGACCGCGCTGGTGGAAGGCGAGGTGCAGCTGGCCGACGTGGCGATGGGCCGGCGCCGCTCGCTGGTGGTGCGCGTGCACGACGGCACCGGCGCGCTCACCTTGCGCTTCTATCATTTCCGTCTGACGCAAAAGGACAGCCTGCCGCGCGGCACCCGGCTGCGCATCTTCGGCGAGGCGCGCACCGGCGCCAGCGGCCTGGAGATGTACCACCCCGAATACCAGATCGCACCCGGCGAGCTGCCGCCGCCGCCCGAGACGCTGACACCGATCTACCCGGTCACCGAGGGCGTGACGCAGCCGCGCCTGCGCGCGCTGGCCACGCTGGCACTGGCGCGGCTGGAGCGCGAGGGCTTGCCGGACTGGCTGCCGCGCGAGGCCGCGCAGGGTTGGTCGCTGCCCGATGCGCTGCGCTATGTGCATGCGCCGCCGCGCGACGCCGACCGCCACCTGCTGCAGGAAGGCCGTCATCCCGCGCAGCAGCGCCTGGTGTTCGAGGAACTGGTGGCGCACCAGCTCAGCCTGTTGAAGCGGCGCGCAGAGATCCAGGCCCAGCGCGCGCAGGCGCTGCCCCTCAGCCCGACGCTGGCAAAGCGCTTTCTCGCGCAGCTGCCGTTTCCGCTCACCGGCGCGCAGCGCCGGGTGCTCGACGAGATCGCTGCCGACCTGCACCTGCCCAGGCCCATGCTGCGCCTGGTGCAGGGCGACGTCGGCGCCGGCAAGACCGTGGTGGCGGCGCTCGCCGCCTGCCACGCGCTGGCGGCCGGCAGCCAGGTGGCGCTGATGGCGCCCACGGAAATCCTGGCCGAGCAGCACGCGCTGAACTTCGGGCGCTGGTTCGGCGCGCTCGGCGTGCCGGTCGCCACCTTGCTCGGCAAGCTGGGCGTGAAGGCGCGGCGCGAGGTCAACACCGCCATCGCCGACGGCAGCGCGCGCCTGGTGATCGGCACGCATGCGCTGTTCCAGGACGAGGTGCGTTTCCAGAAGCTGGCCCTTGTCATCGTCGACGAGCAGCACCGCTTCGGCGTGCACCAGCGCCTCGCGCTCAAGCAGAAAGGCATGGAGGCCGGCCTGGCGCCGCACCAGCTCATCATGACGGCCACCCCCATCCCGCGCACGCTGGCCATGAGCGCCTATGGCGACCTTGACACTTCAGTGATCGACGAGCTGCCACCGGGGCGCACGCCCATCCAGACCCTGGTGCTGCCCAACGACCGCCGCGCCGAGATCGTCGAACGCATCCGCGCGCAATGCCTTACCGGCCGCCAGGCCTACTGGGTGTGCACGTTGATCGAGGAATCCGAGCAATTGCAGGCGCAGGCGGCGGAGGCCACCTTTGCGGAGCTGCAGGTGGCGCTGCCGGAGCTGAAAATCGGGCTGGTGCACGGGCGGCAGAAGGCGGCGGAAAAGTCTGCGGTGATGCAGGCGTTCAAGGACGGGGAGCTGCAGCTGCTGGTGGCGACCACGGTGATCGAGGTCGGCGTGGACGTGCCCAATGCCACGCTGATGGTGATCGAGAATCCGGAGCGCCTGGGCCTGGCGCAGTTGCACCAGCTGCGCGGACGTGTCGGCCGCGGCGCGCAGCAGAGCTTTTGCGTGCTGCTCTACCAGACGCCGCTGGGCCAGCTCGGGCGCGCGCGCCTGGCCACCCTGCGCGAGACCAGCGACGGCTTCCGCATTGCCGAGCGCGACCTGGAATTGCGCGGTCCTGGCGAAGTGCTGGGCACGCGCCAGACCGGCATCATGCAGTTCCGCCTCGCCGACCTGCTGCGCGATGCACCGCTGCTGCCGGCAGTGCAGGCCTGCGCGCGCGAACTGTTGATCCGCCAGCCAGCTTCGGCCGAGGCCTTGCTGGTACGATGGGTGGCCGCGCGCGAGCATTACGCACAGGTGTGAACGACACCAAAGTATCGCGGCTGCCGTGGGCGCGGCATCTCGCGCGCCCTTAGCCGCATTGCGCCGGGGGCCCTGCATAAAAAAGCCCCGCTGGGCGGGGCTTCTTCATTGGCAGGCGCAAGGTGCCTAGCCGGCGGTGGGGGCGGTGCCGGAATCGGAGTGGCTGCGATCACGGCCGCGCGGGCGCAGGTACTTGCTGATGCCCATGAACCACATCAACAGGGCGTAATCGCCCGTCACCTGTACCTCCTGCTTTTGCATGGCCTCCATGAAGACCGTGGCATTGCCCTTGACGAGCAGTCGGAAGGCCGCTTCATCGCTGCTGAAGTGCAGGCCCAGGTCAGGCTTGTCGTGCAGGACGTTGCGCGAGGTGACGCGGTTGCGCTGCACCTGGAAGTAGCGCCGGGCGCCCTGCGCGCTGGCAATCTGGATGACGAAGTCACGCCCGTGCAGCTTGGCGATGAATTCGGGATGGGTACGGGACAACATTTCCATTCGTCGTGCCATGTACCAGAGGAGCATTTTGGTTTTCATTCTGATGAGCCCTGGCTGACAGCCTTTCGTTATAGGCCGCCCGGCCAGGGCTGACAATACCCTCGTCTACACACTCACGACATCTGGTAGCGCAAGCCCCACATCCCGGCCCTGTCCGCCCCGCACAATGGCACTTCCCCACCGGATGCCACCCTGACAGGAGTCACGCATGAGTCTGTTGATCCTCGGCCTCGTCCTGGCCACCGCCGTGCTCATGTTCTACAGCGCCCGTGCCGGGCTGGTCGCCACTGCCGGCCTCGGCCTCTTCATGCTGCTGCTCTGGCAGCAAGGGCGCCCGGCCTCGCCGCTGCTCTGGTTGCCGTGGCTGGGCCTGCTGACCTGGAGCCTCAAGCCACTGCGCCTGGTCACTGTCACGCTGCCACTCATGGCCATGGTCAAGCGCCGCCTGCCGCCCATGTCGGTGGCCGAGCAGGAAGCCCTGTCCGCCGGTACCACCTGGTGGGAAGCCGAGCTTTTCGGCGGCAAGCCCGGCTGGGAACGCCTGCTGGCCTTGCCACGGCCGCGCCTCAGCCTGGACGAGCAGGCCTTCCTCAACGGCCCTACCGAGGTGCTCTGCGCCATGCTCGACGAATGGGAAATCACCCATGAGCGCCGCGACCTGCCGGCGCCGGTCTGGCAGTTCATGCGCGAGCAGGGCTTCTTCGGCCTCGTCATTCCGCGCGAGTACGGAGGCCATGGCTTTTCGGCGCAGGCCCACTCCGCCATCGTCGGCAAGATCGGCTCGCGCTCGGTGTCTGCCGGCATCACCGCGATGGTGCCGAATTCGCTGGGGCCCGCCGAACTTCTGCTGCGCCATGGCACCGACGAGCAACGCCGGTATTACCTGCCGCGCCTGGCTCGTGGCGAGGAAATTCCCTGCTTCGCACTGACCGGCCCTGAAGCCGGCTCCGACGCCGCCGCCACCCCCGACACCGGCGTTGTCTGCCGCGGCCTGCACGAGGGCGAAGAGGTGCTGGGCATCCGGCTGTCCTGGAACAAGCGCTACATTACGCTGGCACCGGTGGCGACCGTGCTCGGCGTGGCATTCCGCCTGCGCGATCCCGACCGCCTGCTCGGCAATACCGAGGACATCGGGATCACGCTTGCCCTTATCCCTGCCCACCACCCTGGCGTCGAGACCGGGCGCCGCCACTCGCCCGCCAACCAGGCCTTCATGAACGGCCCCACGCGCGGCCGCGACGTCTTCATTCCGCTGTCCTGGATCATTGGCGGGCGCGAGCAGGCCGGGCACGGCTGGGCCATGCTGATGAACGCGCTGGCGGCCGGCCGCGGCATCTCGCTGCCAGCCATGGGCACCACGGCCAGCAAGCAGATGGCGCGCGTCACGGCGCAGTACGCCTCCCTGCGCCAGCAGTTCCACCTGCCCATCGGCAAGCTCGAGGGCGTGGAAGAGGTGATCGCCCGCATGGCGGGCCACGCCTATGCGCTGGAGGCGGCGCGTCGCCTCACCTGCATCGGACTCGACCTGGGCGAGGAGCCGGCCGTGGTCACCGCCATGATGAAGTACGCCTGCACCGAGCGCATGCGGCAGACCGTGAACGATGCCATGGACATCCATGCCGGCAAGGGCATCAGCGAAGGACCGCGCAATTATGTTTCCGCGCTCTATCAGGCCGTGCCGGTGGGCATTACCGTGGAAGGGGCCAATCTGCTCACGCGCTCGCTCATCATCTTTGGCCAGGGCGCATTGCGCTGCCATCCCTTCCTGCGCCGCGAACTCGAGATCCTGGCCCTGCCCGACCGCGGCCATGCCGAGGAGGCTTTCGATGACATCCTGAACGAGCATGCGCGCCACCTCGCCGGCAATCTCGTGCGCGCCTGCGGCCATGCCCTGACCTTCAGCCGCCTGGCGCGGGCGCCGCACACGCCCACTGCGCCCTGGTACCGTGAGCTCTCCCGGTTGTCGGCGGCGTTTGCGCTGGTCGCCGACGCCGCGCTGGGCCTGCTGGGCGGCGAGCTGAAGCGCCGCGAGAAACTGTCGGGCCGCTTCGCTGATGCGTTGTGCGAACTCTATATCGCCAGCGCCGTACTCAAGCGCTGGGAAGATGAAGGCCGCCCCTTCGAGGATCGCGCCCTGGTCGATTATTGCCTGGCCTACAGCACGCAAACCATCGAGGCTCGCCTCCATGACATCCTGCGCAATTTTCCCTCACGCCCGCTGGGCTGGTTACTGCATGGCCTGGTGTTTCCCTTTGGCCGGCGCCAGCATGGCCCCGACGACCGCCAGAGCCATGCCGTTACCCGCCTCCTGTTGCAGCCTTCCGATACGCTGGAGCGCCTCAGCGCCGGCCTTTACCTGAGTCATAGCCGTCACGATGCCACCGGCCAACTGGAACACGCCTTCCGCCTGATGGCGGATGCGAGGCCGCTGAGCCGCCGCCTGCGTGAGGCCATGTCTGCCGGCCATATCAGCAGCGACACGGCAGAGGCGGGACTGGCGGCAGGCATCTTGTCCGCCGCGGAGGCCCAGTTGATGCGCGAGGCCGCGCTGTCGGTGCAGGAGGTCATTGCCGTGGATGACTTCTCGCCGGAAGAGATGTCAGGCGTCCGGCAGAGCGGTGCGCGTCGCTTTGTCGCGGCCTGAGGCGGCACCGAGGCTGCCGGCCAGAGCCAGCAGCACAAGGGAAAAGCCACTGTCGTAACGAAGGTCGCTGCTGATGCTGATGCTGATGCTGATGCTGATAACCCAGCAGTAACGGCCCAGAAGAAAGCCCGCGGCAAGCGGGCTTTCTTCTGCAACGGGGGCGGCGCCGATTCAGGCCAGGATCGGCGGCAGCTGCTTGTTCAGCTCCATCTTGAGGGCGCTGCTGCCGGCATGGGCACCGGTCAGCGCAAAACCCAGAAGCTGGCCCTCCGGCGACTTGAATACCGCCTTCACGTCGTTGCCATCGGCTTCGACTTCCCAGCTGCCGGGGGTGCCGGGCAATACCGGCGACACCACCACCGGGCACCCCGGTGTCTTCACCTGCACCGGCATCGCCGGGTACTGCACGGCGGTGGGCTGCCCCGCCAGTGTCTTGGCCAGGGCGCGGGCGGCGGCCATCAGCGGCAACACGTACAGCAGCACCTTGCCTTCAACCTCGGCCGCATCACCCAGGGCATAGATGTTCGCGTCGGAGGTCCGCAAGAAGCGGTCGACCACGATGCCCCGCTCGGCCTTGAGTCCGGCCACCAGCGCTAGCTGCGTGCGCGGGCGCAAGCCGATGGCAGAAAGCACCACATCGCCACGAATACGCTCGCCATTGCTGAGCTCGACAGAGACGCCATCGCCATCCTTCCAGACACCCTTTACGCTGTGGCCGAAATGGAACTTCACGCCCAAGGCGGCAAGGCCGCTCGCGACCGCTTCGGAAGCGCGTTCCGGAAGCAGCGACGGCAGCACGCGACCAATCGGCTCCACAACCTCGACGCTGACGCCGCCATTGGAAAGATCGTTGGCGAACTCGCAGCCGATCAGGCCTCCTCCGATCACCACCACCTTCTGCTTGCCGGCCATGACGTCGCGGAAACGAGCGTAGTCCTGCAGGTCGTTGATGGAATAGACGCGATCCGTGGCATCGCCACCCAGGGCAGGACGGAACACATCCGCGCCCAGCGCCAGTACCAGGTTGCCGTAGGGAATGATCTCGCCTTCCACCTGGAGGGTTTTCGCCACGCGGTCGATGGCATTCACCGCCACGCCGGTACGGATGTCGGCCTTGAGCTGCTCGCGCATCTGCTCGACGGTATTCATGGCCAGCTCATCCGCCACCTTGCCCTTGGTGTACCCCGTCGAAAGCATGGGCTTGGAATAGTTGCGGCCATCATCCTGGGTGATGAGCAGCAGGGGACGTTCGGCGTCCAGCTTGCGGAATTCCTTGGCGAGGTTGTAACCCGCAAGACCGGTACCGACGATGACCAGCGTATTCATGCGCATTTCTCCGGAGGAAACAAAAAACAGGCCTGCGCGAGGCAGGCCTGTCGGGGACGACGCGATGGCAGGGCCAGGTCCGGGGTTACGCAGCCAGACGCGCTGCACCGGCCCGTGGGCACCCGCAGCGTCCTCAGACCTCGATCATCTCGAAGTCTTCCTTGCCGACGCCGCAGTCCGGGCAGACCCAGTCAGCGGGAATGTCATCCCACTTGGTGCCGGCCGGGATGCCGTCCCAGGGCATGCCCACTGCTTCGTCATAGATGAAACCACACACCACACACTGCCACTTCTTCATGATGATCCTCGACTGACGCTCCCTGGAGCGGGCGCTTTCTGGACAGCCGCCAGGGACTGGCGTACTTGAACGGGACGGAGTCTGCCAAATCCCTCACCCCGTTTCCAGTTCGTGACCGCCGGGACACCCTCGTATTCGTCTTGCCTTCATCCTGTCCCGACGGCATGCTCGGCCCTCGTTTTGCCCGCCCCGGCCTGCCCATGCCTGTCTGGAACCCGCCCCGTCACTGGCTTACGCCTGCCCGCCACTGGCAACTGGCGCCGCCTGCCCCCGTGCGCGACTGGCTGCGGGAGCCCGGCTCGCTGACGGCGCGCCTGGTGCGCGAGGCCGGCGGCGACTTCCGGGTGGTGCTGCTGGCGCAGTACTGGGGTCGTCCGGCGCCCGAGGAAGCCCGCCGCATGGGCCTCGCCCCCGGCCGCTACGCCCTGATCCGCGAGGTGGCCCTGCTCGGCCGTGGCGAGCCCTGGGTGCGCGCCCGCAGCGTATTGCCGGTAACGTCCCTGGTCGGCCCCGGCCGCCGCCTGCGCAAGCTCGGTACCCGCTCCCTGGGCCATCTGCTCTTCCGCGACCCCACCCTGCACCGCGGCCCCATTGAAATCGCCCGCCTGCAGCAAGCCGAGGGCCCTGTGTTTGCCCGTCGCTCCCACCTGGTCTTCCATGGCCGCCCGGTGCTGGTGGCTGAATGCTTCCTGCCCGCCCTCTTACGGCAGCTGCGCTGAGCCGACACGCCGACCCCGCTCACTCCCGTCTCTGGTCCTGTCCTGTCTTCTAATTCCTGCCAAAGCTCCAGCTCCAGCTCCAGCTCTGGCTCCAGCTCCAGCTCCAGCTCTGGCTCTGGCTCTGGCTCTGGCTCTGGCTCTGGCTCTGGCTCTGGCTCTGGCTCAAGACTCCGAGCCTCAGCCACCCAAGCCCCTGATCCAGCCTGTCGCCCCCTAACGGCTATTACGTAAGTAATAATTCCGACCAATGACCCCGCACTTGCGGGTTCCCACAATTGCCGGATGTGACTGCGTATCAAAAAATGCAGGCCTGAAGCCATCTGCCATGCAAGGATGCCCATGAGCCAGATACTCGAGGCCGAATCCCGCCTTATCGGGGATATGTACGATGCCACCCTGGACCCTGGCCTTTGGCCAACAGTGGTCCAGCGCTTTGCCGAAGTCGCCCAGGCTGACCAGGCCAATGTGCTGGCCTTCGACCGGCTCAATCCCGACTACTTCCTCTTCCACGGCTTTGGCAGCCAGCCCGAACATCTCGAGCTCTATCAGTCCGGGGGCTTTGCACCGCTGGACATGGAGTTCGCGGGGCGCTGGATGCTGGCCGGCGGCGGCCTCGGCAAGGCCGTGGCCAACCATCAGCACGAAGGCGGCCTGGCAGGCTACCAGCGCGCCGCCGGCCGCCTCTTCACCGAGTTCTTCGACAAGGTCGACATCTACTACCAGTGCGGCGGCCTGCTGGAGATGACGGACTTCCGCTGGTCGGTGCTGGGCCTGCACCGCGGTCGCGAGGGCGGCGCCTTCGAGGACGAGACCATCGCCACGGTCAGCCGCCTGATGCCGCACCTGCGCCGCGCCCTGCAGATCCACCGCCAGCTCGTCGCCGCCAACCAGCGCAATGCCCGGCTGTACCGACTGCTGGATGGCCTGGCCACGGGCGTGGTGCTGGTCGACTCCGGGAACCGCATCCGCTACGCCAATCCGCAGGCCGAGCGCCTGCTGCAACAGCACGACGGCCTCTCCGTCGACGCCCGGCACACCCTGCACGCCAGCAGCCCGGCGCTGAACACCGACTTGCAGGCACTGCTGGCCGGCGCGATCCGGGTCAGCCAGCGCGAGGCCTCCGCGCTGGGCGCCGGCGGCGTGCTGGCCTGCCCCGATCGCGTCGGCACCGGCATGCTCATGCTCACGGTGGCGCCGCTATCGGAGCTGGCGGGTTATGCGGAGCTGTCGAGCGAAGGCATTGCCGCCGCCGTGTTCCTGACCGATCCGGAGGCTTGGCAGTGCCTGTCCCAGGCGCTGCTCAAACGTGCCTACGGCCTCAGCGATCGCGAGTGCGCCCTCTGCGAAGCGTTCGCCAATCACCCGACCCTGGAAGGCGTGGCCTCGCACTCGGGCCTGTCGCTGAGCTCGGTGCGCACCTACATGAAGGAAATCTACGCCAAGACCGGCCGCCGCTCGCAGGCGGAACTCATGCACCTGCTGAAGGGACTGCGCCTGGACTTCGAGCACATTCGCTAAGGCCGGATGCCGTCGCCCCAGCCGGCGCAAAAAAAAACCGCGCCATAGGGCGCGGCATCAACAAGAAGCTCCAAATACCCCGTTGATGAAACAGGAAGCTAAACCAGGGTTTCCGGATTCGCCGGACGCTACCAGCCTCCGGGCTTTCTGAGTCACATGGCCACACGAGGTAACGGCGATCCTGCCAAGTGCCGCGTCACGACGTCAGCACGCACAGCCATGTGCTCATGCCTTGACCCTACCCTGTTTGGCCGATGCCGGTTAATCCCCATATGAGGAGGCCGCCCACTGCTCCCGCCCCTGCCGTCATTGCCGGGCTACAGCGGCGGCGCTCCCGGCGAACCGGCAGCGCCTTCAACACCGGCAAGGCGGCCACTTCCCTGCCGATGGCCAGGCCGGTTGATCCCGATAAGCGGCCCGGTGCCGCAGCCCATCATCGTTGCGCGCCACCCGCCTCACCCTAAAGATGAGCCTTACTTCTGCCGTCCCCCTGAGACAGGCTGACAGGCATGACTTGTGCAGTGTAAGAATAGTGAAGAGATCGCGCGCTGCAGACTCCCCTGCCGGGGAGCGACGCCTGTCCGCAGGAGAACGGCCGAGTGAGCAACCTGAAAAGTCCCGCTGCTGTGCCGGACAGAAATCATGAATAATCGTCTGGTGGAGGCGGAGTCCCTCCTTATCGGGGACATCTATGATGCGGCGCTGGAGCCTTCCATCTGGCCGCGTGTCCTGGCGAATCTCACCGCCCTGAGCGAGTCCAACTCCGCCATCATCACCGCCCTGGACCAGTTGAACCCCGACTACACCCTTGTCTTCACGCACAATATTCCGGAGGAGCCCTTGCGGGTTTATCGCGAGGCCGGACTGGATGCCCTGGAGATGGAGTTTCATGGCGGACCCATGATCCGCGCCGGCATGGGGTCGACCGTGCTGTCCACCGAAATGTATGGCACCCAGGCCGACTACATCCGGGAGGGCGGCGATTTCTACAGGCGCTGCCTCAAACCCTCCAATATTCACTACCTGGCAGCAACCCTGCTGGACCATGGCAATTTTCGTTGGGGCGCCCTTGGCATCCATCGGCCGGAACACTGGGCGCCGTTCACCCGGGACGAGGCCGCCCTGCTCGGCCGCCTGAGCCCGCATATCCGACGCTCCCTGCAGATCCACCGGCAGCTCTCCGCGGTAGAGCAGCAAAATGCGACGCTCTACCGCATGCTGGAGGGCCTTAACGTCGGTGTGCTACTGCTCAACCAGCACGGGCAGGTTTGCCATGCCAATCCCCAGGCGGAGCAACTGCTGCGGCAGCACAGCGACACCCTGCGCGTCACCTTGCGCGAAGGCCTGCGGGCGAGTCGCCCCGACCAGAACATGCTGCTGCAACGCCTGATCCGGGCCGCCATCGACACCGGCCGGCGTACCGCCGGCCCGGACGGCAACGGCGGCGTCATCGGCTTGCAGCAGGCCACGCGCGGCCACCCACTCATGCTGACCATCGCACCCCTTTCCGAGTTGGCCGGCTACCGGGAGTTGACCAGCGACAGCATCGCCGCCGCCATTTTCCTTACCGACCCGGACGCCAGGCATCTGCTGTCGCGCAAGCTTCTCAAAAGTGCCTATGCCCTGACCGAGCGGGAATGTGATATTTGCGAAAGCTTCGTGAATACCGCTACGCTGGAAACCACGGCCAGTGCCTGTGGCATCTCGCTGACCTCCTTGCGCACCTATATGAAAAGCATTTACGCCAAGACCGGGCACCACTCCCAGGCGGAATTGATGCGTTTGCTGATGGGGTTAAAGATGGAGTTCGAACATATCCGTCACTAGCGCCGCCGCCTCTCCACGCGGCGTCATTCCCGTCATTCATAGCAAAAAAAGCCCGGCAACGCCGGGCTCTTTTATCTGCCTCTTGATCAGAGAGGCGCTGAGGGAGCGGTCGTGGTGACACTGAACTCCACGTCCGCCGTGCAACTCACCTCAGAACCGTCGCGGTCCCAACTGGTAGTGCGCGTATCCGTCCAGCCACCCGTCACCGAGTCGCTCTCAATGTCATAGGTCGCCGTGTACACGGTCTGCTCCTCGGTGTAGAAGACTACGCTGCCGGTATCCATGACAATGCGCCGCTCCTCGTTCTCCTGCCAGCTCATGGCCCCGGTTGCCGCATTGTAGGTGCCCGCCACCTCGACCAGCGCGCCCTCATCCGTGCGGACCATTGCGAACGTTCCGGCCTCCGCATTGAACGTGAAGAGGGCTTCCAGCGGATACATGTCACCGACTTCTTCTCCCGGGCTGCAGAAAAGCGTATAGGCCCCACCTTCCTGCGAAACCGGGGTGCCCGTCGTCGTTGCCGTCACCTCAGCCTGGCCCGCATAAACCAACGTGCTGGTATCGGGACGGACCAGTAACGTCTCGTCGCCTGCAGACACGGTCCCCGTAACGCTGTCCACAACGACCGAATCGAACGAGGAGTACGCCTCGGCCACGTTGTCGTACAGACCCGCGCAGCCATTGGTGTCAGCGATGATTGCCGAGGCAGTCAGCACGCCACCGGCCAATGTATAGCTGCCGTACTCAAGCCCGGCGTCACCGCACTTGGGATCATCCGGCTCGGCGTAGTCGTCGTCACCCACCGGGTCGATCATGAGGTACTTGCCATTGCCGAGGAACAGGAACTGCTGGACTGACAGGCTGGCTGCCGGCACGCCATAGCTGTTCAAGGCCCAGGGCCCGACGATACCGCTACCGCTGTTCAGACGGGAGAATTGCAGCGTCTCGTCTGAGTCCGGATCCGCCGCGTCAACACGCACCGCCAGGGTTTCGCCGTTCAGGGAGAGATAGAGCTTCTCCGCCACCATATGGCTCAGGCCCCATTCGCCGTTGGTATCGAAGGTGACATTGGCGGTGAGGATTTCACCGGTCAAGGGATCCCAGTCGATGCGGCCGCGCTCGATGCCGGGTTGGCCGGCGCCATCTGCCGTTGCCACCTCCGCCATGAGATAGCTGCCGTCGCTGTTGAAGCGGAAAGCGATCACCTGGTTATCGCCCAGGTCCAGGGTATAGACGCCGGCCAGATCCTTCAGGAACTGGGTCTTGAAATGGAGGAGGGCATCGGCCGGGTCGACCGGATCCTGGTTCAGCCCGGCAGTGCCCAGCAGGCCGATCAGGTCCGCATCGGCACTGAATGCCACCGGGTCCGCGGCCAGGTCCAGCGCAGCGGCCGTCGTGCTGGTCAGTGCCGCGGCCGTGGTGGTGGCAATGCTGATGCCATTGGCGGCATCACCGTCGCTGTCCAGCGACTGCAGCAACACCAGCAGGTTGGTGACCAGGTTCTGTTTTTGTCCCTCGCTAAGCCCGCCTACGCTCTCGGCGATCTGCAGGGGGGTAATGGTGGCGTCGCTGCCGGCGGCGGTCACCGTGCCCAGCGTCAGTCCGCCTATCTTGAAAGTCACGGTATCGCCCGGCTGGTAAGTGAACTTGCCCTCCGCGTTGGTGAAGCCGGTAACGCCGCTGCTGGTAGTGTATTGCACACCGGCTACCGGGCTGTCGGTCAGCGTCCCGGTGGCGCTACCGGTCGGCGTGCCCGGGGCACCCCCTTCTCCACCACCCCCGCCGCAGGCGGAAAGCAATGACAGGCTGGCGCACAACGCCGTCATCCGCAGCATTCTTCCATTGATCTTTTTCATGGCTGACTCCCCTTTTTCTTGAGAAAACGTCGCCTGCACGAGCACGACCCAATCAATACACCTGCTTAAACTCCAATTTGACACCGTCATGGCCCTGGCGCGTATCAAGCCTCATCGCGATATCATCGACTCATCGCCGAAAACGCGGGAATTTGTCGCCGGGCTGAGAAGCTGGTACCGGGCGGTGAAAAAGCCGCCGGATTTGCCGGGTTACTGCCGCGTTCCCGGCCTGCCATCAGCGGCTGAATTCCGGCGGCGCGCTCACACCCGGCCGGCGCTGGCTGCCATGCGGCGCGGCAACCGCCCGCGCTCCTGCCCGGGGGCGGCAAGGGCCATTGCCGCGTACCTGAAGGCGGCGGCACTTCCCCTGGGAATCATCGGCCTGCCCTGGAGCGCCCCTACCCGGGAATCCAATATTGACCGGCTGACGCTAGCAGCTTGCGACCTACCCGCCCTCCCCCAAATTGGGAGGGGCGACGCCTCCAACCAGTTCCAGCACAGGGCCATTCTGGTCCACGGCGGCCGGGCCTTGCCGGCCAGCAAGGCTGCTGGTTTATCATCGCGGCAGTCTCCGGAGCCACAGTCATGCTTGCCTTGCCCACCCGCTACCTCCCGCGCCTGCCCGATTTCCTGAAGCTGGCCCGCTTCGACCGTCCCATCGGCACCTGGCTGCTGCTGTGGCCGACGCTGTGGGCCGTCTACATCGCCGGCGACGGCCGTCCCGCGCCCGGCATCATCGTCATCTTTACCCTGGGCGTAGTACTCATGCGTGCCGCGGGCTGCGTCATCAACGACCTGGCCGATCGCAACTTCGATGGCCAGGTGACCCGCACCCAGGACCGCCCCCTCGCCACCGGCCGCATCGGCGGCAAGGAGGCCGCGGTCTTCTTCATCGTGCTGCTGGCCCTCGCCGCCTCGCTGCTGCTCTTCCTCAACAAGACAACCTTCTACTGGGCGCTGGGCGCCGTAGCGCTGGCCTCGCTCTATCCCTTCATGAAGCGCTTCACCCACCTGCCGCAGGTGGTGCTGGGCGCCGCCTTTTCCTGGGGCATCCCCATGGCCTTTGTGGCCCAAGGCAAGGTGCCGGGCCCCGAATGCTGGCTGATCTTCGCCGGCAACCTGTGCTGGACGGTCGCCTACGACACTTACTACGCCATGGCCGACCGCGACGACGACCTCAAGGCCGGCATCAAGTCCACCGCCATCCTCTTCGGCGACATGGACCTGCTCATCATCGGCTCGCTGCAGGCCATGTTCCTGCTCGCGCTGTGGATGCTGGCCGGCCGCCTGGGCCTGGGCTGGCCCTTCGGCCTCGCCCTGCTGGGCGCGGCCGGCCTCTTTGCCTGGCAATTCCGCCTCGCCGGCAACCGCGAGAGCGGCCCCTGCCTGCAGGCTTTCCTGCACAACCACTGGGTGGGCGCCCTGGTCTTCGCCGGCCTGATCCTGGCCTGGCTGGCCAAGGCCGCCCCGGTCATCGCCTGAGCCAGGGTTCCCGCTTTCCCTGCGGCTGTAATATTTCCGTAACCTCCCGGGACTGTAATAGGCTCAATCCCATTGTCCCCGGTGGCCCGGCCCCATGACCCAGGAACGCATCCTCATCGTCGACGACGAAGCCGCGATCCGCGAGATGATCGCGATCGCCCTCGAGCTCGCCGGCTTCGACTGCCTGCAGGCCGAGGATGCCCTCGCCGCCCACCACATCATCGTCGACGAGCGTCCCGCCCTCGTCCTGCTCGACTGGATGCTGCCCGGTCTTTCCGGCATCGAGCTCGCCCGTCGCCTCAAGCGCGACGAGAATACCCGCGAGATCCCGGTGATCATGCTCACCGCGCGCGGCGAGGAGGACAACAAGATCCAGGGCCTCGACGCCGGCGCCGACGACTACATCACCAAGCCCTTTTCCACCCGCGAGCTGGTCTCGCGCATCCGCGCCGTGCTGCGCCGCACCTCCAGCCTGAGCGCGGAAAAGGCCCTTGAGGCCGGCGGCCTCAAGCTCGACCCGGTGAGCCAGCGCGTCACCGCCGACGAGCATCCGGTGGAGATGGGCCCGACCGAGTACCGCATGCTGGCCTTCTTCATGAGCCACCCCGAGCGCGCCTACTCGCGTACCCAGATGCTGGACCAGATCTGGGGTGGCAACGTCTATGTCGAAGACCGTACCATCGACGTGCATATCCGCCGCCTGCGCAAGGCCCTGGAGCCCTGGGGCTACGACCGCTTCATCCAGACCGTGCGCGGCACCGGCTACCGTTTTTCCACCAAGGTGGACACTTCGCGCGAAAGCGCCGACGACCACTGAGCCGCGCCGCCACTTCGAGCCCCCCCTGATGCCGACCTCCTGCCGCCCTGCCCAGCCCGCTGTCCGCCGCTCCGGCGTGCGGGCGGTCGCGCGGGCGACGGCGCGCCCCGGGCGGTTGCCGTGAGCGAGGTCATGAAGCAGGAGGCCTCGCGGCTGCTGGCCTTCCTCAGCGTCTCCGCCCTGCTCGGCTGGGCCACCGGCCACCCCGGCTGGGCCTTTGCCGCCGGCTTCCTGGCCTATATCGGCCTGCACCTGCGCCAGCTCGAACGCCTGCAGGCCTGGCTACGCAACACCGACGCCGAACTGCCGGAAGCCGGCGGCGTCTGGGGCGAGATCTTTGATGGCATCCACACGCTGCGCCGTGATTCGCTGCGCGCCAAGGGCAACCTGCTCGGCATCATCCAGCGCGCGCGCGCCTCGGTGGCCGCCCTCAAGGAAGCGGTGGTGCTGGTCGACGGCAATGGCAACCTGGAATGGTGGAATCCCGCCGCCGAGCGCCTGCTCGGCCTCCAGGCCGACACCGACACCGGCCAGCCGATCACCAACCTGATCCGCGACCCCGGCTTCATCCGCTATTTCGAGCAGGGCCCCCACGACGAGCCGCTGCAGCTGCCCTCCTTCATCCATCCCGCGCACCAGCTTCAGTTCAACGTGACGCGCTTCGGCAGCAACGACCGCCTGCTCATCGTCAACGACGTCACCCGGCTGCATAACCTGGAACAGATGCGCAAGGATTTTGTCGCCAATGTCTCGCACGAGCTGCGCACGCCGCTCACCGTACTGAGCGGCTATCTGGAAACCCTGCTGGCGCAGCAGGACGCGCTCGGCCCGCGCTGGCAGCGCGCGCTGCAGCAGATGGACGCGCAGGCGCAGCGCATGAACAACCTGGTCAACGACCTGCTGCTGCTCTCGCGCCTGGAAAACGAGGCCCGCCGGCAAGAACCGAAAGTGGTGGACGTGCCGGCGCTGCTGCGAGCGCTGCAGAACGAGGCCCTCGCCTTCGGTCATGAGAAGCAGCAGGCCATCACCCTCGACTGTGACGAGGGCCTGCGCCTGGTCGGGCACGAGGACGAGCTGCGCTCGGCCTTCTCCAACCTGGTCACCAATGCCGTGAAGTACACGCCCGCCGGCGGCCGCATCACGCTGCGCTGGCGCGCCGACGGCAATCACGTCTGCTTCAGCGTGCAGGACAACGGCATCGGCATCGACGCCCGCCACATCCCGCGCCTGACCGAGCGCTTCTACCGCGCCGACGAGGCCCGCTCCACCGCCACCGGCGGCACCGGGCTCGGCCTGGCCATCGTCAAGCACGTGCTGATCGACCACCAGGCGCGGCTGGACATCCAGTCCGGCCTCGGCAAGGGCTCGACCTTCACCTGTGTCTTCCCGGGGCGCCTCGCCCAGCGCTGATCCCGCCGGGCGCGGCGTCCGCGCCGCCCCCTTGCCGCCCTCATGTGATCGCCCTGACGGCTCTCCTTCAGCAGCGCGCGCCTTACCGCCCCCTGTAGGTCGGGCCTCAGCCCAGTGCTCCGACGACGGCCAGCTCTCATGCATTTTCATGATTACTGTCGGGCGGAAGCCTGACCTGCATCGCCGTCCTGCATCGCCGGCCTGCAGGTCGATCCGGGGAGGCCCAGCCCGACCGCGGCCCGGCCTGTGACCTGGACCGGGCGCCCAGAACGGGCGGCAAAAGCGAAGAAAGAGCGCGGCCGGGAAGATTGGCCCCCGGCCACTGTCCTCTGGCCTGAGCGGCATGTATCGCCGCCCCTATCCCGCGCAGAATCGCCCGGGCAGTCCGGCGCGGCGGCCTGGCCGTCAAAAGCCTTTTGACCGCTTCTCACTCCCGGTCCGGCTCCTTATGATCGGGGGTCTTCCATAAACAGACCGGATCAACCGGCCCGACGGAGAATTGCCATGCTCGGCCTCATGATGGATCGCCCCCTGCTGATCTCCAGCCTGCTGACTTTCGCGACGCACAGCCATCCGCGCGCGGAAATCGTCACCCGCCGCGTCGAGGGCGACATCCACCGCACCAACTGGCTGGCGGTAAGCGAACGCGCCGCCAAGGTCGCCAACGCCCTCGCACGCATGGGCCTCAAGCAGGGCGACCGCGTCGCCACCCTGGCCTGGAACACCTACCGCCACATGGAGCTCTACTTTGGCGTGTCCGGCTCGGGCTATGTGCTGCACACCATCAACCCGCGCCTCTTCCCGGAACAGGTGGCCTGGATCGCCAGCCACGCCGAGGACAAGCTGCTCTTCGTGGACCTCACCTTCCTGCCCCTGGTCGACGCCATCCGCGCCCAGCTCACCACCCTCCAGAAGATCATCGTGCTCTGCGACAAGGCGGCCATGCCTGCCGGCCGCAGCGACCTGCTCTGCTACGAGGACCTGATCGCCGACGAGTCCCCCTGCTTTGCCTGGCCGGACTTCGACGAGCGCACCGCGAGTTCGCTCTGCTACACCTCCGGCACCACCGGCCATCCCAAGGGCGTGCTGTACTCGCACCGCTCCACCGTGCTGCATGCGCTGGCCAGCCTGCACAAGGGCGCGCTGGACATCGGCTCCGACGCGGTGATCCTGCCCGTGGTCCCCATGTTCCACGTCAACGCCTGGGGCATCCCCTACAGCGTGGCCATGTCGGGCGCCACGCTCGTGCTGCCCGGCCCGGGCCTCGACGGCAAGAATCTTTCCGAACTCATCGCCAGCGAGAAGGTGACGCTGCTGCTGGGCGTGCCGACCGTGTGGCTGGGCCTGCTCAATTACCTGGACCAGACCGGCGCCCGGCTCGACACCGTCAGGCAGGCGGTGGTGGGTGGCTCCGCCGCGCCGCTGTCCATGATCAAGGCCTTCGACGAGAAGCATGACGTGTTCCTGGTCCACGCCTGGGGCATGACCGAGACCAGTCCGCTCGGCAGCGTCAACACGCCCACCGCCGCGCTCATGGCCCTGCCCAAGGAAGAACGCTACAAGAAGCAGCTCAAGCAGGGCCGCCCCATGTACGGCGTCGAGCTCAAGATCTTGGACGACGACGGCAACGAGCTGCCGCGCGATGGCAAGGCCTACGGCCGCCTCATGATCCGCGGCCCCTGGATCACCCGTGGCTATTTCCATCATGAAGCGCAGGTGCTGGAGGACGGCTGGTTCGACACCGGCGACGTCGCCACCCTCGACCCCGACAACTACATGCAGATCGTCGACCGTCGCAAGGACGTCATCAAGTCCGGTGGCGAGTGGATCAGCTCCATCGACCTCGAGAACGTGGCGGTGGGCCATCCGGCGGTGAAGGAAGCCTGCGTCATCGGCGTGCCGCATCCCAAGTGGGACGAGCGCCCGCTGCTGCTCATCGTACTCAAGGACAACCACAGCGCGACCAGGGAGGAGGTGCTGGACTTCGTCAGCAAGCATATCGCCCGCTTCTGGATCCCGGATGACGTGATCTTCGTGGCCGACCTGCCGCACACGGCCACCGGCAAGCTGCACAAGGTGCCGCTGCGCGAGCAGTATGCCGGCCACCTGATGCCCTAAGGCGGCCGCTACGAACACCCTGCTCCGGGCATCACCTGGCCGGCGCCAACAAACAGCCCCCGCTCCACGGGGGCTGTTTGTTGGCGGCAATGCCCGCGAAAGGGCGGCGACCGGCAATTCCCTTCCGGCGCCACCTGACCCACCATCGCCGCCACCCTTGCCGCTGGAACAGCCCATGCCCTCCCGTGATTCCTGGATCGCCGCCCCGCCCGCCAGCTACACCGGTCCGCGCATCGCGCTCGTGCACGGCCTGGCTGCCGGCCGCCACATGGAACGGCACCTGCTGGCCTGGCTGCGCGACGCCGGCTTTGCCGATACATCGCTGTTCAGCCACTACGCGCGGCCGGCGACGCTCGCCGATCATTTTGCCGACCCGGCCGCCGCCGGCCGCGCCTGTGTGCTGATCGGCTACAGCCAAGGTGGCTTCCAGTGCGTAAAGGCGGCGCAGGCGCTGGCAGCGCGGGGCGCGGCCGTGGACCTGCTGGTGACGGCGGCAGCGGGCGGCGCCGGCCGCCTCTACTTCCCGCAGATCGGCTTCAATCCGCGCCGCATTCCCGCCAACGTGAAACGCTGCCTGAACTACTTTTCCGAAGGCGATCCCTTGGGCACGGATATCCTCGCGCATCTCAACCTGGCGCGGGCCGACGCCCCCTCGACGCAGGTTGAGAACATCACCTACCCGCGCGCCGCGCGCCTGAACCATGTGAGCCTGGTCCGCTGCTATCCGCCCGCAAAAGTGGCGCCCCCGGTTCGCGAGCTGTTTCTCAAACGTCTGGTCGCTGAACTGCAGGGAATGCAGTCGCCAACCGCTGACGTCGCTGCCCACCCGCGCTGAGCGAACGCTCTTGCGCTGCACCCGCTGCAAGGCAGCAAGGCTTATCGCTCAGGGCAGTGGCAGTGGCAGTGGCAGTGGCAGTGGCAGTGGCAGTGGCAGTGGCAGGGAGCATCCACGATTTCCGTGACCCGTCTGGCCGCGGCCTCACTTCTCAATAAAAAGCCGCGCATATGCACGGCATTTCGGACGTCGGGACCGCGGCGGATGCCACTCAGAACTGGTAGGTAAGCCCCAGCTGGATCTGCGGCCAGAACGGAAAGTCGGACAGGTCTTCCTCTAGTTGCTGGCGCTCGGCCTCGGCATCCTCGCGAATCTGCGCACAGTCTCCCGGAAGCGTAAACGTACCGCAGCTGACGGTCTGCGCCACCTCCGCCTCCCCCAGGTAATAGGCGCCAATATCAAAGGTCACGCCCAGGCCCTTGCCGGCGCCCACCGGATTGCCCCAGCCCATGCCGACATAGGCGGCGCTCTCCGGATAGCTGACTGTCGCGCGCATGCTGCCGACATCGCCGGCGGCGTAATCCACGCCGTTCAACGTGAAGGTGCCGCCGGTCGGCACCGCGTTCATCTCCAGCTCGTTGCCGTTGGCGACATAGGCCGCGGACAGGCGGAAGCCGCCGGCAAACGGATACCAGTCGACCCCCAGCTGGGCATTGTCGAAAGTGTAGGTGGCGGCAAACTCCACGTCCTCTTCGGTGGTGTCGTAGTCGTAGTCGCCAGTGTTGTAGCTGCCGCGCGCCACCACCTTGTCGCTCAGGCGGTAATAGCCGTCGATGCCGATCCCCATGAGGCCCCCATGCGCGCCCAGGCCGAGGCCCTCGGCCTGCGCGAGGGAGGAAAGCGACAAGGCGCCCAGCAGGGCGAGACTTTGCTTGAACATGAGGATTCCCCTGGAAAAGGACTGGCGGACATCAAGGCGGGCAGCTCCCGCCCAAACTCATCCGAAAGTATTGGTCCGCTGGAAACGGGTCAACTCTCCAATTGGCCAGACACGACGACTGGACGACCGCGCCGTACCAGCTGCCGATGGAGTCCGCGGCCTGTCCCCCACGCTGCCGGGGGCCGCCTGGCCGCCGCGTGAAGATGATCCATGAAAAAAGGCCGCAATCGCGGCCTTTTCCCAGCAGGACCAGAAGGCCCCGGCTTACTTCTTCGCGTCCAGGCGCTGGCGCACCTGGTCATAGCTGGTGTGGCGCACATCGGTGCCCTTCACCAGGAAAATGAGCTGTTCGGAGATGTTGCGGGCATGGTCGCCGATGCGTTCCAGCGCGCGCAGCACCCACATCACGTTCATGACGCGGGAGATGGAACGCGGGTCTTCCATCATGAAGGTCATGAGGGCGCGCAGCGCCGTCTTGTACTCGGTGTCGATGGCGCTGTCGGCCTGCATGACCTCGAAGGCCAGGTCGGCGTCGAAGCGGGCAAAGGCATCCAGCGCGTCGTGCAGCATCGCCCCCACCTGGTTGCCGATATGGCGCGCCTCGACGTAGCCGCGCGGGGCCTGGCCTTCCTCCACCAGCGCCAGTGCATAGCGGGCGACCTTGGCCGCCTCGTCGCCGATGCGCTCGAGGTCGGTGAGGCTCTTGCCGATGGCGATGAGGAAGCGCAGGTCGGACGCGGCGGGCTGGCGCCGGGCCAGGATGCGCACCACCTCCTCGTCGATCTGCGTTTCCATCTGGTTGATCTGCTGGTCGTTGCGCTGCACTTCCTCGGCCAGGCGGGAGTCGGCGTCGATCAGCGCGCGGATGGCGTCGGTGACCTGCTTTTCCACCAGGCCGCCCATGGTCAGGAAGTGGCTGCGCACCTCTTCCAGCTCGGCATTGAACTGCTGGGAAATATGGTGGCCGTAATCGTCTTTCATCATGATGGCATTCTCTTGTAGGTCGGGCTTCGCCCGGCTGCGGCAGTTCAATTACCACGCTGTGTCGGGCTGAAGCCCGACCTACATCACTTCATCGGTGAACGCCCTTGGGGGCCATGCGGCGCTTTGCGGACTGAGGCCCGGCGGCGCGCCGTCCCGCAGACGTCCGGGCCGCGACGCGCGGTCGCTACCTCAACCGTAACGGCCGGTGATGTAATCTTCCGTCTGCTTGTTGCCCGGATTGGTGAACAGGGTGTCGGTATCACCGAACTCCACCAGCTTGCCCAGGTACATGAACGCGGTGTAGTCGGACACGCGCGCCGCCTGCTGCATGTTATGGGTGACGATGGCGATGGTGAAGCGGCTCTTCAGCTCATGGATCAGCTCCTCGATCTTGAGCGTGGAGATCGGATCCAGCGCCGAGGCCGGCTCGTCGAGCAGCAACACTTCCGGCTCGATGGCGATGGCGCGCGCAATCACCAGGCGCTGCTGCTGGCCGCCGGAGAGGCCGAGCGCGGAATCGTGCAGGCGGTCTTTCACTTCCTCCCACAGCGCGGCCCCGCGCAGCGACTTTTCCACCGCCTCGTCCAGCACGCGCTTGCGGTTCTCGCCGCCCAGGCGCAAGCCGTAGGCCACGTTCTCGTAGATGGTCTTGGGGAAGGGGTTCGGCTTCTGGAACACCATGCCGACGCGACGGCGCAGCGCGGTGATGTCCACCGAGCGATCGAAGATGTTGTTGCCGTCGAGCAGGATCTCGCCACTGATGCGGCAGCCGTCCACCAGGTCGTTCATGCGGTTGAAGGTGCGCAGCAGGGTCGACTTGCCGCAGCCCGAGGGGCCGATGAAGGCCGTGACGCGCTTGCGCGGGATCACCATGTTGACGTCGTACAACGCCTGCTTGTCGCCATAGAAGAGGTTGAGGTCCCGGGCCTCCAGGCAGATGTCCTCGTCCCCCAGGTTGGCGGTACGCGCACCGCGACCCAGGTCGGCGATGTGCATGGCATGGGGGATGCTGTGGCCTTCGGCGGGCTTCTGCTCGTTCACGGTGGCGGCTTCCATCTCGGTCATGATCAGTTCTCGATTCTGTGCTCGGGGGCGGTGCCTGTCAGCCCCGCCGCGTCTTATTTCCGTCCTGCAGGTCGGGCTTCAGCCGGGGGCGCCAAGCCCGACTACCACCGTCGGCGTCGGGCTGAAGCCCGACCTGCAGGCGGCGCTTCGTCCTTACGATTCCAGCGCCTTGTACTTCTCGCGCAGGCGATTGCGCAGGCCCACGGCCGACAGGTTGAGCGCGGCCACCACCAGCACCAGCAGGAAGGCGGTCGCGTACACCAGCGGGCGCGCGGCCTCGACGTTGGGGCTCTGGAAGCCGACGTCATAGATGTGAAAGCCCAGATGCATGAACTTGCGCTCCAGGTGCAGGAAGGGCGCGTTCAGGTCCAGCGGCAAGGTCGGGGCGAGCTTGACCACGCCCACCAGCATCAGCGGGGCAACCTCGCCGGCGGCGCGGGCGATGGCCAGGATGACACCGGTCATGATGGAGGGCGTCGCCATGGGCAGCACCACGCGCCACAGCGTCTCGGCCTTGGTGGCGCCCAGCGCCAGCGAGCCTTCCTTGAGCGCGCGCGGGATGCGCGCCAGGCCTTCCTCGGTGGCCACGATCACCACCGGCAGCGTCAGCAGTGCCAGCGTGATGGACGCCCAGAGCAGGCCGGGGGTGCCGAACACCGGCGCCGGCGACGATTCCGGGTAGAACAGGCGGTCGATGTTGCCGCCCAGGAAGTAGACGAAGAAGCCGAGGCCGAACACGCCGTAGACGATGGAAGGCACGCCGGCGAGGTTGTTCACGGCGATGCGCACGATCTGGGTGACGATGCCCTGGCTGGCGTATTCGCGCAGGTAGATGGCGGCGATCACGCCAAGCGGAGTGACGATGACGGTCATCATCAGCACCATGAGCACGGTGCCGAAGATCGCCGGGAACACGCCGCCCTCGGTGTTGGCCTCGCGCGGGTCGCCGGCCAGGAAGCTCCACAGGTTGTGGAAATAGGCCCCCAGCTTGCCCACCGCGCCCATGTCGTTGGGCTTGATGGCATTCACCATCTTGTTGACGGCGATCTCCTTCTCGGTCCCGTCCGGCAGCACGAACACGGCGCTGTCGCGGCCGGTGTCGGCCGCCAGCTTTTCCAGGCGCAGGCGCAGCGTCTCGTATTCCTTTTCCAGCGCGGTCTTGGCCGCCGCCAGCCGGGCGCTGTCGGCGGCCGTCAGCGTGCCGGCCAGCGCCAGGCGCTTTTCTTCCAGGCGCAGCGCCTCCAGATCGTAGTTGATGCGGCCGACATCGCCCTTCTCGATATCACCGATCTCCTCCAGCAGGCCGTTGCTGCGCGCAATGCGCTCGTTCAGCGCCGTCCAGGCCGCCTCGCCACTGGCCACCACGCGCTCGCCTTCCTTCACGTCCTTGAGCCGCCCGAAGAAGCTGCCCCACTCGTAGCGCTCCAGCGCCACGATGTCCGCGGGATACTGGATATCGGAGAGGCGGTCGGCGAACACCCACTTGAAATCGGCGCCGGAGATGTCGCGGTTGCCCACCTTCACGGAGTAGCGGGTGACCGTGGTCACCGTCGCCGGCAGCTCCACGCCGGCCTCGCGCAGGCGCTGGGCGGTATCGATCTTCTCGTCGTAAAGCTCGCCCACCACCACGGTCTTGCTGCCGTCGAAGTCGGTGTAGGTGGCCTGCATCACGTCCGCCGGCCAGAAGTGGCTGAGGCCGCGCACGGCAATGAGGCCGAGGATGCCCACCACCATGATCAGGCTGATGGCGACGGTGCCGGCATTCAGCCAGACCCAGGCATCGCCGCTCTTGAAGTACTCGCGCAGTTTCATATCGATTCCCCCGGCCTTACAGCGAGCCGTATTTCTTGCGCAGGCGGGTACGCACGATTTCCGCCACGGTATTGAGCACGAAGGTCAGCACGAACAGCACCAGCGCCGACAGGAAGAGCACGCGGAAGTGCGTGGAGCCCACTTCCGCCTCGCCCATTTCCACCGCGACATTGGCGGACAGCGTGCGCATGCCCTCGAAGATGTTCCAGTCCATGACCGCGGTATTGCCGGTGGCCATCAGCACGATCATGGTTTCGCCGACGGCGCGGCCAAAGCCGATCATGAGCGCGGAGAAGATGCCGGGCGAGGCGGTGGGCAGCACCACCCGCGTCAGTGTCTGCCACTGCGTGGCGCCCAATGCCAGCGAGCCGTTGGTGAGGTGGCGCGGCACCGCGAACAGCGCGTCTTCGGCAATCGAGAAGATCGGCGCGATCACCGCGAAGCCCATGGTGAGGCCGACGATGAGCGCATTGCGCTGGTCGAAATCGAGGCCGGTGGAATGGGCCAGCCAGTAGCGCACGTCGCCCGCAAAGAAGGCATTCTCGATCGGCTGCGACAGCTCGAACGAGGCCCAGCCGGTGGCCAGGATGGGCAGGATCAGCAGCACCGGCGCCCAACCCTCCGGCAGCAGCACGCTGCGCTTCTCGCGCGGAATCTGCGACCAGGCGTAGCCGACCAGCAGGATCACGAAGGGCGTGACGATGAGCAGGCTGAAGATGCCGGGCAGGTTGGTCTCGATGGTCGGCGCCAGCCAGAGCCCGGCCAGGAAGCCCAGGATCACGGTCGGCAGCGCCTGCATCAGCTCGATGGCCGGCTTCACCTTCCGGCGCAGGCCGGGCGCCATGAAGATGGCGGTATACATGGCGCCGCAGATCGCCAGCGGCGCCGCCAGCAGCATCGCGTAGAAGGCGGCCTTGAGCGTGCCGAAGGTCAGCGGCATGAGCGACAGCTTGCCTTCGAAGGTGTTGTCGCCGGAGGTCGACTGCCAGGCGTATTCCGGTGCCGGGTAGGACTCGTACCAGACCTTGCCCCAGGCCGAGCTCATGGAGATGTCCGGATGCTCGATATGCAGGCTCCAGAAGCTCGCGCCCCGCTCGCTCTGCACATACACGCCCTCGGAGCGCGCGGACACGGCAATGGCACGCACCGGCGTGGTCGCCGCCTGGTGGATGCCGATGGTGCGCGCCGAGGTCGTGAAGAAATAGCCGAGGCGGCCCTTGGCGTCGCCCGCCAGGAAGCCCTTGCGCTTGGACTCCGGCGTGATCGCCGTGATCGGCGCATCCCCCAGGGTGAAGCTGCGGATCTTCTGCAGGCTGAACTTGTCGACCTCGGCGTGGGCATCGCGCACCAGGAACCACTGGCTGACCTGGCCGCGGCTGTCCCCCACCAGCAACGAGATGTTGCCCTGCAACGCCGCCAGCGTGGTGACCTCGGCGCCACCCGGCACCAGCGCCAGCTGCTGGTAGATCACCGGGCCGTTGGCGTCATTCAGGTTGATGACGGCAAGGTCGCCGGCGCCGGAGAGCACATAACCCCAGCGCGCATCCTGGCCGATGACCATGCTGCGCACCGGCGCGGCGGGATAGGCGATGATGCTTTCGCGGCTGCGCGCGAACACGCGGGGACCGGCGTCCTCGTCCATGGCGCTTTGCAGGCCCATGGCCAGGCCGCTCTCGTCTTCAGCGGCGGCCGCCGCCTGCTGTTCGGTGAACTCGGCCCAGACCAGGCGGCCGCTGTTGCGGCCCAGTACCTTCAGGCTGTCGTCGCCGCCGCGCAGGGCGAAGTGCAGGGCCGGCTGGCCGCTGTCGTCCAGCGTCAGCGGCGCCTCGCCGTAGGGAAAGCGCAGGTCGGGCGTGATGGTGCGCGCGTTGCCCTCGCCGTAGCTGACGCCGTATTCCGGGCTGAAGACAATGATCTGGCCGTTGGACAGGCCGAGTCCGACCAGACCGCTGGTGATGGCGCCACGCTGCACGCTGACCACCTGCACGCCGGCCGGCACCGGCAGCTGATGGCGGCCGGTGACACTGCCGTCGGCCACCAGGAAGAACTGCACCTGGCCATCCGCCGTCAGGCGCATGCCCGTGGTGTTGTATTCATCCATGTCCGCCCAGTTCGCCGGCGTCTCCACCTGGTAGGTACGCGCCTGCTCGAACTCCGCCTCGTCGAACAGCGGCTTCACCTCGAACAGCAGGTAGAAAAAGATCAGCGCAATTGCGCCTATGACGAAGATGCCGCCAAAGCCGATGACGAGATTGGCAAGCTTGTCCTTGAACTGGCGGACGCGGGCGCGGCGCGCCAGGGTGTCCTTGGGGACGGGGGTGGACGTGGTCTTCTGCATGAAAGGCTCGGTCGAATTCTGTCTGGAGTCCTGCAGGAGCGCCGCCTGCCACAAGCGGCGCTCCTGCCGAACCCGGTCGGGTCCGGACGCAGCAAAAGGGGCACGAGGCCCCTTTTGCTGACTCACTGGCGCTTACAGGCCCAGCTTGGCACGGATCTTCTTGGCTTCGGAGGCGGGCAGCGGGATGTAGCCATCCTTCTCCACCACCTGCTGGCCCTGCTTGGACAGTACCAGCTTGAGGAACTCGGCCTCCAGCGGCGCCAGCGGCTTGTTGGGCGCCTTGTTCACGTACACGTAGAGGAAGCGGGCCAGCGGATACTTGCCGGACAGCGCATTCTTCTCGTTGGCGTCGTAGAACTCGCCGTCAGCGCCTTTCAGCGGCACGGTGCGGACGCCGGAGGTCTTGTAGCCGATGCCGGAGTAGCCGATGCCGTTGATGGAAGTCGCCACCGACTGCACCACCGAGGCGGAGCCCGGCTGCTCGTTGACGCCGGTCTTGAAGTCACCCTTGCAGAGCGCGTGCTCCTTGAAATAGCCGTAGGTGCCGGACACCGAATTGCGGCCATAGATCTGCAGGTCGCGCTTGGTCCAGGCGCCGGCGAGACCGGTCTGGCCCCAGGTGTTCACCGTCTTCTCGAAACCGCACTTGCGGGTGGAGGAGAAGATCGCGTCCAGCACCGGCATGGACAGGCCCTTGATGGGGTTGTCCTTGTGCACAAAGATGGCCAGCGCGTCGACGGCAACCGGAACCGCGGTCGGCTTGTAGCCGTGCTTCTTCTCGAAGGCCTGGATCTCGTTTTCCTTCATGGCGCGGGACATGGGGCCGAAGTTGGCGGTGCCCTGCTCCAGCGCGGGGGGAGCGGTGGAGGAACCGGCGCCCTGGATCTGGATGTTGACGTTGGGATACTGCTTCTTGAAGGACTCGGCCCACAACGTCATCAGGTTGTTGAGGGTGTCCGAGCCGATGCTGGACACGCTGCCGGAAATGCCGGACGCCTTGCTGTAGTCAGGCAGCTTGGGATCGACGGTGGCCTGGGCGGCACCCGCCAGGCCGAGGGTCAGGCCCAGGGCGGCAATGATCGCGTTGATCTTCATTGTTCACTCCACTTGGAAAGGGGGGTTCACCGGTTGAGCACAGCCTATTTCAGTAATGTTGCAGAAATATGGCAGCGCCTGGCCGGGGCTTACTTGGCCGACAGATAGGCGTCCAGGATGGCCTGGCTGGGGGCCCGCAGGGTCATCCCTTCCGGGCCGTCGCCAATGCGGGAGACGTTGACGCTGGGCTCGCCGTGGGCCTTGAACTGCTCCAGCTCCTTGGAGCCCTCCTGGAAGACCCAGAGGCGGCCGTCCTCGATCTGGGTATAGAAGCCGGGCTTGTCATGGGGGCTGTCCGCCAGGGCGGCAACCGGGAGGCTGGCCACCAGGGCGGCCAGGGCAATCTTCTTCAGCATGGGAATGCTCCTTCGCGGGGGTCGCCACCACTCTAGGGTGCCGACTTGACGGTTTTGTGACCGTCCCGTGACCGTTCCGGGTCAGGGGCCGCCCCCTCCTTCCACGTCCGGCGCTCCCGTCCCTCAGGGCCACCTGACCGGACCCTGGCCCGTCCCGTCACCTGGCAGCCCCGCCCGCTGCGCCAGCGGTCCGCCCCGGCAAGAGCCCTGGCCGCGTCCCTCGCCGCATCACCTACCCCTTTATTACCGTAGTTCCACGGCCTGACTTTTGGATGAGGCAGAGTCATACTTTGCCCCTACCCCCGAGGTCCCCATGAGCCACAAGCCCACCGACAACGCGCCCGTCCCCCGCGGCATCCTCAGCCTGCAGACCATCGCCATGCCCAAGGACGCCAATGCCAACGGCGACATCTTCGGCGGCTGGCTGGTGTCGCAGATGGACCTCGCCGCCGGCGTCGCCGCGCGCAAGCAGGCCCGCGGCCGCGTCGCCACCGTGGCCATCGACACCATGGTCTTCCTGCGCCCGGTGAAGATCGGCGACATTGTCGGCTGCTACACCAAGATCCTGTCCATCGGCCGCTCCTCCATCAAGATCATGGTCGAAGTCTGGGAGACGGACGACCTCGACGGCGCCCAGACCAAGCTCACCGAGGGCCTCTTCACCTTCGTCGCCATCGACGAGAACGGCAACACACGCCCCGTTCCCCGCGACTGATCGAGGGCCCGGCAGCGGCTCGGCCGGTGCCGGGCCAGGCGCCGACCGTCCCCGGGCGGGCGGCCGCCTGGCCACCGCACCCCGCAGGCCGTGCTTCCGCCCGACAGGCCCGGCGCCCCCGTCCCCCGGAACCGCCTGCCGCCACCCTCCGGGGCAGATGCCCCCGGCTAACGTCCGACCTGCCACGCCCCCCGCAGCGCCGCAGCCAGCCACCTCTGCTATAACTCGGGCACTACCCACAGGAGTGCCCTTCATGTCCCAGACCCCCGCCCCCGCCCAGCCCCGCGGCGTCATCTCCCTGCAGACCATCGCCATGCCCGCCGACACCAACTGGAACGGCGACATCTTCGGCGGCTGGCTGGTATCCCAGATGGACCTGGCCTCCGGCGTCGCTGCGCGCCGCCGCGCCCACGGCCGCGTCGCCACCGTGGCCATCGATGCCATGGTCTTCCACGAACCGGTGAAGATCGGCGACGTGATTTCCTGCTACACGGAGATCCTGCGCGTGGGCAACACCTCGATGCGCATCAACGTGGAGGTGTGGGAAACCGCCGACCCCTGCCGCCCGCCGAAGATGGTGACCCAGGGCGAGTTCACCTATGTCGCCCTGGATGAGCAAGGCAAGCCGCGCCCGGTGCCGGCCGACGTCTGCCCGAGCTGAGCGCAACGAATACCGGCAGCCCAGGTCCGCCGCCGCCCTGGCATCCGGCCGCTATCCCAAAAAAAAGCCCCGCTTAGCGGGGCCTTTGTCATAAGGAAGGGCTTACAGACCAAGGTTCTTCAGGCGGTTGGCCTGGGTGCGATACACGGCCCTGGGGTCGGTCTCGAAGATGCTGGTGAGGCCCAGCAGCTGGTTCACTTCGTCCAGGTGGTTCATGTTGTAGTTGTCGCGCAGCACCTGGCCCAGGTGGCTGGAGCAGCGGCCGACCAGGCCATCGTTGGGCTCCGGGAACACGACCTTGAGCAGGCTGAGCGGCACGTCCACGGCATCCAGGATATTGGTCACGCCGCCGGTGCCGCTCCAGGAGAAGTAGCGCACGCCGTTGGCCGTGTAGGCGCCCTCCCCGCAACGGTTGGTGGCGGCAGGCATGCCGGCCGGGAAGCGGCGGGTAAAGTCGGCGGCGCCGGCGGTGGACAGCGAGGCCAGGCCGGCCAGGGCGTCCTGGCGGTATTCCTGGCCGGACAGCACGTCGACCAGGGCGAAGACGCCGTCCACCACGCTGGCGACAGTAGAGGCGGCGATCGGCCCCACGCCCGGGATCTCGGTGATGCCGCCGATCACGTCGGCCACCGGCGAGCCGCCGTTGGGGCCGCCGACGGCAGTGGCGGAGGCGATGCGGCTGGGCAGCACGCCGGCCACATAGCGGATGGAGTGGCTGCCGTGGCTGTGGCCGATCAGGTTGACCTTGGGAGCACCGGTGATGGCCAGGATCATCTTCACCTGGGACAGCAGCTGCTCGCCGCGGGCCTCGGAAGAGTCAAAGGAGGCGACCTGGGTCACGTAGACACTGGCGCCGTTCTTGGACAGCTCCTGGGGGATTCCGTACCAGTAGTCGACGGGACCGATCCTGGAGAAGCCGGCCATGCCGTGAGCCAGCACGATCGGGTAGCGGGTCTTGCCGTAGGTGCTGACTTCCCAGGGCCAGGCGAACACGGACTCGCTGCTGCAGGAAGTGGCGTTGCAGATCTTGTAGCTGGCCGCCTGGGCGGTGGCGGCAGCGGACAGGGCGCTCAGGGAGAGCAGGCCGGCGACGAGATGACGCTTCATGGGAACATCCTCTGTTTGTTGTTTTCCCCGACGCTGGCGGTGAGCCGTGGCGCCGGAAGACTTTTGCAAGGACTGGGCGGGCGCCTCGGGACGCCTCGATGTGAAGCTGAGGATAGGGAGCCGGGGAACGGTCGCTAAGTGTCAAAAAGGACATCGGGTTAACCGGACAGGACAACCGCCGGTCCGCCGACGGGCGGCAACCTGCCGCAATGCCTTGCGGCAGAGGGCCTGGCCCCTCCTGCCCGCAGGCTGCCGGGGCGGCTCCCCTGCATCTGCGCCCTGCCTGAGGCCAGCGTCGTGTCGGTGCCGTGCTTGCGCGATGAAGGCGGGGCGGAGGCGCGGTGCCGGCACCCTGGGGCGATGCCGGCTATCCGTCCCGCCGGGCGGTCCCGGCTTGCCCGTGGCCGGTCGTCTGCCGTAGCTTTCCGCTACAAGAGCAAGGGGCCCGCCAGAGGCGCCCGCCAACGGACCCTGACGAACAGGCAGCGCATCCGCATGACCTTCACGCCCCCCGGCCCCGGCCAGCAAGTGGTCTCTGCCCTCGTGGTGCAGCAATGCCTGCGCCTGGCCAAGTCGCGCGGCATGGCCACCGAAAGCTTCCTGAAGGGCGCCGGCATCAGCCGCGAGCAGCTGGCGATGCCGCAGCTGCAACTGCCCTTTGCGCCGGTGCAGCAGCAACTGCGCCTGATCCTCGACGAGATCAACGACCCCCTGATCGGCCTGCGCGTGTCGGCACTGGTGAACCTGGCCGCCCTGGGGGTGCTGGGCTATGTGGTGCAGACCAGCAGCACCCTCGCCGACCTCATCGCCACCACCATCCGCTTTGATCTCCTGCTCAGCAATCTGGGTCAATCCTGGGAGCGGCGCGAGGGCAATATGGCCGTCTGGGGCTGGGACTGCTTCGTCGAGGATCCGCAGGTACATGTGGCCACCGTGGACTGCGTCACCGGCTGCCGCGCCATGATGATCGTGAACCTGATGCGCCGGCGCACCAGCTCGCCGCTGCTGGGCGTGCGCCTGCCCCACCCCATGCCCCGGGATGCGGCGCTGCTGCGCGAGTACGAGAACTTCTTCGGCTGCCCGGTGCAGTTCAACCAGCCCGAGGCCTCGCTGCTGCTGGCCGGCGACGCCATGGCGCAAACCCTGTCCCTGGCCGACCCCGAGCTGCACAGTCGCCTGGAGGAGCACGCCAGCCTGCTGCTCAACAAGCGCGTCGGCAGCGTGCCCCTCATCGACCAGGTGCGCGGCGCCGTGCGCGGCCAGCTGGCCCAGGGTCGCGCGCCCACCCGCGAGGAGATCGCCGACTCCCTCGGCCTGAGCGGCCGCACCCTGCACCGCCGCCTGCAGGACGAGGGCAGCAGCTTCCGCGACATCCTCGACGACACCCGCCTGCAGCTGGCCCGCGATTACCTGCGCGACACCGACCTCACGGTGGAAGCCGTGGCGCAACGCCTGGGCTTCCAGGAAAGCCAGTCCTTCATCCGCTGGTTCCGGCCGCTGGCGGGCACCACCCCCGGCGAGTTCCGCCAGCGCCCCTCCCGGTAGGCCGCACTTCCATCCGACCGTCCCCGCCCCCTTGCTGGCCGGGTTCGGCGGCCCCCGGCGGAAGCCCGCACTGCAGCGCCACGGATTGCCATCTGCCGCCGCCTATGCCGCTTCCAGGCGCGCGTACTGCGCCACCAGCCACTTGCTGCCCACTTCCTTGAAGTTCACCTGGATGCGCGCGTTCGGGCCGGTGCCCTCGAACTTGAGGATGACGCCGTCGCCAAAGCGCGGATGGCGCACGGCCTGCCCCAGCCGGAAACTGCCGTCGCCCTCCTCGTTGCCGCCCAGGCGCTTGGGCGAGGTGCTGATCCCGGCCGAGGGAAAGCTGAAACCGGAATGCTGGATGCCGGCACGTACCGGCTGCAGCAGCTTCTCGGGGATCTCGCGGATAAAGCGCGAGGGCGCGTTGTGCTTTTCATCGCCATACAAGCGGCGGATTTCTGCGTAAGTAATGACCAGCTCACGCATCGCGCGGGTAATCCCCACGTAGCACAGGCGACGCTCCTCCTCGAGATTGCCCTCGTTCAGCGCCATCTCGTGCGGGAACAGGCCCTCCTCCATGCCCACCAGGAAGACCAGCGGAAACTCCAGGCCCTTGGCCGAGTGCAGGGTCATCAGTTGCACCGCATCCTCGAACTCGGAGGCCTGGGCTTCGCCCGCCTCCAGCGCGGCATGGTCCAGGAATGCGGCCAACGCCGTCGGCGCCTCCTCCTCGTCCCACTCGAACTCGCGCGCGGCCGCCACCAGCTCCTTCAGGTTCTCGAGCCGGGCCTGGCCCTTCTCGCCCTTTTCCTTTTCATGGTGGGTCCACAGGCCCGAGGACTGGATCACCGCCTCGACGCGCTCATGCAGCGGCACCTCGGCGGTCTTGAGTTCCAGCTCGCGGATGAGGTCGGTGAACACGCACAGCTTGCTGATCGCGGCCGGCGGCAGCAGGCGGTCCGCATGCGCCTTCTGCACCGCCGCCCACAGCGACAGGTTGCGCTCGCGCGCGAGGCCGCGCAGCAGCTCCAGGCTCTTGTCGCCGATGCCGCGCACCGGCAGGTTGACCACGCGCTCGAAGGCGGTGTCGTCGTTGGGATTGCCGATCAGGCGCAGATAGGCCATGGCGTTCTTGATCTCGGCGCGCTCGAAGAAGCGCAGGCCACCATGGATGCGGTAGGGCATGCGGGCGCGGATCAGGGCCTCTTCCAGCACGCGTGACTGGGCATTGGAGCGGTAGAGGATGGCGATCTCGCGGCGCAGGCTGCCGCGGTTCACCGCCTGCTCGATCTCGCGCACCACGTACGAGGCCTCGTCCAGGTCGTTGAAACCGGTATAGAGGCGGATGGGCGTGCCTTCGCTGCCCTCGGTCCAGAGTTCCTTGCCCAGGCGCTCGGCATTGTTGGCGATGACGGCGTTGGCGGCGGCCAGGATGGTGCCGGTAGAGCGGTAGTTCTGCTCCAGGCGGATGATGTCGGCGCCGGGGAAGTCGCGCTGGAATTCCCGGATGTTCTCGATCTTGGCACCACGCCAGCCGTAGATGGACTGGTCGTCGTCACCCACCACGGTAAGCATGCCGCCCTCGCCCACCAACAGGCGCAGCCAGGCGTACTGCACCGTGTTGGTGTCCTGGAACTCGTCCACCAGCACCTGGCGGAAACGGCCGCGGTAGTGGGCCAGGATGTCGGGCCGGTGCAGGAAGAGTTCATGGCTCCTTAATAGCAGCTCGGCAAAGTCCAGGGTGCCGCCGCGGGCGCAGGCGTCCTCATAGGCCTGGTAGACCTTCGCCATGGTCGCCAGGAACAGGTCGCCGCCATGGGCAATCTGGGCCGGGCGCCGGGCCTCGTCCTTCTGCCCGTTGATGAACCAGGCGGCCTGGCGCGCCGGCCATTTGTCCTCATCCAGGTTGAGTTCGCGGATGACGCGCTTGAGCAGGCGGACCTGGTCGTCGGCATCCAGGATCTGGAAATTCTGCGGCAGGCCGGCCTCGGCCCAGTGTGTGCGCAGGAAGCGGTGGGCGAGGCCGTGGAAGGTGCCGATCCACAAATTCTGTGTGGGTATGCCCAGCAGGGCCTCGAGGCGGGCGCGCATTTCCGCCGCCGCCTTATTGGTAAAGGTGACGGCCAGCACACTCCAGGGAGAAAGGCCGTGCTCCTGGCAGAACCACGCGATACGTGTAGTCAGGACGCGCGTCTTGCCCGAGCCGGCCCCGGCCAGAACGAGCAGGTGCTGGGCGTCCGATGTCACTGCGGCCAGTTGGGACGGGTTGAGGCGTGCGGTGAGGTCAGGGTTCTGCATGGCATGGAATCCGCTAAGAAAATCAGGTCAGGCTTGCACTACCCCTGAACAAGGGGGCAGGATGCGCGGCACCGGGGCATTTCCGGCCGCAAAGGGTCACAACATAGGGCGGTAGCCCATCACAAAACAGTCGGTTGGTCGGTCTTGTGTTAACAATGTCTTTGGCGCGGTGCTATCTTCGCCCGAAATACAGCTTTAGTCGCCCGGCGCCACGCCGGAGCAGGACACGGACGCCCTTCATAATAAGAAGTACACAGGGGAACGATGTCGTATGTCCGTGAATCGGGATACCGAAGGGCTTGATGCCCGGCCGGGAGCGCCGTCCCCAGGCAAGGCGGACGGGTCAGCCCTGGATATCATGCAGAACCGGCAGATCTACGATCAATTGCCGGCGTTCATTATTGTCACCACCCTTTCCGCCCTGGCCACGGTCGCCCTGTACTGGAACGATCCGCTGGTCAAGCTGCTGCAGCTGCAAATCTGGCTCGGTCTCTTCCTCGGCTTCATGCTGATCCGTTCCGTCATCGTCTGGCGCGTGCGCCGGCGCATGCTCGAGGATGCCCATCGCGCCCACAACCTGGTCACGCTGTCCGCCGCCATCACCGGCCTGTACTGGGGCGCCGCCTGCATCCTCTTCAACCCGGTGCCCTTCCCCACCGGCACGGAAACCAGCCCGGCCTTCTTCCAGCAGGCCCTGTTCGGCGCCCTGCTTGGCAGCCAGGGCATCGCCGCCCTGGCCTGCTACTCGGCCTCTTTCCGCTCCTTCCTGGCCTTCTGCCTCACCTCGCTGGTGCCGGCCATGGCCTATCTGATGGTGCAGCCCTCCCCGACCGCCCACCTGGTGGCCGGCATCGGCGGCCTGCTCATCCTCTTCCTGCTGGCCACCGGCCGCAGCATCAACAGCACCACGCTGTCGTCGCTGCGCCTGCGCCTGCGCAACGAAGACCTGATCAGCTTCCTGGAAGGCTCCAAGCGCGAGATGGAGGCCATCAACCAGAAGCTGGCGCTGGAAATCTACGACCGCAAGAACGCCGAAGTGCGCCTGCAGGAAATGAATGACAACCTGGAGCGCAAGGTCAGCGAGCGCACCCAGGCCCTGTCCACGCTCAACGACGCCCTGCGCCAGAGCCAGGAGCGCCTGTCGCTGGCCATCGACGCCTCCGGCATCGGCCTCTGGGACTGGCACCTGCCTTCCGACGAGATCTACCACTCCAACTTCGAGCAGCTCCTCGGTTACTCCAGCAAGGAGCTCACCGGCTTCATGGGCCACCTGAAGCCACTGGTGCATGCGGACGACTATCCGCTGGTGAAGAAGGCCATTGTCCTGCACCTGCGCAAGCGCACCCCCATCTACCACGTGCAGTACCGCATGCGGCACCGCCGCGGCCACTGGATCTGGGTCGAGGACAACGGTCGCGTCGTGGCCTGGAACGAGGAAGGCCGTGGCATCCGCATGATCGGCACCCGCCGCGACATCACCAAGGAACGCGAGCTGGAGCAGCGCCTGCGCCTGTCCGCGTCGGTGTTCCACCATGCCGCCGAGGCCATCTTCATCCTCGACCGCGACCTGCGCTTTGTCTCCATCAACCCCGGCTTCACCCAGATCAGCGGCTATACCGAAGCGGAAACCGTGGGCACGCGCATTACTGATCCGCGCGGCAACACCGAGCTGCATGCGCAGCACCTGGCCATCGCCCAGCACATGCAGACGCATGACGAATGGCAGGGCGAGTTCAACGACTACCGCAAGAACGGCGAAGCCTATCCGCAATGGCTGCACCTGACCGCGGTGCGCGATGAAAGCGGCAGCGTCACCCACTACATCGGCCTGTTCAACGACATGACGGCGCGCCGCGAAGCCGAGGAGCGCCTGCGCTACCTGTCCAACTACGACAAGCTGACCGGCTTCGCCAACCGCAACCTGTTCCGCGACCGCCTGCACATGGCCATCTCCCGGGCCCGCGACAACAACCACCAGGTGGCGCTGCTCTACATCGACCTCGACCGCTTCCGCCAGATCAACGACACCCTGGGCCATGAAGTCGGCGACGAACTCCTGAAGAAAGCCGCCAAGCGCATCAGCTCGGTGGACGGCACGGTGGACACCATTTCCCGCATCGGCGGCGACGAGTTCACCCTTATCGTCGACAAGTACGAGGACCGTTCCGCGATCGAGCACCTGTGCGAGCGCATCATCGCCGAACTGCGCCGGCCCTTCCGCATCGGCGAGCACGAGCTGCTGCTCGGCGCCTCCATCGGCATCTCGGTATTCCCGGACAACGGCCGCGAGCTGCAGATCCTGCTCAACCACGCCGACATCGCCATGCACCAGGCCAAGCGCCTGGGCGGCAACACCACCAAGTTCTATACCGCGGATTTGCGCGTGGCCTCGATCGAGCAGCTCAACCTCGAGACCAGCCTGCGCAAGGCCATCTTCCGCGACGAGTTCGTGGTGCACTACCAGCCCAAGATGTGCCTCAAGACCAACCGCATCCTCGGCGTGGAAGCGCTGGTGCGCTGGAACCACCCCTCGCTGGGCCTGCTCTATCCCGGCGATTTCATTCCGCTCGCGGAAGAGACCGGCCTGGTATCGGCCATCGGCGAGCTGGTGCTGGACAAGGCCTGCCGCCAGGCCCAGCAGTGGAAGGAAATGGGCCTGGGTGACATCCGTACCTCGGTGAACATTCCCGCTCACCAGGTGCGCAAGGGCAACCTGGTGCAGGTGATCAAGCGGGTGCTGGACAACAGCGGGCTCGACCCCACGCTGCTGGAGCTGGAGCTGACCGAGTCGTCGCTGATGGAAGACTCCGACAACGTGCTGTCCATGCTGCAGGAACTGCGTGGCCGCGGCATCGTCATCTCGCTCGACGATTTCGGCACCGGCTACTCCTCGCTGTCCTATCTCAAGCGCTTCCCCATCGACGTGCTGAAGATCGACCAGGCCTTCATCCGCGACATCGGCAACAGCCCCGACGACGAGGCCATTACCCGTGCCATCATCGCCATGGCGCACAGCATGAACATGACGGTGGTGGCGGAGGGCGTGGAAACCGACGCCCACCTCGATTTCCTGCGCAAGGAAGGCTGCGACTACATCCAGGGCTACCTGCTCAGCCGGCCCATCCCCGAAGGCGAGATCTCGCAGTTGCTCCGCCGCCAGGGCTGAAGTCCAGGCAGTAAAAAGCCCGCATTCGCGGGCTTTTTCATTTCCAGCCCGCCTAGCCTAGCCTCGCAGCGGCCGCTGCCGCTGCGAAGGCGAAGCATTGAGCATTGAGCATTGAGCATTGAGCATTGAGCATTGAGCATTGAGCATTGAGCATT
>JAZKHS010000041.1:0-20423 GCA_040385265.1 Pseudomonadota bacterium | reverse complement strand
GGCTTGGCTTGGCTTGGCTTGGCTTGGCTTGGCTTGGCTTGGCTTGGCTTGGCTTACGGCAATTGCATATCCCGGCGTAAGAGGCAGGCAAGACCCCGGAAACACAAACTCAGCAAGGACACTTGCCGCCGCCCTTGCCGCCGTAGCGCGCCTCCATGCGCGCGCGCACGAAAGCCTCCCGCGTCATCGGTTCCTGCTCCGGATGCTGCACGCGCATGTGCTCGACATAGCGATCGTAGTCCGGCACGCCGACCATGAGCGCGCCCCCTTCCTTCAGCCGACGCCAGAGCGCCGCCAGCCGCGCCGTTGCCGTTGCCGTTGCCGTTGCCGTTGCCGGGATCGAAGCGCCGTCCGGTGCCGGCGCCAAGGCGGCGGCGTCCACCGTCCGGGCCTCGACCTCGCCGGAGCGCCGCAGGGTCACGCTACTCCCTCCGGGGCCTCGGGCGCCGGCCCGGCATAATCCGCCGGCACTTCCTGCGCCGTCACCGCCGGCGCGCGCCAGGCCTGCCACATCGCCCGCAGCGCAAAGCCGAGCATGGCCAGCAGCACCGCCATGAAGATCATGCAGAGCGCAGCGTTGGTGGTATCGTTGATGACGATCTGCCGCATCTGCGCCAGGCTCTTGGCCGGCGCCAGCACCTCGCCCGTGGCGAGCGCGTCGCGGAACTTGTCGGCATGCGCAAGAAAGCCGATCTTCGGGTTCTCATGGAACAGCTTCTGCCAGCTTGCGGTCAGCGTGATCACCAGCACCGCCACCGCCGGCAGCAGCGTCACCCAGGCAAAGCGCTCGCGCTTCATCTTGAACAGGATGGTCGAGGCGAGCAGCAGTGCGATGCCGGCCAGCATCTGGTTGGCGATGCCGAACAGCGGCCACAGCGAATTGATGCCGCCGAGCGGATCCACCACGCCCTGGTAGAGGAACCAGCCCCAGCCGCCCACGCACAGCGCGGTGGCCACCACGTTCGCCACCACCGAGCCGGTATGCGCCAGCGGCTTGTGCGCCATGCCCATCAGGTCCTGGATCATGAAGCGGCCGACCCGGGTGCCGGCATCAATGGTGGTGAGGATGAACAGCGCCTCGAAGAGGATGGCGAAGTGGTACCAGAAAGCCATCATCGCCTGGCCGCCGATCACGCTGGACAGGATGTGCGCCATGCCGATGGCCAGGGTGGGGGCGCCGCCCGCGCGCGACAGGATACTGCCCTCGCCGATGTCGGCGGCGGCCTGCGACAGCATCTCCGGCGTGATCACGAAGCCGAGCGTGGCAATGGCCTGCGAGGCGGACTCCACCGTGGTGCCAATCAGGGCCGGCGGCGAGTTGAGGGCAAAATAGAGGCCGGGCTCCAGCACGCAGGCGGCAATCATCGCGGCCACCGCCACCAGTGACTCCATCAGCATGGCGCCATAGCCGATCAGGCGCGCATGCGATTCCTTCTCCAGCATCTTGGGCGTGGTGCCGGACGACACCAGGGCATGAAAGCCGCTGATGGCGCCGCAGGCGATGGTGATGAACAGGAAGGGAAAGAGCGCGCCGGCGAACACCGGGCCGCTGCCGTCGATGAACTGCGTGACGGCCGGCATCTTCAATTCCGGCTGCACGATCAGGATGCCCAGCAGCAGGCCGACGATGGTGCCGATCTTGAGGAAGGTCGAGAGGTAGTCGCGCGGCGCCAGCAGCAGCCACACCGGCAGCACCGAGGCGACAAAGCCGTAGCCGATCAGCCACAGGGCAATGGTCTCGCCCTTCAGCGTGAAGAAAGCGCCCCAGAGCGGATCGGCGGCGACATGGCCCCCGGCCCAGATCGAGGCCATCAGCAACAGGAAGCCGAGCACCGAGATCTCGCCGATGCGGCCCGGGCGGATGTAGCGCATGTACAGGCCCATGAACAGGGCGATGGGAATGGTGGCGGCGATGGTGAACATGCCCCAGGGCGAATGCGCCAGCGCCTTCACCACCACCAGCGCCAGCACCGCCAGCAGGATGATCATGATGGCCAGGATGCCGATGCTGGCGACGATGCCGGGCAGGGTCCCCATCTCGGACTTGATCATGTCCCCCAGCGAACGGCCGTCGCGGCGCGTCGAGGCCACCAGGATCACGAAATCCTGCACGGCGCCGGCAAACACCACGCCCGCCAGCAGCCACAGCGTTCCGGGCAGATAGCCCATCTGTGCCGCCAGCACGGGCCCGATCAGCGGACCGGCGCCGGCAATCGCGGCAAAATGGTGACCAAAGAGCACAAAGCGGTCCGTGGGCACGAAATCCAGGCCGTCGTTGCGGCGCTGCGCCGGAGTCGTGCGCGCATCGTCCAGCCCCAGCACCCGGCTGGCGATGAACAGGCTGTAGAAGCGGTAGGCGATGAGGTAGACGCAGACTGCCGCCACCACCAGCCAGACCGCATTGATGGTCTCGCCACGGCTCAGCGCGAGTACGCCAAGGGCAAAGGCGCCGGTCAGCGCCACCAGCGTCCACAGGAGCATCTGCTTGGGTGATTTCATGGAACCGTCTTCTTCTTGTCCGGGCAGGAGGAGCGGCAAGGCCGCGCAAGGCGTTGATATTCCCTGCTGCCGCGCCTGCCGGCAACCGTTTGCGCGCGGTCTCCGGACATTCGGCCGGCACGGCGGCGGCTCGCCGGCGATTCCCCACGGCATGCTCGTTCCCGGTGCGTCGCGAGCCGCCGCCAGCCGCACCGGGCGACGAGAGAATCCCGCCCCGCTACCGCCAGCCGCGGGCGTTGCCCGTCTTACGCCGCACCCCGGCCACGCCCCCATGAAAAAAGCCGCAGGGGCTGGCTGCGGCTTCGACGGCATTCCCCGGCGGGGGGAGCTCAGTTGCGCAGCTTCTCCATGGCCCAGACGACCGCCTCCACACGCGAGCGCAGGCCCAGCTTCTGGAACAGGTTCTTCACATGCACCTTGACCGTACCCTCGGTGATGCCCAGGTGCACGCCGATCATCTTGTTGCTGTTGCCCGCCACCAGCATGCGCAGCACCTCGATCTCGCGCGTGGTGAGGTCGCCGGCGGCCCGCAGGGGATCCTCGCGCAGGCGGCTGTCCAGCTGCTGCGCCAGGCGCGCGCTGATCACCACCGCCCCCTTGAGCGCGGCGCGCACCTGCTCCAGCAGATCCTCGGGCTCCATGTCCTTGAGCAGGTAGCCATCGGCGCCGTGCAGCATGGCCGAGCGCACGTCCTCGTTGGCGTCAGACACCGTGTACAGCAGGATCTTGCCCGTATAGCCGGCGCGGCGCAGACGCATCAGGGTCTCGATGCCGGACAGGCCGGGCATCTGCTGGTCCAGCAGGACCAGGTCGGGCAGCAGCGTCGGCACCAGCGCCAGGGCCTGCTCGCCGCTGACCGCCTCGCCGGCGACCTCGAGGTCGCCCTCGACCTCGATCAGCTGGCGCAGGCCACGACGCATCATGGGGTGGTCATCGACCAGCAGCAGGGTAGGACGGCGGGAAGCGTTCACTGGGAAGAGCCCTCGGAAGGTTGTGCCGCCAGACGGGGACGGAAGCTCAGGCGCACCCGGGTCCCCCGTGGCGCGCGGGATTCGATCTGGAGCGTACCGCCAATGCTGCGGGCGCGCTCCTGCATGATGGCCAGTCCATGGTGGGGTTGCCGGTCCGGCAGGGCCGGCAAGCCACGGCCATCGTCCTCGACCACGAGCTCGAGCGTGCCGTCCTGCTCGCGCAGGCGCACTTCGATGCGCCCGGCCTCGGCATGGCGCACGGCATTGGTCAGCGCCTCCCGCGCCACCTGCACCAGGTGCGCGCGCTCGGCCTCCTCCAGCGGCAGCTGCAACGCGGTCGCCTGCAGCCGGATCTCGAGGCCGCTGTGGCGCGAGAACTCCTGTACGGTTTCCTGCAGCACGTCCGCCAGTCCGGCCTGGCTCAACTCCAGGCGGAAGGTGGTCAGCAGCTGCCGCAGCTGCGCGTAGGCATCGTTGATACCGGTCCGCAGCTCCTCCGCCACCGCCTCCACCGCGTGGCAGTCCTTGCCCTGCAGGATCAGCGCCTGCAGACGCGAGATCTGCAACTTCATGAACGACAGGGACTGTGCCAGCGAATCATGCAGCTCGCGTGCAATGGTGTTGCGCTCGTTGAACAGCAGCAGCTGGTTGTCCTGCTCGCGCTGCCGGCTCAGCAGCAGCGCGCTGCCGATCAGGTCGGCCAGGGCCTGGATCAGCTCCGCCTCGCCATTGCGCAGTGGACGCTCGTCACTGATGCAGGCACACAAGGCGCCCAGCGCGTGGCCCTGGCTGCGCACGGGGAAGAGCTGCTGGCCCACCTTGATGCAGCGGCCGGGCGCAAACGGCGTGTTGCTGAGTCCGGCGGCCACGCCCTGCAGGTCGCCCTCCAGCTCAAGGCTGAGCTGCAGTCCCGGCAACAGGGCCTGGAATCGCCCCAGCAATTCCTGCAAGGCCTCGGCATCGATATTGCCGCGCGCCAGGCTGTGGCTGCTGCGGAATAGCAGCTCCAGGGCGGCGTTCGCCTGCGCCAGCTTCTGCACTTTTTCCAGTACGCGTTGCTCAAGCTCGCGGTGCGAGTCGGCCAGGGCATCGGCCATCAGGTTGAAGCTGTGCGCCAGGCGGCCGAGCTCGTCTTCGGAGCGGTAGGGCACGCGCACGTCCAGATTGCCGGCCCGGAATTTCTCGGTGGCATCGAGCAACGCGTACATGGGACGCGCCACCTTGTAGCGGATGGTGAAGAACACCAGCAACTGCAGGCTGATCACCAGCAGCATGGTCACGATGATCTGCCGCAGGTCCAGGATCTGCATGCGCTTGTGCTCTCGCTGCAGTCCGCTGTCGAGGCGATCGAGCTCGGCCACGAAATGGCCGACATGGGCCAGGAACACCCGGTGGTCCTGCTGCAGGAGGGCGGGCCGCAGGCTCGTCGCCCACTCCTCGCGGGCGCGGTGCCAGTTGGCGAGCAGGGCCTGGCGGCCCGGCCGCTCCACCGCCAGGCGCAGGGCCGGGTCGTGCAGTTGCTGCTCGAGGGCGGCAATATGCGCCTGGCGGCCCTGCGGCGTAGCGCCCTCCGCCACGCGCAGGGTGAGCTGGTAGACGGACGAGCGCAGGCCGCTGGCGATCGTGATGGCCTCGTCGTCATGCTGGCCCATCCAGTTGTAGGCAGTCACGAACACGACACGCGTTACCGCAAGGGTAAACAGCACCACCAGGACAAGGGTCGCCTGGGCGATCAGGGAGGTGCGCAGTTGCCGCAACAGCATGGCGAGTCTCATTGTCCGGCCTGACGGCCGGAGGTGCCCGTTTTACAAGAGGGGATATAGCCGTGAGCAGCGCCGGGTGAGAGGTCAACCGCTCCGGATCAGAAGAAAGTCTAGGCAATCCGCTGCAGGGATTATGCCGAGCAGGACGAGCGGGGGGAGTTATACCAAGGAGGTACGTGAGCGCTGCCCGTCACGCCGGACGGGCAGCGGCACGCAGGGCCGCGTCAGGCGCGGGCGAGCTGGGCGGCGTTGCCGCGCACGGGATTGCTGAACTCCATGGCGCCATCATCCATCTTGCCGAAGCGCAGCGCCACCAGGTCCAACGTGTAGTTCTGGTTAAGGCGCCAGGGCGCCTTGTTGCCCTGCTTGGGCAGCTTGTCCGCCGCGCGCTGGATATAACCGGACGCCAGGCTGATCAGCTCCTCGTGGCGCACTTCCGGATCGTGGTTGCGCGGCGTGACCTGGCGTACTCCCTTCTTGTCCATCTGCTTGAGCAGGCGGCAGACATATTCGCTGGTGAGGTCGGCCTTCAGCGTCCAGGAGGCGTTGGTGTAGCCGAACGTCATGCCGAAGTTGGGCAGGTCCTCAAACATGACGCCCTTGTAGTACATCTTCTCGCCCGGGTTGAACGGCTTGCCGTCCACGCTCACCTGCATGCCGCCCATCATCTGCAGCTCGAGCCCGGTGGCGGTGATGATGATGTCGGCATCCAGGTGTTCGCCGGACTTGAGCTGGATGCCGGTAGCGGTGAAGCGGTCGATATGGTCGGTCACCACTGCCGCCTTGCCCTTGCGGATGGCCTTGAACATGTCGCCGTTGGGCACCGCGCACAGGCGCTCGTCCCAGGGGTTGTACTTCGGCGTGAAGTGCTTCATGTCGTAGCCCGGCCCCAGCTTGCGCTTGATCTGCGACAGCACGAAGCGGCGCATGGCCTGCGGCTTGGCACGGCTGAACTTGTAGAGGCCGAGGGTGATGCCGACGTTGCGCGCCCGCGTCAGGCGGTACACCACCTTCTCCGGCAGGTACTTGCGCAGGCCCTGCACCATGGGATCGATCAGCGGCACCGACAGCACATAGGTGGGTGAGCGCTGCAGCATGGTCACCCGCGCGGCCTTGTCGGTCATGGCCGGCACCAGCGTCACCGCGGTGGCGCCGGAACCGATCACCACCACCTGCTTGCCGGCGTAGTCCAGGTTCTCGGGCCACTTCTGCGGATGGATGATCTGGCCCTTGAAGTCGTCGCGGCCGGCAAACACCGGCTCATAGCCATGGTCATAGTTGTAGTAGCCGGTGCAGGACATGACAAAGCCGGCGGTGAAGGTCACGGGCTCGCCCGTGCCGACCTTCTCGGCCTCCACGGTCCAGGTCGCGCTCGCGGTGCTCCAGGAAGCGCGCTTCACCTTGATGCCGTAGCGGATCTTCTTGTCGACGCCATGCTCGGCCGCCGCCTCACGGATGTAGTTGCGGATGTCGCCGCCGTCGGCGATGGACTTGGAGTGGGTCCAGGGCTTGAAGTTGTAGCCCAGGGTGAACATGTCGGAGTCGGAGCGGATACCCGGATAACGGAAGAGGTCCCAGGTCCCGCCGCTGGCCTCGCGCGCCTCGAGCAGGGCAAAGGACTTGCCGGGGCATTCGCGCTTGAGGTGGCAGGCGGCGCCGATGCCGGACAGGCCGGCACCGATGATGAGTACGTCTACGTGTTCAGCAGGCATGGGACTTCCTCGTGCGCACCGTTTAACCCGGTAATGGCTGCCATCCAGGCAACCAAGGGGCAAAGCGGCGGGCATGGATCCTAAGGGGGCGCATGGCGCCGGTTTCCGTTTCAGGCAGGCGGCCGCAGGATGGGCCGTGATCGCAGGCCGTCCGGCCTGGCCTGAAATCGTCCCGATTGTGGCACGCTGGTCCGGGCCCGGGCACGTCAGAAGGGGACATTCACTTGTCAGGGTCGGCCACGCGTGCGACAGCCGCGGCCGCCCGGGCGCTGGCCCGCGATCAGTCCCCGGCGGCCTCGGCGAACCTCTCCGCCACCAGCTGCTGCATGGTGTAGAAGCCCGGATCCCGCCCGCGCAGGGCGCGCAGGGCAAACAGCGCGCCCTGGCCAAAGGCCTGGCGGCTGATCGAGTCGTGCGCCAGGCGCACGGTCTGGTAGGGGAAGCCGAAGATCACCTCGTGCCGGCCGACGATGCCGCCGACACGGATCGAGTTGAGGTGCAGCGCCTCGTCCAGGCCCAGCTCCTGGGCAATCCGGCGAGCGGTGCCGGAAATCTCGCCCTTGGCGCGAAAGTGCTCCTCCACGATCTCGATGTCGGCATGGGGCGCCAGGCGCTGCAACATCTTGGCGGCCAGCAGCACGAAGTTGATGCCCACCGTGATGTTGGGGGAATGCAGCACGGGGATACGCGCGCCCAGCTCGCGCAGCAGCGCGGCCTCCTCGTCGCCATAGTGGGAAATGGCCGAGATGATCCCGACCCCGGCCTCCGCGGCCGGCCCGGCATACAGCCGGCAGCTGCCGACAGCGGAGAAGTCCACCAGGAAATCCACCGGCTGCTCTTCCAGCAGACGGGGCAGCGCGAGGGTGTCGAGACCGAACAGCGGGGTGCGGGTGCCGTCGGCACAGTCACCGACCACGGCCTCGGCCGTATCGGGTCCCTGGGACTGCCGTCGCAGCACCCAGCGCAGGTCGATGTCGGGGGCCTTCAGGAGTTCCATGCAGACGGCTTGGCCGGCCTTGCCAAAACCCACCAGGCCCACCCGGATCGGGCCATGGCCTTGGGCCAGATAGGTGTGGCCCGTGTTTTCTTGTAGTTGCATGACGGTGCTCTCCGCATACCGTGGGAGGGCCGACCATGTTTACCGGTAGTAGCCGTCAAGGTAAACCCTTGATTTTACTGATTGACTGCTCTGGCGGATGAGCGGTTTCCGGGCAGGGGCACCGGCGCGGCCGGCGGTCAGCCACGCAATCGCACCGGCCGGCCGCCCTGGAGTGGACAAAAAACGGACAGCGCAGGAGAAGCGTCGCGGCAGGCCTTATCGTTCCCCAGAGAGGACAATCATTTGCCAAATGGGCATCTAGTGCATCGAGATGAACAATCCTAGCCTGTGTTCATCGCAGCTCCCCAGACTGAGCAGAGGAAACCGCCATGAACATTCTCCATCTCGACGCCGGCCTTTTCGGCGACCATTCCGTCTCCCGCATCGTCGGCCAGGCCGTGGTGGACCAGTTGCTGGCTGCCCGTCCCGGCGCCAGCGTGGTCTACCGCGACCTCGCCAATGCCGCCCCGGCCCACCTGACCGGCGCCCTGCTGACCACTCCGGCCGACCAGGCCGAGGGTGACGTCAAGGCCGGGCAGGCCCTGACCGACACCCTGATCGCCGAGCTGTTCGCGGCCGACACCATCGTCATCGGCGCGCCCATGTACAACTTTTCCATTCCGACCCAGCTCAAGGCCTGGTTTGACCGCGTGCTCAAGGCCGGTACCACCTTCAAGTACACCGAAACCGGCCCGGTGGGCCTGGCCGGCGGCCGCCGCGTCATTATCGCCTCTTCCCGGGGCGGCCAGTATGGCGACAACTCGCCGCTGGACTTCCAGGAACCCTACCTCAAGGCCCTGCTCGGCTTCATCGGCCTGACCGACGTCACCGTGGTCCGCGCCGAAGGCTCGGCCATGGGCGACGACGCGCGCAAGGCCGGCATCGAGCAGGCGCTGGCCGCTGTTGCCGCCCTCCTCCCGCAGGCCAGCGCTGCCTGAGGCACGCCGCCACCACAGCCACCTGACCCCCATCCTGGCCCGACCCCGCGCCGGCCACAGCCTCCTCCTCCAGTGGCCGGCGCACCGCACTGCCTGCATGTCCCTTGACCCCGCGCTGCGGGGTCTTTTTTTGTCCCCACGGGAACCGCCGCGCCCCAGAAATCTCCGCGATCCGCTTTGGCACGGAATGACATTTGTCACTACCCGCCCCCAAGGCCCCTGCCTAGCATCGTCCGCATCCTCAACTTCAGGGACATTCCATGGGCCGGCTCTTCCTCTCCCTGCTCCTGCTCGGCACCGCCGCCGCCCAGGCCGCGCCCGCCGTCACCGGCGCCCCGGCCGGTAGCGCCCTGGCCGACGCCAAACCCCTGCCCCGTCCCGTGCACATCCGGTTCTGCCTGTTCGACCCCATGGGTGCCGGCGGCGACATCACCCAGCGCGCGCGCGACCTGGCGCTGGAGGCGCAGAAGTGGAACCTCTTCGTCGACGTGAAGTCCTATACCGACGAGCGCGTGGCCACCGAGGACTTCAAGGCCGGGCAATGCCAGGGCGTGGCGATCACCACGCTGCGCGCCAAGCAGTTCAACCGCATGGTCGGCAGCATTGATTCGCCGGGCAACCTGCCCGACTACGCGCACGTGAAGACGCTGCTGAAGACGCTGTCGACCCCGACCCTGGCCTCGCTCGGCATCACCGGCCGCTACCAGGTCGTGGGCGTCGCGCCCATCGGCTCGATCTTTGTCGTGGTCAACGACCGCAGCATCAACTCCATCGAGAAGGCTGCCGGCAAGAAGGTGGTGGTGCTGGACTGGGACCCGTCCATGGGCCGCATGATCTCCTCCATCGGCGCGCAGCCGGTGCCGGCCGACCTCACCACCTATGCCGGCAAATTCAACAACGGCCAGGCCGACATCATCGCCGCGCCCGCCATGGCCTATCAGCCGCTGGAGCTCTACCGCGGCATCGGCAGCAAGGGCGGCATCATCGATTTCCCGCTGCTGCAGGCCACTGGCACCGTGCTCATCCGGCGCGACCTCGTGCTGCCGAAGATTCCCGATCTCGACCTGCGCCTGCAGCAAGTGCGCGAGTACGGCATGCTGCACATCGATGAGCTGATCGCGGCCTTGAAGACGGCCGAAACGCGCCTGCCGAAGAAGCTGTGGATCCCGCTGTCCGCCGACGACCGCCTGAAGTATTCGCGCATGCTGCGCGAGGCGCGCATCTACATGACGCGAGAGGGCGTGTACGACCCCACCATGATGAATATCCTCAAGCGCGTGCGCTGCAGGCATGATCCGGCCAACGAGGAGTGCGGCACCTTCGACGAGTAAGCAACGGGATGCCGTCGCGGGCGCCTCCCTGTCGTCGCCGGCGAGCCATTGGCCAATGTACGGCGTGCACAAGTCACGGCGCCGCGCTGGTTGCCACGCCAGGACAGCGCAACCCCCACCGCGCGCCCTCGCTTCACGGCAGCTCGCGGATGCCCTCGAGCCGGTGCTGCTGGTACTTCGGTGCCGCGATCATCCGGCGCAGCCCGAGCAGCGTGCGATAGGGCGTTTCCTTGATCAGGAGATTGACGAGGAAATCCGGAATATGGCCACCAGGGTCGGCGTGCCCGCTCATCACCACCTCGACCAGGCCATCGCCCAGCGGCCGGAACTCCCAGTGGCCACGTAGCGCCGGCATGCGCACGAACGCCGCCACGGGCGGCAGCTGCGGGACGGCGACGCTGCGACTGTCAACGGCGACGGTGAGCGTGCGCGGGTCCTGGGACACCTGCCCGTCCAGCACGACATCGCGATCCCGCAGCGGCCAGAAATCCATCTCGGCGCGCACCCGGAAGGTCCCCGCCTTGTCGTCCCGCTCCAACAGGTGGATCGCATCCGTGCGGTACACCCAGTGCGGCGCGGCCGCCGTGTCCATGATCAGCCCGACCAGGCCCGCAAGGCTGCTGCGCACCGTGGTGGCGGCGCGAAAGCCGTGCAGGGGCTGCCCCGGCACCGGATAGGTCCAGACCTTCACCACGTCGTCATCGATTACCGGCTGGCCGCCGAGGGTGGCGGCGGCCGGCCCGGCCACCAGCAGCCCGAGCCAGAGGCCTATCCACGCATATTTGCGCATCCCGCATCTGCTCCTGCTGTCTTCCGCCCGCCACTGCCGGCCCCGGGCCGGGGGGCCGGCAACCGCAGGGCCTGTGGCGGGGGATGCTAGGAGACGGGCCAGGCGGCCAGTAGTGACAAATGTCATGCGGGAAAAGGCCGACCCGGCGACGGGGCTACAGGCCCAGTTCCTGCAGGCGGCGGATGGCCTGGGCGCGGTCGCGCACCCCCAGCTTTTCAAAGAGGATGGAAATGTAGTTGCGCACGGTGCCCGCCGACAGCCCCAGGCTGGCCGCGATCTCCTTGTTCTGCTTGCCCTCGCGCAGTTCGCGCAGCACGCTTTGCTCGCGCTCGGTCAGCAGCAGCGGCAATTGCGACAAGGGGCGGTAGGCCAGGCTCTCGCCCTGCGCCACCCGCCGGATCGCCTCGACCAGCTGCTCCACCGGCACATCCTTGAGCAGGCAGCCACGCGCGCCCAGGTCGAGCCCCGCGCGCAGCACCACCGGATCATCAAAGGTCGTCAGCAGCAGGGTCGGCCGCTGCAGCTGCTGCGCCGCCAGCTCACGCAGGGCGTGCAGCGCCCCGCCCTTCGGCATGCGCACATCCAGCAGCAACACCTCCACTTCCAGCCCGCCGGCCAGGGCCTGCACGACCTCGGTGCCGTCGCAGACCTGCGCCACCACCTTCAGGTCGTCGTAACAGGCCAGCAGCGCGCACAAGCCTTCCCGCACCAGGGCCTGGTCCTCTGCCACCAGCAAGCGGATCATGCGTCCTCCGGCTGCGGCAACTGCGCATACAGGGAAAAACCGTCCACCTCGCGCTCCACCCACAGGCGGCCCTGCAGCGCCTGCAGGCGCTCCTGCAGCCCTTGCAGGCCGAGTCCGCCCTCGCCCGCCTTGGCGCCGCCCCGGCCGTTGTCGCGCACCTGCAACAGCAGACCGTCGACGCCGTGCTGCAGGGAGATACGGATCTGCGAGGCCTGCCCGTGCTTGAGGGCATTGGTCATGCCCTCCTGGACACAGCGCAGCAGGCACTCCGCCTCCAGCATGGAGACGGCGCCCTGCTCCAGTCCCATGTCGAGCTCCACTTCCAGGCCGGGCAGGTGCGCGGCCAGGGCGAGGATGGACGCCTCGAGATCCAGCGCCGGCTCGCGCAGCCCGTTGACGGTATTGCGCAAGTCGCTGAACAGCAGGCCCGCCAGCGAGCGCGCCTGCGCCAGATGCTGCCGGCTCTCGTCCAGCGAGGCACTGCGCTCCAGCAACTGCAGGCGCAGGTTGAGGGCGACCAGATGGTGGCCCATCTCGTCGTGCAGGTCGCGCGCCAGCCGTGCGCGTTCGGCCTCCGCCACGGCCTGGTCCAGCAGGTGGCGGGTACCGGCCAGGCGTGCCACATGCAGCTCGGACTGTTCACGGAAATGCCGCTCGCCCAGCACCGCATTGGTCAGCCACAGCAGCACCAGACCCTGCAGGCCGAAGAACGCCGCCAGGAAGAGACCCGACATGCCGCCGGCCAGCGCGGCCAGTACCAGCGCCTCCAGCCCCAGCACCGCCAGCGCGAGCGGCAGGCGGAAGCGCGCCAGAAAGGGGATGTAGCTCAGCAGGAAGAAGCTCTGGAAAAACCGCTCGAGCATGGACAGCTCGTGGAAAGCGCCAATGCCGAAGACACAGCCGCTGCCAGTGACCAGGCCCAGCCACAGCTTCCAGTCTCGGTTGTTGCGATGCCAGCGCGCCGGTGGCAGCAGGAAGGCGAACATCAGGTAGAGCCCGAGAGCCAGGCTGACGAGGCCGCTACCCATGCTCAGCAGAAGCACCATGCCGACCTGGCTGGCGGGCTCGTGCCAGGCATGCCAGAGCATTACTGCCGTTGCCAGCAGCCAGGCCAGATAGCCGAGCAGGCCGAGCTGCACCGGCCCCAGCACCGCGCGCGGCTGGCCACGGAACAAGCGGCGGAAGTGGATCCAGGTTGCAGACAGACGCATGACAGGGGGCGGGTCGTTACGGTGTCCGATTCTGGAGCGCACCGCGCGGCGCTGTCCAGCTCTCGGTCCAGCGCTCGCGTCAGCCGATGGCCTTGCTCACCTGGATCAGGCGATTCAGTTGTACCAGGTGCGCCGCATGCTCCTCGATCAGGCCATGCAGCACCTCCCGCTCGTCAACCCCCAGCTTGCTGCCATGGCGGCGGAGGATGTCGACAGCGCCGGTAATCGCACCACCGCACGCCTCGACGTAGTGGTCGAGATCCCCGGCCGCCTGCGGCGGCTGTTGCACCAGGGTCGCGTGGGCAATGCAGGCTTCCGCCAACCGGGCCAGGTCGTTCAGGGTCGCCTCGTCGTCCTGCGTCCAGGACCGCGGCTGGCCATCAATGGCGCACAGGGAACCGAGCGCCTCGCCCTGGACGGAAATCACCGGTACGCCGGCATAGGCCACCACGCCCAGATCGCGCAGCGCCTCGTTGTGGCGCAACACCTTGTGCTCGCGAGCGTCCGACACCCGCACCGAGTCCCGGCCGCTTACCACCCACTGGCAGAACGAATGCGACAGCGGCGTCTCCCGGGCGGTGGCCCAGGGCTCGGCCAGGCCCACCGCGCTCTTGAAGAACTGGCGGTCGCGGTCGACCAGGCTGAACAGTGCCGTCGGCGCCCCCAGCAACCGGCTCACCAGCAGGGTGAGCCGGTCGAAGCTGTCGTCCGGCGCCGTGTCGAGCAGGCCCGATGCCCGCAATGCCGCCATCCGCATGGGGTGGCGCACGATCTCGACAGGCGCCTCCACGGGAACCGGCACCGCCGCCGCCGGCCGGCCCAGTGCGGCTTGCAGGGCAGCCGCATTCGCAGGATCAGCCACATGGGCCTGGGCACCCGCCGCCAGCAAGGCCTCGATCGGCCCCTCGCCACCCACCAGCACGATGGGGGTCGCCGCGGTGTCCACGGTCGCGCGCAAGCGCTTCAGCGTGATCATCGCGCCGCCGGCGGGCAGGCCGGCCTCAATGACCACCGCATCAGGCGGTGACCGGCGCGCCGCCAGCAGGGCGGCGACCACATCGGTGGCGAGGGTGGATTCCCATCCCCGGCCGGCGCAGGCGGCGGCAATGGCACTGGCGGCAGCAGGCTCATGCACCACAATCAGGATCTTCAGGCTGTCATCCATGGTCGCGTTCTCTAATCAGGATTTCGGGGGGAGGTCCGCGCGGGCGCGCTTTTCTTCATACATGCGCGCATCCGCCACTTGCCAGGAAGCTTCCATGCCAAGCGCCGTGTCGCGAGCGGCAAGCCCCAGGGACGCCTTGACGCCCCGGGCCGCAAAGGCCTCGCGAAGGCGACGGGACAGCGCTTCGGCGCCGGCAAGGTTGCAGTTCACCGCGACAATGCCGAACTCATCACCGCCGAGGCGGGCTGCCAGGTCCGGCTCACGGATGACCTCGCGCAACGCCTCTGCCGCCCGCACGATCAAGGCGTCACCCGCGGCATGGCCTTCGGAGTCATTGGTCCGCTTGAGTTCATTGAGGTCAATCGCCAGCAGTGCGGCAGGGTCACCGTAGCGCCGGCAGCGTTCCTCCTCACGCATCAGGAAGGCGTTCCAGGCGCGACGGTTGGGCAGGCCGGTGAGCTCATCGGTCTGTGCTTCCTGTGCCAGCCGGTCGGCATGCCGCGCGGCCTCGACGGCACGCAGTTCCGTGCTGAGGATAACGCTGAGCAGCCCGGCCATCAGGTCCACCAGTTCGCCGGCCTCGTGCAGGGAGTCAGGCTGCACCTGCGGATCCACGGCACACAAGGTTCCGAACAGGGAGCCGTCGGCTCGCGTCAGTGGCGCTCCCACATACGACTGGATGGGAATGGCGCGTGCAATCGGCGCCGCTGCGTAGGCCGGCACCAGACGCGAGTCCGGCGCAATGCGCGGCCCTTCGCCCCGGACCATGGCGGAGCAGAAGGAGTCGGCCCAGGGAAAGACGGTGCCCGGCTTGACGCCGTAGCCATGGTCTTCCGTTTGCAGCACGATCCAGTCGCTGTCCTGGGTACGGGTGATCATCCACAGGCCCATGCCGAGACGGCGATGCAGGAAGGCGAGCACGGCCTGGCCGGCGCCCTCGAAATCATGCGGGAGAGAATTGCCCATCAAACCTTCCTGGCGTGCGCGTCGCGACCGGGCCCGGTCCGCTTTGCGCCAGTGTAGGTGGCCCTAACAGCAGGGACATACCTCCTCCGGGGTGGGCGACTTGGCCCGGAAAACCAAAAAGGCCCCGGGATGTCGTCCGGAGCCTTTTTCTGCGCTTCAAATGTTGAGCTGTTTCTCAAATAGTGAAGTCGCCCCTCACTCCACCGTCACACTCTTCGCCAGGTTGCGCGGCTTGTCCACATCCGTCCCCCGCGCCAGCGCCGTGTGATACGACAACAGCTGCACCGGCACCGTATGCACGATGGGCGAAAGAATGCCGACATGGCGCGGTGTGCGAATCACATGCACGCCCTCCGACTCCACGAAATGCGAATCCAGGTCGGCAAACACGAAGAGCTCGCCGCCGCGGGCGCTCACTTCCTGCATATTCGACTTCACCTTCTCCAGCAGCGCGTCATTGGGCGCAATCACCACCACCGGCATGTCCTCGTCCACCAGCGCCAGCGGGCCGTGCTTGAGCTCGCCGGCCGGATAGGCCTCGGCGTGGATATAGGTGATTTCCTTGAGCTTGAGCGCGCCTTCCAGCGCCACCGGGTAATGCACGCCACGGCCCAAAAAAAGCGCGTGGTGCTTTTCGGCAAAGCGGTCGGCCCAGGGTTTGATCTGCGGTTCCAGGTTCAGCGCATGCTGCACCGAGCCCGGCAGATGACGCAGCGCATCCAGGTACTCGGCCTCCTTCTCCGCACTGAGGCGGCCGTTCAGCTTGGCCAGCGTCACCGCCAGCGTGAACAGCGCCACCAGCTGCGTGGTGAAGGCCTTGGTCGAAGCCACGCCGATCTCGGCGCCGGCACGGGTGTAGAACACCAGCGCGGAGGAGCGCGGGATCGCGGACTCGCGCACGTTGCAGATGGAGAGCGTCTTTTGCTGGCCCAGTGAGCGCGCGTACTTCAGCGCCTCCATGGTGTCCAGGGTCTCGCCCGACTGCGAGATGGTGACGATCAGGTTATTCGGGTGGGCCACCGCATCGCGGTAGCGGTATTCACTGGCGATTTCCACCGCGCAGGGCAGGCCGGTGATGGACTCGATCCAGTAGCGCGCCACCGAGCCGGCATAGAAGCTGGTGCCGCAGGCGATGATCTGCACGCTCTGCACGCCGGCAAACACATTCGCGGCATCGCCTTCGAACAGCGCCGGGCTGAAGCCCTCCTCCAGGATCTGTTCGATGGTGTCGGAAAGTGCGCGCGGCTGCTCGTGGATTTCCTTCTGCATGAAGTGGCTGTAGGGACCGAGCTCCAGCGAGGCCAGCGACACGTCGGACAGGTGCAGCTTGCGCTCCACGCGCGCGCCGCTGCCGTCAAAGACCTCGACGCCCTCGCGCCGCACCGTGGCCACGTCGCCTTCTTCCAGATACATCACGCGGCGCGTCGACGACAGCACCGCGGAGACATCGGAGGCCACGAAATTCTCGCCCTCGCCGACGCCGACCAGCAACGGGCAGCCCATGCGCGCCGCCACCAGCAGGTCGGGATTCTCCTTCGAGATCACGCCGATGGCGAAGGCCCCCACCAGCTCCTTGACGGCGCCCTGCACCGCCGCGAAAAGGTCGCGGCTTTGCAGGTAATAACGGTGCACCAAGTGCGCAATGACCTCGGTGTCGGTCTGCGAGGTGAAGACATAGCCCTGCGCCTTGAGTTCGGCCCGCTTCTCGTCGTGGTTCTCGATAATGCCGTTGTGCACGACGGCGATCAGTTCGCCGGAGACATGCGGATGCGCATTGGGCTCGGTGACGCCGCCATGGGTGGCCCAGCGCGTGTGGCCGATGCCGAGCTCACCGCTGACATTCTCGGCGGCGGCGGCATTCTCCATCTCGGCAACGCGGCCGACGCGACGTACCCGGCGGATCTCGCCGTCCAGCACCGCGATGCCGGAGGAATCATAGCCGCGGTATTCCAGGCGCTTCAGGCCGTCCACCAGGACCGGGACGATATTGCGCTTGCCGATGGCGCCAACGATTCCACACATGTGTCATTACCTGCCGGTCGGGCATGCCCGACGATTGAATTCCGGATCACGGGGCCTCACGCCCCCCTTCGCCACCGCGGCCTTTCCCTGCCACGGCCGGCATGCCCCGCACGGGGCCTGCCACCTGTAGCCTGTCCCTGCAGGTCGCGATTCATCCCGACTGACCCGAGGCAGACCGCCCTACCGAAACAAGCCCTTATTTGTTCTTTTGCGGCCGCTTCCAGCCGGTAATCGCCACCTGTTTGCCGCGCGCCACCGCCAGGGTGTCGTCCGCCACATCCTTGGTGATGACCGAGCCGGCACCGGTGGTGGCGCCGTGACCGATACTGACCGGCGCCACCAGCGAGCTGTTGGTGCCGATAAAGGCGTTGTCACCAATACGCGTCAGGTGCTTGTTGGCGCCGTCGTAGTTGCAGGTGATGGTGCCCGCGCCCACATTGGTGCCGCTGCCGATTTCCGCATCGCCCAGGTAGGCCAGGTGGTTGGCCTTGGAGCCACGACCCAGCACCGCCTTCTTGGTTTCCACGAAGTTGCCGATATGGACGTCCTCGCCCAGCACGGTACCCGGGCGCAGGCGCGCAAAGGGACCGATCTCGGCGCCACGGCCGACGCGCGCCTCCTCGATCAGCGAGTTGGGCTTGATCACCACGTCATCGCCGATCTCGCAGTCGCGCAGCTGGCAGTTGGCGCCGATGCGCACATTGCAGCCCAGCACGACGCGGCCCTCGAAGATCACGTTGGGCTCGATATGCACGTCCATGCCGTGCTCCACCGTGCCGCGGACGTCCAGGCGCGCCGGGTCCACCAGCGTCACGCCGGCGCGCATCAGCGCCTCGGCCTGCACGCGCTGGTGCACGCGCTCCAGCGCCGCCAGCTGCAGCTTGTCGTTGATGCCATCCACTTCCCAGGCGTACTCGGGCTGTACGGTGGCGATGGCCACGCCCTCGGCGGCGGCCATGGCGATGATGTCGGTGAGGTAGTACTCGCCCTGGGCATTGCGGTTGCCCAGCTTCGGCAGCCACTGGTGCAGCAGCGCATTGGGCACGCAGAAGATGCCGGTGTTGACCTCGCGGATTTTCTTCTCGTCCTCGCCGGCATCCTTCTGCTCGACGATGCGCACGACATTGCCGGCGGCATCGCGCACGATGCGGCCATAGCCGGCGGGGTTTTCCATTTCCAGCGTGATCAGGCCCATGCTGGCGCCGTCGCCGACCTTGTTGATCAGGTCGGCCAGGGTCGCCGCCGTGGTCAGCGGCACATCGCCGTACAGGATCAGCGTCTTGCCATGCTCGGGCAGTTGCGGCAGCGCCATCAGCACGGCATGGCCGGTGCCCTTCTGCTCGGCCTGCTCGGCCCAGAGCAACGCATCGTCGCCTGTGCGCATGTCGCCTACGCGCATGTCGCCTACGCGCATGTCGGCAAACGCCTGCTGCACCAGCTCACCGCCATGGCCATACACCACCAGCGTGCGCACGGCCGCCAGCTTCGCGGCGGTATCGACCACGTGGCGCAGCAGGGGACGGCCGGCCAGCGGCTGCATGACCTTGGGCAGCACCGACTTCATGCGGGTGCCCTTGCCGGCGGCAAGGATGACGACGTTCAGTTCCATGTGCGAAAACCTCAGAACCTGGCGGGAGCATCCCGCTCCCGGGGCAGTGCCGCCAGGCCCTGGAAAAAAGTGCCAAGTACCTGACGCCAAAAACAAAAAAGGGCAGCCTAGGCTACCCTTTTTTGCAGTTCGTTTCAGCCGGTGGACATTACTGACGGGCGCCGTGGCAGCCCGATCAGCCGCGGCCGGCGCGGTTCTTCATCTGCTGCAGCGTACGCAGCTGCGCGGCGGCTTCCGCCAGCGCGGCCAGGGCCGCCGAGGTGTCCATCTCGCTCTTCTGGTTCTGCAGCGCGTCGAGGGCATGCTTGCGCGCCTGCTCGGCGGCCGCCTCGTCCACATCGTGGGCGCGCACGGCCACGTCGGCCAGCACGGTGACGTGGTAGGGCTGCACTTCCAGCATGCCGCCGGACACGTAGTAGACCTCTTCCTCGCCGCCGTCCTTCACGATGCGGACCGGACCCGGCGTGAGCTGGGTCAGGAGCGGGGCGTGCCCCGGCAGAATGCCGAGGTCACCCTGGACACCGTGCGCGACCAGCATCGACACCGTGCCGGTGAAGATGGCTTCGCTCGCGCTGACGATGTCGCACTTGATGGTATGAGCCATATTCGTCTCCAGGCCTGGGGCCAATTAGACCTTCTTGGCCTTTTCCACGGCTTCGTCGATGCCACCGACCATGTAGAAGGCCTGTTCCGGCAGCGCATCATATTCGCCGGCCAGGATGCCCTTGAAGCCACGGATGGTTTCCTTCAGGGACACGTACTTGCCCGGGGAACCGGTGAACACTTCGGCCACATGGAAAGGCTGCGACAGGAAACGCTGGATCTTACGGGCGCGGTACACGACGAGCTTGTCTTCTTCCGACAGTTCGTCCATGCCCAGGATCGCGATGATGTCCTTCAGTTCCTTGTAACGCTGCAGCACGGTCTGCACGCCACGAGCGACAGCGTAGTGCTCTTCGCCCACGACCAGCGGATCGAGCTGGCGGGAAGTGGAGTCCAGCGGGTCCACGGCGGGGTAGATACCCAGCGAGGCAATGTCACGGCTCAGCACGACGGTGGCGTCGAGGTGGGCGAAGGTGGTCGCCGGGCTCGGGTCGGTCAAGTCGTCGGCAGGCACGTACACGGCCTGGATCGAGGTGATGGAGCCGCTCTTGGTGGAGGTGATGCGTTCCTGCAGCACGCCCATTTCTTCCGCCAGCGTCGGCTGGTAGCCCACGGCGGAGGGCATGCGGCCGAGCAGTGCGGACACTTCGGTACCGGCCAGCGTGTAGCGGTAGATATTGTCCACGAACAGCAGCACGTCACGGCCCTTGCCGGTGGCGGGGTCCTTGTCGTCACGGAAGTACTCGGCCATGGTCAGGCCGGTCAGCGCGACGCGCAGACGGTTGCCGGGCGGCTCGTTCATCTGGCCGTAGACCATCGCGACCTTGTCGAGAACGCCCGAGTCCTTCATTTCGTGATAGAAGTCGTTGCCTTCACGGGTACGCTCACCCACGCCGGCGAACACGGACAGACCCGAGTGCGCCTTGGCGATGTTGTTGATCAGTTCCATCATGTTCACGGTCTTGCCGACGCCGGCGCCGCCGAACAGGCCGACCTTGC
>JAZKHS010000040.1:3916-9192 GCA_040385265.1 Pseudomonadota bacterium | reverse complement strand
CCCACACCCAACTTTGCCCAGGAGCCGGGCCCGGCGCCGTGCGGCCGGCTGCGGGGATGGATGGTGCCCCTGGGCGCCAGGGCGGAGTGGTGGCGCCGCCGCCGGAGTGGCAGGATGGCGCTCCCCCTGTCGGAGAGCGTTCATGCGTGTCTTGCTGCTTGCCTTGCTGTGCCTGCCGACACCAGCCCTGGCCGGTCCTTGCCGTGTCGGCGAAGTGACAGGCCTGGAGGGGCGGGTGAGCCTCGAGCGCCAGGGGCGGGTGTTTGCCCCCTTTACCGGGCTGCAGCTGTGCCGGGGCGACCGCTTCACCACGGCGCCGGGCGCGATTGCCGAGCTCCGGCTGCGTGATGGCAGCCGCATCACCGTGGGCAAGGACTCGGTCTTTGCCATCACCGAGTACCGGTTGTATCGCGACCGTCCCAACGATGCCCTCTTCGAGCTCGCCCGCGGCGCCTTCCGCAGCATTACCGCCGCCATTACCACGCGTCCGCACCGCTACGAGGTGCGCACCCCGGTGGCCACCATCGGCGTGCGCGGGACCGATTTCTGGGGCGGCTTCGGCCTCACCCCCGGGGCGCTTGACGTCATCATGCTGGAGGGCAAGGGCGTCTACGTGAAGACGCCGGGTGGCACGGTCGAGCTGGACAAGGCCGGCCTGGGTACCACGGTGGCCGCCGGCATGGCCTCGGTCCCCGCCGCCTGGGCGCCGGACAAGGTGACGCGGGCGGTGGCGACCATCACGCCCTGAGACGGCGCCCCGCGCGGCCTCGCTGACCGGCAAGGGCCGCCGGCGCCACCCTGTCCCTGGCTGGCCCGGGGTGGCGCCGGCGGCAGGCGAATGGAGGCGGGGCGGGCTTTCCGCTATCCTCGGCGCATTGCTTGCCCTTGAGAGCCGTCCCGCACCATGAGCCACACCCGCGTTGTCTACCCCGGCACCTTCGATCCCATCACCAATGGCCACAAGGACCTGATCGAGCGTGCCGCGCGCCTGTTCGACCATGTCATCGTGGCGGTGGCCTCCAGCAACAAGAAGGGCCCGATCTTCTCCCTCGAGGAGCGCGTCGAGCTGTGCCGCCAGGTGCTGGCGCACCTGCCCAACGTCGAGGTGCAGGGCTTCTCCGAGCTGCTCGCCCACTTCGTGAAGAAGCAGAATGCCAACGTGGTGCTGCGCGGCCTGCGCGCGGTGTCGGACTTCGAGTACGAGTTCCAGCTCGCCAACATGAACCGCAAGCTCATGCCGGAGTTCGAGACGGTGTTCCTGACGCCGGCCGAGCACCTGTCCTTCATCTCCTCCACCCTGGTGCGCGAGATTGCCGTGCTGGGCGGGGACGTCACCCAGTTCGTGCCGGAACAGGTCAGCGCCGCCTTCCGCAGCAAGCTGGGGCGCTGAGGCAGCCATGGCGCTGCGCATTACCGACGAGTGCATCAACTGCGACGTGTGCGAGCCGGCCTGTCCCAACGACGCCATCTCGATGGGCGAGCTGATCTATGTGATCGACCCGGATCGCTGCACTGAATGCGTGGGCCATTTTGACGAGCCGCAGTGCGTGAGCCTGTGCCCGGTAGATTGCATTCCCCATGATGCGGCGCACCCGGAAACGGAAGCGGAACTGCGCGCCAAGTACCGGCGCCTGACGGGCGACTTGCGCAAGAGCGCCTGACCGCCGTGGTCATGGCCAGCCGGCCCGACGGTGAAGCGCCCGGCGGCTTTATGGGATGATGTATTGCTCCCGTGGCTCTGCCGGGCAGTTGCGCCAGGATGGGGGCAGCCCTCGGCTCGCGCCGGATTGATCGACCTGTCCTTGACGCGGCCTGCCGTGCCGGATGACGAGGCGTACGTCGCCCGCCCGCCGTCCGCATTCCCTGTACCAATAAAAAAGGGCCGCATCAGCGGCCCTTTTTTTATGGAGCAGCGATTACTGCTGTTCTTCGCCCACGGCCTTCTTCTTCCAGCGGTCCTGAGTGTCGGTGCAGCCGAGGCAGCGCAGGAAGGTGGACTTGGCCGGGCCGACGACCATCATCTTGGCGGCCTCGCCGGTGTTGCCGCCGAGGGCGGAGAAGGGCAGGGAGAGGACGAAGAGGCCGGTGCCGAGGACGGTCAGGCCGAGCAGCACCGGACGTGCCACCACGGCATCGGCCACCATGGCGGCGGCGCCGGGACGCTCGGCGGCCATGGGGTCATCGCTGATCTGTTCCGCGGACGCGGGAATGGAGGCCAGGCCGACCGTAAGGCTCACGATCAAGGCGACGACGCGGCGCTGAATGAATTCCATCTTTTTTCCCTCAATCATAAGGCAGCTATGTTCTTTTTTTGGCCATCCCTACAGGGGGTGGGCGCTTCCCGCATCTTAATGACGGCATGAGGAAGTTGCCACAAAGGCCTGAAACTGCTGGACTTTATCGACTCTAATCGCGGCTGCCACCGAAAGCAAGCCGCAGGGGGTGAATTCCGTCACAGCCCGACGATACGCCGCGTTGGCGGTTTTTTCGACCGGCCCGGCCCGGCGCCGGCCTTCCGGTGCCGGGCCGGCGGCAACGGCTGGAGTGCGGCAAGGGGCGGGTCAGCGCTGGCAGCGTGGGCAGTAGACAGTGCTGCGCCCGCCCAGGCGTACCTCGCGGAGCGCGCTGCCGCAGCGGTGGCAGGGTTCGCCGCCACGGCCATAGGCGTCCAGCTCGAGCTGGAAATAGCCGGGCTCGCCCGCCGAGTTCACGAAGTCGCGCAAGGTGGTGCCGCCGCGGCGGATGGCATAGGCCAGGATGGCCCGGACTTCCGCGGCCAGGCGTTCATAGCGCGGGGCGCTGATCCGGCCGGCGGCGCGCAGGGGATGGATGCCGGCCTTGAATAGCGCCTCATTGGCATAAATGTTCCCCACCCCGACCACGACATGGCTATCCATCAGGAAGGCCTTGATGGGCGCCGTGCGTTTTCTCGATTTTTCAAAGAGATAGCGGCCATCGAAGGCGTCTTCCAGGGGCTCGGGCCCGAGGTCGCGCAGCAGCTCGTGCGCGGCCGGCGGCGTGGTGAACCAAAGGAAGCAGCCAAAGCGCCGCGGGTCGTGAAAGCGCAGCAGGTAGCCGGAGTCCAGCAGCAGCTCCAGGTGGTCGTGGGTCTTGCGCGGGGTGCCGGGGTCGACCAGGCGCAGGCTGCCGGACATGCCGAGATGGATGAGGGCGGTGCCCTGGCCGGTATGCAGCAGGATGTACTTGCCGCGGCGGCTGGTGCGCTCCACGACCAGGCCTTCCAGGGCCTGCAGTTCCCGGGGCACGGGCCAGCGCAGGCGGGGATTATGGACGGTGACCTTGAGGACCGTGTGGCCGCTGACGGCGGGGTCGATGCCGCGGCGGGTGGTTTCGACTTCGGGGAGTTCAGGCATCCGGCTACGGTAGGAGGTCGCGGCGCCGCGGGCAAGGGGACAGGGGTGGGCAGTGGCCGGTGCCGCAGCAAGGGGCAGGTCCGGCCAGCCATCAGCTGGAGGTGGCGGTGCAGCTCCCAGGGTGGAGCCGGATCGCGGGCACAAAAAAGCCCGCAAAAAGCGGGCTTTTCTGGCGAAAGCGGATCAATTACTTGATCTTGGCTTCCTTGAACAGCACGTGCTTGCGGATAACCGGATCAAACTTCTTGATCTCGAACTTTTCCGGCATGGTGCGCTTGTTCTTGTCGGTCGTGTAGAAAAAACCGGTACCGGCAGTGCTAACGAGACGGATCTTGTCACGCATGATTGCTTACCTCAGATCTTCTGGCCCTGGGCGCGCAGGGTAGCCACAACGGCCTCCACGCCCAGCTTGTCGATGATACGCATGGCCTTGGTGGACACGCGCAGACGCACAAAACGCTTTTCGGCTTCGAGCCAGAAGCGCTTGTACTGCAGATTCGGCTCGAAACGACGCTTGGTCTTGATGTTCGAGTGGGACACATTGTTACCGACGATGGGACGCTTACCGGTAACCTGACAAACCTTGGACATGATCAACTCCGCGACGCTTTCCGCCCCTGAAGGGCGCTTTTCGCCGGGGACAAATAGGGACCGGCGTTTCAAGGGGTGCGATTTATACCAGAGCCGCCGGGCCGGTGCAACGACATCGACGCCGGGGCGACGGGATGGGCCGGATAGGGGATACTCCTGACTATATATAGGGGTTGGGCCGTGGCCGGACCCCTAGACCCCTGGCTTCGCCGGCACCGGCTCCGTCCGCCCGGCTGCACTTTCCGGATTCCCATGGCCCATTCCCACGCGTCTTCTTCCCCCGCCCATGGCCCGGGCCATCACCATCACGGCCCCGCCGACGTGCAGGGCCGCGCCTTCCTGATCGCCATCGCGCTCAATGCGGTTTTCGTGGCCATCGAGTTTGGCTACGGCCTGGCGGCGCAGTCCATGGCGCTGCTGGCGGACGCCGGCCACAACCTCTCTGACGTGCTCAGTCTGGTGCTGGCCTGGGCTGCCCTGCAGATGTCCCGACGCGCCCCTGTCGGGCGCTATACCTACGGTCTTCGCGCCAGCTCCATCCTGGCGGCCCTGGCCAATGCCGCGTTGCTGCTGCTGGCCTGCGGCGCCATGGGCTATGAAGCGTTGCAGCGCATCACCGCGCCGCCGGTGGTGGGCGGTCTTACGGTGACGCTGGTGGCGGCCGTGGGCATCGTCATCAACGGTTTCTCGGCCTGGCTGTTCATGTACGGCAGCAAGCATGACCTGAATGTGCGCGGCGCCTACCTGCACATGGTGGCGGATGCCCTGGTGTCGCTGGGCGTGGTGCTGGCCGGCATCGTCATGCTTTTTACCGGCTGGTACTGGCTGGATGCGGTGGTGAGCCTGGCCATCGTGGCGGTCATCGTGGCCGGGACCTGGGGGCTGCTGCGCGATTCGGTACGTCTGGCGCTGAATGCGGTGCCGGGCGGGGTGGATGCGGCCGGTGTCGAGGCCTATCTGCGCGCCCTGCCTGGCGTCGGCGACATCCACGACCTGCATATCTGGGGGCTGAGCACCACGGAGGCGGCCCTGACGGTGCATCTGGTGGTGCCGTCGGGCTATCCGGGGGATGCCTTCGCGGACGGGGTGGCGGATGAGCTGGGGCGTCGTTTTGGCATCCATCACTGCACGCTGCAGGTGGAGGAGGGCACGTCCCGGCATGCCTGCTCGCTGCATGCGCCGTCGCATCCGGCCGGGCATGCCCAAGACCACGGCCAAGACCACGGCCACGACCACGGCCACGACCACGGCCATGACCATGACCATGACCATGACCATGACCATGACCATGACCATGACCATGACCATGAC
>JAZKHS010000040.1:0-3816 GCA_040385265.1 Pseudomonadota bacterium | reverse complement strand
CACGGCCATGACCATGATCGCAGCCATGAGCCTCTCCAGGGGCAGGACCACGACCATGAACCCGGTCACGGTCGGCTCGGGCGGGGTCGGTAAACTGCCAGCACTCCCTCTGCGGCCGCGCGTTGTCGCTGCGGGGAACGGGAGAACGGGACAGAATGATGCGCCACACAACAAGAAGATACGCGGCGATAGCCGGAGTGCTGCTGGGCTGCCTGCTGGCCCCAAGGATGCTGCTGGCGGCGTCCGCCGGCGTCGCTGCGGGCGCGGCCGGGGCTCCCGGGGCGACGACGGATGCTCCCGCCACGGAAGCGGCGCCGTCGCTCGTCACCGCCACCCCGGCGCCGGAAGCGGATCCCGCCCTGGTGGCCGACACCAACCTGCCGGCAAGCGAGGGTGACAGTCTCCCGGCAGGCAGCCTTGGCGAAGGAGTGGTCGAGGCCGCGGTCAAGGCCCTGCCGCCGCCGCGGCCGGGCAGCAAGAAGATCGATCGCGCGTTCGTCGACCAGGTCTTTGCCGAGATTTGCCGGCAGGGCATCCGGGAGCCGCAGATCGTGATGCGCCAGGCGCTGCTCGAAACAGGATGGATGCGGGCGCCCTTTCTCATGAAGCGCAACAACCTCTTCGGCTTCCGCTACCGCACCTATCTCACCTTCGATAGCTGGCAGGACAGCGTGCGCTATTACCGGGACTGGCAGAAGCGGCGTTACAAGGCAAGCGATCCGAGCTACTACGCCTTCCTGACGCGCATTCGCTACGGTGCCCCTACCTACTTGCAGCACCTGCACAAGATGAAGTGGAACAAGCCCTGTCCGCCCTCGCCACGGCAGCCGTTGCCGCCGGCAATGGCGGAGTCGCCGGTGCCGGAGACGCTGGCGCAGCCGACGCTGCCGTCCCAGGTGGAGGCCATCGTGCCGCCGCTGGTAACGCCTGAGCCGGTCGCGGCGCAGGCGGCGCCGGTGTTGCCGCTGGCGCCTGCCGCCGCACCGGCAAGGTGAGACGCTTGCGCGGCAGTCCAGTGGAGCGGCGGGCAGGGTGCCGGCTGCGGGCGGCAGCCAGGGTGCTGCTGGCCCTGCTGGGGCTGGGGGCGGCGCTGCCTGCCGCAGCCACCATCTACCGTTGCGAGGACGACCGCGGCACTGTCAATTTCACCGACACCCGCGTGCCCCAGGCCCGCTGCCGCGTCGTTTCCGCCGATGTCGGCGAGACCGCGCCGCGCGTCACGCGGCGCCAGCGCGGTGAAGTGGGCGAGATCACTATCGGGCCCTCCCGCCCCGGTCCGGGAGCGCCGGGGAGTGGCCCCCGGCAACCGGTGCCGACGCCCGGCTTTATCGATGCGCAGAAAAATCTCCTGGAATTCCGTCGCCGCGAAGCACTCGCCCCCTTCGCCACGCGCTGGCGGACCGGCAGCGCCCGCATCAACATCCTGCACCTGGGCGATTCGCATGTGCATAACGGCTTTGCCGGCGCCGCCACGCGCCGCGCCCTGCAGGCCGTGCGGGGGGACGGTGGGCGCGGCCTGGTGTTCCCCTATGCGCTGGCGAAGACCTATTCGCAGAGCGACTACCGCTCCAGCTTCGAGGGCAGCTGGCAAAGCGCTAACAGCGTGCGCCCGCTGCCGGGCCTTGCGCTCGGCGTCACGGGCGTGGCCGCGCGCACCACACGCGCACCGGCCGCGTTCACGCTGACCTTCGCGCCGCCCTTGCCGCCCGGGCGCAAGGTGGTGAAGGTCTTCCTCAAGGGGTCGATGCCGGGCCTGCGGCTGAGCGCGAGCACAGGCCGCCAGCGCCAGGTGCTGGCGGCGGGCTGGGGCGCCGCACGCGCGCTGCCGGTAGCGGAATTCGAGTTGTACGACCTGGAGCGTACGCTGCGCCTCGACATTGACAGCACGGCACCGGGGGGCAGCGTGGAAGTGCATGGCGTCAGCATCGAGTCCTCGCGACCGGGCGTGGCCTACCACAGCCTGGGTGTCGACGGCGCCACGCTGGACTCGCTGAATGCCCAGCCCTTTCTGGCCGAACAGCTTGCCGTGCTGCAGCCGGACATGATCGTGCTGGATTTCGGCACCAACGAGCTGATCAACAACGGCAACGCCTTGCCGCCCGGTCATGAGGCCCTGGTGGTGCAGGTGATCCGCCGCCTGCGCATGGCGCGGCCCGACGCGGTGATCGTGCTGACGTCGGCGCAGGACATGAACTTCCAGGGGCGCGCCATTACCGCGGCGCGTGCCTACAGCGACCTCATGCGCAAGATTGCACTGGAGCAGGGCTGCCTGTTCTGGGACTGGTACCGCGTGGCGGGCGGGTCCGGATCGATGCGCTCCTGGGTGGCGCGCGGCCTGGCCAATCGCGACCAGATCCATCTGGTGGCGAAGGGCTATCAGCTCAAGGGCGAGTTGCTGGCAAAGGCGCTGCTGGACACCGTGGCGCAATATGAGCAGCCGCGGCGCTAGCCCCGGCCGCCGGATCAGGCGCGGCGGTGCAGCGTCAGCAGCAAGGCGGCGGCGCTGAAGCCGGCGCCGGCCAGGAACGTCCACTGCGGGCCCATGGACTGCCAGAGCCAGCCGGCAATGCCGGAGGCCAGCAGCATGGCGACGCCGCTGGCGAGGTTGAACAGGCCAAAGGCGGTGCCACGCAGGTCGGGCGGCGCGCTGGCGGCGACCATGGTGGCGAGCAGGCCTTGCGACATGCCCATGTGCAGGCCCCACAGCATCACGCCCGCGATCACGCTGGACCAGTGCGTGCCCAGGGCCAGCACCAGGTCGGCGACGATGAGCAGCAGCAAGGCCAGCATCAGCAGGAGGCGGTGCGGCAGGCGATCGGCAAGGCGGCCGAAGGGGTAGGCGGTGGCCGAGTACACCGCGCTCATCGCCACCATCACCAGCGGCACAAAGGCCAGCTGCATGCCAGCATCTTCTGCGCGCAGCACCAGGAAGGCCTCGGAGAAGCGCGCCAGCGTGAACAGCGCGCCAATCGCCACCACCCACCAGAAGGCCGCGCCCATGCGCGCCAGGTTCTCGCGGTGCACGGGATTGCGCGGACCGGCGCGAGGCGCCATTGCCGGCTCGCGCACGCCGACGGCGAGCAGCGCCACCGCCAGCAGCCCGGGAATCACCGCCACCCAGAACACGGCACGAAAATCGTTCGCCCAGAGCAGCATCAGGCCCATGGCGAGCAGGGGGCCGACAAAGGCGCCCACGGTGTCCAGCGACTGGCGCAGGCCAAACGCGGCGCCGCGCTGGTCGGCCGGCACCAGGTCGGCAACAAGGGCGTCGCGCGGGGCGCCGCGGATGCCCTTGCCCATGCGGTCGACAATGCGCGCCACGTAGACCACGCCGGCGCCTTGCGCGAGGGCGAAGGCGGGCTTGCTGAGAGCGCCCATGGCATAGCCCAGCACAGCGAGGCCCTTGCGCCGGCCCAGGTAGTCGGAGACGGTGCCGGCGGCCATCTTCATGAACAGCGCGGTGGCCTCGGCGATGCCTTCCAGCAGCCCCAGGGCAAAGGCGCTGACGCCGAGCGTGCCGACCAGGAACAGTGGCAGCAGGCTGTGGATCATCTCCGAGGAGATGTCCATCAGCAGGCTGACGAAGCCCAGTACCCAGATGCCGCGGGGCAGGGGACGGCGGAGTACGGGGGGTGACTCGGGCGAGGAGGGGGCGGACATCGCGGTCTCGGGATCCGGGCGCGGGGCGGCGCTGACACAACGCTATGACGGAATCGCTGCAAAAGACATGGCCCCGGTCAAACTGCCGGCAGGGTCAGGAACAGGAACAGGAACAGGAACAGGAACAGGAACAGGAACAGGAACAGGAACAGGAAC
>JAZKHS010000039.1:0-24458 GCA_040385265.1 Pseudomonadota bacterium | reverse complement strand
ACGCCAACGCCAACGCCAACGCCAACGCCAACGCCAACGCCAACGCCAACGCCATAACTCCAGTCCAGCGCCCCGGCCGCCCCCGCAAACGTCCCGACCTTGATCCTCGTCAATTACTGTGACATTGCCTGATGGTATTAATGCGGGCGTACAGCATCAGGCCTCACCACGCCGGGCCGCCCCGGCCGGCCGCCGGGAGGCCCGACCCGGCCCGGCGCCACGGCCCGCCAACCAGACAGGATCAGGATCATGACGACGAAAAAGCAGCAGGTGGATGTGGCCATTGTCGGCGCCGGCCTTGCCGGCCTCGGCGTGGGCATCGAGCTCAAGAACAAGGGCCTCACGAATTTCGTGATCTTCGAGGGCGAGGACGGCGTCGGCGGATCGTGGCGCACCAACACCTACCCGGGCTGCGCCTGCGACGTGCCCTCCCACCTCTACAGCTACTCCTTCGAGCCCAACCCGCACTGGCCGGAAGCCTTCTCCCGCCAGGAGCACATCCGCCAGTACATCGAGCACTGCGCCGACAAGTACGGCATCAAGCCCTTCATCCGCTTCGCCACGCGAGTGGAAGACGCGACCTGGGACGAGGCCAAGGGCCGCTGGATCATCCGCAGCAGCGACGGCGCCGTCACCGAGGCGCGCGTATTCGTGCCGGCCACCGGCGCCCTCAGCCACCCGCAATATCCCGTCATCAAGGGCATGGACAAGTTCAAGGGCAAGACCGTGCACGCCGCGCGCTGGGACGCCACGCTGGACCTCAAGGGCAAGCGCGTGGCCGTGATCGGCTCCGGCGCCTCCGCCATCCAGGTGGTGCCGAACATCGCGGCCGAAGTCGCGGACCTCACGGTGTTCCAGCGCACGCCGTCCTGGGTGCTGCCCAAGCACAACCGCGCCTACACCGAGCAGGACCGCCGCGACTGGTCGCAGCACCCGTGGAAGCAGAAGGCCCAGCGCCTCGGCCTGTACTGGATGATGGAGTCGGCGCTGCCGGCCATCATGTGGTATCCGAAGATGCTGAAAGTGGGCGAGGTGCTGCACAAGCGCGCGCTCAACAAGTACATCCAGGACCCGGCCCTGCGCCAGAAGCTGACGCCGGACTACAAGGTCGGCTGCAAGCGCACGCTGGTCTCCGATGACTGGTTCCCGGCCTTTGCCCGGCCCAACGTGCACCTGGTCACCGACGGCATCCGCGAGCTCACCGCCACCGGCATCCGCGGCGCCGACGGCGTGCTGCACCCGGTGGACGTGATCATCTACTGCACCGGCTACGAGATCGGCAAGCCGGCCTATCCCTTTGCCATCCACGGCAAGGGCGGCCTGTCGCTGGCCGACTACTGGGGCAGCCAGTCCAAGGCCTACTACGGCATGAACGTCAGCCACTTCCCCAACATGCTGCTGATCATGGGCCCCAACTCCGGCCCCGGGCATACCTCGGTGCTGATCTACCAGGAGGCCCAGTACAAGTACATTGCCCGCTTCACCCAGACCCTGCTGGACAAGAAATTGAAGTACCTGGACGTGAAGGAGCAGGTGATGCGGGACCAGTTCGACGCCTTCCAGAAGCGCATGAAGAACAGCTCCTGGCTGTCGGGTTGCCAGAGCTGGTACCTGAACGCCGACGGCAGCAATTCCACCATGTGGCCGGGCTTCAGTTTTGAATACGTGCTGCGCACGCGGCAGCTGGACCTGTCGGCCTATGTCGCCGTGTCGGAGACGCGCGCGGTGGCGCCGGAGGCGGACGCGCTGGCGGTCGGCGCCTGAGCGACTGCCGCCGGCAAATGCAAAAGCCCCGCATGGCGGCAATGCCGGTAAGTTAAGGCGCCTTCGGGCGCCTTAGTCTTTTGCGGATGACATAACCGTACGCCGGAAGCTGCTGTCGGCGGCAGCCTGAAAGCTCAGGCCCATAAAGAAAAATGCCACTTAGTCGCTTAACTAAGTGGCATTGCCGCATGGCGGGGCTTTTTTCTTACGCGCGGGTTTTCAAGCGCAGGGGCTCAGTTCGCCTGCCGGCAGTCGCCCAGCAGCAGGCCGCCGGGCCCCATCTCCATCACCGTGCCGGTGAGCGTCACGAAGTTGCCTTCGGTGAGCGTCAGGAAGAACTTCGCCTGGTCGCTGGCCATGCGGCACTGCAGCTGGTAGTTGAGGCTGTTGAACTGGGTTTCCTGGCGCACGCCGAGCAGGCCGCGGGTCTGCGTCACCAGGTAGTTCACTTCCATGTCGCGCGTCCCGGGCGCGCCGGAGACGGTGTAGACCTGGCCGTCGATGCGGTACTGGCGGCCGATGTAGCGCGCGCGCACCGGCGCAAAGGCCTCCGCGTACTCGCCCGAGGTGGCGGACTGACCCGTGCCGATCAGTGCGCGGCTGAGCTGGCCCTTGGCGGCCACCGGCCCCAGCGCCTTGCTCACCACCTTGCCGATCTCCGCCGAGAGCTTGTCGGCGCGGGCGTCGCTGACGCGGCCGACGCCGGTCTTCTCGCGCGCCGCCGCGGCGATGGCCTCGCCTTCCTTGCCGGGGCGCAGCTTGGCGAGCAGGCCGCAGAACTCGCTGCGCACCGCGGCGGCATCGGTCTTCTGGCCGCGCGCGAGCTTGGTGCTGAGCGCAACCACGCCGGCCTTGTCCGCGGTGGCGCGCATGACGATGTCGGGCTCGTTGCTGTCCTGGATGAAGTAGAGCTCGCCGGCGCCGCCGCGGATGAGCTCGCCGCCCACCTTGTAGTCGCCGTCCAGCGCAATCTGCTGGAGCTGGCCGAGCGCGCTGGACGCGCTCAGGCCGGGCAGCTTCACCTGCGCCGAGAAGAACAGGCCGTTGCGGGCATCGCCCACGCTCTGGAAGCTGGCCTCGCAGCCCTTGGCCAGGGCCAGGCCCGGCAGCACCAGCAGGCTGGCGGCCATCACCGTCGCTTTCATCATTTATCTCTACCTCGTCCTGAAGGGCGCGCCGGGCGCACCGGTCCGTTCCGGCTTTGGGCGCCGCGTTCATCGAGTGCGTATTTAACCAGCCGCGAACGGAGGCGTCTTTACCCCGGGCAGGTCAGGGCCTCCGCGGCTACACCACGCGCACGGTACTGCCGTAGCGCCCCAGCTTCGCGTCCGCCGTGAGCAGGATCAGCGGCTCGCACAGGCTCTGCGCCGCCAGCAGGCGCTCAAAGGGATCCTTGTGGTCCTCGTGCGCGGGCAGTCGCGCCACCTGCAACAGATGGTCCTCGCCAATCGCGAGCCACTGGAAGCCGTCCTGCTCCAGTTGCCGGCAGAACACGTCCAGGTCGAGCCGGAGGCGGCCCAGCCCGGTCTTGATGGCCAGCTCCCAGAGGCTGGCGCGGCTCACGAAGGCGGCCTCCGCGCCCTGCACCAGCGCGGCGACCGCGGGGCTGACGCGCTCCGGCGCGATCTGCCACCAGACGATGAGCTGCGTGTCCAGCAACACCCTCATGGCTGCAGCACGTCAAAGAGCGCGTCCACCGGCGCGTCGAAGTCGTCGCTGATCGCATAGCCCTGGCCGGCCAGGCTGCCGGGCGGCGCGATGCGGCGTGGTGCCGGCGCCAGGGGCGCCAGCCGGGCAACGGGATGGCCGGCGCGGGCGATGACCACTTCCTGGCCCTGCTCGACCTGCTCCAGCAACTGCGACAGGTGGGTCTTGGCGTGGTGGATGTTGACGGTGGGGGTGACGCCCATGGCCTGGCTCCTGAGTTAGCTAAGTCCTAGTCTAGTCCGGCCGGGAGACAGGGGCAAACCGGTCGCCGCGGGTGGTGGCGGAGGAGAGGGGCTTGGCGGCGTCCGGAGCGTCAGGGTGGCACCGGATCGCTTCCTTGAACCCGGCCAGGTCGATCTCGTAGACGGCGGCGTATTCGGCATCCTTGTCGGCGCGCGGCAGGCTGGGCTTGGCCAGCCACTTCTGCATCGCTTCCACGCGGCGCGCGATGGTGCGGGCGTCGCCGTAACCCACTCGCGCCTCAGAACGGCCGCCCCTTCCCCATCAACTCCGATTTCCCGATTACCGTCTTCGCCGGTCCCTTGCCTGGCTCCGCCATCCCCGCTTCGGCCAACGCCCGCGTCAGCGGCCCCGTTGCCTCCGGCGTCCCCCCCCTCTCCCTGATGCCGCGCACCCAGGACCACAGCATTGCCCCGATCACCTCCCGCCATTCCGGCCGAGCCGCTGCCAGGACCAGCGGCGCTGGCCTGGGCGGAGAAAGGCACTGGACAATTCGGTGCGTGGCCGGCCGCCTGGCCCATGCCGGCGGCCTTTCCCGCGCGTTATCCCGGTGTTTGCAGGGCGGGCATCGGCCCGACCTGCCGGGATGCCCCTAGGACAGTGCCCTTACGACCAGCTACACTACCAGCCACTGCTGCACGGCCTCTTCGCCAGGATGGAAGACGATGCGCCGTTTCTGCCCGACGTCTTTTGGGTTGCTCCTGCTTCTTCTGCCGCTCGCCGGGGGCTTGGCCGCGAGCGAGGCCGATGTGTTTGCCCTGTCGCTGGAGGAGCTGGCCAAGCTCGAGGTCCGCGTCGCCACCGGTACCCCCAAGCTCCTCGCCGTCGCGCCCGCCGTCACCAGCGTCATCACCGCCCGGGAGCTGGCCGCCCTGGGCGCGCAGGACATTGGCGAGGCACTGGAGGCCGTGCCCGGTCTGCACGTCTCCAACGGCAGCTTCCTCTACGCCCCGCGCTACTTCATCCGCGGCATCGTCTCCACCTACAACCCGCAGACCCTGGTGCTGGTGAACGGCTTGCCCCAGACCAGCTTCTTCCTCGGCGACCGTGGCGAACGCATCCCCGGCATCTACAGCCTGCCCGTCAAGCTGCTCGACCGTATCGAGATCATCCGCGGCCCGGGCTCCGCCCTCTACGGCGCCGACGCCTTCGCCGGCGTCATCAACCTCATCACGAAATCGCCCCTGGACACCGAGGGCGGGCAGCTCAGCCTCAGCAGCGGCAGCTTTGCCACGCGGCGCGGCACGCTGCTGCAGTCCGCGACGGCCGGGCCGGTGCGCGGCCTCTTCTCGCTCTCCTCCGTGCGTACCGATGGCGACCGCGACGCCGTCATCACCCGCGATGCCCAGTCCGGCAACGATGCCCTGGCCGGCACCACGGCCTCGCTGGCGCCGGGGCCCGCCCAGACCGATGTGAAGAACTTCGATGTCCGCACCGACCTCGCCTGGAGCGATTACCGCCTGCGCCTCGCCTGGACCCAGTCCTGGGATGCCGGCACCGGCCAGGGCATCAACGACGCGCTCGACCCGGACAGCCACTTCGACTATCACCGCGGCAGCGTGGATTTCAGCTGGCTCAACGCCGAGCTCATCAAGGCGTGGACGCTGGAGGCACGCGTCAGCTACCTGTACGGCGACTTCCGCAACGGCGGCATCAACCTGTTCCCTCCCGGCGCCATACTGCCCGGGGTATTCCCTGACGGCGTGATCGGCAGCCCCAACCTGTCGGAGGAAAACGCCCGCACCGACCTCTCCGCGCTGTACACCGGCCGCGCCAACCACCGCCTGCGCCTGGGCGCCGGCTTCCTGTGGGCCGACATCTTCAAGACCACTGACGTCAACAACTACCAGGTCACCGGCGCCGGCCTCATGCCCCGCCCCGCCCTCACCGATGTCAGCGATACCCCGGCGGTGTTCCAGCCGGAGAACCAGCGCACCAGCAGCCATTTCTTCATCCAGGACGAATGGGCCTTCGCCCCGGACTGGGAGCTGACCGCCGGGGTGCGCCACGACCACTATTCCGATTTCGGCAACACCACTAATCCGCGCCTGGCCCTGGTCTGGCAAACCTCACCCACCCTCACCAGCAAGCTCCTCTACGGCGAAGCGTTCCGCGCACCGGCTTTCCTCGAGCTCTACGGCAGCAGCAACCCGGTCGCCCTGGGCAACCCCGAGCTCAAGCCGGAAAAGCTGAAAAGCCTGGAGCTGGCCCTGCTCTGGAAGCCGACGGCCAACCTGAACTGGGACCTCAACGTCTATGAGTTCCGCATCCGTGACTTCATCGACTTCGTGATCGACCCCGGCCAGCTCACGTTCACGGCCCGCAATGTCGACCGCATCAGGGGCCAGGGCCTGGAAACCGAACTGCGCCACCAGCTCGGCGACAATCTGCAATTGCTCGCCAACTACAGTCACCAGCGCACCCGCGACCGGAACGATGCGCCACTCGGCCTTGCCCCGCGTGAAGAGGTGCATCTGCGCGCCATCTGGGGTTTCGCGCCGCGCTGGCAGCTCACGCCGCAACTGAACTGGATCGGCAAACGCGAGCGCCAGGTCAACGATGCCCGCCCGGACCTCGAGGGTTATGTCACCGCCGATCTCGCCCTGCGCCAGATGCTGGCCAAGGACTTCGATCTCGCGCTTTCCGTCCGCAACCTCGCCGACGCGGACGTGCGCGAGCCCAGCGCCGGCCCCGAGTCGGGGCAGGCCCAGCCCAACATTCCCAACGACCTGCCGCAAGCGGGCCGACACGTGACGCTGGAGGTAAACATGCGTTGGTAGCCGGAGCGTTGCCTGCGATCGCGTTCAGAGGCTCGCGCCGGCGCAGGCATCGTCACCGGCCTTGGCCGGAGACAGTTGCCGTCGACTTATCCGAAAGCGACGCGGCTGCCTCCGCTGCTGACATGAACTCGGCGCGCAGCTCAGACTCCAGCTTCATGGTGAACACGGCGTCTTTGGACATGGCGGAGGCGCCGGGCGGCGGGACAGATAACGTATGTACTTCGTAAGTATGCAAGGCTCACTATGGTCTCTAGGACACGGTTGTAGCAAAGGCGTGACGCACGGATGAAGAAGGTCCCGTAAGGGTTGGCTGCCATGCCCTGAGGCACTGCAAATAGAAAACCCGGCTTTCGCCGGGTTTTCTATTTACCGCTTTACCGCCACATCACTTACGACAGCTGCGCCACATCAATCTTCCCCGCCTGCTGCGTGTCCACGGCATGCGGTCAAGCTTCATACAGCGATAGATGTCACCCGACCTGCTGTTGATCTTGCTCGCGTGTTGCATCTCGCGTGTTGCATGTCCAAGCCACGGCGGACTGCTTGCCCATCGGGCGGCGTAGGCCCGGCTTTTCTCGCCAAAAGCGGCGAGCTACTTCGACGCTTCCAGGTGACTGATGGCCGACGTCACTTCTTCAACGGCCTCCTGATACGGCTCCAGCCAGGTCTTCTTTGCCAGAGCCCAGCCTTTTTTCAATTTCGAGAGGGCCGAGAGGGGCACTTCCCTCACCGCCTCCGCGATGGCGCCCGGGAACATGTCGGCCAGCCCGGCCAGCAACACGCTGGCCTGATAGAGGTCCTTGTCGACTTTGGCGTCCCGCTTTTCGCGCAACTGCGAAACGATGAGCTTGTGGATGGCAAAGCGCTCCGGCACCGGCACACGCACCGGGCAGATGCCTTGCGTGCCGAGCAACAGGCCGGTCTGGGTGCGCCCGAGCAGATAGGCGAGATAAGGCAGGGTGGCGGCGTGGGCGTTAAGCTCCGGCACCGGGATGAGTCCGATGCGGTCGTTGTCGCTGGGCGCCAGCAGATCCACGATGAGGCGGGATTTTCCTGCGGCCTTGAAGCTGGTGGAAGGCTCCTGCACCTTCAGTCGGGGCACCTCGACAAAATTGATGCCGGTGCCCTTCAGGATTTCCAGGAAGTCGACGGGATTGGCGAGGGCCAGTGCTTCACGACGCGCCACGTCGATGTCTTCGGTTTTATAGCCCTCCGCGCGAATGCCCAACTGGTTGGTCAGTACGCCAAACGCGTGTGAGCCGATCAGGGTGGCGCCCAGCCGGAACAGGTCATGAAGATGCAGGGTGGCGAGGGTGACGTAGGAGGGCTTGTCGGCCGCCTGGTAGCCCGCGCGGACGAGAAGGCGCACGTCGGCGAGCGCCGCGTTGATCTCCTCGATGTCCTGGCTCAGCTGCCGGGCGCGTGCCACGGCGTCGCTGTCCGTGACCAGGCCGATGTAGCGTTCGACGGGCTTGTTGGCCCCGTCGGAGTAGCGGTGGACAAAGAACTCGTCCTGCGCCTGGTTGCGGCGGGTGGAGAGGGTGCCGGGGGTGCCGGGGATGACCGGCATGTCGCCCTCGACCAGGCCCGCCAGCGAGCTGTGCAGGGTGGTCAGGGCGGGGCTGAACCGGGTGATCAACGGGCGTGCCATCGCAGCTCCTGGGCTATCCCATGATTTATGTGCTTATGGGATATTTTGCTGAATATCCCATGAATATATTCTCCATGGGATATTTTGCAAGCGGTGACAGCCCAGCCCTCTCCCCGGGAAGGGGAGCACGGCTTCCGGATCCCCAAAACGACAAAACCGGCTTGCGCCGGTCTTGTCACCCAAGACTGAAGCGAACTGAATCGCAGTGCCAGGGGGGGTTGGATAGAAGTCTACCGGGGGGAGGCGGGGCGTCAAGGCGGGCTCTGTTTCCTTCAGGAAGCTTGCCGGACCTCCTGCAGCAATTCCGGATGTCGGTCCAGCAGCCGCAGCAACTGCACCAGCGCCAGTGGCGGCCGCGTCTTGCCGGTTTCGTAGCGCGAAAACGCGTTGACGCCGCCGCCGAACAAGCGGGCCGCCTCGCGCTGGTCCAGTTGCAGCTTGCGCCGCACGGCGACGATGTAGCCCGGATCCACCAGCCCCGCGTTGACCTGCTTGTTGAACTCCAGCATGGCCTGCGACACCCGCTGCGATTCGCTCATTTCCATCACCGCCTCGCCGCAGGCTGGACACCAGTCGGCCGTCACGGCGGGGAGAGTGGTGGTCTCGCCCTTGTAGGTGTAGGGCAGGTCGCGGGTGTCGGGCACCAGCGTGGCGGCGCCGCAGTGGGGGCATTTCATGGTCAGAGTTCCTTGAACGACACGACGAGTACGTCGTCGATGACGGTCAGCTTGAGATAGATGGCGCTAGCGGACGAAGCCGGCCAGCCCGTCAGGCCAGCTCGATGCGCAGCTTCTTGCCCAGCGCCGCCGCCGCGCTCGCCAGCGTGGTCAGCGTGAGGCTGGTGTCGGTGTCATCGAGCAGGCGGTTCAGCGCGGCCCGGCTGGTGTGCATGCGCTCGGCCAGCGCCGTCTTGGTCAGCGCCTGCGCCTTCATTTCCTCCTCGATCTGCCAGGCGATCACGCGCTTCACGGCTACCGCCGTGGCGTGCTCCAGCAGGCCGTCTTGCTGCAGCAGGTCGTCCAGGGAACTGCCGATGTGAACAGGCTTTTTCATGTCTCGCTCCGCAGTGCCCGCCTCGGTCCGAAAAAAAACCGGACCTCCAGTTGTGGCTCCATCGACCCTCCGTGGTCCGGGAGGGAGTGTACCAAAATAGATACGAATGGTGTTGGTGACCATGTAACGGCGGGAAGGAGCGGAGTGGCTTTTAGTCAGCCAGCGTCAGCGCGCGGAACTTGCCCTTCTTGCTACGCAGGAAGGCCTCGATCTCCGCGATGCTCTGGCCGGTCTCGATGGCCGTGGAGCTGGCCACGGCGTGCAACACCGCCTGCGGGCTGGGAACCTTCTGGCGCGGCGGGCTGGCCAGAGGGTCGGGTTCTGTTGTCATGAGCGGACTCCGTGTCGAGCGAAGGCATTCAGCCACGCGCGTCAAATCAGCGCCTCCAGCCCCTTGCGGTCGAGCAGGTCCAGCAGCTTGAGCGACGGCCCGCTGGGATGCTTTTCGCCGATCTCCCACTGCCGGACCGTGGAGGCGCTGGTGTTCAGCACCACCGCCAGCACGGTCTGGCTCAGCTTGTGACGGGCGCGCAGGGCCTTGATCTCGGCCGCGGAATAATCCGGCACCGGTGCCAGGCAGAGGGCGTCGAACTGGCGCAGGCGGCGCAGGTCGATCAGGCCTGCCGTGTGCAGGCTGGTGGCGGTGTCATGGACGGCCTCCAGCAGGCGGCTGGTGGCCTTGGCCTTCGCGGGGGTGGTCATGGCAGATTTCCTCCAGTGACGCCCGGCTAACCTGGGCGTCAAGATCTTGGGCAGTGAGTGCCAGCAGGCTCTCGGCCAGCAAGCGCAAGGCCTCCAGTTCCGGGGCCGTGATGTTGGCGCGCTCGCTCTTCTCGAAGCCGAACACAAAGAACCAGCGGGAGCCCTTGTTGGTCGCCACCAGGGTACGTGCCGAACCGCTCTTGCCGCGGCCGGGCAGGGCGACCCGTTTCTTCAGGACATGTCCACCGAGGTCGGCGTCGACCAGTCCCTGCGCCATTTCATTCACGGCCGCGCACAAGGCGGCGTCCGTCAGCTCGGTCTTGCGCATCCAGCGGGTGAAATGCCGGGTCTTGAAGACTCGCTTCATGGGAAAGACTATCACTAAGTGATATGGGTGGCAAAGTCCCGCGGAGGTCCTGCGCCTGTCCGGGCAGTATCCCTCCGGCGAGACCGGGGCATAGGTAGGGAAAGCGTGCAGGCCTTGAAGGAGCCAAGTGCCGTCCGTGTGGTTACTACGGATTCCTACCCCTAATGGCCGATGCTACAGTCGGGGGCTTACGGACAGGCGCGATCACGGCCCGCTCCCTCCACAAGCACAATAAAAACAACGAGCAGGACGCCCGTGATCATCTACCAGGCCCAGAAATCCGAGTTCCTGCACGACGTGCACCACCGGGACATCGAGGAGGTGATCCTCGAGGCCTTCCGCGCCCGCACCGGCCACAAGGTGAGCCCGGAAGAGATCAAGGCCTGGGCCAACTCCCTCGGCTTCATGGGCAAGGTGATGGTGGATGACGACATCCCCGCCGACTGCGGCGTGGCCATCGAATACACCATCCCGCAAACCGCCAAGCGCGTGGACTTCTTGATCACCGGCAAGAACGCCGCGCAGCAGCCCTGCCTGATCATCGTCGAGCTCAAGCAGTGGACGCAGGCCGGCAAGACCCCGCTGGACGCCGTCGTCACCACCCAGTTCAAGCACGGCAGCAAGGAGGTCAGCCACCCCTCCTACCAGGCCTGGAGCTACGCCGCCCTGCTGGAGAACTTCAACGAGGCGGTGGAAGACCACCAGATCCGCCTCTCGCCCTGCGCCTACCTGCACAACTACAGCGACCCGTCCGGCGACTTGCTGGATCCCTTCTACGCCGAGCACATCGCCAGGGCGCCGCTCTTTTTGAAGGGCGATATCGAGCGCAAGAAGCTGCAGGCCTTCATCAAGGCCCACGTGCGCCATGGCGACAAGGGACAGACGCTCTACGACATCGAGGGCGGGCGCATCCGTCCCTCGCGCGGGCTGATGGACGTGCTCACCGGCCTGCTCAAGGGCAATCCCGAGTTCGTGCTCATCGACGACCAGAAGCTGGTCTACGAATCCGCGCTGGCGCAGGCGCGCAAGGCAGTGGGCGGCCCGATCAAGCCCGCGAGCAAGCTCAAGCCCGGCGTTGAAAGCAGTCCCGGCAACGGCAACGACACGGGCGCAGACATGGGCGCGAGCCCCAGCACCACCATCAACAAACGAGTCCTCATCGTAGAGGGCGGCCCTGGCACCGGAAAATCCGTCGTTGCGGTCAACCTGCTGGTGGCGCTGACCCAGGGCACCATGGTCGCCAAATACGTCACCAAGAACGCCGCCCCACGCGCGGTTTACGCCGCCCACCTCACCGGCTCCTTCAAGAAGAGCTTCATCAACAACCTCTTCGTGGGCTCCGGCGGCTTCACCGAGTGCGAGTCCAACACCTTCGATGCCCTGGTGGTGGACGAAGCCCATCGCCTGAACGAGATGTCCGGCCTGTACGGCAACCTGGGCGAGCACCAGGTCAAGGAAATCATCAATGCCGCCAAGTTCAGCGTGTTCTTCGTCGATGAATCCCAGAAGGTCACGATGAACGACATCGGCGACAAGGAAACGATCCGAAAATGGGCCGCGCACCACGGCGCCACCGTGGAAGAGATGACGCTGTCCTCGCAGTTCCGCTGCAACGGCTCCGACGGCTACCTGGCCTGGCTGGACAACACGCTGGATATCCGTAGCACCGCCAACCCCACCCTGGACGTGGCCGAGTTCGACTTCCGCGTCGTGGACAGCCCGACCGAACTGCGCCGCCTCATCCTGGAAAAGAACGCCCTGCTGGTGGACGGCAAGCCGCGCAACCGCGCGCGAATGGTCGCCGGCTACTGCTGGAAGTGGCCGAGCAAGAAGGACCCCGCCGCCTGGGACATCGTCATCCCCGAGCACGGCTTCGAGGCGCGCTGGAACCTGACCAAGGACGGCGGCCTGTGGATGGTGGCCGAGGAGTCCGTGCACGAGGTCGGCTGCATCCACACCTGCCAGGGCCTGGAGGCCGACTACATCGGTGTCATCGTCGGCGACGACCTGGTGGTGCGCGACGGCGAGGTGGTGACGCGGCCGGACCGGCGCGCCTCCTCCGACCGCTCCATCCAGGGCTGGAAGCAGCTCGCCAAAGTGGACAAGGACCTGGCCGCCGAGAAGACCGACGCCATCATCAAGAACACCTACCGCACCCTGATGACCCGCGGCATGCGCGGCTGCTACGTCTACTTCACCGACCGCGAGACCGCCGACTTCTTCCGCGCCCGCCTGACGGGCACGCGGGTGGAGACGCCGCCGGCCACCACCACCGCGCCCGTCGCCGCCCCCGCCTCGGGCGCTCCGGCCGCGCCGCCGTTAGAGGCCGCCAACGAACCCACGCTGACCCTGCTGACCCGCGAGCAGGCGCGCACCACCGAGCGCGCCGTACCCGTGGTCTCGCTCAAGGTCGCCGCCGGAGCCTTCTCCGCGGCGCAGTCCCTGGAGGACGAGGCCGACCACTGGGTGCAGCTGCCGGAGGGCTTTGCCGCCGCCCCGGGGCTGTTCGTGGCCCAGGTCATCGGCGAGTCCATGAACCGCCGGATTCCCAACGGCGCCTGGTGCCTGTTCCGGGCGGCTCCCGCCGGCTCGCGCCAGGGCAGGATCGTGCTGGTGCAGCACCGTGACGTGACCGACCCGGAGACGGGCGGGAGCTACACGGTCAAGCGCTACCAGAGTGAGAAGCAGGGCGATGGAGAGGGCTGGCGGCACGAGCGCATCACGTTGATGCCGATGTCGAGTGATCCGAGGTTCATGCCGCTGGTGTTGGTGCCGAGGGATGAGGAGGCGGTGAGGGTGGTCGCGGAGTGGGTGGCGGTGGTGGGGTAAATGATGTCATCCGTTGTGAATGCATGCTTTGTGGAAGCGATATGCTTCTCAAAAGGAACCGTATCTGGAGCTTGAGGTGAATAATGGAGCTCACACTTAGTCTCGCGCCGGCCATTACCTACGCGGGGGTTCAGAATTCCATTCCGGTCCTCCGGGAAATTCGCCTGGAGCATTCGGAAGAGCTGCCGCTGACCAATCTCACGGTCAGGGTATCGATGACGCCCAGTCTCCTGCTGCGCGACCTTGTGCTGCATGTGGCCAAGCTCGAGCCGGGACAGCCAGTGGTGTTCCAGGAGCCGGAGATGGTTCTGCGGCATGATCATCTGGCGTCCCTGCAGGAGGCGCAGCGCGGCGTCGTTCTGGCGGAAGTGCTGAGCGGTGAGGAGGTGCTGGCGACGACCAGCGCCGCGATCGAGGTCCTGGCCTACGATGAGTGGGCAGGCCTTCGGCAGTTGCCGGAGCTGCTCGTTGCCTTCGCCCAGCCTAACAGCAAGGCCGTGGCGGCAATCCTGCATCGCGCCTCGCAGCTGTTGCATGCCCAGTATGGCGAGTCCCTTGGTGGGTACCAGGCGCCGGATCGTCAGGCAGTCGCGCACCAGATTGCGGCCCTTTACACGGCGATTGCCGAACAGGGCATTCACTACAGCAATCCTCCCGCCAGCTTCACCGGGCAGGGGCAAAAAATTCGTCTTCCTGAGCGGCTTCTGGAGGAGAAGCTGGGCACCTGCCTGGACTTGGCGATGCTGCTGGTCAGTTGTCTGGAGCAGGCGGGACTGAATCCGCTGGTGTTGCTGGAGGAGGGGCACGCCTGGGTTGGCTGCTGGCTGCACAACAGCAATTTTCCGACCGCCACCATCGATGACCGGCAACAGGTCCGCAAGCGTCTGACGGCCGGTGAGCTGGTCGCCATCGAGGCGACCTGCCTGACGCCACAGTCCCATGCCAGCTTTGCCATGGCGCTGAAGCTGGGGGCGGAAAAGCTGGACGACGGGCGCGCCCAGCGCTTCGAGTTGGCGGTCGACGTCCAGCGGACGCGTCGCGGCCAAAAGATCCTCCCCTTGCCCCTGAGACGTGCTGATGCCGGTGACGAGGTGGCGGTATTGGCAGGCAACTCCGCGCCCCTTATCGAGGAAGTGGAGTTGCCACCGCTAGGTGTCGACGTGGTCACCCCTGATTCCACGGTAGAGGAGCGTGCGGGTGGGGGCCGAATTGAGCAGTGGCGTGCCAAGCTGCTGGATCTCACGCTGCGGAATCGCCTGATCAACTTCAAGCCTACCAAGCAAAACATTCCCCTGGCCTGCACCAATGCCTCCCGGCTGGAAGATGTCCTGGTCGATGGCAAGGCCTTCAAGCTGGGCTCCCTGAAAGACCATGTCAGTGAGCAGGATCCGCGGTCGGCGGGCCAGCAAATGCGCCGGACGGCTGCGGATCTGACTGAGCATGCCGCGCGCGATGCGTTCGCGCGTCATGAGCTGCTGGCGGACCTGACCGCGACCGAGCTGGATCAGCGGCTCACGGAAATTTTTCGTGCCGCGCGGATGGCCCAGGAGGAGGGCGGTGCCAATATCCTCTTCCTGGTGTTGGGCATGTTGCAGTGGAAGGAGAGCAAGGACAGCGAGCGCAGTCTGATGGCACCCCTGATCATGGTGCCGGTGACGCTCGAGCGGAAGTCGGTCAACAGCGGCTTCAGCCTGAAGCGGCATGATGACGAGACGTTCGTCAATCCGACGCTGTTGCAGTTGCTGCAAAGCAAATTCGACCTGGTTATCGACGGACTCCAGCCCGGCACCGAACTACCTGCGGATGAGTCCGGCATTGACGTGGCGGGCATCTGGGCGCGCTTTGCCCGCGCCGTCGTCGATCTTCCCGGCTTTGAAGTGAAGCACGACGTCTGCCTGGGCCTTTTTTCCTTTACCAAATACCTGATGTGGAAGGACCTGACGGACCGGATCGACGAAGTCCTCAAGAGTCCGCTGGTTCGGCAGCTCGTCGGCAAGCAGGAGGATAGTCACGAGGCCTCCGCCCGCTTTGCCGGGGAGAAGGGTCTGGATGATCTCAAGCAGCCTAACGAGCTGCATACTCCGATCGACTGTGATAGCTCCCAGTTGGCCGCGGTCAATGCGGCAGCGGATGGCTTCAGCTTCGTGCTGAAAGGACCTCCCGGTACGGGCAAGTCGCAGACCATTACCAATATCGTGGCGGATGCCCTGGCGCGGGGCCGGACGGTCCTCTTTGTCTCGGAGAAGATCGCCGCGCTCAATGTGGTCCACGAGCGACTGAAGAAGCTCGGGCTGGGGCCCTTCCTCCTGGAGCTGCATTCGGCCAAGGCGACCAAGAGCGCGGTTCTCGCGCAACTGGAGTCCTCGCTGAGCGCGGCCAGCCAGCAGCCGGCGAAGGGCTGGGAGGCCGAGGCGGCCCGCATTGCACGGCTGCGCCGCGACCTCAATGACTATGTCCGCACCTTGCACGAGGAGCATCCCAATGGCCTGACGGTCTTTGGCGCGCTGGCCACGACAGTGTCGAGGCCGGGCTGGCAGGGGTGCCGGTTCGAGTGGCCGCAGGCTGATGTGCATGATCGCGCCCAACTGGAAGAGCTGCAGGGCCTGGCCCGTCGCCTGGGCACCATTGGCGCCTTGCTGGACGGCGTCGACAAGCAACGCTTCCGCGGGCTGCTACGCCAGGAGTGGACGCCGGGCTGGCAGGCCGATCTGTTGGCGGCGTCCAGGGCGACGCGTGAGCATGTGGCAGTGTTGGAGCGGACGCTGGATCAATCCCTGTCCGCCCTCGGCATCAGCTTGCGCAGCCGTAGTCTGGATGAGTTGCAGAAGGCCCAGGCGCTCTACCAGGTTCTCCTGCAATACCGGCCGGAGTTTGCCCCCATGCTGGGGGAGTCCGGGTATTCCAGCACCTTGACCCTGTTGCACACCATTGCCGCCCATGGCCGTCGACGTCGTGAACTCGCCACGGCGTTGTTGGCTGACCATACGGACGGCCTGCTGCGCCTCGATGCCGGTACCTTGTCGCAAGGTTGGCAACAGGCGGGCCACTACTGGTTCTTCAAGCGATGGCTGGCGCGCTTCCGGATTCGCAACGTCATTCGCCTCCATCACCGAAGCGCGGTCCGTCCGACGGAGGTCGAGGTGCCGACGCTGCTGGAACAGCTAGGGCACCTGCAGCAGGAGGACCGGCACCTGCAGGATCATGCCGCGAATGCCTCGCGACTGCTGGGAGGAATGTGGCTGCAGGAGCGGAGCGACTGGGAGTCGATCACCGGCGCGGCGGAATGGCTTGCCGAGTATGACCGTGCGACACAGGCCCTGGCCGGGCAGGACCTGGAAGCCCTGCTGGCCGTTCGCGGTGAGCTGTCCAAACGTCTCGCCAATCTGAGCAGGGCCTTCGCGAGCGATGGCGAAGTAGGGCGCTCCTTGCGTGACTACCAGGGCGCCCTGGACCAGATGCTCTCCCAGTTGGCGGAACTGGCCCGGCTTGCCGGCGCGCCGGAGAGTGGGCTGATTGGCGACCGACTGCAGCCCAACGTGGCCGGCGAGGTGCGCCATCGGCTCCAGGGCTGGGAGGAGGTGGCGGCCTATTGGCGCGACTGGTGCCAATGGCAGGAGTTGTGCTACGAGGCGCGGCACCGCGGGCTGCAGCCCTTCATCGGCGCCCTGGAGCGGGAAAAGCTGCCTGCCGGCGACACGCTGGCCTATTTCAACTTCTGCTACGCGCAGTGGTGGCTGGACAGGGTGGTGGACGCCTCGCCCCTCTTGCAGAAGTTCTCGGCCGCGGATCACGAAGAGAAGATCCGTGAGTTTCGTGAGGCGGATGAGGTGTTCGCCCGGCTGACGCGTGAGCATGTCAAGGCAACGCTGGCGGCCAAGGTGCCGGCCGCCCAGATGCCGGCACCGGGCACGCCCTTGGGTACTCTCCAGCGCGAGCTGCAGAAGAAGACGCGGCATATGCCGGTACGCAAGCTGCTGGCCACGCTGTCGGGGGTGCTGCCACGGCTGAGCCCTTGTCTGCTCATGTCGCCCCTCTCGGTGGCGCAATACCTCGATGCGTCCTCGCGCTTTGATCTCGTGATTTTTGACGAAGCCTCTCAGATTCCGACGTGGGATGCGGTCGGCGCAATCGCGCGTGGCAAGCAAGTCATCGTGGTGGGCGATCCCAAGCAGCTCCCGCCGACCAGCTTCTTTGCCGCAGCGGCCACTGACGGCGCAGTGTCGGAAGACGAGGTCGAAGATCTCGAGAGCATCCTGGACGAGTGCATCGGTTCCGGACTCCCGACGCATACCCTGAAGTGGCACTACCGCAGCCGTCGTGAATCGCTGATCGCGTTTTCCAACTATCGCTACTACGGATCGGAACTGGTCACCTTCCCGTCGCCCGCCACACCCGACAAGGGCGTCACCTACCATCCGGTCGAGGGCGTCTACCAGCGTGCTGGCGCCCGCACTAACCGAGCAGAGGCGGAGGCCATCGTCACCTTCATCAAGCGACACTATGCGGATCCGACGCAGCGCCGCCGGTCCGTTGGCGTGGTGACCTTCTCCCAGACTCAGCAAAAGCTGGTAGAGGACTTGCTGGATGCGGCGCGTCGCGCGGACAGCAAGCTCGATAGCCAGATCAGTGCCCAGGTACAGGAGCCGATCTTCGTCAAGAACCTGGAGAACGTGCAGGGCGACGAGCGCGACCTCATCCTTTTCTCGATCTGCTACGGCCCGGATGAGACCGGTCGCGTGTTCATGAACTTTGGCCCGCTGAACCGGGAAGGAGGGCACCGGCGCCTGAATGTGGCCGTCACCCGTGCCAAGGAAGAGATTCATGTCTTTGCCACGCTGCGCCCCGAGCAGATGGATATCAACAAGACGCGGGCGTCCGGCGTCAGCGATCTCAAGCTTTACCTGGAATATGCCCTGAAGGGGCCGCAGGCGCTGATCGCCCATAGTGCGCCCACCGGGCTGCCGCCCGACAGTCCGTTTGAAGTGCAGGTGCGTGACTTCCTGATGGATGAAGGTTGGGAAGTACACCCGCAGGTGGGTTGCTCCAACTACCGAATTGACCTCGCGATCGTGAACAAGGATGCGCCGGGTAGCTACCTGCTGGCGGTGGAGTGCGACGGCGCCACCTATCACAGCGCCGCCACGGCGCGCGATCGCGACAAGTTGCGGCAGATGGTGTTGGAAAGGCTGGGCTGGCGTATCCACCGTATCTGGTCGACGGAGTGGTGGACCAATCCCGAGCGTGAAAAGGCACGCATCAGGGCCGCCATTGCGGCCGCCCTGCAGGCGCCGGCTCAAGTCGCGGTGAATGAGCCGGTTGGGAACGAGGGAGAGGCTGGGTCGGAAGACCAGGAAAGGCCTGCCGACGTGGCGGCGGAGGCCCCCAGCTATGCAAGGGCGCCGGCCTCGCCGCCGGCGGTGCGACCGCATCCAAGCGCTGCCGCCTACGTGACGACCCGGCTCCCGTCGAGCGATCGCGACAAGTTCCTGTTGCCCTCGGAGGACCAGCGCATCCGCGCGGCGATCCAGCAGGTGGTCGCGGCCGAGGGACCGGTCAGCGAGCATGTCATTCGCAAGCGGATCTGCGAGGCCTACGGCTTCGAGCGGGCCGGGAACCGGATACAGGAGCGGCTTCAGGTGTTGCAGCAGGGGGTGGGGCGAAGTACCCAGGAAAATGGCCGCGTGTTCCTGTGGCCCTCCGAAATGGACCTCAGCACCTGGCAGATGTTCAGGGAGTCCGGCGGACGGGATGTGGCGGACATTCACGTCAAGGAACTGGCCAATATTGCGTGTGCCGTGCTGGAAGACGTTGTGGTGGCCGATGAGCCTGTGCTGATCAAAACCATGGGCACGCTGCTCGGCATGCAGCGGGTCACCGCTCAGGCCCAGAGTCGGTTGCGACAGGGGCTGGACTACTTGAAGGCGGCGGGCGCCATTGAAGAGGTCGTGGGTGGGTTTCGAGTGAAGACTTGAGCGGGAGTGGAGGGCGCCCCCTCAAAACTGCCGGTCAATCTCCGCGAATTCCCGCCCGAACTGCTCAACCGTCGCGCGCTCCACCCCCGCCGCCCGCGCGAACTCCGGCCACCGCGCCACCGCGCCCCGGATCTCGTCAATGAGGGCGTCGGCCTGGGCAATGCGGTGAAAGCGGGCCAGCGCCAGCACGTCGCGGCGGCCGGGCGTGCCGCTGCCGTTGACGGCGGTGCTGTGCTGCGCCTGGAGGCCGGTGCGGCTGAAGGTCAGGTCGTAGGCGGGGGCCAGGGCCCAGCGGCCGTCCCGGCGCAGGAAGGAGAAGTTCTTGGCGTGGTCGTCCTGGTTGTGCGTGAGCACGTTGAACACCATGAGCCGGAAGGCCTGCACCACTTCCTGGTGGTCGCGGCTGATGGCCATGGTGGCGCCCAGTACCTGGTCGTAGTCCAGGCTGGGTTGGCGGAAGTCCGCGTAGGCGTAGCCCGCCAAGCTCAGGACGTGGAGCCTGTGGTCGCCGTCGCGATCAAAGCGCTCCACGGCAAAGAGACGCTCGGGCGTATGGCCCAGGCGCACGTCCAGCAACTCGGCGTGCGGCACGCGTAGCCCGGCGACCTCGGCCATGCGGTTGTAGGCGTACTCGGTGGCGCCCATGTCGAGCGGATCGGCCGGGCCGCGGAATTTCACCAGCCAGTGGCGGAAGCCGGGACGCAAGGGCTCCAGGCTGGAATGGCAGTGGCGCAGGCCCGGATGCAGGGCGACCACGACCTTGGGGCGGGCGCCACCCGGCGAGCCGCCGTGTACGCGCAGGGCGGCCAGCACGTCGTCGGCGGCGCCGGCGAGCACCCGCTGCGCCTCGGCGCCCATGCGTTCCAGTTCGGCCCAGTCGAGCGGGGCGGCGGGCACGTCGGCGGCCGGCCGGTACTCCAGGGCGCCCATGCCACGGTTGCCGATATAGGCCAGCCGGTCGAGGGGGCCGATCTCCTGCGGCAACCAGCCCGCCTGCTGCCGCAGCGCCCGGTTCATGAGGATCAGCCCCCAGCCATCCGGCAGCGAGTCCGCAAACACGCCGTGCAGGCCGCCAAACAGGCGCGTATCCCGGCAGACCTGGGCCTCGGTGGTGAAGCGGATATCGCCGGGCGCGATGTCAAAGCCGGTCTTGAGCCAATGCTCGTCGTACTGGAAGAAGATGCCGGGGCCTTGCCCCTGGGCCAGTTGGCCCACGCGCTGCCCTCCCAGCATCACCTCCAGGCGCAGGACGTGGTTCATTGCCGGCCTCGCTGGCGCGGGGCGGTCGTCAGCTGGTCCAGGCGGAGCACCGGCCGTTCGGGGAAGAGGCTGCCGAACTCGGCGGTGGCGTCCAGGGCCAGGGCCAGCTGCACCAGGTCTTCCAACTGGATGCCGCCCGTGGTTTCAAAGCGCTTGATGGTGCTTTCGGACACGCCCGCGCGCTCCGCCAGGGTGCGGCGGGACCAGTTCTCGGCCAGGCGCCGGGCACGGAGCCGCGCCGCCAGCTGGCGGACGATATGGCCGGGAGAGGAGAAGATAAGGGTGTTCATTTGAGCCATTATGGCAGAAATATGCCATCAATGGGTCATGGGTGATCTGCTATTTGTTCAGAAGGGGCGCTTGCCCGGGCCGGTGGCCGGCGGCCATGTTTCCCGAATGGCCAATATAGGCCCCCGCCGCCCACCCATATTTCCCGATGGGCCAATATGGCTCATCGAATCCGCGGGATATTGCTGGCGCGGGAAACAGGAGGGGGCAGCGCCCCGCCGCTGCGGCCTTTACGGATACCACCCCCTGAACAGGGCTGATACATTCGAGGATTCGTCGGGCAAAGGGCCTGCGCCAACCCCCCATAACAACAACACCCACCCGGCACGGACGCCGGCGGACCACCCCCGCAAGGACGCGACCGCACAAGGACTCGCGCGCCCGTGGCTACCCTGATTCCGGCCTTCAACAGCTGCAAGCCCCGCATGACCACGGGCGAACGCCGCCTGGCCGAGCGCCTGGAGGCCAAGCTCGAGGACGACTACCTGCTCTGGTACGACGTGGCCGTCGGCCCGAGCGGCTCCCATCCCGACTTCCTGATCCTGCACCCGCGCCGCGGCATCCTGGTGCTGGAGGTCAAGGACTGGAAGCTGGAGACCATCCAGAGCATCGACAAGCTCAGCGCCATGCTGGTCACGCCCACGGGCCTCAAGCGCAGCACCAATCCCTTCGAACAGGCCCGGGCCTACGCCCATGCCGTGGTCAAGCTGCTGGAGAGGGATCCTGCCCTCGTCAGCGAGCAGAGCCACCCGCACACCGGCAAGCTGCGCTTTCCCTGGAGCTATGGCGTGGTGCTCAGCAACATTACCCGCGCGCAGTTCCAGCAGACCGACCTCGGCGAGGTGCTGTTGCCGCAGCGCGTGATCTGCAAGGACGAGATGACCGAGGCCGTCAGCCCCGAGGAATTTCAGCAGCGCCTGTGGGACATGTTCCCCTGGAGCTTCGGTGGCGTGCTCACCCTGCCGCAAATCGACCGTATCCGCTGGCACCTGTTCCCGGAAATCCGCCTGCCCGCCCAGGCCGGCCTCTTCGAACAAAGCGGCATCTTCGAGAGCGACGATGAGGGGGGTGATGTCGCCACCTCCGCCGCCGGCAACGCTACCCCGGGGTCCGTCGCCCCCGCCGGCGGCAATGCCACTCCCGCGAAAGCCGGGGGCTCCGCCCCGGAAGCCCACGCGCTCCCCGATATCCTCCGCATCATGGACCTGCAACAAGAGCAGCTCGCCCGCTCCCTGGGCGACGGCCACCGCGTCATCCACGGCGTCGCCGGCTCCGGCAAGACCATGATCCTGGGCTACCGCTGCCTGCACCTGGCCAAGGTGCTGAGCCAGCCCATCCTCGTGCTCTGCTACAACGTGGTGCTGGCCACGCGCCTGCAGCGCTTTGTCGCGGCCAAGGGCATTGCCGACAAGGTCAGCGTCGCCAACTTCCATGCCTGGTGCGCCGAGCAGCTCAAGACCTATCACATCGACAAGCCCACCACGAAAGGCGACCAGTTCTTCAGGGACATGGTGCAGGCCGTCATCGACGGCGTCGAGCGCGGCCAGATCCCCGCCGGCCAGTACGGCGCCGTGCTCATCGACGAAGGCCACGACTTCGAGCCGGCCTGGTTCAAGCTTGTGGTGCAGATGGTCTCGCCCGAGACCAACGCCCTGCTCGTGCTCTACGACGACGCCCAGTCCATCTACGGCACTCGCCGCGGCCGCCTCAGCTTCAAGAGCTTAGGGATACAGGCCCAGGGCCGCACCACCATCTTCAAGCTCAACTACCGCAACACCGCCGAGGTGCTGCAGGTAGCGCATGCCTTTGCCAAGGACGTGATGAACCCGGAGGAGGCCGACGACGACTCGGTGCCGCTGATCGCGCCCGAGAGCGCGCAGCGCCACGGTCCGCCGCCGCTGCTGCTGGAGCTGCCGAGCTTCAACGCAGAGGTGAAGGCCATCCTCGAACGCTTCCGCGCCCTGCAGGCGCAGGGCTATGCCTGGGGCGACATGGCGGTGGTGTACCGGCACAAGTGGATGGGCGAGAAGGTCGATCAGTTGTTCCGCGCGGCCGGCATCCCGGCGAGCTGGCTGAACCGCGACGGCGCCAGCCGCAAGCGCCTGGGCGAGGATGCGGTGAGCATCGTGACCCTGCATTCCAGCAAGGGGCTGGAGTTTCCGGTGGTGGCGATTCCGGGCGTGGGCTATCTGCCGAACGCGACCGAGAGCGTCAGCGACGAGGCGCGGCTCATGTATGTGGGGATGACGCGGGCGATGGATCATCTGGTGATGACGTGTCATCAGGCGTCGGCGTTTGCGGAGCGGTTGAGTTGCGTTATTGCTCCTAAGTAGCCTGCTCTCTTAATGGGTTTAATGATAGCAAGATGCTAGTTCCTAAAAATGTGAAATTGGAATGCGAGGCTAACGAGTGGATAAGTACATTCTGGATATCAGTCGGCTTGAGGTCGGCGACATTATTCTGACTGCGCAGGACGGGCTGATCAGTAAGGCTGTTCGCTTCGTTACTAAGAGCGACTACTCCCATGCCATGCTGTACGTCGGTGACTGTAGTGTCATTCATTCGGACGGCAACGGGGTGCATTCAAAGAATCCGCAACGAATGCTATTTGATGAGCCGACTTATGCAGAAGTTCTGCGGTTGGCGGTGAAGCCTGATTTGTCGGCCATACAACGGGCCTGCTCATTCGCTCGAAGCCAGATTGGGCGGGAATATTCAGTTCCTGACGCGATAATGGCAAAGACGAGGCCTGTTTCGGCGAGGGAGTCAAACAGGCAATTCTGCTCAAGACTTGTGGCACAGGCGTTTGACTATGCCGGTGTAAAGCTAGTAGGTGATCCCGATTACTGCACGCCGCAAGAAATATTCGAGTCGACGCTATTGATGGCGGTTGAGGGGTGCATCAGGGTTGCTGCTGCGCAGGAGTTGGCGATCGCGAAATCTGAAGGTCAGTTGGGTAGGCAGGATGAGGCGACCAATTCGTTCTTGAGTATGGCTAGAGGTGCTTCTGGTGATGATCTTCAGGATTTCGGTCAGGTGACGCAATTCCTGATGAAGAATCCAAGATTTGACAGGGACTTTTCCGCGGCGCTCAGGAGGTCTGGGTACCTCGACCTGTGGAAAATGGACTTGGTTGCTAATCCATGGCGATACGATAGGGATTACTTCTCACTGCTGCCGATTAGTAAGCTCCAGCTCGCTGAGCTTGCTGAAGCTGAATTAAAAATGGCGGAAAACCAACTTCGGCAGAGAGAAATTGAGCTGGGGAAGCACGAGGCCATCTATCAGATGGCTCCGCTTGAGTATTTTGGACTTAAGGTTGAGCTGTATGAAACGTTAGTGAAAACCTGCAATAGACGCATCAGCGCCGCAGGCGCGGTTCTCGCAATCCGCCAAGAAGAAAAGGGGGGGTGAGACATTAGGGCGACGGGGTGAATTTCAAAATTCTTGGTGCTGCAGCATCTTTCCGAAGTAGTTAGGCCGGCCACTGGGGGCGGCTGCCGGAGGGCTTTGCCGCCGCCCCGGGGGCTATTCGTGGCCCAGGAAATCGGGGAGTCCATGAATCGCCGGATTCCCAACGGCGCCTGGTGCCTGTTCCGGGCGGCTCCCGCTGGATCGCGCCAGGGCAAGATCGTGCTGGTACAGCACCGCGACGTGTCCGCCCCGGAGACGGGCGGCCGCTACACGGTCAAGCGCTACCAGAGTGAGAAGCAGGGCGACGGGGAGGACTGGCGGCACGAGCGCATCACGTTGATGCCGATGTCGAGTGATCCCCGGTCCATGCCGCTGGTGTTGGTGCCGAGGGATGAGGGGGCGGTGCGGGTGGTGGCGGAGTGGGTGGCGGT
>JAZKHS010000038.1:0-89605 GCA_040385265.1 Pseudomonadota bacterium | reverse complement strand
CCCTCCTCATTCGCAGGGTGCGTGTTGCACTTAGTTTATGAATCCACGCGGCCTATCTGGATGAATCGGGCGCGCTCGCCGCCCGGGTGGAGGTGAGGTACGAACTGCTGTTCACGCAGCGCCTGATCCTGCAGCCAGTGGTGGAGGCGAATCTTTACAGCGAGGACGATGCCGAGCGGCAGATCGGCGCCGGCCTGGCGGAGGCGGAGGCGGGGCTGCGCCTGCGCTACGAAATTACCCGTCAGTTCGCGCCTTATGTTGGCGTCTCCTGGAGCCGACGGTTTGGCGACACCGCTGACTTTGCGCGCCGCGCGGGCGAAGACGCCAGTGATACGGAAGTGGTCGCCGGCCTCCGGTTGTGGTTCTGAACGGTTGCCTTGGCAGCGGCCGGGCGAGGGTGATTGCCAGGGGTTGCCCTGATGTCGTACGGCAGGTGCATGTGCAGGGGGAGCGGACGCCTTCGCTCAGAGGGCGCTCGGTAAATCAGGTCGCCGCTGTCGGCGTGACACGGCGGCACCGTGCAAAGGGATGAGGCATATGGCGGAAAACAGCGCCGACAAGGACATTGTCCTGCTCACCGGCAGCAGCGGCTATATCGGCACCGCGCTCATTCGCCATCTCGCCGGACGCTATACGCTAGTCGGGTTGGACCGTCCCGGCCCACCGGATCCCGCAGCGCCCGCGCATGGCATTGCCGTGGACATGGAATCCGAAGACAGCATTGCCGACGCCTTGCAACAAGTGCGGGAGCAGTTCGGGCCGCGGCTCGCCTCCGTGATTCACCTGGCCGCCTATTACAGTTTCAGCGGTGATCCGGACCCGCGCTATCAGACCGTCAATGTCGTCGGCACCGAACGGCTACTGCGTCATCTGCAAAAATTCGAGGTAGAGAAATTTATTTTTTCCAGTTCCATGCTGGTGCATTCGCCCACCAAGCCCGGCAAGCCCATCCGCGAGGATTGGCCACTGGCGCCGGCCTGGGACTATCCCCGTTCCAAGCGCGATGCCGAAAACATCATTCAGCAGGAACATGGCCCTATCCCTTATGTCATCTTGCGCATGGCCGGCGTGTACAACGACGACGGCGGCCTGCCGGCGCTCGCGCAACAGATTCAACGTATTTACGAGCGCCAGCTGATTGGCCGGGTATTTCCGGGCGACAGCAGCCACGGGCAGGCGTCGCTGCATATCGACGATCTCGTTGATCTGTTTGGCCGCCTGATCGAGCAACGCCAAAAACTGCCGGCCGAGTCCATCTTTCTTGTTGGCGAGGCCGAGGTGCCCTCGTACGCGGACCTCCAGCGCGAGATCGGCAAATTGCTGTACGGCGAGCCCTGGGAGGTGCAGGAAATTCCAAAGGCGCTCGCCAAGACGGGCGCCTGGCTGCAGGAAGCCGCGCTGCCCGAGGCAGCGGAGCCCTTTATTAAGTCATGGATGATCGATATTGCCGACGCGCATTACGAGCTGGACATCAGCAAGGCCCAACAGGTGTTGGGCTGGGAACCGCAGCACCGCCTGCTGAAAACCCTGCCGAATGTTCTGGATGCTCTGCGCCACGATCCGCCCGGCTGGTATGAAAAAAACAAGCTGGACTATCCCGGCGATACCGCCCAGTCCGCAGCGCCCGCTCAAGCGGAAAAAGAGGAAAAGGAAAAAGCCAAGGCGCCGTCCAAAACAGAAGGCGTGCCCGGCCAGAAAACTTCTCCAACAAACAAAATGCCGGAAGGCAAATGCGGCGAAGGCCGTGGTGGCGCCGCGATGCAGAAGGAGGGCTCTTGTGGAGCGGCCATGGCCGGTCATGGGGAAATGACGCAGGAATCGGCGGCCTCATCGGCGGACATGCGGGTGTCCATGCACCAGAAAATGCTGTGGCCGCACTACATCAATCTGGCGCTGGGTGTTTGGCTGCTGACCAGTCCGTTTTTACTGGGCTATCTCAGCGCTTATGAACCGGATGCGAATGAGTTGCGGGTGATCGTCGAGCGCGATCTGGCAGCAGTGGCCTTCCGCAATCTGCTCATGACCTGGAGCGATGTCATCAGCGGCGTGCTGGTCGTGATCTTCAGCCTGCTCTCGCTGGATTCCCAACGCCGCTTCAGTTGGAGCCAATGGGCCAATGCCGGGGTCGGCGCCTGGCTGCTGTTCGCGCCCTTGGTGTTCTGGACGCCCTTGCCGGAAGCCTATGCCCACGACACGCTGCTCGGCGCTTTCATCATCGCCTTTGCGGTTCTGATCCCCATGATGCCCGGCATGAGCATGGCCGGCATGATGGGCGGGCCCGATATTCCGCCCGGCTGGAGTTATTGCCCCTCCACGTATCTGCAGCGCTTCCCCATCGCGGTGCTGGGTTTTATCGGGTTGTTGATTGCACGCTATCTCACGGCCTATCAGCTGGGCCACTTGGATACCGCCTGGGAACCGTTTTTCCAGGAAGGACAAGGCACGGCCACCATCATCACTTCCGACACCTCCAAAGCCTGGCCCATCGCGGATGCTGGTGTGGGCGGCGTGGCCTACATGATGGAAGTACTGATGGCCGTAATGGGCGACAAGCGCCGCTGGCGCACCATGCCGTGGATGGTGCTGGGCTTCGGCATTCTGGTGGTGCCGCTGGGTGGCGTCAGCATTTTCTTCATCATCATCCAGCCCATCGTCATCGGTACCTGGTGCACGCTCTGCCTGATCGCAGCATTGGCGATGCTGATCATGATTCCCTATTCCCTGGACGAACTCGTGGCCACCGGCCAATTCCTGGTCGATGCCAAGCGCCGCGGCAAACCGTTCTGGCGCAGCTTCTGGAGGGGCGATGCCATGGAGAGCGGCAGCGAAGATGAGACGAAGGGCTTCAGCGGCTCTCCCACTGAAATAGCCCGAGAAATGACGCAGGGCGTACCCATCCCCTGGCCACTGGCCGTGAGCGCGCTGATCGGAATCTGGTTGATGTTCACGCGCTTGGTCTTCGATAGCAGCGGGGACATGGCGAACAGTGATCATCTGGTCGGGGCGCTGATCGTGACCGTCGCCATCACGACCTTTGCCGAAGTCGGCCGCGCCTTGCGCTTTATCAATCTGGCCTTTGGCGGCTGGTTGCTGCTGGCGCCTTGGCTGCTCGGCGGGGCCGGCAATGGCTGGGCGGTGGCCAACAGCGTGATATGCGGCGCGCTGGTAATGGCGCTGTCCCTGCCGCGCGGCGTGATCCGGCAGCGCTACGGCAGCTGGGACCGCTACATCGTCTGATCTCGTGCCTGCCCATGCGGGAGAGGGCGAGCGACATTCCGGCGGCGTCACCGCCGGTGCCGTGCGGCCGTTCGCTAGGCGCTATCTGGTGTGCCGCGGTGGCCAGTAACCCACACCTGATGACGCCAGGCCGGGAGGATTTGTCATGAGCACACTGCTGGACGATGCGCATTCCCGCCTGACGGAGGCTTACCGGCTCGCCGAGGTGCCGGACGAGGTGCAGGAACGCCTGCAGCATCCGCGGCTGGCCGTGACTGTCAGCATTCCCTTGCGCATGGACGACGGCTCGCTGCGCACCTTTGCAGGCTACCGCGTGCAATACGACGATACCCGCGGTCCGTTCAAGGGCGGCATCCGCTTCCATCCTAGCGTGGCGCCGGACGAAGTGGCGGCGCTGGCGCTGTGGATGACCCTCAAGTGCGCGGTGGTCGGCCTGCCTTTTGGCGGCAGCAAGGGCGGCGTGGCGGTGGACCCCAAGCAGCTCTCGCGCCTGGAGGTGGAGCGGCTGTCGCGAGGCTATCTGCGCGCCCTGGCCGACCTCATCGGCCCCGAGCGCGACATTCCGGCGCCTGACGCCAATACCAATCCCCTCATCATGGCCTGGATGGCCGACGAGTACGCCACCTTGCACCGCCGACACGTGCCCGCGGTGATCACGGGCAAGCCGGTCCATCTCAATGGCTCCCTGGGGCGCGAGGCGGCGACCGGCCGCGGCGCGCTGCAGGTGCTGCAGAGCTGGGCCGCGCGCCGGGGTCTAACGCCCGGCGCGACGACGGTCGCGGTGCAGGGCTTCGGCAATGCCGGTTACCACTTCGCGCGCCTGGCCTGCGCGGCCGGGTATCGCATCGTTGGCCTGTCCGATTCCAAAGGCGCCATCTATTCGGCGGCGGGCTTCGATCCCGACCCCATCTGGCGGCGCAAGCACCGGAACCGGGAACTCAAGGGCATGGTCTACTGCGACGCTTCGGTGTGCGAGGCCGCCCAGGCCGACTCGCTCAGCAACGAGGAACTCCTGCAATTGCCGGTGGACATCCTGGTGTTGGCGGCGCTGGAAAACCAGATCACCGAGGCCAATGCTGGCGCCGTCCAGGCGCGCCAGATCCTGGAGATCGCCAACGGCCCGGTCAGCCCCGGGGCGGATGCGATACTGGCCGAGCGCGGGATTCCGGTGATTCCGGATGTGCTGGCCAACGCCGGCGGCGTCACCGTCAGCCATTTCGAATGGGTGCAGAACCGCACCGGCGAGTACTGGGAGGAAGCCACCGTCAACGACAAGCTCGCCGCCACCCTGCAACGCGAGGCGCAGTATGTGTTCGAGCAGGCGGAGCAGCGCGGCATCAGCCTGCGCGCCGCGGCCTACCTGCATGCGCTGTCGCGCATCGGCGGCGCCATCCGCGAACGCGGCACCTGGGATTATTTCAATGCTGGCGCCTGAGGCCGTGGCCCGCCTATGCCGGGGCAGTAAACCTCGGGATTTTCCTACGCGACGGTATGTGGGAGTCATTGCTCGGGGGCACCTATCAAACTTCGGTACGAGCCGCTGCGTTTCGGCCTAGGCTTATGGTTGGCTGATTCGGCTCCAGCGATATCAACACTTGCGGACGATCGCCATGGCAAAGGCAACATCCGAATCGGTCGGCGTCGTGTTCGTGGGCGCGGGTGCCCGAGGCGCCTATGAGGCGGGAGCTTTCGCCGAGCTGTTGCCGGTGCTGGAAGCGCACGGGCGGCGGCCTACGGTCTTCGTCGGAACCAGCGCCGGCGCGATCAACGCCGTGCTGTTCGCCTCGTTCGCCCATCTCCCGGCGCAAGAAGCGGCGGACCGGGTGCTGGCGCTGTGGCGGCAGGTGGAGCGAGAGCAAGTTATCCGGCCGGTGCTGCCCAGCGGGCTAGTGGCGGTGGCGCGCTACCTGGCGCAGGTGGCAGGGCTGAACGCGCCTATCAAGCCCGCGATTGCGCTGGGCGTGGACCGCATCATCCTCCTTGCCACCGATCCGATTGTGCAGACGGCTTCGGCATCGACCGCCATCGATTCTTCGCCCGACGTCTACGCCGCCATCGCGGGAGTCTTGCACAACACCTTGGTCGATCGCATGGTGGAAGACGTGCGCACCCTGGGCAAGATCAACGAGCTGCTGAACGGCAGCACCCAGGAGCACTCCGCGCTACGCGCCAGCTATGGCAAACGCGGTCTCCGTCCGATCCCCTATCTGTTCGTTGGCACCTCGCGGGCAGGCGACCTGGGTCAGCTTGCCCGCGAGGTGTTTCAGGCCCGCTATGGCAGTGGCCGCTGGCTGCGGCGCGCGCTGGACTTTCCCGTGCTCAATCAATTGCTCGGCGGCAGCCGCAAGACGCATGGCGAGTTGCTTAGTTATCTTTTTTTCGAGCCCGAATTCATTCAGCGCGCTATCACCATGGGCCAGCAGGACGCACAGCGCTTGCTGGCCCAGGCACCGGACGGCGTGCCTTGGCGGATGACGACTTGAGCGGGCTCTTACGCGGCCCCCTACGAGATGGATACCCACGATTTTACTGCCGCGCCTTTAGCCGCGGCTCCAAGCAATAATCCACTGCACTTCCAATACGATGAGAAGCAACAGAGCGAGAGTGAGCAGAATCCCCAGACCAATGCCGACCGCCAGCTTGTACGGCATCATGGCCATTTCCTGCTTCATCATCTGCTCACACATTCCCGCCATGCGCGTGATGGCGGCCTCCATGCCGCTACCGCTCGATGTCAGCGCCGGGCTTTGCATGCGCCCGGCGCCCTGTGGACTGCTTGGCAACTGGGCTCCAGTCTGGCTGGATGAGGTGGTTGCTTCGGTTGGGGATTGAGCGATAGAAACTGACGACAGCAGGGTCAGTGCCAGCAGCATCGCACCTACGGCATTTTTCATGACAGGCCTCCTTATCAATACACGCCACCATTCTCTTCTTCCGTGCTCGGCCATCGCGCGACAGCACCTCTGCCAATCGGCTTTGCTTAACAAGCAAAACCAGCTCCGCCATCAACGCTTACCTTAGGGCACAAACTCGCGTCACGATAGAACTAGGGTAGGCCCTCTGCCAATGAGCGCGAAAATTTTCAGGTGCGGAGAATTGCAGAAAAATTAAGAAAATCGGGAAATCAAAGCGATAAAGAAATAGCGCCACGCTCGAACAGATTATGCAGGTCATAACCAAGGCCTCCGAGATAACACCAACATTACCTCTGGCTGACAAGTACATTACGCCTACATTTGCCCGAACCCAGGGACAGGGAACTCATCCGGGCCATTTCTATACTAGGCTTTCCATCCAAGGCGGCTGAGTGGCTGAGTAAAGGAGCGCATTGCTGCAAGCGGTCTCTCTTTGATGTCCCATCAACGGAGAAAGGACATGGCCCATCAACAATTCGCCTCCGGCATCGAGGCCTGCAACACCAGCGCTGACGAATGCGATCACTGTACGGTGGCCTGCCTGCCGCTCTGGAAACGATCGGCGCCGTTGCCCCCTTGGCCACTGCTCATGCTCACCGCATTAATGGCTGGGTTATTGGGTGCCCAAGCAAATGCGGAAAACCCTGAAGCGGCAAACCATGAAGCCATGGACATGGCTCCTACCGAAAGCGCGATGGATCAGGGCGGGCATCAGGGCATGTCACACGACATGATGATGCCGAGTCAATTCGGCCCCTATGCGATGACGCGCGAAGGCTCGGGCACGAGCTGGCAGCCGGACGCCACACCGCATACGGGCCTGATGTGGGAAGCCGGTGACTGGATGCTGATGGCGCATGGCTTCGCCAACGCCGTTTACGACCACCAGGGCGGCCCACGCGGCGATGACAAAGCCTTCGTCAACAGCATGGCCATGCTGATGGCCCAACGGCCCGCGCTGGGCGGCACGATGGGATTCCGCGCCATGGTGTCGCTGGACCCGCTAATGGGCAAAGACGGTTATCCCTTGCTGTTCCAAACGGGAGAGACGGCCGACGGTATGAAGCCGCTGGTGGATCGGCAGCACCCTCACGATGCGTTTATGGAGTTGTCCGTCACGCATAGCCATCCTGTTGGCAATAAGGGCGCGGTATACCTCTATGCCGGGCTTCCCGGCGAGCCGGCGCTGGGGCCGCCCGCCTTTATGCACCGCTTCTCCGGGATGCGTAATCCCGAAGCCCCACTCACTCATCATTGGCTGGATTCCACGCACATTACGTTTGGCGTGGTCACGCTGGGCGCGAGCCAGGGCCCGTGGAAATTGGAAGTGTCCTCTTTCAATGGGCGGGAACCCGATGACAGCCGCTGGAATATCGAGACGCGCAAATTCGATTCCTGGTCGACGCGGCTCTCCTATAACCCCACGCCGAACTGGGCCTTTGAAATCAGCCACGGCGATCTGGACAGTCCGGAAGCACTGGAGCCCGACACCTCCATCCAGCGCCATATCGCTTCCGCCATGCACCACATGCAGTGGGGTCCTGGGGAAATGCAGACCACGCTAGCCTGGGGGCGCAACGACAAGCGTTCGCCCGCCGGGAAGAAAAAGTTGGATGGCGTTCTGCTGGAGTCGGCCTATGTGTTCAAGGACACGCATACCCTCTTCGGGCGTTATGACCGAGTGGAAAACGACGAGCTTTTTGACTCAGGCAGTCCACTCGCTGACCGGAATTTCACCATCGATAAGCTCTCGCTGGGCTATATCTACGATTTTGCCCGCACCGGCCCCGTGGCCTGGGGCGTGGGCGGGCTGGTCAGCGGCTATCGGAAGCCCGCGGCGCTGGACGCTGTGTACGGGGATAAACCACGTTCTTACATGGTTTTCCTGCAGGGCCGGCTTTAGACGGTCAATTCGAGGAAGCCTGGACGTCGTCACGTGGCACGGAAGTTGGGAATCGGATGGGGCAAAACCATGCGGGAGGAAAGCGATATGGACAATACGCGGGCGGCACGTTTCTTCACCGGGCTCGGCAGAGTCCTCATCATCGTAGCGGCACTGGCGCTGTTCGGCGCATGGATTACGGAACTCACCGGCAGTCCGCTGCTCGGCATGAGCCAGCAGCATCTTTTCAATGACGCCATGACGCTGGCGCTGCTGGGCATCGCCTGCTTGCTCGATGCCCTGGTGCATCTGAAGAACCTGTAGCGACAGCGGCGATTGATGAGATGCCATTTGTCACCCTGCGCGATGGCCAGTCGATTCATGTCCGGCTTTGCGGGCGGGGCGAGCCCGTCCTGCTGCTACCCGCACTGGGGATGAGAAGCAGCTGTTGGTTGCCTTTCATCTGGCCTTTCCTGCATCGCTTCCGGTTTTATATGCCGGATTTTCGCGGCTCGGGTCCGTCGTCAGCAGCGCACTTGAATCAATCGGATGTTTTCCAGAACCACATGGAAGATGTTCAGGACGTCATTACCCACTTTGGTTTGCAAGGCTTTCTGCTCGTGGGCTATTCACTGGGCGCCTCAGTCGCCCTGCACCTGCAGCGTGCAGGCGGTTTTGCCGGGGTTAAGCGTTATTTGCATATGGATATTTCGCCCTGCATCTGCAACCGGGAGGACTGGCCCTATGGGCTCTTTGGGGAGCGTCAGCAAGAGTTTTTCACCATTCTGCATCGTCTTAACGACGTGCTCGCTAAGTACGCCCATTTTGATCGGTTGGAATATTTGCCATTTTCGGCCCATCGACAGGTGGCAAGCATCCTGACAGACATGCTGTCGAAAATATTCGCGAAACCTTTACCGCTGCTTCGTCCTTTGCTTCTGGCCTTGTCATGCTGGCCCTGGTTGTTTTCCCGCCTCGTTCCCATAACGCGAATCAGTGATATCCAAGCCTATTTATTTTCCTATCTGCAGGCTTGCCATGATTACCGTGAAAGTCTGCGCCGCTGCCAAACGCCGGTCACCCTCATGATCGGCATGCGCTCGGCGCCTTACGATCCCGCGGGGCAAATGAAGATGGCGGATTACGCGAAAAATTCCACGCTGGTACTTTTTGAAAAGGCGGGCCATATGCTGCTGGTGGAGTCGCCAATAAAGTTTACGCGTGAGCTGGGCCGTTTCCTTCACGGACGCTGAATCACGAATCTTCACTGCCTGTTCAGGGGAGCGTGTCAAACGAAGGCCGGCTGTTGTCGAGCTTCCGCATGCGGTCGTAGCCAAGCGCGCGCCTGACTATGAGGGCGACGTCAACCGGCATGAATGTATCCGGAGGACTTCCATCATGAATCATGACCACCCGAGACTCATCGTTGCCCTATCGCTGGCCTTGCTGATGGCGGCCTGTACGGCGGCAGCGCCTGTGCCCTATCGGTCGATGCAGGCTCGACTCCAGCAGCAAATGGAAACACTGTCAGCACTGGACCGGCAGCTTGATAACGCCGGGGATGACAGGAGCCGCCAGCAATTATTGGCCGAAAGAGAGAAGGCGGTGCGCGAGGCCAACGTGCTGCTCCACGCGGCGCTGGCGGAAAGGCTGGCCGTGAGTCGCGACTGCCTCAAGCGTGAAAAATTCCTGCCCGAGAGTGCGAAAACTTGTTATGAGCTGGAAACCGTCGAAGAAACTCAGGCGCGGATGATGGTGATGTTGCTGGATTACATGGCCAGGGGCGCGGCCGGCATGTGAAAAACAGTCTTCCTGCATGAAGATGATGACGCGAGAGGGGCGCTGTGGTGACGCGAAAATTATATTTCTGTCAGCTTCCGTGGGACTCCTTGGGAGCGGGATAGCAGCAAGGGCAGGCGCACTACACTGCCTGTTCGGGGAGTCGCGCAAAATCCAGCCGGCTGGTGTCGAACTCTCCGCAAATGGTCGTGGCCAAGGGCTTGCGCCTGACTAGGCCTGACGCTGTCAGCCGGCATAAAACCTTCCGGAGGACTTTAACCATGAACAGGAACCACCCGGGACTCATCGTTGCTGCATTGATGGCCTTGCTGATAGCCGCCTGTACGTCGACAACGCCCTACCAGTCAACGCAAGCCAAGCTCCAACAGCAAATCGCCACCCTCTCGGCGCTGGACCAAAAGTTGAGCGCTGGCGGCAATGAAACCCAGCGGCAACAGTTATTGGTTGAGAGGGAGCAGGCGATGCGCTACAGCATTGCCTTGCTCAAGGCCGCGCATGCGGAAAGACTGGCCAAGAGCCGTGAGTGCATCCAGCGGGAGAAAAACCAGCCCAGTAGCTCAACAACCTGTTATGAGCTGGAAAGCGCCGAGGAGACCCAAGCCAGGATGACCGTCGTGTTGTTGGATCAGATGGCGATGGGCCATACGAGGCAGTAGGAGTGCCGCGGCAAGCAGGGTTCGCTCTAAAGCTGTGAGGCCGGCTCGGCTACTTGATCGGCTTAGTTCTGAAAACCAGGATCTGTGCAAAGGGAATGCAGGGGCCTTAACTCAGGCCCGCCAGCATTTCCTTTAGATCAGGAAATCGCCGACCGTTGCTGTCACGGTCGGCCTCTGCAAATCATGAGAGTGGAAGCGCTGTCATTTCTTGTTTTTGCTGAGCCAATCCTCCAGCTTTTTGATCTCTTGCTTCTGCGCCTCCATCATTTTTTTCGCCATCGCCTTCAGTTCCGGCGATTTGCCCTGAGCCGCTTCGATCTCGGCCATTTTGATGGCCTGCTCATGATGGTGCTTCATCATCATGGCGAAATCCTGATCGGTATCGCCCGTCATCTGCGGCATGTTCTGCATCATGCTCATATGCATTTGATGCATCTGGCTGGAGCCTTTGCTCATCATGCCGGGTTTGGTCTGCCGGTCGGGATCGTCAGCCGGGGACACCGACACCGCGGGATCGCGTGGATGATGCGGCGGGCCATAGCGGTCTTCCGCAGTGGCACTGCTGGCAGCGAAAACGGCCGTGGCGAGGGCGGCATAACAAAAAGAAGGTAATCGTAGGCAGCGCTTCATGGCCTTTGCTCCTGAGCTGGACTCAAGAGCAAAGCGTAGTCAACAAAACATCGAGCACGCTGATGTGATGGGCACTGGATATTTAAGTCGTACGTAAAATTTCAAAAGTCAGGAACAGCACCCGTGCCAGCGGTAGTGTGGAAGCGCCCGGCGCCATGGGCTGTTCGGGAAGAGTGGGGGCGGCAGTGGATTACCGCCCGCCATTGCCGGGCTATGGCATTAGTCGCGACGGCCGAGGAGGGTGCCCCAGTTGAAGTGGTTGCCGATCTGGACCAGGTAGGTACGGTCGGCTTCCTTTTCGCCGGATTGCGGCAGCATGACGCCGACACGGAACTGCCAGCCACTGTGCGGCCACCACAGGGTCAGGCCCGGGAGCAGCGACACCGCATGTTCACCATCATCGGGGCCGCCATAGCGCTGTTCGCCGATCAGCTCCACGGAAGGCGCTAAGACCAGTTGCTGTGCCGGCACCGGACTGGCCACTTCACCCGCAGCAGTACCACGGATGAAGGAATACGACAGGGCCATCCCGTACTCGACGCCCCGGCCGTCGTCGCCTTTTACGCGCCGGTCCGCGCCCAGGTTGAAGCCGGCAAACCAGTTGCCATAGGCCTTGTCCAGGAAGAGCAGCTGGCTCAGGGTGGTGTTGCCTTCCCCCAGGCCTTGGTTCTTATCGCCGGTCGGCAACACGATGCCAGTCGCGGTGCTCACGATGAAATCCGGGCGATTCACAAAGGCATATTTGATTGGACGAATTTCCACATCGCCGATGCCGCTTTCTTCCTGTCCCGGCACTGCCGACGGAATACGCAAAAGGGGAATGAAGAACTCGGCGCCCAGCTTGAAGTCTTCACTGGCCCAGGCGAGCTCCAGCTCGGATTCATAACCTGTCCGCTTTTCCCCAAGCGGGCCTTCGATGCCGCGGGCCACATAGCCGTTCAGCCGCTGTTCGTTTTCCAGATGGGCATGATGCAGCGCAAGCAGGTCGGTGATGGCGCCGGAAAAGGGTGCCCCGGCCTCATGCGCCAGAGCCGGGCTGGCCAGGCTCAGGGTGGCCAAGATCGAAAACGGGAAAAGAGGCTTCACGGCAGGCTCGCGTTAATTAAGCTGAGCCTTTAATGTTACAATATAACATTGCTGGTCCGGAAGGGCGGAAGACTCAAGGCAGACGTGTGGCGATCGCCTCGATGCCTTTCAATCCGCTGCCAAAGCGGGCAATCGCTTCGCGGTGCTGACGCAGCTCACTGTAGGGTAAGAAGCGCAGGTTAAGTTCCTGCACGCGGGAGAAGGCGGGGCGGCTGAATTGCGCGCGTACCTCCTGCTCGCGGTTATCGGGGGCCACCAGGAAATAACTGCCGGCCAGGTGCTCGGGTGCGCCGAGCGCCAGGTCCAGCATGCGCACGATGCCGGAGTAGATGCTCGTGCTGTGCTCCACCTCGAACGCTGCCATCACCTTGCCGTCGCCCTCCAGCCAGAGCACGTCGATAAGGCGGATCGTCTCGCTGGCCGCCAGGCTGGCAAGGGCTGTCGGCAATTGCGTCAGGCAGCCCTCGGCCAAGATGTTGCCGCCATAGGCGCGGCTGCGGTCGTTGCTGGCGATCCAGACCGAAAAGCCCAGGGAACGTCCCAGGTCGCGCAACCAGCCCTGGATTTCGGTATGGGTGTGATCGGACTCGCGGGCCTGCTGCAGGGCCTTGGTCGCCTGCGCGCTTTCGTCGCGAAGGGCGGCAAGCTCGCGGTCGAAGCGCTGCCGCGCCTCGGCATCGTCCACCAACGGCGGTGCCGGGTAGCGGCCGCTGCCGACATCGAACATGAAGCCGGCCACGGCGCCAAAATCGTTGGAGAGCAGGTCGCGATAGGACTCGCTGAAGGCTTGCATGCCCCGGCGCATGACGAGATAGTCCGGCCAGCTGCCGAGCTTGACCTTGCTGCCGGTGACGGCGTTGTAACCTTTGACGATGGCCGTGTTGAAGGGCGGCACGCGGGTCGGATGCAGGAAATACAGCAGGTTGGCCGCGGCCGGACCCAGGCCTTTGATTTGATGGCGATCCAGTTCGTGGATGGCATCAATGAGCGCCTGGTCGTTGTTGCAGCACAAACAGGTATTCAGGAAATGTCCGAAGGCGCGCTGATTCCCGGGGCTTTCGTAGATATCCGGAATTCGTAGCTTGGGCTTCCACAAAAAGGCATGGTCGGCGCCTTTAAATATCTGGCGTTGCTCGGCGATGGAGTGCACCACCGTTTCCAGGGACGACCCGCGATACAAATTGCCGAATGTGCCTTGCTGTATCTCGGCAATGACCGCCTGCAAGCCACGCCGGATGGAACGAAAATTCTTGAGCCGCTCCTCCCACAGAAACCAGGTCTGGTAGGTGCTGCCGGCATCCTGGCGCCAGCGCAAAAGCAGGTTGTGTACAGAGGGATTGGCGGCAACGGCAGTAACAGCATTCATCATCAGGTTTCTCGTGCTGGGACGGCATCCACCGCCCTGTCCCGGGATCTCCGGGACCGGTAATTGGCCATGGGCGAGCCTACTTCAGGTCGGAGCGGATGACCTGCTACCGCCTCAAAATCCTGCTCGCGCTACGCCCGGTCGGGCTCCCGTACCACATGCTCGCATCAAGCCGCCTGTCCACGTATCGGACTGTCTGAATTCCTGGGTCCAGTTCTTTAGCCAGCACCCATGACTTCAACCACCTAAGGCATCGACATCATGGGGGCTATGCAATCAACTTTCCTTTTTCTTGAAGCCAACCGCCTTTCCCGTCGGCTTCTTTTCAGACTCACATTTTGCTTGCAGCGCCTTAATTTCAGGGTATGCCACATCCGTAACGTAATCTTTGCCGTTTGCCAGCTGCTCGCAGCTAGTGGGGATATCCTTATCCTCATCAGAGGAATGAGCGCCCGGATGCGCAAATGCCGAAACCGAGGTTAACGCCATGTATGCAGTAAAAATCGTCAGCATGGCACGTACTTTCATTTCACTTCTCTCCTTCTTGAATGGCTGCTGTTGTTCACCAGCCTTGATAGGGAGGTCGCCTGCCTACAAAAGGCATGGCCCCCCGAGGGACACCATGCCGCTCAGGCCATGGCGATAAAGCGTGGCATCTACGCAGTTTGGCTACCCGGAAATTACATGACTTTCTTCATTTCCGCATACTGACCCCGCGCACGAACCAGCACCGTTACACGGCTGTCACCACGATTACGCCAAAACCAGCCATGGTTGCCGTTAAATGCGGCTTCTATGACGCCCGCATCTGCCGATGCGCCCCGACCTTTCTCATAGCTGATGGACTGCCCTCCACCATCACCATGAGTATCAAAATTGACCACGCCACCTTCAGCGGCCCAGCTGAATTCCGCTTTCTCGCCGGCTTTCATCCCGAGCTTTACTTCAGTTCCTTGGCCGGGCGGTAGAACAACCGTCATCTCATCACGCCAGGCAGAGACAGCGGCCGTCGCTGCACTATTTACTTCTGCCGCTGGCTCCCCTTGGCTTGATGCGCCAGCAATTTTCCTGGTATCAAGTGCTGCATCCGCTGCCGCTTCTTCAGCCAACTGCCCCTTGATCTCGCCCATTTCCGTCAGCCCCAGAAAGCGGCCGACACCAGTGGGATCAATGGAATATTCTGCAGGCAGGACAACGGTTACTAGAATGGCAACAGCCACTCCAAGAGCAATCAGAGTCGAACGCAATAATTGCTTTGACGTTGGAAGATCGGAGGGCTTTGGTTTTTCAACGTTGTACATGCAATCTCTCCAGTGATTCAGGCTACAAAATAGCCGGTGAGCTGATAGCCAATCAGCACGAAGCCAGCGGACATCATGGCAACGTTGGCGGTATACGCATGCCGCCAGAAACTCTCTGTGCGGCGCCAGTGGCTGATGGCGATGAGGATGGCCCCCAGAGCAAGTAGCTGCCCTATTTCGACGCCCACATTGAAGGCAATGAGATTGGGAATGAGGCCATCCGGGGAGATGTCATATTCAATGATCTTGGTGGCCAGGCCAAAACCATGGCAGAACCCGAAAACAAGCGTTGCCACTTTGGTGTTTGGCTGAAAACCAAGCCAGTGCTGAAAGGCACCGATGTTATCAAGCGCCTTGTAGACTACAGAAAGGCCAATAATGGCATCAATGATGTAGCTGTTAATGCCTATGTTGAAATAGACACCCAGCAACATGGTTGTCGAATGGCCAATAGCAAACAGAGTTACGTACAGCGCAATCTGATTCATCCTGTAAAGAAAGAAGATGACGCCAAACAGGAACAGGATATGGTCATAGCCTGTCGCCATATGCTTGGCGCCCAAATAAATAAAGGAGATCAGATGTACGCCCGATATCTCCTGTATGTATCCCTTGTCACCTTCTGCCACGGCATGTGCCTGTGCATCATTCGCCCCCACCAGAAGAAAGAGGCTAACTACTGAAAGGTAGATGGCCAGCCGGTACAAAAGACCTTTTGCCTCTGCACTACTCCAGATAATTCGTTTTTTCATCATGAAACTCATGATCTTCAATGGACTCCCATCATTTTCTAAAGCTGCTGCAAGACGGGCTGCTACGCTGCTACAGAGCAGCAGCCCGCTGCTTCCACTTTAAATCCTACCTAGAAGAAAGGATTATTCGATCTTTATTTCATGTAAGACCGAATCACCTGTAACACCACCTCAAAATCCTTCTCACGTTGCTCGGCATCTGGCTCATGAATAATGTGCTCCACCAGATGGCCCTCCAGAACCGTGTACAGCAGGCCGTTTACCGCGCCGCGGATGGCGGCGATCTGCTGCAGCACCGCCTACAATCGCTGTCCGCCTCCAGCAGTCGTTCCAGGCCGGTGGCCTGGCCCTGGATCAGGCGGAAAACCAGAGGACTGGTGCTCACCATCAGTGACAGCCCCGCGACGGTTTCGCGGATTGCATGAGCGTTGGCGGCAGTTCGCTGCTGGCGGATTCCAGGTTCACATTCCTCAGACGCAATGCGTTGAAGACGACGGATACTGAGCTCAAGGACATGGCCAGCGCCGCGATCATGGGCGAGAGCAGGAGGCCGAAGGCCGGGTACAGCACGCCGGCGGCAATGGGCACGCCCAGGCCGTTGTAGAGGAATGAGAAGGTGAGGTTCTGCCACATATTGGCCACCGTGGCCTGCGAAAGCTGACGCGCCCGCACGATGCCGCGCAGATCGCCCTTCACCAGCGTGACCTGCGCACTGTTGATGGCAACATCGGTGCCGGTGCCCATGGCAATGCCGACATCCGCGAGCGCGAGCGCCGGCGCGTCATTGATGCCGTCGCCCGCCATCGCCACCTTGCGGCCTTCTGCCTGGAGGCGCGCGATCAGGTCCACCTTGTCCTTGGGCGTCACTTCGCCGTGGATTTCGTCGATGCCGAGGCGCAGGCCCACGTATTTGGCGCTGGTCACGCCATCGCCCGTGGCCATGACGATGCGCAGACCGGCGTCATGCAGCGCGCGGATCGCTTCGGCCGTGGAGTCCTTGATGGGATCGGCCACGGCGATCAGCCCTTCCAGGCGGCCATCGACCGCCATGTACATCACGCTGGCGCCAGTGGCCCGCAGGGCTTCCGCATCGCTTTTCACGGCGTCGGTCGCAATGCCGGCCTGCTGCATGAGCGCGGTATTGCCGATCATGAGCGCGTTGCCCCCGACGCGGCCTTGCACACCGATGCCCGAGCTCGATTCGAAGGAATCCGGCGGGGTCAGTGTCAATTTCCGTTCCCGGGCCGCGGCCACGATGGCCTGCGCCAGGGGATGCTCGCTGCCCTGGTCCAGGCTGGCGGCCAGGCGCAGCACTTCATTCTCGGCAAGGTCGCCCAGGCTGCGCACGCTGTGGAAAGTCGGCTTGCCCACCGTTAGTGTTCCGGTCTTGTCCACCACCAGCGTATCGACCTTGCGTAGCCGCTCGATAGCCTCGGCGTCGCGAAAGAGGATGCCGGTAGTGGCGGCGCGCCCAGTGGCGGCCATGACTGACATCGGCGTAGCCAGCCCCAGAGCGCAGGGACAGGCGATGATGAGCACCGCCACGGCATTCAGGATGGCATAGACGCCCCGCGGCTCCGGGCCCACGAGCCACCATGCCAGAAAGGTCGCGACGGCCACACCCAGCACCCCCAGCACGAAAACCCCCGCCACGCGATCAGCGAGGCGCTGAAGGGGCGCGCGCGAGCGCTGGGCCTGGGCCACCATCTGCACGATCTGCGAGAGCACGGTCTCGGAGCCGATCTTCTCGGCCCGGATAACGAGTGATCCGCCGCCGTTGATAGTGGCGCCGATGACGGTGTCGCCGGTTTTTTTTGCCACTGGTAGCGGCTCGCCGGTGAGCATGGCTTCATCGAGATGCGAACTCCCTTCCAGTACCACACCATCCACCGGCACCTTTTCACCAGGCCGCACGCGCAGGCGGTCGCCGACATGCACATGCGTCAGCGGGATATCTTCCTCCTGGCCATCGTTGCGCAGGCGCCGCGCCGTTTTGGCCTGCAGGCCGAGCAGGGATTTGATGGCGGCGGAGGTTTGCGAGCGGGCGCGCAGCTCCAGGATCTGGCCCAGCAGCGTCAGCGACACGATCACATCGGCCGCCTCGAAATACACCGCCACCCGGCCATGCGCCATGAAGGACACCGGGAACCAGCCGGGCGCCAGCGTGGCGACTACGCTGTACAGAAAGGCCGCGCCCACGCCGGAGGCGATCAGCGTCCACATATTGGGACTGCGATTCGCGACGGACTGCCAGCCCCGCACAAAGAACGGCGCCGACGCCCATAACACGACGGGCAAGGACAGGACGAGCTCCAGCCAGCTGCGCGCGCCGGCGGGCAGGGCCGCGATGTAGTGGCCCGCCATCGCCAGCAGGACGACGATGACGGTCAGCGGCAGGGTCCACCCGAAGCGCCGCGTAAAATCCTTCAGCTCGGGATGTTCGTCCTCCTCCAGCGAGGGCATCACCGGCTCCAGCGCCATGCCGCACTTGGGGCAGCTGCCCGGCCCCATCTGCCGGATCTCGGGGTGCATGGGGCAGGTGTATTCCGTGCCGGCCGCCGCGGCTTCGCTCACGGCCGGCTCTGCCGAGGCGGGATGCAGGTAACGCTCCGGCTCCGCCTGAAACTTGTCCTGGCATTTCGGATTGCAGAAATAAAAGGTCTGCCCGTGATAGTGCGCGCGATGTGGAGACGCGGGGGTAACGCTCATGCCGCACACGGGATCTTTCAGCACATCTTCTGCGGAAGCGTGGTGCGTGTGCGCCTGGGTGTCCTTCTGCATAATCTTCCTCCTGAAGCTTCCAGTCGTTCACTATGGCCCAAAAAAAGGCGGGCGTGACGCCCGCCGCACCACAGGGGATATCAGGGCGCTTTTTCCAGATCGGTCGGGACCAGAGCGCCTTCTTGTTGTTTTTCCAAAATGAACTGCACGGTATCGCCGGCCGTGGCGGGCGGGATGACCGTGACGATAGCCCGTGGGCTCGCGTGCGGATGACCGGCCACCAGGGCGGCGAGCTGGAAAGTGCCGGGCCGGGTGAACTGCCAGATGATCTCGCCGCTCTGTCCCGCATAGACCTGGGCCGTGTTGGCAACGTCCGGCTCTCCTCCGGAAACCTGCTGCAGGCGTTCGCCCTGCGCGGCAATGTCCGCCGGCGTGCCCAGCACAAACGCCAGCAGAGCGCTGCTGTTGTTGCTGAGGCGCAAGCGCACGGTTTCACCCTGCGTGACCTGCAGGGTGTCCGGGGTGAAGTGCATGTTGTTGTCGATGCCGATGTTGAGGCGGCGTACGACGGCCTCGACCATGCCCGGGCGGCCGGCTTCGCTCTCACCCCCCGTCGGCCACTGGCTCGACGCCGGCGGACTCGGGTAGCGGGGCGTGCGAGGCTCCGTGGGTTCCGGGCGGCGCTCTGTGGGCATGGGCGTACCGCCGCCGCCGTGAGCCTGGCTGTCGCCCGCCCACACCATCAGGGCAATCGCGGCGCCCTGCAGGGCCAGCCGTCCGACATCCGCTGTTTTGCGAGTGCTCATCTGTTGCTGTCCTAACAGGAATATTCCATCCCATGCGTCATGGCGTGGGTCTATCAATAAAAAAGGGCGGGGGTACCGCCCAAACACAGGCAACCTTATGGCACTTTTTTAAGTTCGGTAATGACCAGGGCGCTGCCCTGCTTTTCCACCACGAAATGCACACGATCCCCGGCTTTCACGCGGCTCAGCAGGGACGGGTCCTTGACCTTGAACATCATGGTCATGCCAGGCATGCCGAGGTTCTTGATCTCGCCATGTTTGATGGTGAGCTTGCCCTGCGCAGTATCGACCTTGCGGATTTCGCCGGCGGTATAGCGGTCGTCGGTAGCGGCGGGCGCCGGGGAGGCGGCTGCTGCGGGCGCGGAGGTGGCGTGGGTGCTGGCTTGGCTGGAGCCGACCACGATCATGCCTTGCATGCCGGCCTCCAGGTGGCCGGGCGTCAGGCAGGCGAAGGTGACCTGCCCGGGCTTGGTGAACTGCCAGACGATCTCACCGCTCTGGCCGGGCGCCACGCGGACCGCGTTGGCCATGGCGTGCTCCATGCCCGGATGCTGCTTCATCATGGCGGCGTGCTTCGCGATGTCGGCCTGGGTGCCGAGGATGAATTCATGCGTCAGCTTGCCGGTATTGCGGATGCGCAGGCGTACGGTTTCACCTGGCGTCACTTCCAGCCGGTCCGGCGTAAAGCGCATGTCATCGCTCATGGTGATGTCGATGGTGCGGCTGGCTTCGCGGGTGATGCCCTGACGTCCGAATGCCAACTCGGGCGCCATGATGGGATTGTCGACTTTCATGTTGGGATCGATGTGCTCGTCCCCATGCGCCAGGGCGGTGGCGGCGCTAAGGGCCGCGGCCAGGGCCAGGCTGAGACGCAGGGCAGGCAGGGCTGGAATCTTCATGACGGTTTTCCTCGGGTGGTCAGTCTTCAGGACTGAGGTTCAGTGGGCGCAACACCCGGCAAGGCCGTGCTTGCCGCGGACGTGCTGAAACGATGGGTGAGGTGGGGGCGCCAGGGCTCCCGGGCGCCTCGCGTATAAACCTGGAGCTGGCAGGACGCCGATGGGCTGAACCGCCAGATAAGTTGCGCGCCCTGGCCGGGATCGAGGTAGACCAGATAGGGCGCCACGTAGTGTTTATCCGGTGCACGCCCCAGCTGCTTTTCAAGCTTCTGCAGCTCGTCCGCGTTGCCTAGGACGGCCAGCTGGCGTTGCTCGCCGGGGTTGGCAAGGGCCAGGCGCACGGTGACGCCGGCGGGGAGGACGGTCGGGTCTGTCGCCGGTTCAGTGGCGCTCGTGTCGATACTGACACTCTGGCGCAGCTCCCGGATCGAGCCCTTGAGCCCGGCTTCGGCGGTCGCGGAAGGGTCGTGCGGGTGTAAGTTCGCCATATTGTCCTTTTGCATGATTTCCTCCTGATGTCGGCAGGCTCTTCACCGTAATTGAAAAAAAGCGGGCGCGAGGCCCGCCGCACCACAGGGCAAATCAGGGCGCGTTGCTCAAGTCAGCGATGACCAAGGCGCCTTCTTGTTTTTCACCACGACCCTCACGTTACCACTCGGCTTTGGGGGGCACCGGCTGGGCTCCACCTTCATTCCCTATTCCTTCATGCCCTCATGCATGTGCTCGTCTTCCTCTTCACCGCGTGCCGTCAGGATCTGGTATTGATCCGGGGTCAGGCGCGGCAGCTGTTGCAGGAAGGCCACCATGGCCCACATGCGCTGATCGTCGTGGGTGGGGCCCCAGGCCGGCATGGCGCTCATCTTGATGCCATGTTTGATGATCCAGAACGTCTGCGCCGGGTCCTTGCGCCTGACCTTGGTCAGGTCAGGGGGCTGTGGGTACATGGCGGCGCGCAGTTCGGAATCTTGCATTCCGGGTTTCAGGTGGCAGCCCACACACATTTCGTTGTAATCGGCCCCGCCCGACATGATCATCGCGGGATCATTCAGCGGTGGGACCTTGATGCCGCTGGCATGCACCGCGATGGACCGTTCACGCACCATCTCAAGGAATCTGAAAACCAGCTTGGAATGAGGCTCGTCGGCGGCCACATTGAACGCACCGACGTAAATGAAAAGCGCAGCGCCAGCCAAGAAGATGGCGGCAATACCCAGCAATGGTTTGATGTTTTTCATGAAGGCTCTGTCTCGGCGAAGAAGCAAAGGCCTGCGTCATCCCTGATGAACCAGGAGTGACGCAGGCGGGCTTATGCTCTACTTACTGTCCTTGCCCATCGGCTTTCCTGCCGGCATGTTCATGCCGGGCATGTTTTTCATTTCCTTCTGGTCGTGCTGATGTTTGGCAGGCGCTTTCCCGTCGTCATGCTTCATAGCGGCTTCGCATTTTTCATGCATCGCCATCATGACGGGATCGTTCATGTCCATCTTGCTCATGTCCATGTCCTTCATCTTGGCGCAGTCCGGTGCCTTGGACTCCGCCTGCTTATGGAGTTTGGGGTCATGCGCAAAGGCTGGCAGGGAGACGGCCGAGAACAGCAGAGAAAGGGTGAGTAGCGAAAAGCGGATTTTCATGAGGGTTCTCCGGGTTGCGAATTTTGCGCCCAGTCGGACCGGGCGACGTTGTGATACAGAAAAGCCAGGCGGACACGTCTCGTCTGCCCTGCTACAGGGGTTATTGGGCCGTCTTCTTGATGTCGATGATCATCAATGCCCCATTGATTCTTTCCACTACAAAATGGACGGCATCCCCTTCCCTGACGCCCTGCATCATGGACGGGTCTTTCACACTGAACATCATGGTCATGCCGGGCATGCCGAGGTTCTTGATGTCGCCATGTTTGATGGTGAGTTTGCCCCGCACGGCATCCACCTTGCGAATGACCCCCTGCGTATAGCGATCGTCGTTGGCGGAAGGAGTGGGAGCCTCCGGCGGCACGGGCATGGACTTCATGTCGTTAGCGGCCATGCTCATACCCGCCATCGGCATCGTCCCGGTGGCCTTGGCCACCACCGCATTGGCTCCTGTCACCGTGATCGTGCCTTGCATCCCAGTGTCCCAATGACCCGGAATCAGGCAGACGTAGAGAAACGTCCCGGGTTGAGTGAACTGCCAGATGATTTCGGCGGTCTTGCCTGGCGCCACGCGCATAGTGTTGGCATCGGCATGCTCCATATCGGGATTTTTCTTCATGAGCTCGGCATGCTCGGTCAGTTCGTCTTTCGTACCGAGCACGAATTCGTGCGGAATCCTGCCGTCGTTGCGGATGCGCAGGCGCACGGTCTCGCCCTGTTTCACGTCCAGCGTCGCCGGTGTGAACTTCATGGCATCCGTCATGGCGATATCGAGGGTGCGGGCCACCTCGCGGGTGATGCCCTGGCGCCCGAAGGCGGACTCGGGCGCCATGATGGGATTGTCGACCTTCATGTTGGGGTCGATGTGCTCGTCGCCGTGCGCCCATGCGCCCGATATGACGGTGATGCCCGAAACGGCGATGGCGAGGGCCAGCAAACGGCGATTTACAGCTTTCATGTCAGTACTCCACTGGAGGGGTTGAGGGACGCGGACGTCAGTGGCCGCCATGGCCGGTGGGCTTGCGCACCTTGAGATCCCGCCCCGACGAGGGCGCCGCCTCGGCCCGCACGGTGTCCGGTTCTTCCCCCTCGTACAGCCAGGCCACGGTGCGCTCGGGGTTCCGGTACCAGCCCGGATCGCGGAAGTCGCCCACCGGCTGCTGGTCGCGCACCTTGAGCATGGTGAACATGCCGCCCATCTCGACCGGGCCGAAGGGGCCATCACCGCTCATCATGGGCAAGGTGTTGTCTGGCAGCGGCATCATGCCGCCCATCTCGCTCATGTCCGCCATGCCTTTTTCGCCCATGGCCATGTAATCCGGCACCAGTTTGCTCACCTTGGCGGCCAGTTCTTTTTGCGACACACCGATCATCGTGGGCAGCTGGTGCCCCATGGCATTCATGGTGTGGTGCGACTTGTGGCAGTGCAGGGCCCAGTCGCCGGCCACGGCGTTGAACTCGAAGGCGCGCATCTGGCCGACAGCCACGTCGGTGGTGACTTCGGGCCAGCGCGCGGACTTCGGCACCCAGCCGCCGTCGGTGCCGGTCACTTCGAAATCATGCCCGTGCAGATGGATGGGGTGGTTGGTCATGGTCAGGTTGCCGACGCGGACGCGCACCCGGTCGCCGGTGCGCGCGACCAGGGGATCGATGCCGGGGAAAACCCGCGAGTTGAAGGTCCAGAGGTTGAAATCCGTCATCTCCGAGACCCGCGGCGTATAGCTGCCGGGATCGATGTCGTAGGCGCTCAGCAGGAACACGAAATCGCGGTCCACCTTCATGAAGCCCGGGTTTTTGGGGTGCACCACGAGGAAGCCCATCATGCCCATGGCCATCTGCACCATCTCGTCGGCGTGCGGGTGGTACATGAAGGTGCCGGATTTCTGCATGGTGAATTCATAGACGAAGGTCTGGCCCGGCTTGATATGTGGCTGGCTCAGGCCGCCGACCCCATCCATGCCCGAGGGTAGGAGGACGCCATGCCAGTGGATGGTGGTGTGCTCGGGCAGCTTGTTGGTGACGAAGATGCGGATGCGGTCTCCTTCCACGCACTCGAGCGTGGGGCCCGGGCTCTGGCCGTTATAGCCCCAGAGGTGCGCCACCATGCCGGGCGCGAATTCCCGCACTACGGGCTCGGCCACGAGATGGAACTCCTTCACGCCGTTTTTCATGCGATAGGGCAGGGTCCAGCCGTTCAGGGTCACCACCGGGTTATAGGGTCGCCCCTCGGCAGGCGCCAGCGGCCCCTGGGTGCCGGGCTTGTCCTGGATCATGGCTTCGGGGATGCCGGCGGCCTGGACACGGGACACGAGTCCCGCGCCCAGCGCCGCGGCGCCAACTTTCAGAAAATCACGTCGACTGCTCATTTGTTATCTCTCAATGCCGGGCGGCAGGTCTGCCGGCACTCTCGTCGTCGCTGGAAAGGGTGAATGTTGGGCTGCCCCCGACCCCCTGCAGCGTGCTGTACAGCATCGCCTCGGCGATCCAAAAATCCTGCAGCGCCGCCAGGTAGGCGTTGGTGCTGGCCACCTGTTCCCGCGCCTGGATCAGGACCTCGAAGGTGCTGACCAGCATGCCGTTGTAGCGCAGCAGCACCTCGTCCGAGATCTGCTTCTGCAAGGGCACCACCTCATCGCGATAGTGGCGGGCCAGTGCGTAGTTGCTGTGGTAGAGGGCATAGGCCGTGCGGGCTTCGCTGCGGGCATTGACGGCGGTCTCCGCCACCTCCGCCAAGGCACGGCGATACACCGCCTCGGCTTGGGCGTTGCGGGTGCGGCCGAAATCGAACAGCGGGAGCTCCAGGCTGACCTCATAGCCGGTCTGCCGTGACGCCTCGTTCGAGGTGTTGGACTCGAAGCCCAGGTCCAGCACATTGATGAAGCGGGTGGTTTTCGTGAGGCGCAGGCCACGCGCGGTGCTTTCCGCCTGGGCCTTGGCCATGCGCACATCCACGCGCTGGTCGAGCGCCTGCTGCTCGACATCGCCGATGTCGCGCACGGAGGTGGGCAGGTCGGGCAATCGCTCGGGTAACTGGAGCTGGCGGGCATCGGTAAGGCCGAGCCGCCGGATCAGCTCCTCACGGGCGGCCAAGGCCGCCGCCTCGGCCTGCGCGCGTTGCGCGGCTGCGGTGGCATAGAAGGCCTGTTCCCGGGCGGCGTCCAGGCGGCTGAAGTTGCCGGCTTCCGCCAGGCGGCGAGCGAGATCCCGGCCAGCTTCGGCGGCGTCCACCACATCGGCGGCGTAGCGGGCCCGCTGCTGCGCGCCCAGCGTTTCCACAAAGGCCAGCCGCGTATCGCGGGCCAGGGTCAGGACGGCCTGTACGGCTTGCAGCTTGGCCGCCTCATAGCGGCGTTTTTCCATCGGTGCGCGGGCCGGCAGGGTCAGCAGGCCAATCAGGTCAAAGACGACGCTGCGCTCGGTTTCCTTTTCGTCACCACGCTCCAGGCGGCCAATTGAGATTCCGGGGTTGCGTGGGCGCGTGGCGGCCACCACCTGGGCTTCGGTGAGCCGCAACTCGGCGAAAGTCCGGTCGAGGCCGGGGTTGTTGAGCAGGGCGAGCGCCACCGCGCCCTCTATGGTCAGCGGTGCCCTCAGCAGTTCCTGACGCAATTGGGCGCGCGTCGTCGTATCCGTGCTGGCCTCGGGGTGGTCCATCATCCGGTTGGCGGTGGCACGGACCTCTTGCTCGCCGCCATCGCGGGACAGGCTGGTGCAGCCAGCCAGGGACGCCAGGAACAGGGCCAGGGTCAGGAGACGCGTCATGGATGGTGGCTCCCATGCGGCGTGGCGCCGCGATCCGGCATGGCCGGCGCTGCCGCCGGTGGGGCTGACGCAGGCTTGGGGACAGAGGACGGGGCCGGTTCGGCTGCTGGCTTATCCGACTGCTCCTGGGAGGAGCCGCCGTGGTTCATGCCCTGGTGATCCATGGGCTGGGTGGGCGCGGTATCCTGGGGTTCAGGCGCGGCCTTGTTGGGCGGGGTCATGGGCATGCTGTGATCCATGCCATGCTCCATGGGCTCGCTTGCCACCTCGGCATTGGTCTGCCGCCAGTTACGGACGGCAGGCTCGCTCCAGCCCCGGAACCCGGAGAGGGAGTCGAGCCTTGTTTCGGCGTGGGCGGACGTTCCTGCTGCCAGCACCAGGCTCAGCCACGCTAAACCACTTCGTCCCATGATCTGTCACCACTCATCATCTGGAATGGCGGCCACTATGCGGCCTGCTGACGGACACGGGAGTGACGCCGGGATTACATTTATGTCATCAGGAAATAATCCGGCGCCGCACGGTTATTGTTGAGTCCGGTCAATGGGGAAGAAGAGCATGCGGATCCTGATTGTCGAAGACGAACTCAAGACAGGGGACTACCTGAAGCAGGGCCTGACCGAGGCCGGCTATGTCACCGACTGGGTGCGGGACGGCCGGGCCGGGCAGGACCAGGCGCTGGCGGACGAGTACGACCTCCTGATCCTGGATGTCATGCTGCCGGAGCTGAGCGGCTGGGAGGTGCTGGAGGCCATCCGCGCGGCGGGCAAGGCCATGCCGGTGCTGTTCCTGACCGCCCGCGACCAGGTGGAGGACCGGGTCAAGGGACTGGAGCTGGGTGCCGACGACTACCTGATCAAGCCCTTTGCCTTTGCCGAGCTTCTGGCACGGGTGCGGACTTTGCTGCGCCGGGGCAAGGGCCGCGAGCCCGACACCGTTCAGGTGGCTGACCTGGAACTCGACCTGCGGCGGCGCCGCGCCATCCGCGCCGGCAAGCGCATCGATCTTACCGCCAAGGAATTTGCCCTGCTGGAACTCCTCATGCGTCGCCAGGGCGAGATCCTGCCGCGGTCCCTGATCGCCGCGCAGGTGTGGGACATGAACTTCGACAGCGACACCAATGTGGTGGAGGTCGCCATGAAGCGCCTGCGCAACAAGGTGGACACCGATTTCGAGCCCAAGCTGATCCGGACGGTGCGGGGCATGGGTTATGTGCTGGAGGCGCCGGTCGATGCGAGCCCGGATTCCAAATAGCGTTACGGTTCGAACAAGCCTGCTCTTCACCCTGCTGGCCACGGGCGTCTTCGTGGTGATGGGATTGGTGATCCGTGCCTCCGTCACCCATCACTTCAGCGAGCAGGATCGTTCCGCTCTGGAAGGCAAGCTGGAGCTGATCCGTCACGTTCTGGAAGGGCGGCGGGATCCGGCTGACATGGCAGGCATGCGGAGGCAGTTGGCCGATGCATTGGTGGGACACCATGAGCTGGTCGTGCGCATCAATGGGGCGAACGCGCAGGATTTCTTTCACTCGGGTCACGGCGATATTCCGCAGGCGGTCATGCAAAAGGCGCAAACCGCCACGCCACTGCCCCTGCTCACCTGGACCAACGGAAACGTGGCCTATAGAGGGATCGTCGCCCCGGTGACTGCGGGGCCCAGCCGGGAAGAACTGGTGGTCGCCATTGCCACCGATACCTCTCATCACCAGCAGTTCCTGGACAGCTTCGAGCGTCAGCTGCTGCTGGCCGGCGGCATCGGGCTGGCGCTGATGGCCGTGCTGGGCTGGCTCGCCGCCCGGCGCGGGCTGCGTCCGGTCACGACCATGGCGCGAGTTGCCGAAGGGATTTCCGCCAAGCGCTTGCAGGATCGCTTGGAGGTGGAGACGGTGCCGGTCGAGCTGCAGCCCCTGGCGCGCTCGTTCAACGCCATGCTGGACCGGCTTGAGGATTCATTGCGGCGCTTATCCGATTTTTCCTCGGACCTCGCGCATGAGCTGCGCACACCGATCAACACCCTGATGACGCAAACCCAGGTGTCCCTGTCCAAGCCCCGCAGCGCCGAGGAATACCAGGAGATTCTCTATTCCAACCTGGAGGAGTTCGAGCGTCTCGCGCGCATGACCGCCGACATGCTCTTCCTCGCCAAGGCGGACCGTGGCCTTGTCGTGCCTCATAGCGAGACGGTCGATCTTCGTGCCGAGGTCGAGGCGCTCTTCGAATTCTATGATGCGTTCGCCGCCGAAAGGGGCATCGCGCTGGTGGTCATCGGCGAGGGCATGATCAGGGGTGATCGCCTCATGATCCGCCGCGCGCTCAGCAATCTGCTGTCCAATGCGATCAGGCACAGCAGCCAGCAGTGCTGTGTCACCGTCGCGCTGCATGCCCAGGCGGAGAGCGTCCGTGTGCGAGTGGAGAACCCGGGGACAGAGATTCCGGCGGAATCCCTGTCGCGGCTCTTTGATCGTTTCTATCGGGCGGACGCTTCCCGGCAGCGTAGCGAGGAAGGGGCCGGGCTGGGGCTGGCGATTACCAAGTCCATCGTGGATGCGCATCGGGGCACGATCTCCGTGCACTCCGGGCACGGCATCACGGCTTTTGATGTTGAGCTGCCAACGCAGGCGGTAGTGTCCTGAGCCATTTCACCAGAATCGATCGAGAAGAGGAGCGCAGTAATGAGGATAAGCCGTCGGGCCGTTGGGGCCGTGTTGTTGGCGATTGTGGTGGTGATTGCCGGAGGTGTCGGGTTTCTGTATTCGGGCTGGTACAACATGGCAGCGGATACTCCCCACACGCAGGTGGTGTACCGACTCCTTACCGTGTTGCGCGAGGAATCGGTGGCGCGGCATGCCAAGAGGCTCGACGTACCGCCCTTGAATGATCCTGCGCTGGTCCGCTCGGGCGCCGGCAACTACGATTCCATGTGCGTCGGCTGTCATCTGGCCCCCGGTCTCAAGGACTCCGAACTGAATCGTGGGCTGTATCCCGCCCCGCCGCGGCTGGATCATCCGGAACGCCAGCGCACGGCAGCCCAGGACTTCTGGATCATCAAGCACGGCATCAAGGCCTCCGGCATGCCGGCCTGGGGCAAGAGCATGGAAGACCAGTACATCTGGGGCATGGTGGCCTTCCTGGAGCAGCTGCCGAAATTGTCGCCGGAGCAGTACCGGGAGCTGATCGCCACGAGTGGTGGTCACCAGCATGGCGGCGGGGAAACCATCACCCCGTCGGCGGAGAAGCCTGCGGCCAAGGCTGGGCATGACCACCATGATGATCACAGCAAGCCGCATACACATTGAATTGCAGACAGGGAGGTCTGGTGCTTGAAGCAACTCCCTCCCGCAACCGATCGAGGATCTAAACATGTCATCCCGATTTTTGAAAAAGCTTGCCCTGATACTAGCGCTTGCCCTGCCCACGGCAGCCTGTGCTGAGACGCTGAACGCCACGGTCTACAAGAATCCCAACTGCGGCTGTTGTGAGGCTTATGCCGAGCATCTGCGCCGCGCCGGGTTTGCCGTGAAGGTCGTGCCCTCCGAAGAGATGTCGGCCATCAAGCAGAAACTGCAGGTGCCTGCCTCCCTGGCGTCTTGCCACACCACGGTCATTGGCAACTATGTGGTGGAGGGGCACGTGCCCATCGCGAGCGTCAAGCGCCTGCTGAAGGAAAAGCCGGCTGCCAAGGGCATTGCCGTACCGGGTATGCCGGCCGGGTCGCCCGGCATGGAAGCGCCGGTCAAGGAAGCCTTCACCGTGTATTCCTTCCGCTCCGCCACGGATCAGCAGGTTCATGCCCAAGACTCTGACCAAACGACTGACTTCCATCATCAGCTTGCTGATGTTGGCCTTCGTCTTTTGTCAGGGCATGGCGCAGGCCGCCGTGGTGGCTTCGGCGCTGCCGCAGACCAGCAGCGCCGGCATGATGTCCTGTCATGACGAGGGAAAGGGCGCCGCGCCTAGTGCCATCAAATGCCCCAGTGACTGCCACAGCCAGGGCAAAGCCCTGGACTCCTTCGGCCAGATTCTCGCGACCCTCGACTATGTTCCTGTCCTGATCGGCATCCTGCTGTTGCCGAGCGATGAGTCGTCATCGCATTTCATTGCACTGTCCCCGCCCGATCCGTCTTCCGATCCGCCTCTCGCCATCCGCTTCCAGCGTTTCCGCCTATAGCCACTCCGTGAGCCAGTGACGCACTGGCATGCCTTGTCTGCTGTCAGGGATTCCTGACGGCCTGCTTGTCCTATTCACGGAGTAAAGCCATGTGCAGGCGAACCATTGCACTGATCTTGTCCCTGTCATTCGGCACGGCGCTGGCTGACGGCTTGAGCTTTGATGACGCATTACGACAGGCCGAAGCCAATGCGCCGGACCTGAAAGCGGCCGAGGCGCGCCGCACGAGTGCGGCAGAAGCGGTGGAAGCGGCCGATGCGCTGCCGGACCCACGCGCCTTTGTCGGGTTGGAGAATGTGCCCATAGAAGGGCCCGACCGTTTCAGCCTGCAGCGCGATTTCATGACCATGCAGACCATGGGCGTGATGCAGGAGTTCCCCAATGCTGGAAAGCGCCGTGCGCGCGAAGCCATGGCCGAGGCGGAAGCAGGAAGCGAGGAGGCCACGCTTCGGCTCACTCGCATCAAGGTGCACCAGGAAGCCGCAGCCGCATGGCTCAGGCGCTATTACCTCGAACGTCGGCGCGAGGTGCTGGCTTCTCTGACGCAGGAAAACGAGACGCTGCAGCAGACCATGACCGCGCAGGTACGCACGGGGCGGAAGCGGCCCGGCGATGTCTTGCTGGCCCGGCAAGAGGCATTGTCGCTGGCGGATCGCCAGGATGAGATCGAGCGCGAGCTGACGATGGCCGATGCCATGCTGCGGCGCTGGACCGGCGTTGGTGCGACTCCACTTACTGGCGAGCCGCCTCGCTTCAATGACGACCCTGAGTCCTGGCGGACACATGTCCAGCATCACCCGGCCCTGCAGCGTTTCAAGCCAGAAGCTGAGCGTGCCCGCGCTGAATTGCATGAGGCCGAAGCAGCACGGCGCCCCGACTGGGGCGTGGAGCTGGCCTATCAGAATCGCGGAGACACTTTTGGCGACATGATGTCGCTGCAGGTGTCCGCTGACCTGCCACTGTTCACCCGTACGCGACAGACCCCGCAAATACGTGCCAAGCAGCAGAAGCTAGCAAGCATCGAGGCCGAGCAGGAAGCCATGCGCCGTGAGCACCAGGCGGCGCTGGAGGGCGACATTGCCAGGATCATCGCTCTGAAGCGCCAGCGCGATCGTTTCGAAAAGGAAGCCATTCCCCTGGCGCATGAGCGCGTGGCGCTGGAGCTGTCCGCTTACCGCGCCGGTACGGGCGAGCTTTCCTCTGTGCTAGGCGCCCGACGGGAATTGCTGGAGCTGCAACAGAAGCAGCTCCAGCTCCAGTCCGACTACGAAACGCGCCTCGCCAGTCTGCATTACCTCTTCGATAACCAGGAAGCTCGCCCATGAAGCGCACCCCGATGATGAATTTCGCGCTGGTCGGTGTGGCTGTCGTGGCCAGCGCAGGCGGAGGTTATTGGCTGGCCCATCAGCAGAGGCAGAGTGCCGACCACGCTACGTCAGCAGAGGCTACGTCCGAACGGAAAGTGCTGTATTGGTACGATCCCATGGTGCCGGACAAGCACTTCGACAAGCCCGGAAAGTCGCCGTTCATGGACATGGAGCTCGTGCCGAAATATGCCGATGCGGCAGCGGAGGCGGGTGGAGTCAGCATCAATCCAATGCTGACGCAGAACCTCGGCGTCCGCCTTGCCGTGGTCGAGCGCGTGCAGCTCGACAATGCACTGTCGGTGCCCGCCACCGTCATGTTCAACGAGCGTGACGTTGCCATCGTACAAACGCGAGCGGCCGGCTTTGTCGAACGTGTCCATGCCCACGCGCCGGGTGATGTCATCAAGCAAGGCGCAGCGCTGGTGGAAATTACCGTACCGGAGTGGGCAAGTGCCCAGGCCGAATGGCTGGCGCTTCGCAATGCTGGTGATCAGGAGCTGGCACGAGCTGCCCGTGAGCGCCTGAAGTTGCTGGGCATGCCGGAGAACGCCATCCGGCAGCTGGAGCGCTCGGGGCGCACACAGCAGCAGTTCACCATTGCTGCGCCCATCGCCGGCGTCATTCAGGCGCTCGATGTCCGCCAGGGCATGACGATTTCACCCGGCATGACCGTGGCTCGTATAAATGGCCTTCGAACGGTATGGCTGGAAGCGGCGGTGCCGGAAGCCCAGGGTGGGCAGATGCGAGAAGGGCAGCGGGTGTCAGCGCGCCTGGCGGCCTATCCCGATCAGGAGCTCGCCGGAAAGATCACCGCGGTGCTCCCGGATCTCAACACGCAGTCCCGTACCTTGCGCGTGCGCATGGAATTCCCGAACCCCGAGCAGAAGCTGCGCCCCGGCATGTTTGCGCAGGTGCTGCTGGGCAATGAAGAGCAGAAAGCGGTGCTCGCCGTGCCGTCGGAAGCCCTCATTCGCACCGGCAAACGCAGTGTCGTGCTGCTGGCCAATGCCGATGGCAGCTTCGCACCGGTGGAGGTCACGTCAGGCCAGGAGGGGAAGGGCAGAACCGAGATTCTTGGCGGATTGTCAGAGGGGCAGAAGGTCGTTGCGTCCGGGCAGTTCCTGATCGACTCCGAAGCCAGTCTGTCCGGCGTGCTGGCGCGCATGAATGAAGCGCCAGCGTCAGCACCTGAGGCACAGGCCAAGGCAGATGCCATCGAAGCATTGGGTGTAGTGGAGAAGGTATCAAGCCAGGAAATTATGCTCTCGCACGAGCCTATTCCTGCACTCGACTGGCCAGCGATGACCATGCCGTTCACAGTGGTGAAGGAGGTCGATCTTTCGAAGCTAAAGACGGGTCAGCGTATCCGCTTCTGGCTGCAAAAGCAGGGCGATGACCTGGTCATCGTCAAGGTGGCCCCAGCCGGAGGTCAGCCATGATTGCCCGGCTGATTGCCTGGTCGGTCTACAACCGCTTTCTGGTTCTGCTGGCGACGGTCTTTCTGGCGGCCTGGGGGCTCTGGGCGGTGAAGGAGACGCCGGTGGATGCGCTACCGGATCTGTCCGATGTACAGGTCATTCTGCGCACGAGTTATCCCGGGCAGGCGCCGCAGATTGTCGAGAACCAGGTCACCTATCCGCTTGCCACCACGATGCTGTCGGTGCCGGGCGCGAAGACGGTTCGGGCTTATTCGTTCTTCGGCGACTCCTTCGTGTATGTGCTTTTCGAGGACGGCACTGATCCCTATTGGGCACGCTCGCGTGTGCTGGAGTACCTGAACCAGGTGCAGGGTCGCCTGCCGGCCACGGCGAAAACCGCACTGGGTCCCGACGCTACGGGCGTGGGCTGGATTTACGAGTACGCCCTGATCGACCGTACCGGGAAGCATGACCTCTCGCAACTGCGCGCATTGCAGGACTGGTTCCTCAAGTTCGAGTTGAAGGCACTGCCCAATGTGGCTGAAGTCGCCACCGTGGGCGGCATGGTCAAGCAGTACCAGGTGGTGCTCGACCCGCAAAAGCTGGTGGCCTATGGCATCTCGCATGAAGAGGTGATTTCTGCAATCCAGCGAGCCAACCAGGAAACCGGTGGGTCGGTGCTGGAGCTGGCGGAGGCGGAGTACATGGTGCGCGCCAGTGGCTATCTGCACTCGCTCGCCGACTTTGAGGCCATTCCCCTGCGCGCCGAAGGGGGCATTCCGGTACGGCTACGAGATGTGGCCACGGTGCAGCTGGGGCCGGAGATGCGACGTGGCATTGCCGAGCTGAATGGAGAGGGCGAGGTTGTGGGCGGTGTAGTGGTGCTGCGCTCGGGCAAGAACGCGCAGGAGACCATTGCCGCCGTGAAGGCGAAGCTGGCCGTGCTGAAAACCAGTCTCCCGGCAGGCGTGGAGATCGTGCCTACCTATGATCGCTCGTCCCTGATCAAGCGGGCGGTGGATAACCTCACCTACAAGCTGCTGGAAGAGTTTGTCGTAGTGGCGCTGGTCTGTGCGCTTTTCCTCTGGCATCTGCGGTCGGCTCTGGTCGCCATCATTGCGCTACCGCTCGGCATCCTGGCGGCCTTTGTCGTCATGCACTACCAGGGCATCAACGCCAACATCATGTCCTTGGGCGGTATCGCCATTGCCATTGGCGCCATGGTGGACGCCGCCGTGGTGATGATCGAGAACGCGCACAAGAAGCTGGAAGCCTGGCAGCACGCGCATCCGGGGCAAACGCTGCAGGGCGAGGCGCATTGGCGGGTCATCGTGGAGGCCGCCAGCGAAGTCGGCCCCGCGCTTTTCTTCAGCCTGCTCATCATTACGCTGTCCTTCATCCCGGTGTTCACGCTGGAAGCGCAGGAAGGGAGGCTCTTCGGCCCGCTGGCACTGACCAAGACCTATGCCATGGCCGCGGCGGCGGGCCTCTCGGTTACGCTGGTGCCGGTGCTGATGGGCTACTGGATTCGCGGGCGGATTCCCGAGGAGCGGCACAATCCGCTCAACCGCTTTCTGATCCGTCTCTACCATCCCGCGCTCAACAAGGTGCTGGCGCATCCCAAGGCCACGCTGGCCATCGCAGCGCTAATCTTTGCCACCACGCTATGGCCGGTCTCCCGATTGGGTGGCGAATTCATGCCGGCCCTGGACGAGGGCGACCTGCTCTATATGCCATCAGCGTTGCCAGGCCTCTCGTCTGCAAAAGCCTCCGAACTCCTGCAGCAGACGGATCGGATGATCCGCAGCGTGCCGGAAGTGGCGACGGTATTTGGCAAGGCCGGACGCGCTGAAACGGCCACCGATCCTGCGCCGCTGGAAATGTTCGAGACCACGATCCAGTTCAAGCCGCGAGAGCAATGGCGGCCCGACATGACACCGGAAAAGCTGGTGGAAGAACTCGACCGTGCGGTGAAGGTGCCGGGCCTCACCAACATCTGGGTACCACCCATACGCAACCGCATCGACATGCTGGCCACCGGGATCAAGAGCCCCATTGGCGTCAAAGTCTCTGGCACCAACCTCGCTGATATTGATCGCATCGGGATGGAAGTGGAGAAGGTGGCCCGGCAGGTGCCGGGTGTGAGCTCGGCCCTGGCGGAGCGCCTGGCAGGTGGACGTTATGTCGACATCGATATCAACCGCGAGGCCGCTGCCCGCTACGGGCTCAACGTCGCCGATGTGCAGTCGGTCGTGGCGTCCAGCATCGGGGGCGAGAACATTGGCGAGACCGTGGAAGGACTGGCGCGCTTTCCCATCAATGTGCGTTATCCGCGCGAGTGGCGCGACTCCCTGGAAAAGCTGCGTCAGTTGCCGGTGCTGACGCCGGCCGGGCAGCAACTTACGCTCGGCACCGTAGCGGATATCCGCATCGCCGATGGTCCGCCCATGTTGAAAAGCGAGAACGCCCGGCTCTCGGGCTGGGTCTACGTCGATGTGCAGGGGCGGGACCTGGCTTCCGTTGTTGACGACCTGCAGCAGGCCGTAGCGCAGAAGGTCAAGTTGAGTCCCGGCGTCAGCCTGAGCTATTCCGGTCAATTTGAATTCATGGAGCGCGCCAATGCCCGCCTGAAACTGGTGGTGCCGGCGACCCTGTTGATCATCTTCGTGCTGCTGTACCTGACCTTCCGGAGTGTCGGGGAGGCGGCCCTCATCATGGTGACGCTGCCGTTCGCGCTCACTGGCGGCATCTGGTTCCTGTACTTGCTGGGCTATCACCTGTCCGTGGCGACCGGTGTAGGGTTCATTGCCCTGGCGGGGGTGTCGGCAGAGTTTGGCGTGGTGATGCTGCTCTATCTCAGGCAGGCGATTGCCTCCCGTGAGCTGGGGCAAGGGGCATTAACGCCCCTGCAGCTGGACGAGGCCCTTCATGAAGGCGCGGTGCTGCGGGTGCGTCCCAAGGCGATGACGGTGGCGGTCATCCTGGCCGGCCTGTTGCCGATTTTGTGGGGTGAGGGAGCGGGCTCCGAGGTAATGAGCCGAATCGCCGCGCCCATGGTGGGCGGGATGGTGACGGCGCCGTTGCTGTCCCTCTTCGTGATTCCAGCGGCGTACCGGTTGATCCGGATGCGCTGGGCAAACCTCTGGGACACCATGGACAAGAAGTAAGCGCAGAGGCGAGCACTTGGGTCGCGGTCAGGCACTCTCGATGTCCGAGAGCCAAGTCATTTAACGACTGAAAGGCCCTCACAGTCGCCGACTTATTGTGGGTTTCTTTGTGGGTTTAAATCACTAACTAATCGTAAGTTATTGATGTTATTAGCTTAGTGGCGGAGGCGGAGGCGGTGGAGGCCGGAGGGAAGGGCGTCCGACCGTCCGGCGCCTCTTTCAGTGCCGTACCACCCGCAGCAGGACCACGTTCTCAGTGTCCGCTTCGGTCAGGAGGCTCAGCCGCTCTCCCAGCAGTGCCCAAGCGGCGCCCATTTCCTTCTCATAGCTATGCCGTTGGTAGATACGTTTTACCTTGTTCTCCTCCAGGTGGTTCAGGCAGCGCTCGGCAACCTCAGGGAGCACGCCCAGCATGGTCATCAGGGTGGCCCCCGTCCGGCGCAAGTCATGCGGTGTCCACTTTCCTCCGGGAAGGCGCAGCGACTCTGATTTCTTGCTGCGTCCGCTCATGGGGGCCTTGGTCGGATCGCGTTGCCTATCCCCGATCTGCTTGGTGACGGTCTTGGAGCAGACAGGGCCGTCCGCATCAGAGTTGGGGTAAAGCCAGGTGCCGTCACCCGTCATGGCGTGAAGCCGGCGGAACTGGGTCATCGCAAAGTCCGACAGGTGGACTTTGTGGGCGCGCTTGTTCTTGGGGGCCGGGATAAGCCAGGTGCCGTTCTCGAGGTCGACATGCTCCCAGCGGGCCTCCAGAAGCTCGCCGATGCGGCAGCAGGTCGAGAGGGCAATCCAGATGGCGGCCTCGGCCATGACTGACATGCCGGCATCGGGCAGTAGCCGACTCAACTGGCGAATCTCCTCATCGCTGAGGACACGATCCCGCTCCACGTCCTTGCCCCCGATCTTGACCTTGCGGATGTTGGCCGAGGGGTCGAATTCCAGCAGGTCGCGGTCCACCGCGAACCGGAACATCTGGCGCAAGAGAGAGAAGATGACCTTGGCCATGCGGTTGACGCCGCGGGCGAGGAGGGCGTCCGTCACCTCGGTGATATGGCGTTTGCGGACCTCCTCGATGGGGAGGCTGCCAAGTGTGGGGAGCACATCCTTTTCGAACATCCGCCGGACTTCCTTGCCGCCGTCCTTGCGGTTAATCAGGTCCACGGTCGCCCAGCGCTCGAAGAGTTGGCGAGTGTTCAGGCGGGCCGCCAGGCGTTCGGCGGCGGCCTCGGCCTCGAGCCGCTCCCTTTCCTGCCGGGCACGCTCCGCTGCTTGGGCGGCCCGGCGATCGGCTTCCTCGGCCTCCAGGTGCTCCTTGATGTCCCGCTGCCCTGACTTGTGGAGACTCGCCAACTCCTGGGCGCGCAGGCGGGCATCGGCCAGGGTCATGGTGCCGCCAGCTCCATCTCGGCTGTAGGTTCCGATAGGCAAGTTGATGCGTTCGGCCCGGCTGTTCTGATAGCGGAAATAGAAGAGGCGTTCGCCGCTCGCCGTGATGCGGGCGGCCAGGCTTCCATGCCCCCAAATGGCGACCTCCGAGAGCCAGCTGTCCTTGCCCGAGGCACGTGCGGTGAGTTGCTTGTCAGTGATGTTTGCCATAGCCCTTTCTCCCCCTAATTGGCTACCGGACGATTCCTGGTAGCCAATTGGTAGCCAATTGAGATTGGCTTGGAGAGGATTCTAGCGGACGTCGGCGGACGTCTCAACTTGTAAAAACCAATAAAAACAATGACATAGTATTTTGCTTTGGACGCCCTCGGAAGCCCTCGGACGGCTTAATACCTATATGGGGTGCAAGGGGTCGCAGGTTCAAATCCTGCCGTCCCGACCAAACAACTCCAAAGAAAAAAGGGCCAGTCAGCAATGACCGGCCCTTTTTCCATGGCGGCGACGCCGTTACTCGGCGTGGGTGATGCCCAGTGCGATGCCGGCGACCGTCGTCGTGCCGCTGCCGATGGGGCCCAGCTTCACCGCCACGCCGCTGACCAGGTCGATCTGGTAAAGCGAGGTCACCCCCGCCACCGTGAGGGCGGCATGCGCCTTGCCGCTGCCGACGGCGGCATTGCTGGCACCGGCCCGCACCTTCGCTTCAATATCAAAGCCGTAAGGCGCAACGAAACCGAGGGGAGTGCCGCCCTGCAGGACAGGCACGGGCGCGGTCTGGGTGCCGGCGTTGGGCGGGGCCTGGCGGTGGAGCGCGCCGGAGCCGGCATCCAGGGTATAGAGCGTGGTGATGGCCGTGCCGGCGACGCTGTTGGTGTAGGCCGCGCCGGCCGCCGCCGTGGTGGCGCCGCTGATGGCGCCGTCGGGGTTGAGGCCGCTCACGCTGCCGGCGGCGCCGCCGTTATCTCCGTCCACTGCGGCGCCCGTGACCGGGTTGAGCCGGAAGTTGAGGCCCGAGCCCGTGGTCACGCGAAGGCGGTCCACCGCCGGATTGAAGTTGAAGCCGTAGCCGGTGGCGGCGACAGGCAGGTCCACCGCGGTCCCGCCGCCATTGACGAAGGCAATGCCGCCGGCGCTGCCGATGACGGTGGCCGCGCCGGTCTGCGGATCGAGGCGGTAAAGGGTTGCGGTGTCGGTGCCGGCGTTGATGCCCAGGCCGACGAGCTGGCCCGCGGCCGGACGGTAATCGATGCCGACCAGGGTTTCCCCAGCGGTCAGGCCGGTGACGGTGACGATGGTCGCGGTGGCCGGAGCGGCGCTGGTGAAGCGCATCAGCGTGCCGTCAGTGCCGAGCGCGATGACCGGAATGGCGGTCGGTCGCTGCAGGGCGAGGCCAAGGATGCCGCCGCTGCCGACCGCCTGGATGCCGCTGAGCATGCCCGTGGTCAGGTCCAGGCTGGCGAGGTACTCCACTGTCGTGCCGGCCGGCCGATAGGCCAGTGTGGCGCTGCCGCTGGCCACGGGGGTGTTGGCGGCGGCGGAAGTCACGTCAGGGGCGATGTCCAGGCCCAGCACGGTGCCGGCCGCGGGCATCAGCGCCAGGGCCGAGCCCAGGGTGCCGGCGTTGGGCGGATTCTGCAGGTAAAGGGCGGTGCCGCTGCTGTCCACCGTATATTGGGTGGTGGTCAGGGTGCTGGGGCGGCTGTTGGTATACGCCGTGCCCTGGCCGCCGACACCCATGCCGGTCACGTTGAGCGCACCATCCATGTTGACCCCGGCGACACTGCCGGCGCTGCCTCCCAGGTCACCGTCCACGAAGGCTCCGGTGTTCGGGTTGATGCGAAAATTCTCGCCCAGGCTGCTCACGACGCGCAGGCGGTCCACGCCCGGATTGAAGTCCATCTCGAAGCGGGTGCCGCTGCTGGCGTTGCCGATGCTCACGGCGGTCGCGCCGTCGGCGGCGATAAAGCCGCCGGTGCTCCCCACCGGGACGGCGGCCAGGGTCTCCGGATGCAGGACGTAAAGCTGCAGGCTTCCGGCCATGGCGTTGTAGCCGAGGGCGTAAAGGAAGCCGTTTTGCGGGCGACGGTCGATGCTGACCAGGGTGTCGCCGGCAGTGAGGCCCGTCACGCTGGTCGGGGTACCAAGGCTGCCGGGCCGGCCGCTGTCCAGGCTGGCCAGCCGGCTGCCGCTGAAGAGCAGGTTGGCGTCGGCAATCGGGGCGCCGGCGGCGCCGGGACGTATGTCGCTGTTGCAGCCAGCCAGTAGCAGGGCGGCACCCAGGGCACTGAGGGGACGGGCGGAAATTTTCATGGCAAGCTCCATTGCATAACGGCCAGGTCGGGACGCCCGGTACCTTTGTTACGCAGCGCCGGCCCTGGTGGATGCAGCCCGGACGGGTTTTTGTTCGCCGTTGGTCTGCATGACCTGGCGGACCCTGACCCCACGGGCGGGCCGGCCACGCAAATGTTGCTCGCCGCGGGACGCAATACCGGCTATAAAACGCCGCAATATTCTCTGCAACACTCCTATTCAGAGGTGAGTTCATGTTCAGGACGACGATAGCGGTAGTGATGAGTGGGCTGTTGGCGGCCTGTATGCCCATGACGGGCGGTGGCTCGGCGGGCGGCACCGGCGGCTCGGCCCCGGCCGGCCAGCAGGGACCGTCCATGGTGGGCGCGGCCGCCGCCGTGGGCGTGGTGGTGGCCACCACGGCCTACCGTGCCCGAGTGCAGACCGAGCTGACCCAGGCCCGCGATCCCCAGAAGATTGCCGAGAAGCAGGCCCTGATCTCCTCGCTCGACACCATCAAGATGCGCATGGCCAACTTCAATACCGCCATGAGCCTGGGTGAGAAGCTGCAGATCGCCTCGTCGGTGTCCGACATCGCCAAGGCCAAGTTCCCCGGCCGCGCCGACATCATCAGCAGCACCGACATGCTGGTGCAGGTCGTGATGACCGCCATGAACGCGGCCAGCACCGCGGCGCAGCAGGAAGCGGCTGCCGCCGGCCGCTGAGGCGGGGCAGGGAAGCAGCAAGGCCGGGGCCACAATGCCCCGGCCTTTTCATTTCCGGCCAGCCGTTTGCTGGCCTGGTGCTGCGCGGCTGAAAGAGGGCATCTCACCGGCGGGCGCGGCGGCTCCTGGCCGGGGGCCTCGGCACGGGACAGCCGCCGCCCGCTTCGTCATAATCGTTGGCCCTTTCCATCCCGCGGAGACTTGCCATGAAGGCCCTCACCGACCAGCAGCGCACCGAGCTCGAGGCCGCCGCCTTTCGGCGCCTGGTGGCCCACCTGCAGGAGCGCACCGACGTGCAGAACATCGACCTGATGAACCTGGCCGGTTTCTGCCGCAATTGTCTCTCCAAGTGGTACCGCGCCGCCGCAGAGGAAAAGGGCATCGAGCTCAGTGATCCCGCCGCTCGCGAGATCATCTACGGCATGCCCTATGACGACTGGAAGGTGCGTTACCAGAAATAGCGGGGGTTAAGCGCGAATCCAGCAGAAGGGACACTGAAGTCGTCAGGGCCGGCCGGATAGTCTCCAGGGAGAGCAGAGGCGCACAGGGTGAGCCATGGAAGACGTGTTCGCACTGCATAATCCCTGGTGGCAGCTCGTGCTCCGGGGCGTCATCGTCTATCTGGGCATTCTTCTGTTCGTGCGCCTTTCCGGCAAGCGCGAAGTAGGGCAGTTCACGCCTTTCGACCTCGCGGTGCTGCTCATCATCAGCGAGGCGGTGTCGCCGGCCCTGTCCGGCGAGGAGAAGTCAGTCACCGGCGGGCTCATCGTCCTGGTCACCCTGTTTCTCCTCAATAGCGGGCTGGGCTGGCTGACCCAGCGCTCCCTGAGGCTTGCCCGGACCCTCGAGGGTCAACCCGAGCTCCTCCTGCGGTGCGGCAAGGTCGACTACGATGCCATGCATCGCCTCAATATCAGCCATAACGATCTTTTGGCCGCCCTGCACCGGGAGGGTCTGCTGAGCCCGGTAGAGGCCGAATTCGCCATCCTGGAAACGGATGGCGAGATCACCGTGAAGAAGCGCAAGACGTCGGTGGAGCGCCCCTCGTAGGGCCTGTGCCGGCCACGTCGGAGGCCCGGGTTCTTGCCCTGACAATTCTCCGGAAACCCGCTAGAATCCGGGCCCTCAAATCCCCCCGCCGTAGATGAGGACCCCGCCGTGAGCGCCGACACCATCCAAGCCCTGCAGGCCGACCACTTTGGTCGCTGGAAGAACCGCGAAGCCATTGCCGAGACCATGATCCCCATGATCGGCAAGCTCTACCGCGAACGTAACGTGATCGTCGCCGTCTACGGCCGTAGCCTGGTCAACAACTCGGTCATCCAGATCCTCAAGGGCCATCGCCGCGTGCGCATGATCGCCGGCGACCTGTCGGTGGTGGATACCTTCCCGCTGCTGGAAGTGCTGAGCCGCCTGGACCTCGGCCCCTGCCTGATCGACATCGGCAAGCTCGCCATCGACTTCCGCGAAGCCGGCGGCGGCGACGTCGAGGCCTTCGTGCGCAAGGCCGTGGCCCCCGTGGTCGGCGTCAAGGACGAAGGCCTCGCCACCGACATCGTGCTGTACGGCTTCGGCCGCATCGGCCGCATGCTGGCCCGCCTGCTGGTCGAGAAGACCGGCGCCGGCAACGGCATGCGCCTGCGCGCCATCGTCGTGCGCAAGACCCAGGACGGCGACCTGCAGAAGCGCGCCTCCCTGCTGCGCCGCGATTCCGTGCACGGTCCCTTCGACGGCACCATCGCCGTGGATGAAGAGAACAATGCCATCATCGCCAACGGCAACTTCATCAAGGTGATCTACGCTTCCAATCCGGAAGACGTGGACTACACCCAGTACGGCATCAACAACGCCATCCTGGTCGACAACACCGGCAAGCTGAAGGACGAGGCCGGCCTCGGCCGCCACCTGTCCAGCAAGGGCATTGCCCGCGTCATCCTGACGGCGCCCGCCAAGAGCCCGATCAAGAACATCGTCTACGGCGTCAACAGCAACACCATCACCAGCGACGACAAGATCCTGTCGGCCGCTTCCTGCACCACCAATGCCATTACCCCGATCCTCAAGGTCCTGGACGAGAAGTACGGCATCCTCTCCGGTCACGTGGAAACGGTGCACAGCTTCACCAACGACCAGAACCTGATCGACAACTACCACAAGGCCGATCGCCGCGGCCGTTCCGCCGTGCTCAACATGGTGATCACCGAGACCGGCGCCGCCAAGGCCGTTGCCAAGGCGCTGCCGCAGCTGGAAGGCAAGCTCACCGGCAACTCCATCCGCGTGCCGACGCCCAACGTCTCCATGGCCATCCTCAACCTGGCCCTGCCCAATGCCGTCACCCGTGACGAGATCAACGAGTACATGCGCCAGGTGGCGCTGTATTCCGACCTGCAGGGCCAGATCGACTACACCAATTCCACCGAGGTGGTATCCACCGACTTCGTGGGCTCCCGCTCCGCCGGTGTGTTCGACGCCCAGGCCACCATCGTCAACGGTAACCACGTCACCCTGTACGTGTGGTACGACAACGAGATGGGCTACAGCTGCCAGGTCGTGCGCATCGTCCAGCAGATGGCCGGCGTGAAGTACGAGAGCTTCCCGCCTGCGGATGCGGCCGTGCACTAAGCGCCTGTCGCGTCGTGTGTCAGAATCGGGCCGGCCATATGCCGGCCCTTTTCTTTGGGGCGGCCGGAGACCCATCGATGCCACGTTTCCTTATGTTGTTGTTCGCGGCCAGCCTGGCGGCCTGTGGGGCACGTCCGGCGCCTGTCCTCCCAGCGGGTACCGGGTCGTCTCCCGTGGCGGTGCCGGCCCAGGCCGGCAGCAGGGTGCCATCCGGTCCGCGTGTCGCCCGCCCGGCGCCTGCCGGCGAGTTGACGCGCGATGGCGCCGGTGCCGGTATCGAGGTTGGCGCAGAAGTGCCTTCGCGTGCTGCTCGCGGGCCGCTATTGGCGGAACCGCCGGTGACCGGGGCGGCTCCGCCCCCACCGCCGGTGACACTCGGCGGCATCGCCTTCCACAGCCTGCAATGGCAGGTAAAGCTGCCCGCATTGCCCGCTGGGGTGGCGGCGACCACGCTGCAGCGGCAGTTGCAGGCGGTGCTGGATAGCCTCGACGACTCCCTGACCACCTACCGTCCCGACAGTGAGCTCATGCGCTTCAATGCCACGACGGTGGGCGAATGGATGCCATTGTCGCCGGTGCTGCGCGAGGCACTGCAGGGGGCGGCGGCGGTAAGCGCGCTGTCCGGCGGGGCCTATGACGTGACCGTGGGTCCGCTGGTTGAGTTGTGGGGCTTCGGGGCGGCGCCGGCGCCCGCCGTGCGGCCCTCGGCGGCGGCCATTGCCGCGGCACGGGCGCAGGTGGGCTGGCGGCGCCTGGAAGTCGATCCCGCGACTGGCCGTGGACGGCGCCTGGCGGACGTGCGCGCCGACCTGTCCTCGCTGGGCGAGGGCGCCGGGGCGGATGCCCTGGCGCAGGTGCTGGAGGCCGCGGGCGTGCGCGATTACCTGGTGCGCGTGGCCGGCACATCCCGCCAGCGCGGCCAGCGTCCGGGCGGTGGCGCCTGGGCCCTGGCCATCGAACGGCCCGACGCCAGCGGCCTTCCCGGCCGTCGCTTGCGGGCGGCGGAGGCGGTGGTGTCCACCTCGGGCGCCTATCGCAATGTCCGCGTCATCGGCGGCGAACCCTATTCGCATACCCTGGATCCGCGCACCGGTGCGCCGGTGTCCCATGCCGGCGTGTCGGTGACGGTGGTGTTGCCGGCCGCGCAGGGTGCGCTGCGTGCCGATGCCCTCGCGACGGCGCTGAGTGTGCTGGGGCCGGAGCAAGGCCTGGCGCTGGCGGCGCGCGAAGGGCTGGCCGTGCTCTTTCTGGAGCGGGTGGGAGAGGGCTGGCAGGAGCGCTGGAGCCCGGCGTTCGGGCCCTTCCTGGCCGAGTGAGCGGCGCCGGTCTTGTCCCCGCGAGGGGCTGTGCTAAGGTCGCACGCCAGAGGGAGGAAACATGGCCTGGGTCTATTTGCTGATTGCGGCAGTGTTCGAGGTGCAGTGGGCGGTGACGCTGAAATACACCGAGGGCTTCACCCGGCTGTGGCCGAGCGTGGCCTGTCTCACCGGCATGGTCATCTCGGTCGCCTTGCTGGCCATGGCGCAGCGCACCTTGCCGGTGGGGACCAGCTACGCCATCTGGACCGGGCTGGGGGCGGTGGGCACTGCCATCTGCGGCATGATCCTCTTCAACGAATCGCGCGACATTGCGCGCATCCTCTGCATCCTGCTGATCGTGGCCGGCGTGTTCGGCCTCAAGCTCGTCTCGAAGCCGGCCTGAGGCCGGCGGCGTAAAAAAAGGAAAGTCCCGTGTCCGAATTCCTGCAACGCCTGAAGACCTGGCTGGCCCTCTCCGCCGACGCGCTAGGCCGCCGCCTGCGCCAGAGCTTCTTCCTGTACCTGGCCGCGGTCTTCACCGTCATTGCCGTGGTCGACGCCGGCACCGCCAACTATTTCGGCGGCATGAGGCAGGGCACCTTTGATCTCATGCTGCGCCTGCGTGTGAACGTGCCGGCGCCGGATCCCGACATCGTCATCGTCGATATCGACGAGAAGTCGCTGGCCGCCATGTCCGCCGACTACGGCCGCTGGCCCTGGCCGCGCCAGGTGCTGGCCGAGTTCCTGGAAAAGGTGGAGGCGCAGCAGCCGCAGGCGGTGGTCTTCGACGTGCTGTTCAGCGACCCGGATATCCAGAATCCGGACAGCGATGCCTATTTCAACGATGTGCTGGCGCAGAGCCCGCACGTCTTCCTGCCGATGCTGCGCCTGGACCGGCGCCACGACGAGTTGTCGCAACTGCCGCTGGCCAAAGTGCCGGGCGCGGTCGCGTCGCCGCTGGCGCAGCCGGAGGCCACCGTGGCCATGGTGTTGCCGCCGTTTGCCGGGGCGCAGCGCGCCGGCCACCTGGGCACGCATAACGTCTATCCCGACAGCGACGGCGTGGTGCGCAGCTATCCGGTACGCCTGGCCGCGGCCGGCTGGGAGATTCCCTCGCTGCCCTATGCGGTGGCGCAGGCGGAAGGGAAGGGCGCGCAGGCCCCCGATGCGCTGCTGCTGAACTGGCGCGGCAAGCCCTTTACCTATACTTACGTGAGCTTTAGCGACGTCTACCTGGACGCGCTGAAGGAAAAGCCGACGCGGCCCGCCGACGAGTTCAAGGGCAAGACCCTCATCATCGGCTCCACCGCGGCCGGCCTGCTGGACGTGCGCGGCACCCCGCTGGACCGCAGCTTCCCGGGCGTGGAGATCCTGGCCACCGCCATCGACAACCTGCGCCACGGCGACTGGCTGCGCGCGCCCGAGGCCAGGCTGTTCTACCTGGGGCTGGCGCTGCTCATCATCTGGGGCACCGCCTTCGCCTTCTGGCGTCATGGCGCGTCCAACAAGCTCGACAAATTCTACGGCTTGTCGCAGTTCGCGCTGCTGGGCTTTTCCTACGCCACGGTCAACGTCGGCAACTTCTATATCAACCTGACCGGGCCGGTGTTCATCGGTGCGCTCTACTTCTCGGTGGCGCGCATCTACGCTTTTGCTACGGCGCGCGCGCTCGATAATTCGCTGGTGGCGCGTACCGAGGCCGCGGGCGGGGCTCTTCGTGGCCTCATGCTGGTGCTGCGCTTCAAGCTGGAGACGCGCGAGGAGGCGGCCATTGCCAAGCTGGCGGCGCGGCTTTCGCGCGAGGGCCGCCTCGACAGCAGCGTCGAGTACATCCAGGGCCGGCAAAGCGGTCTCTGGCGACTGTTCGAGAACACCCTTGTCGTTTGCTGGGTACACGCGGCGGATGACGAGGCGGGCTGGATCACGGTGCAGGCCGAGGCCGACGCCGTCGTGAAGGACCTGGGACGCCTGGTTGGCGAGGCGGGGGTGGGCGCGGCCTTGCCGCTGGAGCGCCTGGCCGTTGCCCGCGCCGAGGGCCGTATTCGCAGCGATGCGCCGGAGGACTGGCAGTCGCTGCTGGCGCTGGCATTACTGGACAAGGGAGACAAATGATCATGAATCTCACTGCATTGCGCCGGCTGGCGGCCGGCCTGCTGCTGGTGGCGCCGGGGGCGCTGCTGGCAGCCGATCCGGGAGCCCTGAGTCGCGCCGATTCACTGCGGGCCACCCCCTTTGCCGACGGCAAGGTGGTGGCCCCGCTCGCCTCGGGCGCCAAGGTGGACATCCTCAAGCGCCAGGGCGGCTGGTATCAGGTGAAGGCTGGCACCAGGACCGGCTGGGTGCGCATGCTGAGCGTGCGCCGCGCCACGGCGGCTGCCGGCAGCGACATCAAGGGGCTGGCCAGCGTGGCCTCCGGTCGCGCCGGCACCGGCACCGTCAGCACCACCACCGGGGTGCGCGGCCTGGATGCGCAGGACTTGGCCACCGCCGAGTTCAACGAGGAACAGGTGGCGAAGGCCGAGACTTATCGCGCCAGTGCCGCGACCGCCACCGCGTTTGCCAAGGCCGGCAAGCTGGTGGTGCGCGACGTGCCGCCGCTGCCCGATCCGGCCGCGCAGAAATGAGGGGGTGTGAAATGAACGACATGACGCGTGACGTGAGCCCTGCAATGACGATTCCTGCCGCCACGCCGGCACCGGCCGTGCACCGGCACGCCCGCCTGCGCACCCTGGCCCTGGCCCTGCTGCTGGCGACCCCGGCGGCGCAGGCGCTGGACCTGGGTTCCCTGGGCGCCGTGGTGGACCGCAAGGCACTGGACCAGATTGCCCGCGACAAGCTGGGCGTGAAGTCCGATGTGGGCAATTCCGCGGACGCCACTATTCCGCTCGTGGGCAATCCGACCAATGCGGACGAGGAAAAGCTGGGGCGTGAAGTCGCGGGCCGCCTGCTGGGCGCGTCGCCGCTGGTACAGGACGTGGCGCTGCAGAAGTACGTGAACAAGGTGGGACGCCATGTCGCGGCGCAGAGCGGGCGACCGGACCTCAACTGGACCTTCGGCGTCATCGAGACGCCCAGCGTGAACGCCTTTGCCGCCCCCGGAGGCTATGTGTTCGTCACCCGTGGCCTTTACGCCCTGCTGCAGAACGAAGCGGAGCTGGCCGGCGTGCTGGCGCACGAGATTGGCCATGTGAATGCCCGTCACCATGTGCGGCTGATGCAGAAGCAGCGCGCCGTTTCCATGGGCCAGGACCTGCTGAGCCGCAAGGCCGGCAGCGACACCGTGAAGATGCTGGTGGGCAATGGCGCCGAGATCCTGGCGCGCTCGCTGGACAAGAGCTCGGAGTACGAGGCGGACCGCATGGGAGTCTATTACGCCACGCGCGCCGGTTATGACACCTATGGCCTGGCGGCCGTGCTGGATCGCCTGCAGGCCAGTGGCGACAGCGACCGCTTCACGTTGCTCTACAAGACCCATCCGCTGCCCGGCGAGCGCCTGTCGGCGCTGGATGTGGCGCTGGACGGGCGCTATGACAAGGTGCCGGCCGGGCAGTCGCTGCCCAAGCGCCTGGCGAAGCTGCCGAAGGCGCCGTTGGCGGCCAAGCCGGCCGCGGCGACCCCGGCGCCTGCCTCAGCTCCGGCTCCGGCCACGCCTTCGTCGAAGTAGAAGCTTGGTGTCATTTCGCTGACGATCGTGTTCGCGGCGAACAGGCTTCATGAAAAAGGCCCGGACTTCCGGGCCTTTTTCATGCGCTCTCACTCCTGCGCCTTCGGTCTTGTCAGCCTCGCGCCGGACGGATACCGGCCAGGCTGCTTTCGCTGGTGGTCCGGGCCGTGAGCAGGAAGTCCTGCAGGAAGGCGAGTCCGGCATCCTCCTCGCGCACTGCCGCCTGCAGCGTGCGCCATACGCCCTGCGGCCCCAGCGCCAGGGTCTTCACCCAGCCGCGCTGCACATACTCCTGAGCGGCCCAGGCGGGCAGGGCACAAACGCCGCGACCGCTGGCCGCCAGCTGCACCATCATCAGCGTGAGCTCACTATGGCGCAGCGCCGCCGGGCGCACGCCGGCGGGCGTGAGGAAATGCGCAAAGACGTCCAGGCGCTGCTCGTCCACCGGGTAGGTAATCAGGGTTTCCGTGGCCAGGTCGGCAGGCTCGATCCAGGCCCGTGTGGCCCAAGGGTGCTGCAGTCCCACCACCAGCCGCGCCTCGTAGTCGAACAGCGGTACATAGCGCAGGTCGGGCTGCGCGCCGGGATTGGAGGTCACCACCAGGTCAAGCTCGCGGCGCTGCAGCATGTCCTGGGCGTCGCCGTGGAATCCGCTGACAAAGTCCAGCTCGACCTCCGGCCAGTCGTTGCGGAAGCGGTTCAGCGCCGGCATCAGCCACTCAAAGCAGCTGTGGCACTCGATGGCCATCACCAGGCGTCCGGCACGGCCATCCTTGAAGCGGGCCAGGTCGCGCGCCGCCTCGCGCAGCGCCGGCAGGACCAGGTCGGCGAGTTGCAGCAGGCGTTCGCCCGCGCGCGTGAAGCGCGGAGGCTGGCTCTTGCGCACGAACAGGGTCAGGCCCGCCTCCGCCTCCAGGCTCTTGAGCTGGTGGGAGAGGGCGGACTGGGTAAGGTGCAGGCGGTCGGCCGCCTCGGCCAGGGAGCCGGTCTCGCGCAAGGTGGCGAGGGTGCGCAGGTGACGAAGGTCAATCATGGGGCGAGGCCTGAATTAAATTCATGTTGATTATTAAAAGGTTGATTTTGATTTAAGTAAAGGCGGTCCGAGAATCAACGCTGTTGCCAACAAGGACTGCATCATGAAGACACATATCCTCGGATTTCCCCGCATCGGCGCGGACCGTGAACTGAAACGGGCCGTCGAAGCCTATTGGGCCGGCCATACTGGCCGTGACGAACTGGAGGCCTGCGGGCGCTCGTTGCGCGCCCGCCACTGGCGCCTGCAGGCCGACGCCGGCCTGGACTTTGTCACCGTCGGCGATTTCTCTTTCTACGACCATATCCTGGATGCCTCCGCCCTGTTCGGCGTGGTGCCGGCCCGCTTCGACGCCCCTGCGGGTGAGCTCGACCTCGATACCCTGTTCCGCATGGCCCGTGGCCGTGCTCCCTGCGGCTGCGATGCCGTGGCCGAGGAAATGACGAAGTGGTTCGATACCAATTACCACTACCTCGTCCCCGAATTTACGGCGGACCAGGCGTTTGCCTTGCGCAGCTCCCGCCTGTTCAGCGAGGTCGCGGAGGCGCAGGCCCTGGGCCATGCGGTCAAGGTGGTGCTGCCGGGACCGCTGACCTATCTGTGGCTGGGCAAGTGCCAGGGCGAGGCCTTTGATCGCCTGGAGTTGTTGCCGCGCCTGCTGGCCGTGTACGGCCAAGTGCTGGACCGCCTGGCCGCGCAGGGCGTCGAGTGGGTGCAGGTGGATGAGCCCATCCTGGGACTGGACCTGCCCGGCGCCTGGCAGGCAGGGTTCGAACATGCCTACCATCGTTTGCAGCGCCGCGACCTGAAGCTGCTGCTGACCACCTATTTTGCGCCGCTGGAGGACAACCTCTGGACGGCCTTGCACCTGCCGGTGGCCGGCCTGCACATCGATGTGCTGCGCAGCGGCGAGGAGTGGCGCCGCGTCGTCGACCAGCTGCCGGATTACAAGGTGCTGTCGCTGGGCGTCATCGATGGCCGCAACGTCTGGCGCGCCCCGCTGCGCGAGAGACTGGCCTTGCTGGAGGAGGCAAAGGCCCGTCTGGGCGACCGGCTCTGGATCGCCAGCAGCTGCTCGCTGCTGCATGTGCCGGTGGACCTGGCGCGCGAGCAGGCGTTGCCGGCCGGTCTGGCCGACTGGCTGGCCTTTGCCGTGCAGAAGCTGACGGAGGTCGCGGTACTGAAGCGGGCGCTGCAGGATCCCGAGGACGTGCGGGCCCTGCTCGCTGTCGCGACGGCAGACGCGGCACTGGTGGCGCGCCGGCGCGCGCCCGGTAGCCATGACGCCGGGGTGCGTACCGCACTGGCCGCCCTGGTGCCGGCGGATGCCCGACGCCTCAGCGCCTATCCCCGTCGCGAAGCAGCGCAGGCGGCTGCGTTGTGCCTGCCGCTCCTGCCCACCACCACAATCGGCTCGTTCCCGCAGACGCCGCTGATCCGGCAGGCCCGTGCGGCCTGGCGCGCGGGCGAGATTGCACGCACGGACTATGAGCAGGCGATGCGCGAGGAAATTGCCCATGCCATTCGCGAGCAGGAGGCGCTGGGCCTGGATGTGCTGGTGCATGGCGAGGCCGAACGCAACGACATGGTCGAGTACTTTGGCGAGCAGCTGGCGGGCTTTGCCTTTACCCGCCATGGCTGGGTGCAGAGCTATGGCAGTCGCTGCGTGAAGCCACCCCTCATCGTGGGCGATGTCAGCCGGCCACAGCCGATGACAGTGGCGTGGGCCCGCTATGCGCAGTCGCTGACCGCGAGGCCGGTGAAGGGGATGCTGACAGGGCCGGTGACCTTGCTGTGCTGGTCATTCGTGCGCGACGACCTGACGCGTGCAGAGGTGGCGGCGCAGCTGGCGCTGGCCATCCGCCAGGAAGTGCGGGATCTGGAGCGGGCAGGCATTGGTATCATCCAGGTGGATGAGCCGGCCTTTCGCGAAGGGCTGCCGTTGCGGCGCCGCGAACAGGCTGAGTACTGGCGCTGGGCGGTGCACGCCTTCCGGCTCGCCACCAGTGGCGTTGCGGACCGTACGCAAATCCATACGCATATGTGCTACGCCGACTTCAATGACTGCATTGAGCATATCGCGGCCATGGATGCGGATGTGATCACGATCGAAACGGCGCGTTCAGCGATGGAGTTGCTCCAGGCCTTCAGCGCCTTTCGCTATCCGAATGCGATGGGACCGGGGGTCTATGACATCCATTCACCACGCGTGCCCGAGGCGAAGTCGATGACGGCCTTGCTGGAGTCGGCCCGGGAGCACCTGCCCTTGTCCCGGATCTGGGTGAACCCGGATTGCGGGCTCAAGACCCGGAGCTGGCCGGAAGTGAAGGCGGCGCTTGCCAACATGGTGACGGCCACACGCCACCTGCGCGAGCGCAGCACGCAGGTGGGGTGAGGCCGGGGCAGGGTTCAGCTGCGCGTCCGGCCGCGTCCGCCGTGGGAGGCTTCGCCTCCTTTGCGGCCGGCGGCCCGGGCCTCGTCACTGTTGAACTCATGGGCCGTGCCTTTCTCGTGCGCGGCCTGGCCGCCCTTGCTGGCGATCTCGCGCTGCTTGTCCTTGTCCATCGAGGCGAAGCCCTGTTTGCCGGAACCTTTACGCCCGGTCTGACTGTCCTTGCTGGCCATGTGCGACTCCTGCTGAGAGGAAAGAGGGGGATTGCCCGCTCAGTATAGGCAGGACGCATGACGGGGGGCTCGGGTGCCAGTTGCCCGATCTGGGTGTCCGGGTAAAGTCCTGTAAGCGTCCGTCTCGAAGGCCATGGCAGTTGCTGCGGGACTGGCTCTTGCCGTAGCAGTCGTGGGAGACAGCCAGGGCAAACGGCGCCAGGGGGCGTGGGTGGCAAACGGGACCGGGTGAAGCAGGAGGCGAGTCAGTTCCGTCCGGCGGGAAGGGACGGGGAAGGCAACGATCAGGGAGGAGGCGGCCTGTAAGCCGGGCGCCGGCGGCGGAGATAAGTGGTGGGTCGTCCGCGACTTGAACGCGGGACCAACGGATTAAAAGTCCGCTGCTCTACCGACTGAGCTAACGACCCGATGCGCCAGGAGGGGTGGCGACAAGAGCCGCGTATATTACTGACCGGATGCCGTTTGGCAACCCTTGCCCGGGCTTTTTTGAGGCCAATCCAGGGTCAGGGAGGTATCGCTGACCCTGGGCACTGGTACGGCGCTGGCGGCGGCAGATGGGAAGGCGCTGTCAGCCCTGGCCGGTCAGAGGGCCGGTGCCGGGGTGGCCACCGGCTTGCCATCCTTGTCGCTCAGCTGGTGATGCTGGCCCACCGGCTCGTCTTCCGCGTAGAGGTGCAGGCTGACCGCTGCCTGGTTGAGCACGGCGCTCAGGGCCGAGTTCTCGCTACGGGATCGCGTGATCGCCTCCAGCACACGTCCCTGGATCCAGGGGTGCGCCTGGATCCCGAGGGTAAGGGAGGCGGCTTTCTTGCCCCGTCTTTCCAGCCACTCCCGCAGTTCATCCTGGAGGGTCTGCAGCTGGGCCTTGAACTCCTCCCAGTCCTCGCAGGAAAAGGCGGCCGTGCAGGCATAGCGCCGGTTCAGAAGGCCGCCGCTGCTGGTTTCCTCGCTGCGGTAAAACGGCACATAGGCCGCCTTGGGCGCCTGGGCACCCGGCCTGGGAGAGGCGGGGAGCGGCAGGGCGCCGGCCGGCAGCGCCGAGAGTATACGGGTGGGGTCGCTGGTCATGACCGGATGGACCGCGGTGCGCGCCTGGAGGCCGGCGGGTGCCATGGACGGGGACAGCAGGGCATCGATCTCGGCCAGCAGGGCGCGGCCGTCGGCGGGGCGTTGTGACGGATCCTTGGCCAGCAGCCGATCGATCAGGGGCTGGAAGCGGGCGAGGTCCGAGGGCAGGCGTGGCACCGGGTCCTGGCAATGCATCATCGCCAGTGTCACGGCTTCGCCGGCCATGAAAGGCGGCCGCCCCACCAGCATCTCGAAGAGCATGACGCCCAGGCTGTAGAGGTCGGAGCGCCCATCGAGACGCTGACCGCGGGCCTGCTCCGGACTCATGTACTTGGGCGTGCCCACGGTCGTGCCGATCTGGGTGAGCTGGTGCTCGTCGTTGTGAAGGCTCTTGGCGATGCCGAAATCCGTGAGGATGGCGGCATCGTCAGTTTCACGGAAGAGGACGTTGTCCGGCTTGATGTCGCGATGCACATAGCCCTGCTGGTGGGCATAGGCCAGGGCGTCGGCGATTTGCCGGGTCACACGCAGTGCTTCCTGGGGGGTGAGGCCGCCGCCGCGGATGCGCCGGGTAAGGTCGCCGCCGTCGTACAGGGCCATGGCGTAGTAGTACAGGTTATTGGCCTGGCCGACATCGTGCACGACGATGATGTGCGGGTGCGACAGCGCGGCCATGGTGCGCGCCTCGCGAAGGAAGCGCTCGGCGCAGTCGGGGATCCTGGCCATGGCGGGCATCATGATCTTGAGTGCGACCTCGCGCCCGAAGGACTCCTGCACGGCCAGGAAGACGGCCGCCATGCCGCCCTGTCCCAGCTTGCGCTTGAGGGTATAGCCGGGGATCTGGATCTGGGTCATGCGGGTTCCGTGCGCGAGAGGCCTTGGGCCGACTATAGCGATCCTGCCTGCGCTGTCGACGGTCAGCTGGCGTCAGGGTTCCCGGTTGGCAGTTGGCAGGGCGTGAACGGGACTATGGCTGCGGTGGCCGGCCTTATTCGGCGGCGGCCCAGGAGGAGGCGGCCCAGGAGGAGGCGGCGCAGGAGGAGGGGCTCAGTGGAAAAGCCCGGCTAGGCCGGAGAGGACAGGAGGGACGGGAAGGACAGGAAGGACAGGAAGGTTGGACGCGCTGGGTTTGCGTGCCCGACTAGTGCGGCCGGCAAGCCAGCCGGTCGGGATGGGCAGAAAGTGCGCAGTGGCTTTCGGGGTAGACCGCCAGGGCAGCCTTGGCAGGCAGGGGACCGGCGTCCGGCCAGGACCCGCCAGGGTGGGGCAGGCCGGACGCCAGGAGGGGGCTCAGGCGGTGCCGGTGGGGGCCGGCTTGCGCGAGGGCACCACGCGCAGCTGGTCCTCGCGACGGCGGGCGCGCAGCTTGTGCAGCAGCTGTATGTTGTCGGTGAGGGTTTCACTGATACGGGTATGTGTACGGATCATGGCGATCTTGGGCCAGGTGGCACGCTCGCCCTGCAGCCGGAACCAGGTCCAGCGGTCCACATTGGGCTCGGCCAGGACGTGGCGGAAATGCTCCATGCTGTAGCGGCGCGGGTGAATGGTGACGTCCCCGTAGTAGCGCTGCGACAGGATGGTATAGGCATGGCCCAGGAGCTGCCGGGAGGCTTCGTGCTTGACCTGGGTGCGCAGGAAATTCATGAGCCCGGCCCCATGGAACTTGAGCTCCTCGCGCACGATGCGCTGCGGCCAGGAGGTGAAGCGCCGCTGGGCACGATTGGTGTCGGATTGCAGGAAAGGGACGATGTGTGGATTCACCTGCACGGCAATGAAGTAGTTCACGTTGTACAGGTGCATCAGACGTTCACGGGGCAGGTCGCTTTTCACGGACCCGTCGACCCAGCGCTCGCGAGGCATGTAGGGAAGATAATCGCCGCCTTCGTTCTTGGTCGTAAGCGTGACGGGCGGGAACAGGACCGGCACCGCGCAGGAGGCCAAGACCGCGCTCCACAGCAGCAGGTAGGGCGAGGTCAGTTCGTTCATCAGTCGCGACTTCTGGTGTTCGTGTACCGGCGACACGGTGACGTTGACGTGGCGACCGGTCCTTTCGAATGCCTCCTCGAAGGTGTATTCGCCAATATTGCGGCGCAGGAAGGTCTCCAGTTGCTTCTGGTCGGCGAATCCCTCGCCGAGGAAGCCGCGCATCGGGTTTTTCCAGGCCCAGGCCTTGCTGTACCAGCCGTCGCCGTCGTACATGGCCTGCAGCTCTTCATCGGTATGCGAGCCCACCATGGCGGCCATGATGGAGCCGGCGCTGGAGCCGGAGATGACCTTGGGCAGCAGGTCCTGCTCCTGCAGGGCCTTGCATACGCCGATATGGAAAAGGCCGAGGGTGGCGCCACCGGAGAGCATGAGCGAGGGCTGCCCAAAGCTGCGTGACGTGTCCTCGAAAAAGCGCAGCTTCTCGTCGAAGGGCACGACGCTGGCGGGCTGGTCGCGCACATAGTTGAGCGCAGAACAGACCTGGTCGACGTAATCCTCGATCAGGCGCTTGGTGCCGACATAGGCGCGGCAATAAAGCGCCGGATTCCCCATGTTGCCGAGGTCATGGTGAAGGCCTTCGCGCAGCGACCGGATAAGCTCGCGGGTACGGCCCTGTTCCTGCAAGGTGCGCAGCGATATCAGGCGCTCGTGGATGAGCTCGTAGTTGTAGTCCGGAGACGTGTTGTCGAGCTTCCACAGGTCAAGGCCTGTCAACGCATCGAGCTCCAGGCCCAGCTGTTCCCATTCCGTGTAGGTCGTCGCGTTGTCGCGAGCCCGCTCCAGTTCACTGATCTTTTTTTTGAGCTGCATGGTGGCCTCGTGCGGGGGGTATGGCCGGAATCTAGCATCCGGGATACCGGGGCCGGAATGGATTGCCCGACAATTACCTACAAAACGTCCAACTATTGGCTATTGACGGGGCCGCCAGCAGATACGGCGAGTTACCTGATGGGGCCTACCTGCTATTGCTTGTCGCCGACCGCGCGCTTCATTGCCGCAGGGGTGCCGGGCTTCTCTCGCAGCCGGGCCAGCGTCTGGGCACAGCCCTTGCTGCCGGGCGATTCGCCAGGGTCGACCAGCGGCAGCAACGCGGCAAGGGGCGTCAGCAGGGCGCCGAGTACGCTCGCGAGGACGGCCTTGCCTCCCAGCTTCTGCAGGTCAGGCCGCACCTGGGGGTCGGCAAAGCTGCCTCGGAGCTGCAGGGGCGAACGTATGGACAGCAGGCTGCGGTCATGCGGACGGGCCTCGATGCGCAGGTGGAAGCGCTCCTCCGCCAGGGAAATCCTCCCGTTCAGAAGGAGCAGGGTGTCGGGCGTGTCCACGATTCCGGCGTCGGTGCTCAGCAGGCCGTCCTTCGCCTTCAGGCTCATGGCGGCGCAGCGCAAGGGCAGGTTGCGGTCGCCCCGGATTACCAGGCCGAGGCCCTGGGCGATGTCCAGGCCCAGGGCTTCGACCAGCAAATGCGACACGGTGCCGTCGCGAATCCAGAGGTAGAGATGACCGTCCAGGGAGGCCAGCATGGTGGCAGTGGAGCGGCCCTGTCCCTGGAAGCGTGCCTCCCCGGCCAGTTCACCCGTGAGGAAGTGCGGCGTGCGCCGCTCTCCGGCTTGCCGCTCTTCCTGGCGCTCCGCCGGAGACGCCTCGCTGGCCTTCTGCGCCAGGGGATTGCGGGCGCGGACCCAGTCCGACAAGGCGATGCCGTTCCAGCGCAGGTCGCCGGACCAGACCGGGATTTCCTGGCGCGAATCCATTTGCAGATTGCCCTGCAGCTGCCCCTGGGCGGTACGCGCCAGCAGCTGCTCAAGGCGAAGCACGCCATCCTGCAGGATCAGTCGTGCCACCAGGGGCTGCAGGGGTTTCAGCGAATCGCTGCCGAGGTCGACCTTGTCGATATCGATCGCGACCTGCGCATCCATTCTTTGCAGCGAAGGAATGTCGAAGTCCCTTTGCGGCAGCACCTTCCCTCCGCCAGGGCGCGTCTTGGCCTTGCCACTGCCGGGCTCGTCCGGGCCAGGCGGAGGCGGAGAAGCGCCGAAGGCAGGGGCGAGGTCGCGCAATACAAGCTGGCGACCATGCAACTCTCCCGACAGCAGTGGTCGGGGGGCCTTTGTTTCGTAACGAAAGCGGCCGGACAAGTGGGTGTCGCCGACATCGAAGCGTCCGACATTTACTTCCCAGTGCTTGCCTTCCTTGTTGATGCGTCCCTGCATGAAGAAGGCGTCGGTACTGGGAAGAGTGATGCGCACGGCGTTACCGGCCGCGGCCAGGGAAGGCCCGGCAACGCGGAAATCACCTTGTAGGCCGTCAAAGCGCAGCAGGTCGCGGGCGCGCCCGCGGAAGCGGAATTCGCTGTCGCGCCGGCCGGGATGGGCGAGGCGGGCGCTGAGGCCGAGCGCGACGGCGCGGCCATTTTCCGGTGGCGCCACCAGCGGCAGGATACCGGGTGAACGTGCCTCGACGGTAAATGGCTGGCGGCGCCAGTGGCCGCTGGCACGCACGAAAAGCCCGGCGGCGTCGCGCGCGCTGCCTTCGCGGGTGCGCACCTGCGCACGGAGGACAAGGTCTTGCTGTGCATCCGTTAGCGAAAGCTGCCCTTTGTGCACGATGAGGTGGACAAACTCCGGGGCCGCCCCCTCCCGGCCGCTGGCGGTGGCGTCGGGGTGTGGCGCAAAGCGCCAGTTGGCGCGGCCATCCTCGAGGCGACGCAGGCGGGCATCGATGGCGCCGACTTCAAGGCGGCGCACGTGCAACGGGCGTCCAGCTGAACGGAACTGATCGAGGAGGGTGGAATAGGGCAGGACGAGGCGAGCGTCGCGGGCCTGGATGAAGGGCGGTGCCAACCGGCCCTGCGGGTCACGCTCCCAGTCAGGCGGCGCAATCCGTAGCTCGCCCACGCGCAGACGGATACTCCCGAGGAGTTGCAGGCGAAACTCGCCTCCCAGTTGCACCTGGCGTTGCAGGCGCTGCGAGAGCCGGGCCTCGAGGGGAGCCTTCAGGAAGGGCCAGCCCGCTATTTCCAGGGCCAGCATGCCGGCCAGGACCAAGCCCAGGACAGACAGGATCAGCGGCCAGGGCCGGAGCAGGCGCAGGGTCATTTGGAAGAGGCGTCCTTGTCAGCGGCGGGCCCGGGCTGGCCTCGACCGGCAAGCGGACGGGGAGTCCCCCGTTCCGGCTTTCCCCATTCAAGCAGTTGCGCGAAACAGGGAAAGCAGCTTCTTGTAGGGACTTCGATATTGATGCGTTGCGGGTGTGTTCCGCCCTACGCATGACCGATGGCCTCGTGGCGTCTATAGCTCCATATTTCTCAGGCGCAGTGCGTTGCCGATCACCGATACCGAGCTGAGGCTCATCGCCAGGCTGGCGATCATGGGCGACAGCAGAAGGCCGAACACCGGGTACAGTAAGCCGGCGGCCAGCGGTACGCCCACGAAGTTGTACACAAAGGCGAAGAAGAGGTTCTGGCGAATGTTCTTCATGGTGGAACGACTCAAGCGGACGGCGCGTGCAATGCCGCGCAGGTCCCCCTTCACCAGCACAACCCCCGCGCTTTGCATCGCGATATCAGTGCCATTGCCCATCGCGATGCCGATGTTTGCCTGGGCCAGTGCCGGAGCGTCATTGATGCCGTCACCCGCCATCGCCACGATCCGCTTCTCCTTCTGCAGTTGCAGCACGTGCCGGTGCTTGTCCTCCGGATGCACGTCCGCGTGCACCACGTCGATGCCGAGCTCCGCCGCGACGGCCTCCGCCGTTACCCGGTTGTCACCGGTCAGCATCACCAGGCGGATGCCTTCCGCCTTCAGCGCCGCCACGGCCTCCCGGGTGCTGGACTTGATGCGGTCGGCAACGCCGATGAGCCCGAATGGGGCGCCGTCCCGCGCTACCACCATCACGGTCTGGCCGCGCGCCCGCAGGGCGGCCGCTTCGTCGCCGAGCGCCCCCAGTGCGATGCCGGCGTCTCCGAAAAGCCGCTCGTTGCCCAGCATCACGTGGCGGCCGTCGATAGTGCCCGTGACGCCGGCCCCTGGCACCTCCGCAAAGTTTGCCACCGCCATGAGGGTAAGCCCTTTCTCTTTCGCGGCCCGTACCAGGGTCTGGGCGATCGGGTGCGAGCTCAGGGCGTCCAGGCTGGCAGCCAGCTGCAGCGCGGTATTGCCATCCTGGTTCAGGGCAAGGACGGTTTCCAGTGACGGCTTGCCCTCGGTCAGTGTTCCGGTCTTGTCGACCACCAGGGTGTCGATCTTTTCCAGCTGCTCCAGTGCGGCGGCGTCCTTGATAAGGACACCTTCCTGAGCGCCGCGGCCGACGCCGGTCATGATCGACATGGGCGTGGCGAGGCCGAGTGCGCAGGGGCAGGCAATGATGAGTACGGAAATGGCGGCGACCAGGGCGTGGTTCAGCGCCGGCTCCGGGCCCAGCCACCACCAGGCCAGAAAGGCCGCCACGGCCACGCCAATCACTAGCGGCACGAACCAGGCAGACACCTGGTCGGCCAGGCGCTGGATGGGTGCGCGTGAACGGATGGACTGGTTCACCAGCGCGACGATGCGCGCCAGCAAGGTGTCGTCCCCCACCTTCTCCGCCACCATTAGCAGTGTGCCGGCCTGGTTTACCGTGCCGCCGGTCACTGTCGCGCCCGCGTCCTTGTGGACGGGCAGCGGCTCGCCGGTGAGCATCGATTCATCGACCGCGGACGCGCCTTCCAGGACTCGGCCATCCACCGGGATACGCTCTCCCGACTTCACCCGCAGGCGGTCGCCGGCCTTGACCTCATGCAGCCAAACCGTGTGCTCGTGCAGGCTCCCGTCGGCGGCGAGCTGGAGCCGGTTCGCCTTCTCCGGCGCCAGGCGCAGGAGGCCGCGCAGCGCATCCGTGGTGCGCGCGCGGGCGCGCAGTTCCAGCACCTGGCCGAGCAGCACGAGCGAGACGATGACGGCAGCCGCTTCGAAATACAGCGGGATGGCGCCGCCCTGGCGGAAACTGTACGGAATCATGCCCGGCAGCAGCAATGCCGCCACGCTGAAGGCATAGGCGGCCGCCACGCCCATGCTGATCAGGCTGAACATGTTGAGGTGACGGTTCAGGAAAGACCGCAGGCCCAGGCGGAAGAAGGGCAGTCCGGCCCACAGCACCACCGGCGTGGAGAGGACGAGCTGCAGCCAGCCCCAGCCGCCTCCCATGCGGTGGCTCCAGTGCGCGCCCGGCAGCATCTCGGTCATGGTGAGCAGCAGTAGCGGCAGGCTGAAGGCCACGCTGATGATGAAGCGCCGGCGCATGGCGAGATAGTCGCCGTCTTCCTGTTCTGCGCGGATGGTCATGGGCTCGAGGGTCATGCCGCAGATGGGGCAGTCCCCGGGACCGTTCTGGACGATCTCGGGATGCATGGGGCAGGTGTAGCGTGTGCCGGCCGCAGGCGCGGGTTCCGGTGTCGCCGTCACCGGGGCCAGGTAGGGCGCCGGGTCTGCCGCGAATTTTTGCAGGCAGCCTGGACTGCAAAAGTAGTACTCCTGGCCGTGGTGCACCGCATGGTGCAGGCTGTCGCGCGTCACCGTCATGTGACAGACGGGGTCATGCAAGTCCGCGCCTGGGACCAGAGGGGGCGGGCTGCCCGCTTCGCGATCGCTGCCGGGGGCCGGCGTGGAGGCCGAGTGGCTGTCATGCGGGTTCATGTGACGCTTCCTTTGATCCGGGTGTCCCTGGGCGGGGTCGGACTTGGCCACGAGCCGTTCCAGTCTGCACCCCTTTTCCATTCTGGCCCCCCTGAAGGCAAAAGGGGCCAGGGTGCGCCTGGCGGCCTGTCCCGTCGCCGCCACCTCTGGCGCTGAGCAGGGCCGCTACTGCGGCGGCGCCGACGGCGCTTGCTGCTCCCTGGAGCCATGATGAAGTCATGATGCGTCGTGATGCAGTAGGGGTGCGTGACGTGATCACGTACTCATCTTGTAGCTATTACCCAAGCATTTTGCAATTTGTGACGAAAGTCCTGTCACCAAAGCCGGATCAGTTGCAGGCTAGCGTGAAAAGGGCAGCGGGAGTCCGGCGCCGGCCTCCCCGGGTTGCTTCCCGGGTCAACCATACGGCCCCGGCCGCGTTAACCCTTGTGAGTTCCTAAGGAGAATAATCCATGAAGCGCTTCTTTCTTGTTCCGGCCTTGCTTGTCCTGGCCACCCCCGCGCTCGCCGGCGATGTCGGCGTTTCCGTTTCGGTCGATCGGCCTGGCTTCTATGGCAGCATCGATATTGGCGACTTTCGTCCGCGTACCGTCAACGTCCAGCCCATCATTGTGCAGCCGGTCGTGGGCGTAGTGGCGCAGCCGATCTATATGCATGTCCCGCCGGGGCATGCAAAGAAGTGGTCGCGCCACTGCCATCAATATCAGGCTTGTGGCCGCCCTGTATATTTCGTGCAAGAGGAGTGGTACGAGCGTGAATACAAGCCGCGCAAGCATGGCAAGCATTCAGCGCGCGGTGGCAAGGGTGATTCCGGAGGCAAGGGCAACGGCAAGGGCCGTCACGATTAGTCGCCGTCTGTGGGCACCCTTCCGGGCGGAGACGGACGGGGTGCCGGCGGCGCTTACATATCCTTGACGCGGTACGCCTCCCGCAGTAGCAAAGCCGGCGCGCAAGGCGGCGGTGAAGGGCCATGCTGATGACTCCGGAAACTTGCAGATTGCCCGGAGGTGAAGAAGAAGATGGTCCAGCAAGGGGCTCAAGCCATGGTGATGGCCCTGCGGGCGTTGTTCCGGCGTCCGCCGGAGGTCCGCGTGGTGCATGCGCGCGGCATCATTCTTTCAGGTCGTTTCATTGCGTCGCCTGCGGCGGCTCGGCTCAGCCGCGCACCGCATCTGCAAGGGGCGCCGGTGGCGGCGACGGTCCGGTTCTCCGGCAGCAGCGGGTGGCGTTGGTGGCCGGACTGGCTGCCTGACGGGCGCGGCCTGGCGGTCGCCTTCCACTTGCCGGAGGCTCGCCGCACCGACGTGGTGGCCATCAATCTGCCGCGCTTTCCCGTCAGTCGTCCTGAACACTTCCTGGCCTTTGCGCGGGCGCTGACGCCGCGCCCCTCGATGGCCTGGCGGCTGCCGCTGTTCCTGTTGCGCCATCCCCGCGTCCTAGCCAGCCTGCCGGCCAATGCGCGCGCGCTGGCACGACCGCCGGCCAGTTACGCCAGCATCGCCTACCATGGCATCCATGCCTTCACCTGGGTCACGCCCTACGGCAGTGAGCGTCATGTCCGCTATCGCTGGGTTCCCGAGCAGGTTCGCCATCTCGGCTGGGCCCGGGCATGCTGCCGCGGACGGCACTATCTTGCGCAAGAGATGCGGGAGCATCTCCGGCGTGGCGCAGTGCGGCTGCACCTGCAGGTACAGGTAGCCCGTCCCGGCGATGTGCTGGACGACCCGGCGCAGCCCTGGCCGGCGTCGCGCGACCTGATCACGGTAGGCACCCTGGAATTGCTGGCCGAGGATCGCAGCGGCGCCGTTACGGACTTTGATCCGTTGCGCCTGGTCGACGGCATCATGGCCAGCGCCGACCCGGTGCTGCACTTTCGCCACGACGTGTATGGGCTGGCGGCCAGGGCGCGGAGCGCTGCAGGGTGGCACGATGCCGCTCCGGTGCAGGAGCCCTTGTTCGCCGACCGGGCCGCTGCCGCCTCCTAGACCGGCGCGGACAGCTACGGCTTGCGTTTAGAATGGCGTCTGTCCCGATCGTTCAGGTTTCCTGATGCCTTCCTTGCGCCGGCGTATTGCCCATCTCGACATGGATGCCTTCTTCGCGTCCGTGGAGCTGCTGCGTTATCCGCAGCTCAGGGGCCTGCCAGTGGTGATCGGCGGCGGCCGCCGGCGCGAGGATGCCGTCCTGGACCCGGCCGCCGGGGATCTCGAGCGCATACCGCTGCAAGCTTTTCCGCGCCTGTCGGGCTATGTCGGCCGCGGCGTCATCACCACCGCCACCTATCCTGCCCGGCAATTCGGCGTCGGCTCGGCCATGGGTATCATGAAAGCCGCCAAGCTGTGCCCGGACGCCATTCTGCTCCCTGTGGATTTTGACGAGTACCGCCGCTACTCGCGGCTGTTCAAGGAAGAGATACGTGCCCTGGCGCCGGTGATGGAGAACCGTGGCGTGGATGAGGTATTCATCGATTTCACGGAGGTAGAGGGGGGCCAGGAGGAGGGCGGCCTCGTGCTGGCCCGGCGCCTGCAGGCGGCGATCCTGCAGGCTACCGGCCTGACCTGCTCGATCGGCGTCGCGCCGAACAAGCTCCTGGCCAAGATGGCCAGCGAGTTCAACAAGCCGAACGGCATTGCCATCGTGGCCGAGGACGACCTGCAACGCCTGATCTGGCCCTTGCCCTGTCGCAAGATCAACGGCATCGGCCCACGTACCGATGAGAAATTGCAGCGCGCCGGCATTCACACCATTGCCGATCTCGCCGCCCGCGCGCCCGAGTGGCTCTGTGCCGAGTTCGGGCGCAGCTACGGCCGCTGGCTGCATGAGGCGGCGCACGGGCGTGACGATCGCCCGGTCTCGACGCATAGCGAGCCGGTATCCATGAGCCGGGAGACCACCTTCGGCCGCGACTTGCATGCGGTACAGGACCGGGCGGAGCTGGGGGCCATCTTTACCCGGCTGTGCGAGCAGCTGGCCGCCGACCTGGTGCGCAAGGGCTATGTCGGCCGCACCGTGGGCATCAAGCTGCGCTATGACAATTTCCGCAGCATCACCCGCGACTTCACGGCGGACTTTTATACCGCAGATGCCCGCCGCATTCGCCAGCTGGCAGGCCAGTGCCTGAAGCGTGTGCCCCTGGACCGGCGCCTGCGCCTGCTGGGCGTGCGCATGGGGTCGCTGGCGCGTGCCGACAGCGTGCCCGAGGGGCCGCTGCCGCCGGTTCCGCGCCGCGCGTCCCGGCGCCCGGACGACGACCTCACTCTGCCGCTCTTCACGCCCGAGCAGGGCTGAGGAAGCCTAGTGCATGCCGAGCAGGGTGAACTCGCCGGCGCGGGCCGGCGCCAGGGCGCGCAGGGGCACTTCCAGCGGCGTCGGCGCCAGGGCCGCCGGCCAACGGGCACGAACGGCGGCGGCCGGCGCCTGATCCGCCGACGGCCGGTGAGCTGGCAAGGCCTGTCCGGCTGCCATCAGGGGCGGGGCGGGCAGGACAGCGGTGGCCGCGGGTAATGCGGAAAGCGGAGGGGCAGGCAGTGCACCAGGGAGTGTTCCCTGGCCCCGGACGAGCGCAAGCAGCGCCAGGGCGGCGAGAAATCCTTTTCTCATGGCGGTGGTCTTCACATGTGGGAGGCAGGCCCCTTCCCGAGGCCCGCATGGATCCCATTCTGCCACCGCGGGGGCGGCAGCTTAATCACACTAAAGACACAAAATGGGGCCCGGGCGGCCCCGGCCTCAGGCGGTTTCGCCGCGGATATAGCTTTCCAGCTGGCGGATCATGGACTGCTGGTCGGAAATGATGTCCTTGACCAGGTCACCAATGGAGATGACGCCAATCAGGCGCTCCTGCTCCAGTACCGGCAGGTGGCGCAGGCGCTTCTCGGTCATCAGCGTCATGCAGGCTTGGTTGCTGGTGGCCGGGTCGACGGTGATGACGTCCGCGCTCATGATCTCGCTGACCTCGGTGTTGTACGAGGAACGTTCCATGAGCACCACCTTACGGGCGTAGTCACGCTCGCTGATGATGCCGACCAGGCGCTCGCCCTCCATGACGACCAGGGCGCCTACGCCCTTTTCGGCCATGAGGGTGATGGCCTCCAGTACGGTGGCACTCGGCCAGACGCTGTAGACCTGGCTATGCGCCTTGGCTTTGAGGATATCGGCGGCAGTCTTCATTCAGTCCTCCCTGGGCAATAGTGAGACGGGCCTTTTCTCTTTTTAGCACAAGGCCGTGCCCGGGGTGACCAGCCAATCGTCTAATCCTTCGTCATATCAGGCCATGGGCGGCGTCCCGAAAAGACAAGCGGCCTCCAGTACCCGGGTGGTTATCATCCCCCTCCCTCCCACCAGAGAGCTTTTCCATGACGCAAGCTGAATCGCGGCCTCGCGCGGGCACCACCCACCACGAGATCGTCATTGTCGGCAGTGGATTCTCCGGTATCGGCATGGGCATTGCGCTCAGGAAGGCCGGCCGCCACGACTTCATCATCCTCGAGAAGGCCGCCGACGTCGGCGGGACCTGGCGCGAGAACCACTATCCGGGCGCTGCCTGCGACGTGCCCTCCAATATGTATTCCTACTCCTTCGAGCCCAATCCCGACTGGTCGCGCAGCTATTCGCCCCAGGCCGAAATCCTGGACTACATTCGCCACTGCGCCAGCAAATACGGCGTCATGCCCCATCTACGCTTCCGCCAGGAACTCCTCGAGGCGCGCTGGAAGGCGGACGAGGGGCTCTGGCACCTGGCGACGGGCGGCGGCGAGCGCTATACCTGCCGTTTCCTGGTGTCCGCCGTGGGCGGCCTGTCGCGCCCGGCATTGCCGCGCGTGAAGGGCCTGGCGGATTTCCAGGGGCCGATGTTCCACTCCGCCGACTGGAATCATGACGTCGACCTGGACGGCAAGCGCGTGGCCGTCATCGGTACCGGCGCCTCGGCCATCCAGTTCGTGCCGCAGATCCAGCCGCGCGTGGGCAAGCTCGTGCTGATGCAGCGCACGCCGCCCTGGATCATTCCCAAGGTCGACGTCGCCATCGATGACCGGGTGCAGGGCCTGTTCCGCAGGGTGCCGCTGGCTCAGCGCATGATGCGTAACAGCGTGTACTGGATTTCCGAGACCTTCGGCCTCGGCTTTGTACACCCGAAGCTGATGGCGGGGGTGGAGGCCTGGGCACGCAAGCACCTGCGCGAGCAGGTCGCCGATCCGGTGTTGCGCGACAAGCTCACGCCCGATTACGCGGTGGGCTGCAAGCGCGTGCTGTTCTCCAATAATTATTATCCGGCCCTGGCGCAGCCCAATGTGGAGGTGGTGGCGGCCGGCGTGAAGGAAGTGACGGCGGACAGTGTCATCGATGCCAACGGTGACGAGCACAAGGTGGACGTGGTGATCTGCGGCACCGGCTTTGACGTGCAGGACCCGCTTGGCCCGCTGCATATCTACGACGAGGATGGCCAGGAGTTGCGCGCGCGCGGTTCCCTGAGCGGTTACATGGGCATTGTCGCGCCGAAGCTGCCCAATCTGTTCTTCCTGCTCGGTCCCAACAGCGGCCTCGGCCATAACTCGATCATCTTCATGAGCGAAGCGCAGATCAGCTATATCCTCAAGTGCCTGGATGAACTGGATCGCCGCCGCGCCGGCACCATCGAAGTGACAGAGGAGGCCGCGCGCGAGTTCAACGAGGACATCCAGCGCCAGTTGAAGAAGATGGTGTGGAACGCGGGCGGCTGCTCCAGCTGGTATCTCAACGAGAAGGGTGAGAACAATACGCTGTGGCCGGGCTTTACCTGGAAGTACTGGCTGCGCACGCGCCATCCCGAGTTCAGCCACTTCGTGCTGGCGCCGTCGCGGGAGAAGCAGGCCGGCTGACGGTCAATGTGACACGGACGGGAAGTCCGGACGCGCCAAAAACAGAACCCGCCAAAATGGCGGGTTCTGTTTTTTCAGGTTGTCAGCGCGCGCGCTGTTGTCGCTGCCGCTGCCGCTGAGGTTGCCGCTGGCGATGACGGCGGACGTTGAGGGCCGCGGCGAGTCCGGCCCGCCCCCGTCCGTTGCCGCCGCTCAGGCGGCGCTGCTCTTGCGGCGCGCCCGGGCCTTGGCCGGCTTCGCCGCAGGCGTTGCCGCCGCGCTGGTTGCCGTCGTTGCAGGGGCGACGGCCTCGCCATCCGGCAGGGCAGCGGCCTGTTCGGCCTGCTTCCGTGCCGCCAGGTCCGCGTATTGCGCCAGCAGTTCGGCACGGCGCTCCGGGTCCATGTTGATGCGGGAGAGGTCGCCCTTGTAATGGGTGATCACGCGCTCATCCATGATCTTGTACCACCAGCCCGGGAAGTAGGCCGGCAGCAGCATGGAGGCGTAACCGCCCGGCAGTTGCGGCGCCTTCTCGAAGTGGCGCAGGGCCTGGAAGCTGCGGCTGGGGTGGGCGTGGTGGTCGGAGTGGCGCTGCAGCTGGTACAGGAAGAGGTTGGTGACGATATGGTTGCTGTTCCAGCTGTGCTCGGGCTGGGTGCGCTCGTACTTGCCGTCCTCGTCTTTCTGGCGCTGGAGGCCGTAGTGCTCCACGTAGTTGATCACCTCGAGCAGGCCGGCGCCGTAAGCCGCCTGGCCGGCCAGGAAGGGAATGGCGCGTCGACCGCAGATGGCGGTGGTGACGCCGAAGAAGGCCGCGCTCATGGCCCAGCCCTGCAGCAACTCGTTCTCGGTGGTCCAGAAACCCTTGCCCTTGCGTTCCAGGCGTTCCTTTTCGATGGTCACCGCCGATTTGATGCCGCCCACCACCGTGCGCGGCAGGAATTTCCAGAAGGATTCGCCCAGGCGCGAGGAGGCGGGATCTTCCGGCGTGGCGACGCGCTTGTGGTGGCCGAAGTTGTGCTCGACGGCAAAATGCGTGTAAGCGGTCGGAGCGAGGGCGGCCATGGCCAGCAGACGGCTGGCCTTGTCGTGCTTGTGGCCGAGTTCATGGGCGGTGTTGATGCCGACGCCATTGATGGCGCCCACGGTCAGGGTGATGCCGATCTGGTCCGCCAGCGGAGTGCTTTTGCGGCTGGCCAGCCAGGCGCCAAGAAAGGTCATGGCGTACTGGGAGGGGATGAAGGCCTTCACGATACGCCCGTAGTACTTGTCGTCCTCCAGGCCCTTGACGGCAGCGGCGGGCGGATTGCTCCGGTCCTCGCCGATCATGCGGTCGAGCGCGGGGATGATGCCGTGGATCAGCATGGGGCCGGTCCAGGCCAGGGCGCGCAGCTTCTTCGGGGCGACCGCATAGGCGCCGAGGGCGGCCAGGCCGATCACCGGCAGTGCCGGTCCCAACAGCCAGAGGTAGCGCTTGGGATCTTTCCATTCGCGGGCGTCGGCATCGTTGGCCTGCTGTAGCAGTTCGGCGGGAGTCTGGGCGTTCATGGGCTCACCTGTGCATGAGGAGTTCGAGTGAGTGAGATTCTTGGGGGGCGAAGGGCTTCCGGCCAGCAGCCAAAAGCCGGCATTCCTGCGTAAAAAGCCGAACGATTGTCCATCGCCTGGGCAGGTTGGAGGCCTCCGCCGGCCGGCAGGTACCCGTCCCCCGGCGGGCTACAGAGGCGCTACCCGAATGTCCCCGAAGCTGCAGCTTCCTCTGTCTATAGTCACCTTCTGGTCGTGGTCAAAGAGAGGACGCCAGCATGGTTGTCTCGCGACAAGTCCGCAGTGAAACGTTGCTTGCTGTGTCTGCGGTGGCATTGCTGGCCTGCCTGTCCGGGCCTGCACCAGCCGCCCCGCCAGGGGCGGCTGGTGCCCCGGCGACTGAAGGCGCCGCACCAGGAAGCGCAACGCCAGCGCCTGTCGCACCAGCAGCGTCCGGAACGCCAGCATCTCCTCCCGGCGCGGAAAAATCCGGACGCACCGAAATGCTGGAGGCGGGCGCCCGTGCCTTGCAGACCGGGGCGCCGACCTCGCGGCTCGACCTGCACCTGACTGGCATTCACCCGCTCAAGGGGATGGCCGGCCACCAGATGGTGGCCCACCACTACTGCGAGCAGGTCAACGAGGACTTTGCGCAATGCGCCCTGTTTGACGATGACGGTGAGCAGGCCCGGCTCAACGGGATCGAATACATCATTTCCGCCAGAGTGTTTGAATCCCTGCCGGCGGAGGAGCGCGCCTACTGGCATCCGCATAACTACGAGATCCTGTCCGGCCAGTTGGTGGCGCCAGGCCTGCCGGATGCTGCGGAGACGGCATTCATGCGCGGCAAGATGAACAGCTATGGCAAGACCTGGCAGCTCTGGGATACCGGCGCGCCGGGGCGAGCCGCCGCGGCCTTGCCCGCGGGCGATCCCCTGCTGGCGTGGTCGCTTAACCGGGACGGGGAGGCTGACCCGGCGCTGCTGGATGACTATCAGCGTCGTCAGCGCATCGACCCGGAGAAGAAGCGGGCCGAACGCGGGGAGCTCAAGACGCTGGCCCGGCCCCAGGAGGGCGTGGATGCCCTGAAAGGACGCTTTGGCCGTGACACCCGGGACCTGCCAGGAGTTCAGGAGCGCAAGGCTCAGCCCTGAGCCGGCTCATTCCCCCTGCTGGCGCTGGATCTCCAGGAGGTTGTAACGCTCATTCTCGATCTCGGGAGCTGTTCGTACGCCCAGGCGCCTGAACAGGGATACCGGCGGGCACCAGCCCTGCAACGCATGTTGTAGCAGGAAGCCGCTGACCAGTACGGGAAGCACCAGGAAGCGCCGGCTCACGGCAATTCCCAGGCCTGTCCCCAGCAGCATCAGGCTGGCGGCATTGGTGACCAGCACGCGCTCTATGTCCCATTCCCTGTCCAGCGCCTTGAGTCGCTCCGGAATCTCGTCCGGATAGGCCCGGTAGTACTTGATGGAGCGCAAGGTCGCGGCCTTGATGTTTTCGTTGATGTGCTCTGGCGTGTGTTCGGCAACGCGACGGGTCGTGTCTGCTAGCGCCATGAGGCGGTCTCCTCTGAAGATTGCGTACCGGCATGGCAAGGCCGGTGCTGCGCCGGTCTTCAGGAGCAGGCAGGCCAGGGGTCATGCCATTTCGCCCAGGTGGCGGAAAACGCATTCACCGCTGGGCCTGGGGGAGTGCTCCGGTACGTGCCCGGTCGGGACGTGAATGCTCGAAGCTGGGGTCGCGCTCCCGCAGTTGCTGGCGTTGTTCGGGCGTCAGCACGGCGAGCAGGGCATGCCGGGTCTGGCGATCGAGTGCTTCCTGCTGTCGGCGATTGCGCTCGTAGACGCTGCGCAGGGCGTCCTGTTGCAGGGTGCTGAGGTGAAGGTCGCGCGGCAGGCAGGGCTGGCTGGCGGGGCAATGGCGGTCAGCCTGCCGCTCGACAAGCGAAAAGGTCAGCGGAAAGGCGAGCAGGCTGGCAAAGATGACCAGGTAGGCGGCTTTCATGGGCATGTCCTTATGCGAGCGTGTCGCATTCAGCCTAGATTGCCCCGGATGGTGTCTCTGTAGCCGGTCAGCGAAGCGCCGCGACAGCGATTGCCAGTCGTGCGTGTCGGGAAACAGGGGGTGCCGCTGGCGGAGATTACTGCTCTGTTCCGCATCCGTAAGGTTGACGCTGAAGGGCTTGCGTATGTGGCCACAGCAACTATGCCTAGGAAGCCTCTTTGCCTCGTGGAGAAGACCATGTTGCAGATGACCTCTCGTGACATCGACAAGGCGCGGGACGACAGTCTGCGCCTGCTGCGGCGGCGTGCGCCCCTGGCGGCGCTGGCGGCCATGGTGCCGGTGGCGGGCCTGGACGTACTTGCCGATGCGCGGCTGCTGGACCGGTTGCTACCCGAGATCACCGAGCGCTTTGGCCTGTCGCCCGCCCAGTTGCGCGACATGCCGACGGCGCAGCGCGAGCGTGCCACCTGGCAGTTGCACCAGCACCGCCCCGGGTTTTGCGGCCAGGTATCCAGGCAGCTGCTGCTGCGCCGTAACCTCGGGGGACAGATGCGTCGCCTGCTCGCGACCCAGGTGGCCAAGTTCATCCCCCTGGGTGGCAGCGCGGTCGCCGGATGGCTGGGCTATGACGTGGTGGCGCGAATTGCCCGGGACTATATCGACCAGTGCCAGGCGGTTGCCCGGGCGGTCTGGAATGAAGGGGCGACGACGGGGCCGGGGCCAGGCGGGCGGGTGTGAGCTTGCCTGGGTCGGGAATGTCGGCCTGCACCGGTGGAACGCGGGTGATTGGAAATTCTTGTCGTACCCCTAGAATGACTACCTATTTTGGCCCGCTGGGCCGGACACGGGTCGTCGGGGGTCGCCAATGCAGATGGACTGGAATGCCTTTACGCCGGCGGCGGCGCTGGGCGGCGGCCTGATGATCGGCATCAGCGCGGGCCTGATGCTGCTGGTGAATGGCCGGATTGCCGGCATCAGCGGCATGCTCGGCGGCCTGCTGCGTCCGGCCGCAGGCGGCGTGGCCTGGCGCCTGGCCTTCCTGGCGGGGCTGCTGCTGGCACCGGCGGCGTATGCGCTGGTGGCCACGCTGCCACCCCTGCAGATCGCGTCCGGCACTCCGCTCCTGGTGGTGGCGGGCCTGCTGGTAGGCGCCGGCACCCGCTTCGCGTCCGGCTGCACCAGTGGTCATGGCGTCTGTGGCCTGTCGCGCTGGTCGTTGCCCTCACTGGTGGCCACCTTGTGTTTCATGGCCACGGGCTTTGCCACGGTGTTTGTGCTGCGGCATGTGCTGGGAGACGTGTCCTGATGTCCCGGCCGTCCTATCTGCTCTCCAGCTTCCTCATCGGCCTGCTCTTCGGGATCGGCTTGCTGCTCTCGGGGCTGGCCAATCCGGGCAAGGTCCTCGCCTTTCTCGACGTCGCCGGCCGCTGGGATCCTTCGCTCATGCTGGTCATGGGCGCTGCCATCCTCACGGCTGCGCCCTTTTTTGCCCTGGCCCGTCGCCGCCCGGCGTCCCTCTCCGGCGAGCCGCTTCATCTGCCGGGACCGCGTCCCGTGGACCGACGCCTGGTGACGGGTAGCCTGGCCTTCGGCATTGGCTGGGGCCTGGTCGGATTCTGCCCGGGCCCTGCGGTGGTGGCCGTGGGCCTGCTGGATTTCCGCGCGGTGACTTTTGTCGTCGCCATGGTGGCGGGCATGGGCCTGTTCGAGGCCTGGGAGCGACATCTTCAGGCGGGTGGCACGACCGAGGAAGGATGAACGTTGCCCCTGATCCGGGACCGCTCCCGCAGCCTTGGCGAGCAAGTCCCGGGAGCAGTGGGGCGAGGCCCGGCAGAGGGCTGCCTTCGGCGGCTGCTGCGGCGGCCTCAGTTCGAGGGAGCTGGCGGCGCCTGTGTCACCAGGAAACGCGAGAGATGGGTAGAGACCCGCGGGTACATGTCGCGCGGCACCTGGTGGCCAATCTTGCGCAGCATGCGCTTGAACAGTCCCAGCAGCAGCGAGATGACCCCATCCAGCGTCTTGTTGACCACGAAGTTGAATTTCATGAGGCGCTTGGGTTCGTGGACCAGTTGCTCGAGCGCAACCTCCAGCACTTCGATGAGCAGTTCGATGCCTTCATCGAGACTCCTGGCCGAGCCGTCGGCAAGCTCCCCCAGCACGCGTTGCGAGCTGGCGGCGAGCTGGTCGCTGATGCCGAAGGCGGTGAAGTGCTCGGGGGAGCCCTCACGGTCCATGGCATGGGTCATCGCGTTGAAGTGATTGATGACCGGGATGATGCGCTCGCTCGAGAAGAACCCGACCACCCAGCCCAGGGAACTGTGGATCTTTTCCTTGATCTCGTTGCCGGTGGCGATGGCCTCGCCCATGACGGGCGAGGGATGGTGCCGGTTGATGTCGTAGAGCATCTCGAAGAAGACATGGTCGAGTACGTCGCAGTAGGCGTCGGCCAGCAACTGGGCGCCCAGCTTCTTGTCATCGTCGGTCAGGCGGGTACGGGCGCGCGCGGTGAGCGAGGCCAGGCCGTCGGCGACGTGGGGACGCAGGGGAACGGCGATGCAGGGCGTTTTCAGCTTCATGCGGCACTCCAGGACAGGTGGGGCGAGGCTAGGGCAGGCCGGGAAGGGCTTCAAGGGCTTAACTGACCATTAGGGTACGCAATTTGTCCAATGACAGGTGCCGCCGTCTCCTTGCCCGCGGCGCCGGACCGGCCCAGAATGCCGTCATGGCACTCCGATACTACCTGCGCTTATTCCTGGTCCTGGTCCTCGCCGGCAACAGCCTGGCGGCGGCCGGGTCTGTAGACGCTCCCTTCCTGCATGCAAAGGCTGCCGCCCAGCCCGTGATGCCCGTGACGCTGACTGGCGATGCCGCGACCTGCCACGAGGCGGTGTCCGGCACCGCGGTGGCCCCGGGCGTGCTGCCGCCAGCGCAGGGCCTGCCGCATTGCTGCAACGATATCGGGCATTGTGTCTGCGCGCTGCAGTCCCAGGCCCTGCCGTCACTGGTGCTGCCCCTGCCAGGCCAGTCCCTTGCGGGCCTGATGCCCTCGCTGGCCTGGCCATCGCGCACGCCGGTTCCCCTGCTGCGGCCTCCTATCTGCTGACTCCCTCTCCGTACGCTTCCCCGTCAGTCATTACACTCCATGGCGCGTCCGCAAGTCGCCACTCGCCATGGTGGAGAGCCCGAATGAATCCAATAATAGATGAACCCGGTAGCACTTTCTTGCCGCTGCCAGCGCTCAGTCGGCGCCGCTTCGTGCAGGGACTCGCCCTCGGCGGTCTTGGCCTGGCCATGGGCTGGCCCCGGTCGGGCCAGGCCGAGGCGGTGTCCACCGGCCCGGTGCTGGACCTCCGCATCGGCGCGCAGACGGTGAACCTCACCGGCCGCGAGCGCGCCGCCATCACCGTCAACGGCAGCCTGCCGGCGCCCGTCCTGCGCGTGAAGGAGGGTGACCTGCTTATCGTCAATGTGACCAATACCCTGGCGGAGGACACCTCCATCCATTGGCACGGCATCCTGCTGCCGGCCGGCATGGATGGCGTGCCCGGCATGAGCTTTCCGGGCATCCGCCCGGGCGAAACCTTCCAGTACCGTTTCCCGCTGAAGCAGTCCGGCACTTACTGGTATCACAGCCATTCCGCGTTCCAGGAAGCCCGTGGCCTGTACGGCGCACTGATCGTGGAGCCGCGCGAACCCGAGCCGGTGCCCTGTGATCGGGAGCATGTCGTGCTGCTGTCGGACTGGAGCGACGCGCATCCCGCGCGCATCCTGGACAAGCTGCGCAAGCAACCGACCTACTATAATTTTCACCAGCGCACGCTCGGCGACTTTGTGCGCGATACCCGCAGCAAAGGCTTAAGGGCGGCGTGGGCGGACCGTGCCATGTGGGGCGGGATGCGCATGACGCCCACCGACCTCGCCGACGTGTCCGGTTACACCTATACCTACCTGGTCAATGGCGCCACGCCGGCTGCCAACTGGACGGGTCTGTTCCGTCCGGGCGAGAAAGTCCGGCTGCGCTTCATCAATGCGGCGGCCATGACCTATTTCGACGTGCGCATCCCGGGGCTGAAAATGACGGTGGTGCAGGCCGACGGGCAGAACGTGGTCCCGGTCGCGATCGACGAGTTTCGCCTGGGCGTGGCGGAGACCCTGGACGTGATCGTCGAGCCCACCGCGGATGCCTACACGATCTTTGCGCAGAGCATGGACCGTAGCGGCTTTGCCCGCGCCACGCTCGCGCGCGGCCAGGGTTTTCACGCGCCGGTGCCGGCGCTGGATCCGCGCCAGGAGCTGACCATGGCGGACATGGGCATGGACCATGGCGCGCATGCCGGCCACGCCATGCCGGCACAGCCTCACCCGGACAGCGAGCGTGGCAATCCCGGCGTCGACATGCAGGCCATGATGCCGATGCCGCGCCTGGAGGATCCGGGCGTCGGGCTGCGCGGCAACGGCCGCCGGGTCCTGACCTATGCCGATTTGCGCAGTGCCTTCCCCGATCCCGACGGCCGTGCGCCGACGCGCGAGATCGAGCTGCACCTGACCGGCCACATGGAGCGCTATGTCTGGTCCTTTGACGGCATCCCTTTCCGCGACGCCGCGCCCATCGTACTGAGATACGGCGAGCGCGTGCGCTTCACGCTGGTCAACGACACCATGATGGAGCATCCCATCCACTTGCACGGGATGTGGAGCGACCTGGAAGACGAGGCGGGCAATTTCCTGGTGCGCAAGCACACGGTGAGCATGCCGCCCGGCACCCGGCGCAGCTATCGCGTCACCGCCGATGCGCTGGGGCGCTGGGCGTATCACTGCCATCTGCTGATGCACATGGACCTGGGCATGTTCCGTGAAGTGAGGGTGCTGCCATGAAGTGCGTAATCAAGCTGGCTGCCCTGGCCGCGGCCTTGCTGTTGACAGCGCCCCTGCAGGCCCAGGAAGTGGATCATTCCGGTCATGGCCAGGCCACGGTTGCGGCGGCGCCGTCCGTGGCCCCGGATCCGTCGACCGATGCAGCCGCGCCAACAGATCACTCGGGCCATGCGGCGAACCCCGCCGTCAGTGCGGTGACTGATCACTCCGGGCATCCGCCAGTCGAAGGCCCGGCCAGTAGTGACGAGGCCGCGCTGCCGCTGACCGGGCCGCGTTCGACGCCTGGCGAGCAGGATCACTCGACGCATCAGATGCCTGCTCCGGCGACGCCTCCCGGGACACATGACCACGGTGCGCGGTCGACGCCGGGGCCGGTGCTGCCGGTGCCCACTGCGGAGGAGGTGCGGGCCGCCTTTCCCGAGCTGGGGCCACATGCCCATATGCAGGCGCCCCTCCTCACGCAGCTGCTGGTTGAGCGCCTGGAGGTACTGGATGCCGACGGCGAGGCGGCGCTGCTGTGGGAGGCCGGCGCCATGGCGGGCAATGACATGGATCGGCTGGTCTTCAGCAGCGAAGGCGAGCGGCTGCAGGGCGAGACTGAAGAAGCGAGGCACGAGCTCTACTGGAGGCATGCAGTGACGCGCTGGTGGGAAAGCCGCCTCGGCGTTCGCCATGATGCCGGCGAAGGGGAGGGACGTGACTGGCTGGGGTTTGGCGTGGAAGGCCTGGCACCGTTTTTCGTGGAGCTGTCGGCCGTCGCCTATGTCGGCGAGAACGGTCGCAGCGCGGCGACACTGGAGGCGGAATATGACCTGCGCCTGACTAGCCGGCTCATCCTGCAGCCGCGCCTGGAGTTGAACGCCTATGGCCGCGGCGATGCCGGCCAGGGCCTGGGCAGCGGCCTGGCTGAGACCGAGACGGGCCTGCGCCTGCGCTACGAGATCCGTCGCGAGTTCGCGCCCTACCTGGGCGTGGAGTGGACGCGCCTGCATGGCGGCACGGCGGACCTTGCCCGTGCCGGTGGCGAGCGCAGCGGCGAGGCACGGGGCGTGGCCGGCTTCCGCCTCTGGTACTAGCGCTGGCCGCCGCTGGTACGGGGGCCTGCAGGCGCCGGTGCTAGCGCGGTGGTGGGCCCGGCGCGGCGCGGGTCTTCCACAGCGAGAAGACAACGCCGCCGGCCAGCAGGCCCAGGGTCACCGCCAGTGACAGCAGCGGCGGCACCTTGCCGCCAAAGACAAAGTCGCCCAGGAAGATCTTGGCGCCGATGAACACCAGCACCAGGGCCAGCGCGTACTTGAGGTAGTGGAAGCGGTGCAGGATGGCCGCCAGCGCGAAGTAGAGCGCGCGCAGGCCGAGGATGGCGAAGATGTTCGAGCTGTAGACGATGAAGGGGTCGGTGGTGATGGCGAAGATGGCCGGCACGCTGTCCACGGCGAACAGCAGGTCGGCCAGCTCCACCATGCACAGCGCCAGGAAGAGTGGCGTCACCCACCACACCTGCAGCGCCGGATTGGCTGGATGCGGCAGCCGGGCAAAGAAATCGTGGCCGTGCAGTTCCGGCGTGACGCGGAGATGGCGGCGCAGGAAAGCCAGCACCGGGTTACGGGCAAGGTCGGGTTCCTTGTCCACGGTGAACAGCATGCGCAGTCCGGTGAGGACAAGAAAGGCGCCGAAGAAATACAGCAGCCAGGCATAGCGCGCGAGCAGTGTGGCGCCGAGGCCGATCATGAGCGCGCGCAGCACGATGACGCCGAGGATGCCCCAGAACAGCACCCGGTGCTGGTACAGCGGGGGCACGGCCAGATAGCTGAAAATCAGCGAAATGACGAAGATGTTGTCCAGCGACAGGCTCTTCTCGACCAGGAAGCCGGTGTAATAGTCCACCGCGTGGTTCATGTCGAGCATGACGCCGACATAGACACCGAAGAGCAGGCCGGCGGCAATGTAGAACGCGGACAGGCGCAGGCTTTCCGCCACACCGATGACATGGTCGCGACGGTTGAGTACGCCGAGGTCGAAGGCCAGCAGCGTCAGCACCGAACCCATGAGCACGCCCCACAGCCACAGCGGCTTGCCCATCCATTCCATTGCCCAACCTTCCATCGCGGCCTCCCGCCGGGTGCCGGCGCCGCCGGCAAGAGGCCGGGGCGCCACGCTTGGCTACGGACAAGTGTAGGCGCTGCGGCGCGGACGGCCGCCTATTGCGGGCCCAGCGGCCAGCCCGCCGCCAGCCACAGCGCCAGGAAGGTGGTCCAGGCCAGCAGCAGGGCCAGGGAGTAGGGCAGCATCAGCGCCATCAGGGTGCCGACACCGGTGTCCTTCTGCCAGCGCTGGGCAAAGGCCACCACCATGGCGAAATAGGGCATCAGCGGGCTGATGATGTTGGCGGTGCTGTCGCCGACGCGGTAGGCGGCCTGGGTGGCTTCGGCGGGGATGCCGGCGAGCAGGAACATGGGTACGAACACCGGCGCCATCAGCGCCCACTTGGCCGACGCGGAGCCGATGAAGAGATCGACCAGCGCGGTCAGCAGCACGAAGCCCACCAGCAGCAGCACCGGCGACAGGTCCAGGCCGCGAAGGCCGCTGGCGCCACTCAGGGCCAGCATCTCACCGAGCTGGCTCCACTTGAACCAGGCCACGAACTGCGCGGCGAAGAACATCAGTACCAGATAGCCGGCAAGGACGCGCACCGTGTCCTCCAGCGCCGGCACGCAGTCGCTGGCGCGCGCCCAGACCCCGTTGCGGCGGCCGTAGAGCAGGCCCGCCACGCCAAAATACACCGCGACCAGCACCACCACGCCCTGCAGCAGCGGTGATTTCAGCAGGCTGCCGTCCTCGCCGCGCAGGAAGCCGTCGCCGGGCAGCAGGCCGAGCAGGCAGAAGACGGCCAGGAACAGGGTCCACAGCAGTACGGAGCGGGCCCCGGCCGGGTGCAGGGAGTCGACCTGCACTTCGGCTGCGCTGGCGGTGTCCTGCAGGCGCGGGATGACGAGGCGCCGGGTCACGCTGGCGATGACGCCGGCGACCAGGAAGGCAGAGGCAGCCATGAACCAGTAGTTGGCGGTGACGGCGACGCTGGCGTCAGGACGGACGGTGCGGGCGGCTTCGGTGGTGAGGCCGGCGAGCATGGCGTCCGCCGGGGAGATCAGCAGGTTGGCGGCATACCCTCCGGAGACGCCGGCGAAGGCGCAGGCAATACCGGCCAGGGGTGGCAGGCCGGCGCGGTGGAAGAGCAGGCCGGCGAGCGGGATCACCACCACGTAGCCGGCGTCCAGGGCGACATGCGAGAGCACGCCGGCAAAGGCCACCAGGAAGGGCAGGCCGCGGCCGCGCGTGAGCTGCACCAGGGCCGCCAGCAGGCCGCCCAGCAGCCCCGAGCGCTCGGCCAGCCCCAGGCCGAGCATGGCGACGATGACCGGGCCGACGGGGGCAAAGCCGGTGAAGTTGGCCACGGTTTCGGTAAGGATGCGCCGCAGGCCTTCGGCCGAGAGCAGGTTGACGGCACTGACGCTGCGGCTGCCATCGGGCCAGTGCGCCTGCCAGCCGGCCAGCGCCACCAGCGCGGAGAGGGCCAGCACGATGCCGCCCAGCCAGACGAACAGCCAGGTGGGCGGGGGCAGGCGGTTGCCGGCGGCTTCGAGGCGGTCGAGCAGGCGCAGGAGGCGGGAGGCCATGGCGGTCCTTGGCAAGGGAAGAAACCGCAGAGCCTAGCGCAGGCGGGCCCGGGAGAGGAGCGGCGATGGCAGTTGAGCTGCAGTAGGCGCGGGCATCCCGGACCCCAGTAGGGAAGGTGTTCCTGCCGTGTCGTCAGCGCCGTGCGGCGGACTGCCGCTGGCACCCGAAAGGCGCTGCGGATGGCGCTGCGGCCCGGTTTCCATCCCGGCCCGGTGCCGGGGGCAACCGGCCAGCAATTACACAGATGCAAAGCGCAAGGCTTGGGCCAGCCGGGTCCATCCCCCATAATCCTGACAAATCCGCCGCCCGAGTAATCCCGTGACCGAGCTGTCCCTACCCCCGGCGCACCCCGCCTTCGAAGCCATCCGCGCCGTTCCCATTGCCTCGCTCAACCTGACCGTGGCCGAGTACCGCCACCGCAAGACCGGCGCCATCCATTACCACCTGGCAGCCGACAACTCCGAGAACGTGTTCTGCGTGGCCCTGCGCACCATGCCCATGGACTCCACCGGGGTGGCGCACATCCTCGAGCACACCGCGCTTTGCGGCTCGCGCCGCTACCCGGTGCGCGATCCCTTCTTCATGATGATCCGGCGCTCGCTGAATTCCTTCATGAACGCCATGACCTCCAGCGACTGGACTGCCTATCCCTTCGCCAGCCCCAACCGCAAGGATTTCGACAACCTGCTGTCGGTCTACCTGGACGCGGTGTTCTTTGCGCGCCTGGATCCACTGGATTTCCAGCAGGAAGGCATTCGGGTCGAGTTCGAGAAGCCGGATGATCCCGACAGTCCGCTGGTCTACAAGGGCGTGGTGTTCAACGAGATGAAGGGCGCCATGAGCTCGGTGAATTCCGTGCTCTGGGATGAGCTCAACAAGCATCTCTTTCCCACCACCACCTATCACTACAACTCGGGCGGCGATCCCGAGGTCATTCCGGACCTGCGTTATGAGGACCTGCTAGCCTTCTACAAGGAGCACTATCACCCCAGCAATGCCGTGTTCATGACCTACGGCGACATTCCGGCAGTGGAGCTGCAGGCGCGGTTCGAGGACGAGGCGCTCAAGGACTTCAGTGCGTTGCCCGAGCAGATTCGTGGCCACGACGAGCAGCGCTACAGTGTGCCGCTGGCGGTCACCGAGCCCTATGCCCTGGATGAGGACGATACCGCCGAGAAAACCCATGTGGTGATGGGCTGGCTGCTCGGCCACACCGCCAACCTGCGCGAGCGCTTCGAGATCGAGCTGCTCTCCGGCGTGCTGCTGGAAAACTCCGCCTCGCCGCTGCGCCAGTTCCTGGAAACCACCGAGCTCGGCAACTCGCCGTCCTCGCTGCTCGGCGTCGATGATTCGGGGCGCCAGCTCACCTTCCTCTGCGGCCTCGAAGGCTCGGAAGCTGAACATGCCGAGGCGGTGGAGCAGGGCGTGCTGGAGGTGCTGCGTGAAGTGGCGCGCGACGGCGTGCCGCTGGAGGACGTGGAGGCCGTGCTGCACCAGCTCGAGCTTTCCCAGCGCGAGATCGGTGGCGACTCCTATCCTTACGGCCTGCAGCTCATCATGAACGGCCTGGGCGCGGTACTGCACGACGGCGATCCGGTGTCGCTGTGGGACATGGATACGGTGCTGGCCGAGCTGCGCGAGGCCATCCTGGATCCGGGCTATATCCGCGGCCTGGTCCAGCACTGGCTGCTGGATAATGCGCACCGCGTGCGTGTCACCCTGGTGCCGGACTCCACCCTGAGCGCGCAGCGCCGCGACAGGGAGGCGGCGCGCCTGGCGCAGCTGCGCGCCGCGCTGAGCGCCGACGATATCGAGCGCATCCGCCGCGACACCGCCGCGCTGGCCGCGCGCCAGGAGCAGAAGGACGACCCCGAGATCCTGCCCCGCGTGGGCCGCGAGGACATCCCGGCCGAGCTGCGCGTGGCGCAGGGCAACGCGACCTCGCTTCAGGTCGGCAGCGAGGCGATCCCGCTCGCTGTCTATGCTCAAGGCACCAACGGCCTCGTCTACGAGCAGATGATCCTGGACCTGCCGCCGCTGGCCAGCGAGGAGCTGGAGCTGCTGCCGCTGTACTCGGCGCTGGTCAGCGAGCTGGGGGCCGGCAACCGCGACTACCTGGAAATGCAGCAGTGGCAGTCGCGCGTGTCCGGCGGCCTGCGCATGAGCTATTCGGTGCGCGGCGACCTTGAGGATCCCGGCCGTGGCCAGGGCCACCTGCTGCTCTCCGGCAAGGCCCTGGTGAGCCAGGCCCATGCCTTCAACGACCTCATGCGCGTTACGCTGGAGGAGCTTCGCTTCGACGAGTCCAATCGCGTGCGCGAATTCGTGGCACAGATGAAGGCGCGCTGGGAAAACAGCGTCACCGGCCAGGGCCATGCGCTGGCCATGCAGGCCGCCGCCGCCTCCTTCAGTGCCGTCGCCGGCTTCAACCAGCGCGTCTCCGGCCTGCACGGCATCCGTCGCCTCAAGGCGCTGGACGCCGCCATTGTCCAGGATGAGGCGCTGGAGCAACTGCTGGCGCGCCTGCAGGCCCTGCATGCCAGGGTGTTGTCGGCGCCGCGCCGCTGCCTGCTGATCGGCGAGGGCGATCGCCTGTCGGGGCTGGAGTCGGCGCTGGCCGCTACCTGGTCCGGCGCGCGCTATGCACCGCTGGCCGAGCCCTTCCATTTCATGACGCCGCCGGCGCAGCAGAGCGTGGCCTGGCTGGCCAACACCCAGGTGCAGTTCTGCTCGAAGGCCTATGCCGCAGTGCCGCTGGAGCATGCCGATGCCGCGCCGCTGATGCTGCTGGGCGGCTTCCTGCGCAACGGCTTCCTGCATGGCGCAATCCGCGAGAAGGGGGGCGCCTATGGTGGCGGCGCCGGCTATGACAGCAATGCCTGCGCGTTCCGCTTCTACTCCTATCGCGATCCGCGCCTGGAGGAGACGCTGCGCGATTTCGATGCCAGCGTGCAGTGGTTGCTGAACGACAAGCACGAGCAGCGCCAGCTGGAAGAGACCGTGCTCGGCATCATCTCCGACATGGACAAGCCGCTGTCGCCCTCGGGCGAAGCGCGTGCCGCCTACCACAATGCGCTCTATGGTCGTACCCCGGAACAACGTCGCCGCACCCGCGAACGCATCCTGGCCACCACCCTGGATGACCTCCGTCGTGTCGGTGCGCTCTACCTGACTGGCGAGGCGGTGACCGCCGTGGTGATGCCGGCGGCCAAGTCTGCCGTGGCGGAAGCGCTGGGCCTGCGCCTGGAAAGGCTTTGAAAGGCAGGGGTTTGGACAGGACGGGTTTCGCGGCGGAAGGGACGGGTGCCAGAGACGCCTGCCTGACGCCGTTCCTAAAAAAATGAGTAACTGATGACAAAGCCGCTTCTGCATTTCGCGCATGCCAACGGTGTGCCATCCGCCGTGTACAACAAGATGCTGCACGCACTGGATGACGCCTTCGAGGTGCGTACGCTTCCGTTGCTGGGGACCGATCCCCGCTATCCGGTTACGGACAACTGGCCGCATCTTATCGAGCAGGTGGCCGACTCCGTTCGTGAACAGTGCGCCGGACCGGTGATTGGCGTCGGCCATTCCATGGGCGGGCTTTGTACATTCATGGCGGCGCACAAATATCCCGAGCTCTTCCGTGCAGTAGTGATCATGGATCCGCCGGTGATCAATGGCTGGGGCGCGCTGTCGTTTGCCCTCCTGAAGAAGCTGGGCCTGTCCGACCGCATCACGCCGGCGGGCAAGAGTGCCGGCCGTCGCGAGATCTGGTCATCGCGCGACGAGGTTCGTGCCAGCCTGGGCAAGAAGAAATTCTTCCAGGCCTTCGATCCCGATTGCTTCGAGGACTATCTGCTGTTCGGTTTCACCAATGCCGAGGGGGGCGTGCGCCTGACCATCCCGGTGGCGACCGAGGTCGCGGTGTTCCGCGCCACGCCGCATGACGCCTGGCGCTACCGGCGGCCGCTCAAGGTGCCGGGCGTGCTGCTCTCCGGCGCGCAGAGCGAGTTCGAGGGCGCCGGCTTTGGCGAACGCCTGGCCCGTCATCACCGCTTGCTGCATGAGAAAGTGGCGGGCGGCCACATGTTTCCGCTCGAGCAGCCGCTGGTGACGGCGGCGACCATCCGCCGTACGCTGGCCGCCATCGGGGTTGGTGCATGAGAGTGCTGGAGCGCACTTTTGCCAGCAAGGGCCGCCGCATTGCCGCGCGCTGCTGGCACGATCCGTCACTGCCACCGCTGCTGGCGCTGCATGGCTGGCAGGACAATGCCGCCACCTTCGAGCGACTGGCGCCGCTGCTGCCGCAGTTCCATATCGTCGCCATGGATTTTGCCGGCCACGGCTTCAGCGACTGGCGTCCGGACGGGGCGCGCTACCACACGGTCGACCATCTCGACGACGTGCTGGCGGTGGTGACGGAGCTCGGCTGGGAGCGCTTTTCCCTGCTCGGTCATTCCATGGGTGCCGGAATTGGCGTGCTGCTGGCCGGCGCCTTTCCCGAGCGCATCGAGAGACTGCTGCTGATCGACGGCATCGGCCCCTGGCCGGCGACACCAGAGGAGGGGCCGGGCGTTCTGCGCGAGGCGCTGCTGGAGTGGCAGGCCTGGGAGGCGCGCCCGGAGCGCGTGTTCGCCGATTTCGAGGCGGCGGTGGCGGCGCGTCGCCGCGGCTTCACTCCCCTCTCCGAGGAGGCCTCGCGCCTGCTCTGCGGGCGCGGCGTGAAGGAGGTGGCGGGTGGCTATTGCTGGTCTCTGGACCGTCGCGTGCGCCATTCCTCGCCGCTGCGCTTTACCGAGGCACAGGCCCAGGCCTTCCTGGCGCGCATCGAGGCGCCCTTGCTGCTGGTGCAGGCCGAGCCGGCCTTTCCTGGTGCGGAGGCGATGTTCCGCGAGCGCTGGGCGGTGATCCGCCACGGCACCCTGCGCGCCATACAGGGCAGCCACCACCTGCACCTCGAGGCGCAGGCGCCGGAGGTGGCGGCGGTCATCACGGAGTTTTGCGCGACGCCGGAATGATCCTTTCGGTTCAGCCGCGGCCGGCGAGCTTGCGCGCCTGGCGGATGAGCTCGGCGCGGAAGCCGGCCGGGTCGGCCTGCTTGTAGCGGTAGGCGTCGCGAGCCTTGGGATGCGGCAGGTAGACGGCGTCGCCTTCCGCCACGGCCTCGACGATGCCCTCGGCGATGTCGTCCGCACTCAGCTCGGAGCTGGCCAGCAGCTTGGGCAGCACGCTTTTCATGGCCTCATCGTGGGTGCGCAGGGACTCGTTGAGGTTGGTCTCGAAATAGGACGGGCAGACCACGAGGGTGCGGATGTTCCAGGGCTCCAGTTCGACGGTGAGCGATTCCGACAGCGCAATCACGCCAGCCTTGGCCACGTTGTAGTTGCTCATCGCCGGCGGGTTCAGCAGCCCCGCCATGGAGGCGATGTTCACGAACTGGCCGCTTTCCTGGCGCTTGAACAAGGGCGTGCAGGCGCGGCAGCCCCGCACCACGCCCATCAGGTTGATGCCCAGCATCCAGTCCCAGTCGGCCTCACTGATGCCTTCGAAGTGTCCGCCACCGGCGACGCCGGCGTTGTTCACCATGACATCCAGGCCGCCCCACTGCGCCTCCACCCAGGCCGCGGCGGTGGCGAAGTCCGCCTCCTGCGTCACGTCCAGGTGGCGGTAGACCGCCTCCCTAGCGCCCGCGCCCAGGCAGAGGCTGACCGACTCGGCACCACGCTCGGCATTGAGGTCGGCGATGAGAAGGCGGGCGCCACGGCGCGCCCACGCCAGGGAGAGGGCGCGGCCCAGGCCGCTGGCGGCGCCGGTGATCAGGACTCGGGTCATGAGCGTTCTCCCCTTGCTGTTCGGTAGCCGGACCGGAGCCGGCGCATGGTCAGGCGCTGGGCCTGCTGTCTCGCCAGGTGCCCGGGGGCGCGTGGTAGGAGCCTGTTTCGGTAGCGCAGTTTGCCCTTAGTCAGTCGGGAGAAATCCCGACCGGCCGAAACAGGCTCCAGGGCGAGTTGCCAGGGCCGGACCCACGGGATCTGGCGCGGCTGGATCAGCCCGCCAGCGCCAGGAACTCGCTGCGGGTCTGCGGGTTGTTGCGGAACTGGCCGAGCATCACCGAGGTCTTCATCAGCGAGTTCTGCTTTTCCACGCCGCGCATCATCATGCACATGTGCTTGGCCTCGATGATGACGCCCACGCCCTTGGCGTCGGTGACGTCGAGGATGGCGTCGGCGATCTGCTTGGTCAGGTTTTCCTGGATCTGCAGGCGGCGCGCGAACATGTCGACGATGCGCGCGATCTTGGACAGGCCGATGACCTTGCCGGAGGGCAGGTAGGCGACATGGGCCTTGCCGATGAAGGGCAGCAGGTGGTGCTCGCAGAGCGAGTAGAGCTCGATGTCCTTGACGATGACCATCTCGTCGTTGTCGGAGGGGAAGATCGCCTCGTTGACGATGGTCTCCAGGTTCTCGTTATAGCCCTTGCACAGGTACTTGAAGGCCTCGGCGGCGCGGTGCGGGGTCTTGGCGAGGCCGGGGCGGGTGAGATCCTCGCCGACGGCGGTGATCAGGCTGGCATAGGCGTTATCCATGGCTTCCATGGCGGAGCGCTCCGGGACTCGTGATTCGGGTGCGCCACCCTAGCGGAAAGCGGGGGGGCGGGTAAAGAAGGCAGGGCCGGGTCAATCGCCCGAAGGCCCGGTTACATGGCCGGCAGGAACCTGGGCGCCGCCGCCGGCCCGGGGCAGGCCGCGGCACGGGTGGGCGGACGGCCGGGGCTTATTCCGTCGCTTCGCGGCGGCGCTTCAGCAGCACATAGACGGCGCCGGCGCCGCCATCGCGGGGCAGGGCGCTGACAAAGGCCAGCACGTCCGGCAACTGTCGCAGCCAGCCGTTGACGCAGGTCTTGAGCAGGGCCTGGCCGTTCATGAGGCCCTTGCCATGGACGATCTTCACGCTTTGCAGGCCTTGCTTGCGCGCCTCCCGTACCAGTTCCAGTACGGCTTCGCGGGCCTGGTCCACGGTGGCGCCGTGAAGGTCCACGGCCGCCTGCCAGTGCGGCTGGCCCTGGCGCAGCTTCTGCAGGACGCGCAGTTGCACGCCGTCGCGGGCAAAGCTGAGGGCCTCCTCGGGCCCGGCCACGTGCATCAGCGCTGCCGTGTCGGAAATGGGGGAGTTGGGCGCATCCTCGGCCACGGCGGTGGCGCGCCGGCGCAGCGTATTGGCGTCCGGGCGGCGCACGGGCGGTGGCGGGGGCGGGATTTCGGTGTCGATGCGCTTCACGCCCCGGGTGGCCTGGGCGAACAGGGTGGCGTCGTCCACCTCGGGTTCGGCCGGGGCTTCCGGCTTTGGCGCCGGCTTCTTGACGGCGGGCGCCGGGGCGGGGGCGGGGGCGTCGCGCAGGGCTTTCTTCAGCTCGGAAAGGGCCGGGCTTTTCATGGTGGTCTGGCCGGGTCGTTCGGTTGGCGCCTATTGTGGGCCGGCGGCAGCGCTATCGCCAGCGGATCGGCGGAGGGGCAGGGGGCGCCGCCAGTCCCCGGGGAGGGCAAGGTGGGACGGTACGCGCTAGGCTTGGCAGTCCATCAGGCGACGCCGAGCCCCGGGGTTTTCATCCTGCTCCTGCCGCCCAGTTCCGGGAGGTCCGGCGTGGATGGGCGGGCCGGGCCGGCTGCTGCTAGAATGCGCGCCTTTCCTGATTGACGGGTATCTCCGTGTCTGAGAACGACGTAACCCTGGACGAGGCCCTGCTGGCCGAAGCCGAAGCTTCCCTCGTCACCATCCGTGACTTCATCCGCTTCGGCGTCAGCTGCCTGCGCCTGCACGACGTGCACCTGGGCCATGGCAGCAACGATCCTTTTGCCGAGGCGACCGCGCTGGTCATGCAGACGCTGGGCCTGGACTGGTCGGCCGACCCGGAGATCCTTGACGCGAAGCTGCTGCCTTCGGAGCGCCGCGCCGTGATCGACCTGATCCGCCGCCGCGTCAACGAGCGCACGCCGATAGGCTACCTGCTCAATATTGCCTACTTTGCCGGCCTGCCGTTCTATGTGGACGAGCGCGTGCTGGTGCCGCGCTCGCCGATTGCCGAGTTGATCAATGACGGCTTCCAGCCCTGGCTGAAGGATGACCCGCAGCGCGTGCTGGACCTGTGCACCGGCTCCGGCTGCATCGCCATCGCGCTGGCCAAGGCCTATCCCGAGGCGCTGGTCGACGGCACCGACATTTCCATGGACGCGCTCTCGGTGGCCTCCGTCAACGTCGAGCACCACGAGGTGCAGGACCGCGTCGGCCTGATCGAGTCGGACGTGTTTTCCAAGCTGCCCGGCCAGCGCTATGACCTCATCGTCAGCAACCCGCCCTATGTGGATGCCGAGGACATGGCCGACCTGCCGCCGGAATTCCTCAAGGAGCCCGAGCTCGGCCTGGCCTCCGGCCGCGACGGCCTCGACCTCACGCGGCGCATCCTGGCCGAAGCCGCCGACCATCTCACCGAGGATGGCCTGCTGGTGGTGGAGGTGGGCAACTCGCAGTGGGCGCTGGAGCAGGCCTTTCCCGAGGTGCCCTTCGTGTGGGTGGAGTTCGAGAACGGCGGCCAGGGCGTGTTCGTGCTGACCGCTGCCGAGTGCCGCGAGTTCCAGGCGCAGTTCCAGGCCGCACTGGCCGACCAGTAAGTATCACCCTGTAGGGGCGGCTTCAGCCGCGAAAGCTTTCCGGACGGGATCGCGGCTGAAGCCGCTCCCACCAGAAGCAGGACACAGCAAGAGAGAATCACCATGGCCGGCAATTCGATTGGCGAACTGTTTCGCGTCACCACCTTCGGGGAATCCCACGGTCCCGCCCTCGGCGCCATCGTCGACGGCGTGCCGCCCGGCCTCGCGCTGAACGAGGCCGACCTGCAGGTTGACCTCGACCGCCGCAAGCCCGGCACCTCGCAGTTCGCCACCCAGCGCCGTGAGGACGACGTGGTGAAGATCCTCTCCGGCGTCTTCGAGGGCCGCACTACCGGCACTTCGATCGGCCTGCTTATCGAGAATACCGACCAGAAGTCCAAGGATTACGCCAATATCGCCGAGACCTTCCGGCCCGGCCACGCCGACTACACCTACACGCAGAAATACGGCTTCCGCGACTACCGTGGCGGCGGGCGTTCCTCTGCGCGCGAGACCGCCATGCGCGTCGCCGCCGGCGCCATCGCCAAGAAATACCTGCGCGAGAAATTCGGCGTGGAAATCCGCGGCCATGTCACCCAGATCGGTACGGTAAAGGCCGAGAAGCTGGACTGGGGCTTGGTAAACCAGAATCCCTTCTTCTGCGGCGACGCCGATGCCGTGCCGAAGATGGAAGCGCTCATCACCCAGCTGCGCCGCGACGGCTCCTCCTGTGGCGCCCGTCTCACCGTCACCGCCAGCAATGTGCCGGTGGGCTGGGGCGAGCCGGTATTCGACCGTCTCGATGCCGATATCGCCCATGCCATGATGAGCATCAATGCGGTGAAGGCGGTCGAGATCGGCGACGGCTTTGCCGTGGTCGAGCAGCGTGGCGAGCAGCACCGCGATGAAATCACGCCGGCCGGCTTTGTCTCCAACCATTCCGGCGGCACCCTGGGCGGTATCTCTTCCGGCCAGGACATCCTGGTCAGCATCGCCCTCAAGCCGACGTCCAGCATGACGCTGCCGGGCCGTTCCATCGACGTCCATGGCAATCCCATCGAGGTGGTCACCAAGGGGCGCCACGACCCGTGCGTAGGCGTGCGCGCCACGCCCATTGCCGAGGCAATGCTGGCCATCGTCCTGATGGACCACTTCCTGCGCCACCGCGCGCAGAACGCCGACGTGGTGCCGCCGCTGCCGGCAGTGCCGGGCTCGCTGCGCTAAGGCAGCGCCGTGCCGTTCACGCCGTTGCACATGGGCCCGGGGCTCCTGCTTCGCGGTTCGGTGCGCGGCGGCTTCAGCCTGATGGTCTTTGGCTGGACGCAGATCCTGATGGACCTCGAGCCGCTTTACGGCATGCTCACCGCTCGCGAGCAACTCCATGGCTGGTCGCATACCTGGATCGGCGCCACGCTCATTGCCCTGCTGGCGACGCTGACGGGGAAATACCTGGGCGCCTGGGGCTTGCGCCTGCTCAGCTTGCCCCGGTTCCTGCCCATCACCTGGGGCGCGGCGCTGGCGGGCGCCTTGCTGGGAGGATGGAGCCATGTCCTGCTGGACAGCATCATGCACTTCGACATCCAGCCGCTGCGGCCGTTCTCGCAAGAGAACGGCTTGCGCCAATGGATCTCGCTGCCGGCGCTGCACCTGTTTTGCCTGGCGACCGCGGCGCTGGGTGCGGTGATCTTCTTCTGGCGCAACGGCAATCCTTTCAAGGACGGTGAATGAGCGGGGCAGGGTTCGGTCCGGGCAGCCTGACCAGGGGCTGTCTATGCTGTGGTGAGTCCGAGTCCCGGAGCCAGCCGTGAGCGCCCGTCTTCCCGTTGTGCCCCTGTCGGCCTTCTACTTCTTCTACTTCGCCGGCCTGGGCGGCTTCATGCCCTATATGGGCCTGTATCTGCAGAATCACCTGGGCTTCAGCGCCGAGGACATTGGTCAGCTGCTGGCGTTCCTGATGATTGCCCGCGTCATTGCGCCCAATTTCTGGGGCTATCTGGCCGACCGCAGCGGCAAGCGCCTGGCAGTGGTGCGCTTTGGTGGCTTCATGCTCACCCTGTTCTCGCTGGCGTTGATGCTGCCCCAGGGTTTCTGGACGCTGGCCTTCGTGTTGCTCGGCTACAGCTTTTTCCAGAGCGCCATCCAGGCCCAGTTCGAGGCGGTGACCATTGCCCATCTGGGGGCCCGGCGCGAACTCTACAGTCGCATACGTCTGTGGGGCTCGGTCGGCTTTATCGTCACCGGCGCGGTGCTGGGCATGCTCTTTGATGTGGTATCGGTGTCGTGGCTGCCGCTTTGCCTGATGGTGTGCGCACTGGCCAACTGGCTCACCAGCCTGCGCGTGCCGGACATTGCCACCCGGGTGCGAGCGGCGTCGCATGAGCGGCTCGCCGATATCCTGAAGCGGCCGGCGGTGGCGATCTTCCTTGTCGTGCACTTCCTGATGCAGTTTTCCCACGCACCCTATTACAGCTTCTTCAGCATCTACCTGGAGGGGCATGGCTACGCGCGCACCACGATCGGCTGGATGTGGTCACTGGCCGTGTTCGCCGAGGTGGTCGCCTTTGCCCTCATGCACCGCTTCCTGCCGCGCGTGGGCGAGAAGCAGGTTCTGATGCTGTGCTTGCTGCTCGGCACCTTGCGCTGGGCCGTCACGGCGGTATCGGTAGACTTTCCGGCGGTGATCTGGAGTGTGCAGTTGCTGCATGCGGCGACCTTTGCCGCCTTCCATGCCGCCTCCATCAGTTTTATCTACACGCATTTTGGCGAGGGGCACCAGGGTCAGGGGCAGGGCCTCTACTCCATGCTCTGGGGCGTGGGCGTGGCCATGGGCTCCTGGCTTACCGGCATGATCTGGAGCGCGCACGAGTCCTGGGCTTTCCTCGGCGCCGCGGTGGCCTGCGCAGTGGCGGCGCTGCTGCTGCTGCGGGCGGACTTCTCACTGAAGGCAGCGGACGAGGGCGGGAACGTGGCCAGGGTGGTCGTCTAGCGCAGGAGCTGAGGCGGGGGCTTCATTTGCAACGCCAGGTTCTGACCCAGCTTCTGCCGCAGCACTAGCGCCAGTGCTTCGCCTAGCATCAGCAGAGCCAGAGCCAGAGCCAGAGCCAGAGCCAGAGCCAGAGCCAGAGCCAGAGCC
>JAZKHS010000037.1:0-47722 GCA_040385265.1 Pseudomonadota bacterium | reverse complement strand
GAACAGGAACAGGAACAGGAACAGGAACAGGAACAGGAACAGGAACAGGAACAGGGTCAGTGGTAGTGGGTTGGACGCCCTCCGCTCCTGGCGCGGGCAGGGACCGGCGGCGGGACGCTTGGGGTGGTCCTGACGCCGGCTGTCTTGTGACTCACCCGAATGGCTGAGTACAATATCCTGGTCATTGGGGAGTAGCCGCCCGCGGATCCAGCGGGGGCGACGTCAACATACTTGCCGCAAGGCATGGCGTCGCCGGTTCCGACTTGGCAAGACCTTTGACTGCACCATCACCGCTGGCCGGGGGAGGGGAGCAGTCATGGGTATGTCCCGGCCGGAGTCACTCCTTGGAAGCCTTCCTTATCTCCACGGGCGTCGTCGCCCTTGCCGAAATGGGCGATAAAACCCAGCTCCTCTCGCTGGTCCTCGCCGCCCGCTTTCGCGCCCCCGTTCCCATCATCCTCGGCATCCTCGCCGCGACCTTGCTCAACCACGCCGGTGCCGGCGCCGTGGGCGCGCTCATCATGCAGTGGCTGGGCCCGGACCTGATGCGCTGGATCATCGGCGCCGGCTTCCTGGTCATGGCCGCCTGGACCCTGGTGCCCGACGTGCTGGATGACGAGGCGGTGCCGGCAAGCAGGTACGGCGTGTTTGCCGCCACCTTCGTCGCTTTCTTCATTGCCGAGATGGGCGACAAGACCCAGGTCGCCACGGTGGTCCTGGCAGCGCAGCACGCCAGCCTGGTCGCCGTGGTGCTGGGCACCACCTGCGGCATGATGCTGGCCAACGTGCCGGTGGTGATCTTCGGTGAAACCATCACCCGGCGCCTGCCACTCAAGGTGATCCATCCGGTGACGGCGGCGCTGTTCGCGGTGCTGGGCCTGCTGCTGCTGTTCAACGTGGGCGGGATGCTCTAGCGCGCCGGTGTCATGCAGGCGGGCCATGTGGCGGCCCGCGCTTGTCGGGCGAGGCGCGGGCAAGGACAACGGCCCGTGCCGGGCCATGGCGGCCCGGGCGCCGCGGTTGACCACTCCTCGCCGCCGGCTCAGGCGCTCGGGGCGGTCCCGCCGATCACTTCGCGCAGCAGCGTATTGAACAGGTGGCTGCTGTCCCAGTTCGCGTGCCGGGGCTTGCGGCCGATACGCAGCGCCACCAGTTCGTGATGGCGGCTGATGCACACCGTCTGCCCATGCATGCCTTCCAGGTAGACGGTGTCCGGATCCACGAAGTCCTCGCTGGCCATGAAGTGCTGCGCCGCGGGAATGCCGCGCACGCTGCGCGTGCGATGCGCCTTCAGCCAGATGTGATAGCCGTAGTCGCCATCGGCATTGCGCGGTACTTCCATGCGCCGGATCCAGTCGGCGGGCACCAGCTGCCGGTCGCCATGCAGGCCGTTGCAGCGGATGAGTTCGCCGACGCGCAGCCAGTCCTGCGCCCGCGCGAACAGCGTGGCGAAAGTGCGCGCCGTGCCCTGCCGGCGGTCCAGCCCGACCTGGGCGTCGCTGCAGCCGAGTGGCTGCCAGAGTTTCTCGGACAGGTAGTCGGCGTAAGGGCTGCCGGTGGCGCGCTCCAGCACGATGCCCAGCACCTGCGAGTTGACGTTGTTGTATTCCCAGTAGGCGCCCGGGGCCGCGACGGCCGGAATGCCGAGCGCGACGCGCCCGACGTCGGCCGCGAAATATAGCGGCAAGAGGTCCGGCAGCAAGTAGCTGCCCGGCACCGCCAGGTCGGAACGCAGGCCGGACTGCATGGTGAGCAGGTGCTCGATCGTGATGTGGCGGCGCTTGTCGCCGCGCCACTCCGGCAGGAAATCGGCGGCGGCCTGCGTCACCTCGAGCCGGCCTTCGGCCTGGGCGATGCCGAGCAGCAGGGCCAGCACCGTCTTCATCAGCGACTTGGAGTTGGACTGGTTGTCACGCGCGTAACGGTGGTAGTGCTCCACCACGAGTTCGCCGCGGTGCATGACCAGCAGGGCATAGGTGCCTTCGGCTTCCAGCTGCTTGACCAGGGGGGCGAGGAAGTCCGGGTGGCCGAGGCGCAAGGCCGGCGCCGGCTCCAGCGGCTGCGCACTGTCGGCGCCGCGGATGGGGGCCTTGGCGGTGAACCAGTGGGTGTCGCCGATGGGCTCGATCAGGGGATACGAGGCCAGGCGGTAGAGGAAGTCCGGTTTCAGCACCAGCATGGGCGCGACTCCTGCAGTAGGGATGCGATGATAATTCAGGCGACTCCGGCTGACATTGACTGCGCCTGCCAGGGAAGGGGCGAATTGGGCGATCGCAGCGGCGGGCTTGGCGGTCACTGACAATTCAATTATTATTGAAATATGGATACCTTAGCTGCCGCCGAGCGGCTTGCCGCCCTCGGCCATGAATACCGCCTTGCCATCTTCCGCCTGCTGGTGCAGGCCGGTCCCGCCGGCCTCAACGCCAGCGCCATCGGCGACGCCCTGGGCCTGGCGCCGAGCGCGCTGTCCTTCCACCTTGCCCATCTCAGCCGGGTCGGCCTGATCGAGGGTCAGCGCGAGAGCCGCTTCATCCATTACTCCGCCAGCTTTGCCGCCATGGGCGAGCTGCTGGGCTTCCTGACCGACAACTGCTGCCAGGGCGAGCCCTGCCTGCCCGTCAGCGGTGCCTGCGCCCCCGCCTGCGCCCCGGCGGGCGAGGCGCGCGCGACGACCCCGGCGCGACGCGCCCGCAACTGATCCAGCATCCGGAAATCCCTCGCCATGAAAACCGTCCTGATCCTCTGCACCGGCAACTCCTGCCGCTCGCAGATGGCCGAAGTCCTGCTCAACCACGACCTGGCGGGCCAGGTGCGCGCGCTCTCCGCCGGCACCCGGCCACAGCCGAAGGTTGCCGACGGCGCCCTTGCCGCGCTGGCGGCGGCAGGCCTGCCCACTGAAGGCCTGCATCCCAAGGATGTGGACGCGGTGATGAAGGAAGCCATCGACCTGGTCGTCACCGTCTGCGACAACGCCCGGGAAAGCTGCCCGGTCTTCCCGCGTCCGGTGCCGAAGCTGCACCTTCCGTTTCATGATCCGCACGGCGAGCCGCTGCAAAGCTTCATCACCGTGCGTGACGACATCCGCGCCCGCCTGATCCCTGCCGTGCGCGCCGCGCTCGGCCTGACGGACTGAGGACCCGCCATGTCCGCACCATGCGAAGCCACAGCCAGGCCGCTCGCCGGCGCCCCCATCGGCTTTTTCGAGCGCTACCTCACGCTGTGGGTGGCGCTGTGCATCGTCGCCGGCATTGGCGCCGGCCAGCTGGCGCCGGGCCTGTTCCAGGCCATCGGCCGGCTCGAGGTGGCGCAGGTCAACCTGCCGGTGGGCGTGCTGATCTGGGTGATGATCATCCCCATGCTGATGAAGATCGATTTCAGCACCATCAGCGACGTCAAGGACCAGAAGGCGAGCATCGCCATCACCCTGCTCGTGAACTGGGCCATCAAGCCCTTCACCATGGCGGCACTGGGCTGGCTCTTCATTCGCGGCGTGTTCGCGCCCTGGTTGCCGGCGGAGCAGCTCGATAGCTATATCGCCGGCCTCATCCTGCTGGGCGCCGCGCCCTGCACGGCCATGGTCTTTGTCTGGAGCAACCTCTGCCGCGGCAGCGCCAACTTCACTCTCTCGCAGGTAGCGCTCAACGACCTGGTGATGGTGTTGCTGTTCGCGCCCATCGTCGCGCTGCTGCTGGGCGTGTCGGCGATCCCGGTGCCCTGGGACACGCTGCTGCTGTCGGTGGGCATGTACATCGTGATTCCGCTGCTGATCGCCCAGGGCCTGCGCCGGCACTTCCGGCGCAGGGGCGAGGCGGTGTTCCAGCGTGCCATGGCGCGCATCGCGCCCTTCACCATGGTGGCGCTGCTGGCGACGCTGGTGCTGCTGTTCGCCTTCCAGGGCAAGGCCATCGTCGCGCAGCCGCTGGTGATCGCCATGCTGGCCGTGCCCATCCTGCTGCAGGGGCTGCTGATCGCCGCCATCGGCTACGGGCTGAACCGGCGCTTCCGCGTGCGCCACGACATTGCCGGGCCGTCGACGCTGATCGGGGTATCCAACTTCTTCGAACTGGCGGTGGCCGTGGCCATCGTGCTCTACGGCTTTGACAGCGGTGCCGCGCTGGCCACCGTGGTGGGCGTGCTGATCGAGGTGCCGGTAATGTTGTGGCTGGTGCGCATGGTCAATCGCAGCAAGGGCTGGTACGAAAAGGCCTTGTAGGGCGGAGCGGGGGAGCGGATTTCCAGCGGCCAGGGGAGGGGGCAATCGTTGCCGGCCAGGGCCTTGCGTCATTGGCGACAAGGCGCATGCCCTAAGGCGGCGCAGCGGCCAGCGCAAGCAGGTCATCAAGAATCTGGCGACCGTAGAGATCTGCGACATACGGAACGGATTGCCGGTTGAAGTCGGCAAAATGGCCGGAGAGAAACCTCCACTTGACCGTGGACTTGTTCATGGCCCGGAAAAGCCGGGGATCGGACTGGGCCAGCGCCGCCATCTTCGTGCTGAACTTCTGCTGCTCGACCGTCAGATCAATTTCCTGATTGACCCCCACGTATCCAGAGCCGCCACGAGGATCGGCACTATTGCGCAAGTAGATGGTCATCATACCTTGCAGTAGGCCGACCAGTTCATGGAGCGCCTTCCGGGAAGAGGATGTGCCGGGCGGCATCCGCGCCTTGATCTCACCGGCGAAGTCCGTGACACAATTTTCCATGTCGTAGATGGCGTAAGGATTAATTTCTCCCGCCGTATAGGGATCACGTGCCACGGCGGCCCGCACGGTCTGCCACTTCTGCGTCAGGACGGCATCTGACAGGCCTGCCACGGCGACATCGGCTGCTTTCAATTGCATATCCGAGGCCGCCTTGCGACCCGGATCGCGGTCCAGCACTACGTACATCATGCGCTGTAACACGGCGGCATAGGCATTGTCCTGCAAAGCCTGCAGGCCGGTCGCATCGCTAGCTGCTTGCGTGGGCGGCATCCAGGCCAACAGCAATACCAGGAACAGAACCCGACTCCACGGAATGGTGATCATGGTTCCAGTCCTCATGAGACAACAAGTATTCGGGCGGCGGCGAAATGCGGCTCCTCCCCATCAGGCCATCCATTACCCTGGAGGCTACTGATTGCTGGTCAGTCCGGGGCTGTCGAATGCGGACATCGGGTATTGCAAAATCGGACGTGCAGGCCAAGGATGGCGCTGAGTGAGGAAAGGTATGGGATCATCAGGTCAGGTCCCTGCCCCATAAAAATAAAAGATAGCAGTGATGAATATGGCGACGTCTGACATCCCGCCCTCTGGAGAACTTGTCTCGATTGCCCTGATCAGGCACTTCCTGGACCTGGCGTCCCGGCACGGCTATTCCAAAAGGGATTTGCTGGCCGAGGCTGGTCTGGAACCAGAGCGGCTCGCCGATGACGATGGCTGGCTGCCCGTGGCGCAGAGCGCCGCCATGATGCATGCCGTACTGAGCTCAAGCGAGGACCCCCAGATTTCGCTCAAGCTGTCACAGCTTTCATTTGTGTCCGGGTTCGGCATCGTCGGCTACCTGCTGGAAAGCTCCCTCACCCTGAAGGACGCCATCCTGTCCGTGATGCGTTATGAGCGCCTGCTTAGCACAGCCGGCGTCAGTCGCCTTGACTATTTGCCGGGCGAGGTTTCATGGAGCATCGACTGCTGCACGGCGGATCCTGTCGTGGACCGGCAGATGGAGGAGTTCCTCATTGGTGTCCGCTATCTCTTCATGCGCATGGTCAAGGAGAGGCTCTCGAACATTGTCAGCGCGGTGAATTTTCGTTACCCGGCGCCGGCAGATCCCGAGCAAATTGCCGTTTACCACGCCATCTTCAATTGCCCGGTGCAGTTTGACCAGGCACATTCTGCGCTGGTGCTAAAATTGCCCGCACTCGCGTTTGATCTGCATCAGATGGCGCCGGGTCTGAAACAGACGCTGGAGGGGTATGCCGACCGGAAGCTGGCGGCGATGATGGGCGCGGCCAGTGGCTCTCCCCTGGCGCAAGCCAGGGCGCAACTTTCCGCCCTGTTGTATCGCGGCCATGCGTCGCGTGAACGTCTCGCCGAATGCCTGGGCGTGAGCGGCCGTCACTTGGCGCGGCAACTGGCGGCCGAAGGCAGCAGCTATGGCGAATTGCTGGACGAGCTGCGCCTGGAGGTTGCCCATAAGTTGCTGACTGACTCCTCCAGGACGATCAGCGAGATTGGCCAGCAGCTCAGCTTCAGCGATGGGCCGTCATTCAGTCGCTGGTTTCGCCAGCGGACCGGCGAAGCTCCCCGGGATTACCGGCAACGGCCGAAAGGCTGAGGCGCTCTGTTGGCGCACACACCGCATTGATGGCCATGGCGGTCGCGAACTGCTCCCGCAGGCCGACGGGAAGATAGGGCTTGCCTGTGGTGAGGATGGCAGCGGCGATGTCCCGGGCCGGGTCTGCCCAGCTCAGGCAGGATACCAGTCCCAGGTGTCCGTACGCTTCTGGGTTGCGGAGGCCGAAGAAGTTCGGAAACGGGCTGCCCAGCATTAATCCGGATGACCATCGCAACGGCAACATCAGGGTGCGGTCGAAGCGCATTCTGTCGATCGGCCGCAGAAGTTCCCTTACCGTTTCCTCGCGCAACAGGCGTCGTCCCTGCCAGACGCCGCCATCCAGCAGCATTTGATACACGCGGCAGGCATCGTCCGCCGTGGCATAGATGTTGGCGGCCGGAATGACTGCCGCCATCCAGCGCTCCTGGTTCGAGCTCGCGCACGCGTCGGCCAGCGTGCCTTGCAGCATGCGCTTCATGACGGCATGTACGGGCGTCCACCGGATCGGTCCGGTATGGGCATTTTCAGCCGCAAACACCCGATGCGCTTGCGGCACGCCGAAGGTCAGGTGTTGGCATCCAAGCGGCTCTGCCAGCCACTCCCGCAGCAGGTCCGGGAGTTCGCGCCCGGTTACACGGCGCAGGACCTCACCCAGGATGAAGCCGCCGCTGAGGGCGTGATAGCTCGGGCCACGGCCGGGTCGGGACGGGGCTGCGGCGCAAAGCGCGCGAACCATGGCATCGAAATCGTAGAGGGCCCCTGCCCAGGGATCGCGTACCGGAAGCTGGGGAATGCCGCCTCTGTGGGCAAGCATCTGGCGGACGGTAATGCCGGCCTTGCCCCTGGCCGCGAACTCGGGAAGGTACTCGGCAATGGCGTGATCAAGTTGGATGACCCCTGTTTCGGCCAGCTTGTGCACGAGTATGGCGGTCAGGGCCTTCGAGCCCGAGAACAGGCAGATCGGCGTGGCCGGGGTTGCCCTCATCTTCAGTGTGCCGGCGTCATCCGGCAGGTTGCCGCGGGCATGCCCGATGGTGCGATTGAGCACCACCCTGCCCCGTCGGCGGAGCACCACGCTGATGGCCGGATGCAGCCCGCTGCGGTATTGGGCCTCGATGCTTTTCCAAAGAGTGGCAACCTCCGACCGGGACAGTCCGGCGTCCTCCGGAGCACATTCCTGGCCGATCGTCGTAATGTCGCCCAGGCGCCCCGGGACGAGGATGCGGTGTTGGCGGGTCACGGATGATTGCACCGGTTGCCGGATGGGCAATCTTTTAAACACGGCTGCCGGCGGACATGCAATTGGCGAATCCGGACCAGCTGGGGCCGGCTCCTGCTTCAAGCGGGAGGGCAGGATGTCGGCTCATGTCCTGATTGGTTCTTTGCGGGGTCCCTTCACGCTATGGACGCCTTTCTCAGCAGGCATCTAGCCTAGCGTCCTCAACAAAAAACGCCTGTGGTGGTCTGCCTGACACCTGCATTCCGGCCCCCGCAAATAACAACAATACCGAGGATGCTCAAAATGACGCGATTCCTGAAATATGTGCCCCTGGTTGCCGGCCTGGCCTTGGCGTCGACGGCCGAAGCCAACAATTACACCAAGTGCAGCACTGACGGCTGTTCCTGGGCCGGATGGAACCTGACGGTTTCCAGCTACGCCAAGACCAAATACCCGATTGTCCTGTCCCATGGCATGGGTGGCTTCTCCGAGATTGGCCCGCTCGACTATTGGTATGGCATCCCGGCCGACCTCGCCACCAGTGGCGCCAACGTCTACGTGACCCAGGTCGCGTCCTTTACCGACTCGGTGACGCGTGGCGAGCAGCTGCTGCAGCAGGTCAAGCAGATCCAGGCCATTACCGGCGCCCCGAAGGTCAACCTGGTGGCGCACAGCCAGGGCACGCTCGACAGTCGCTATGTCGCCGCCGTGGCGCCCTCCCGCATTGCGTCCGTCACCGGTGTGGGCGGGCCGAACACCGGGTCGCCGGTTGCGGACGTCATTGAAGGCGTGACGTCGACGATCGGCCCGGTAGGCACGGATGTGGTCGCCAGCATCATCAACGGCTTCTTCAGCTTCCTGGGTGCGCTGTCTGGCAAAGCCTACGACCAGGATGCGCTGGCCGGTCTTCGCCAGCTGTCGACGTCGCAGATGGCGGCCTTCAACGCGGCCTATCCCGCGGGATTGCCGGCCAGTGGCACGCCTTGCGGCCAAGGGGCTGCGACGGTCAACGGCATCCGCTACTACTCCTGGGGCGGAACCGGCGTCACCACCAATATTCTGGATATCTCGGACGCGGCGCTCGGCTTGACCAAGCTCGCCTTCAACGGCCAGCCGAACGATGGGCTGGTGGGGCAGTGCTCCAGCCATCTGGGCACGGTGATCCGCGATAACTACAACATGAATCATCTGGATGAAGTGAACCAGGTGATTGGCGTGGTCGCCCTGAACGAAGCAAGCCCCGTGTCGCTGTTCCGCGCCCATGTAAATCGTTTGAAAAACGCAAGCCTCTGATACACCGGATGTCATTTTCGGGCGGCTTTGGCCGCCCGTTTTTTTGATATCGCTGCCTTCGTGGCGACCGTAGCAATGCTGCAATCAGGAATCGCAATGAAAAAGAAGATGCCGTGGGTCACCCTACTGGTGCTGGTGCTGGTGCTGGTGTTGATCGCGGTGGCGACTTATCCCTGGAGTGGCGCGAGCCGGCAGAGCGACGCCGACATGGCGGGTGCCGGCGCAAGCTCGGACGCGGCTGTCTCCCCTGTCGATTCGACGTCTCCGCGCTCGTTTGAAACGGGCCTGGAAAGATTGCCGGGCTCTCTGGCCGGGACCGAGGTGGACGGCAGCATTGAAGTCGATGCCAATGGTCATCTTCGGGTCACAAAGGGAATGCGGCAGACTTTTGATTACTTCCTGTCGACTGTCGGCGAGGAATCGATCAGCACGATCATGGCCCGGATAAAGGCCTACATCCGGCATCGAGTGAAGGAGCCGGCGGCAAGCGAGGCGGAGATGATCCTCGCTGGTTATGCTGCCTACAAGCAGGCGCTGGATATTCTTCCCAAGATACCCCCGCAGGCGGAGGGTGGCCTCAACCTGGGGGCTATCCAGCAGCAAATGACGCAAGTTCAGAGTCTGCGGACCCAATACCTTAGCCAAGAGGTCATTCAGGCCTTTTTCGGCGATGAGGACGCGTATGACCGCCATACGGTCAGTCGCCTGCAGGTGCTGCAGAACAAGGGGTTGAGTGAAAAGCAGCGTGCGCAGCAGCTGGCCATGCTCCAGCAGCAGCTTCCGTCCGCCATACAGCAGCCCCTCAAGGTTGCCAATTCAGTGCAGGACCTGAATGCCCTGACGGCCGACTGGAACAAGCGTGGCGGAACCGCGCAGGAGCTTCGTGACATTCGCGAGGCATTGGTAGGCCCGGATGCGGCCGACCGCCTCGAGGCGCTGGATTCAGAGAATTCGGATTGGGAGCGACGCATGAGTGGCTGGCTTTCCCAGCGTGACGCTCTGCTCGCGACCACCGGCTTAAGCGAAAGCGATAAGCAGGCCCAAGTGTCGCAGCTCAGAAGCAAGCTATTCAACGCCGAAGAGTTGCTGCGTGTGCAAGCGCTGGAGGGACTGCGTGACCGCGGTGGTGCTACGCGCTAAGAGCGCGCCATGAATTCGGGGAAGACTCAGCGTCTTGCTGTGCACATCCTTCCGTCACAGGCTTGTGAGCCGATGGGTTAGCTGTGGTGGCGGAGGTGGCTGCATCTCAGGCACCAAATCAGCTCCGCCCTTTCCCGAGGGAAGGGGCTATTTCCCTGCTACTTGAGCAGCCGAATTGGGAAAACAAACCGTAATCGTCCGTGATGGGCGGTCCCTTCATGTCCGTATCGTTGGTCGTGGCCAGCCCGTGGTTCTGTTGCACGGACTGGGAATGAAAGCAGCGCATTGGCTGCCTTCCATCTGGCCTCATATCTGAACGCCCACGACTACCGGCCGAGTCTGCGTGACTGCCGCACCCCCATCACTGTCATGGTGGGCATGGGCTCGCATTTGTAGGCTCCGGCAGGGCAGATGGCCATTTCCGCGCTTGCCCGGGAGTGTCGTGTCATGCGCTTCGAGAAATCCGGGCATCTGCCGCTGCGGCTCGCCACGGTTGCGGAGAGAAGCCATCGCTGTGCCAAATAAAAAAGGGCTAGCCGATGGCTAGCCCTTTAATTTTTGGTGGACCGAAAGGGGATCGAACCCTCGACCTCCGCATTGCGAACGCGGCGCTCTCCCAGCTGAGCTATCGGCCCGTGTCTTGACGACAGGCAGCGGATTCTACTGCATCCGGCGCAAAATCCAAGCGCGGCGAGGTCGGGTGGAGAGGCCGCCGCAAGATCGGCCGCGCCCCATACCCCGACAGGGGGCTTGCCGCTGAGGCGCGCGAGGGAGGCAGGCAGGGACCTGCGGCCGGGGCGGCCAGCGCCGCCCGGGGCGCTACAGCCAGCCGCGCTCGGCGAAGGAGGCGGCGCGGCCTTCGCCCACCACGAAGTGGTCCAGCACACGGACCTCGACCAGGCCGAGGGCCTCGCGCAGGCGTTCGGTAATGGAGCGGTCGGCGGCCGAGGGCTCGGCCACGCCGCTAGGGTGATTGTGGGCCAGGATCACCGCCGCGGCATTTAGGGACAGGGCCCGCTCCACCACCTGCCGGGGGTGCACGGAGCAACTGTCGAGGGTGCCCTGGAAGAGTTCTTCGCAGGCGATCAGGCGGTGCTGGCTGTCCAGGAACAGCACGCAGAACACCTCACGGCGGCGCCCGCGCAGGCGGTGGGCCAGGAAGTGCCGGGTGGCGTCGGGACTGGCCATGACGTCGTCGCGGCGGAGGGTGGTGGCGAGGTGGCGCTGGCCGAGCTCGAGCGCGGCCTGCAGCCCGGCCCAGCGCGCCGGCCCCAGGCCGGGCAGGGCGGCGCGCAGGCCGGGGTCGGCCTCGAGCAGGCCGCGCAGGCTGCCGCTGCGAGCCAGCCAGTCGCGGGCGAGGTCGAGGGCGGAACGGCCGGGAGGGCCGGAGCCGATGAACAGCGCCAGCAGTTCGGCGTCGGACAGCGCGGCGGCCCCGTGCGCGAGCAGTTTTTCCCGCGGACGCTCCGCCTCGGGCCAATCCGAAATCGCCATTTTCCGCCTCCTTGCGGTCAGTACGTGCTGACTTTTCCCTTCCCGGTGCTACGCATCGGAGCCGGCAGGGTGGTATCTTTGGGGGCTACTGTCCATCACTCCTCTTTCCGGATATCCCCATGCTTGCGCGGCTGGCCAACAAACGCATCGTGCTTGGCGTCTCCGGCGGCATCGCCGCTTATAAAAGCGCGGAGCTGATCCGCCGCCTGCGCGATGCCGGCGCCGAGGTGCAGGTGGTCATGACCGCCGCGGCGCAGCAGTTCATCACCCCGCTGACCCTGCAGGCCCTGTCCGGCCACCCGGTGCATACCGACCTGCTGGACCCGGCCGCCGAGGCCGCCATGGGCCATATCGAGCTGGCGCGCTGGGCCGACCTGGTGCTGGTGGCGCCCGCCAGCGCCGACTGCCTGGCCCGCCTCGCCCAGGGCATTGCCAACGACCTGCTCTCCACCCTGTGGCTGGCCACGAAGGCGAAGCTGGCGGTGGCGCCGGCCATGAACCAGCAGATGTGGGCGGCGCCCGCGTTGCAGGCCAACCTCGCCCTGCTGCGCGAGCGTGGCGTGGCCGTGTTCGGCCCCGCCGCCGGCGCCCAGGCCTGCGGCGACGTCGGCGAGGGCCGCATGCTGGAGGCGGTGGAGCTGGCGTCCTGCTGCGCCGACCTGTTCGAGACCGGCACGCTGACCGGCCGCCATGTGCTGATCACCGCCGGCCCCACGCGCGAGGCCATCGATCCGGTGCGCTACATCAGCAACCACAGTTCAGGGAAGATGGGCTTTGCCCTCGCGGCCGCCTGTGTCGAGGCCGGCGCCCGCGTCACCCTGGTGGCCGGTCCCGTGCACCTGCCGACGCCGGCGCGCGTGACCCGCGTCAATGTCACCAGCGCGCTGGAGATGCTGGCGGCGGTGGAGCAGGCGGTGGCGGATGCTGATGTCTTCATCGCCACCGCGGCGGTGGCCGACTACCGGCCGGCGTCCGTGGCGGAGCAGAAGATCAAGAAGGTGGCGGATGCCCTCGCGCTGGAACTGGTGAAGAATCCGGATATCGTGGCGGCGGTGGCGGCGCGCTTGCCGCGGCCCTTCGTGCTCGGCTTTGCCGCCGAGACCGAGCGCGTCCTCGAGCACGCCCGTGGCAAGCTCGAGCGCAAGCGCCTGGACATGATTGCCTGCAACGACGTCGCGCGCGCCGACATCGGCTTCCAGAGTGATGACAATGCGCTGACCGTGCTCTGGGACGGCGGCGAGCAGGTATTGGAGAAAGCCGGCAAGAGCGTGATCGCCCGGCAGCTGGTGGCGCTGCTGGCGGCGCGCCTGCCGCGCGCGTAGTTTTCGGCTTCGGCTTCGGCTTCGGCTTCGGCTTCGGCTTCGGCTTCGGCTTCGGCTTCGCCACGGCCACGGCCACGGCCACAGGCACAGGCACAGGCCTTTGCCGATGCCGCTGTCCCGGCCGGGGCCGCGATGGCCGGGCAGGCGGCCTGGCTGACACAGACATAACCGGCACCGGCCGTTGGCGGCGGGGGCCCAAGGACCGAGTAATGAAGAAAACCGTGGACGTGGTCGTGCTCGACGAACGCATCGGCACCACCTTTCCCTTGCCCGTCTATGCCACCCATGGCTCGGCCGGTCTCGACCTGCGCGCCTGCCTGGACGCGCCGCTGCAGATCCTGCCGGGCGAAACCCATCTCATCCGCACCGGCCTGGCCATCCACATTGCCGATCCGGCCTTTGCCGGCCTGGTGCTGCCGCGCTCCGGCCTCGGCCACAAGCACGGCATCGTGCTCGGCAACCTGGTGGGGCTGATCGATTCCGACTACCAGGGCGAGCTCATGGTGTCGTGCTGGAACCGCGGCCATGAGGCCTTCACCGTGCAACCCGGCGAGCGCATCGCGCAGTATGTGCTGGTGCCGGTGGTGCAGGCGGAATTCCGTGTCGTGTCCTCGTTCGAGGCCAGCGCCCGTGGCGCCGGCGGATTTGGATCCTCGGGTCGTCACTGAGCCCGGCAACCGTATTTGGAGAACTACCCCATGGCCAACAAGAAAGCCGCCAGTGCTGCGCCTGCAGCGAAGCCGGCCAAGGCGGTCGCTGCCAAGAAAGTGAAGGCACCCAAGGAGGCCAAGGCGCCCAAAGAGCCGAAGGCGCGCAAGGAAAGCAGTTTCCTGGTCGCCTCGCTTCCCCTGCTCGGTCTCCTGCTTGCCGCCCTGGTCGCCCTCCAGGTGACGGCCTACCGGATGGTGCGAGGTGCCGAGGACCAGCGCCGCCAGGAGATGGCTCAGGTCATCCGCCAGCATCATGTGGCCATGCTTGCCAGCTACCTGCGCCGCCACGAAGACATGGTCAAGGCGCTGCCCGATGCCGACCTGCTGGCCTACCTGCAGCCCGGCGTCGATGCCGGGCCCGATCTGGTCAAGCGCTTCCCGGGCGCCGCGGTGGCGAGGGTGTCCGCGCTCAACGTCGATCCGTCCGCCCCCGGCGGGCTCGGTTTTGCCCAGCAGGACATGGTGCTGCGCCTGGCCGCCGGCACGGCCGTGCATCCCGAGGTCAGCTTCATGGACGACGGCCAGGTCAAGGCCCGCGTCGTCACCTTCTCCCGCCTGCTCAAGGATGCCGCGGGCCAGCCCGCCGGCGCGCTGCTGCTGAGCTTTCCCTTCGCGCCCGTGGAAGCGGCGCTGAAGGACTTCGCACCCGAGGCCGGTGCCCTTGAGTTGGTCCAGGTGGTGGGCGGCGAGAAGGCCTCCCTCCTGAAGACGGGCGACGACAGCCTGGTGCCGGCGGCCGACGCCGAGGGCGCCACGGCCAACCCGGGCTGGAAATTGCACTTCACGCCGGGCCCGCAACTGGGTGGCACCGCGCAGGTTGCGCAACTGTTGCTCTTTCTTTCCATTCTCGTCCCGCTGCTGGCCGTGGCGGCGGCGGCCGGGATTGTCTTCCGCCTGCAGCGCCGTACCAGCGACGATCTCGCGGTCATCGACAGCTATTGCGAAAACCTCTTCCGCTATGGTGCCCGCCAGCGGCCCGGCCTGAATTTCACGGTTTCCGGGCGCCTGCTGGCCGCGCTGGACCGCTATGGCAGCGAACTGCGCGGCGGTCGCGCGCCTGCGGCGCCGGCCGACAGCCTGGCCAACCTGCCCGGCAGCGACGACGAGGGACTGTTCGGGAAAGCGGCGCAGCCGAACCGACCGGCCTCGGCGCCGCCGGCGCGCGCCGGCGTGGTCCCGCCTCCGCCTGCCGCGACCGCCCTGCGCGCCGAGATCTTCCGCGCCTATGACATCCGGGGCGTGGTGGGGGAAGGCCTCAATGCCGATGTGGCGCGTGCGCTGGGCCAGGCGATCGGCTCCGAAGCCGCGGCGCGCGGCGAGCAAAGCGTGGTGGTGGGGCGCGACGGCCGCCTGTCCGGTCCCGAGCTGGCGGCAGCGCTGATCGAGGGCCTGCGCGCCGCCGGCTGCAACGTCATCGACGTCGGCATGGTGCCGACGCCGGTGCTGTACTTCGCCGCCAAGACCATCGGCACCGGCAGCGGCGTCATGGTCACCGGCAGCCACAACCCGGCCGAGTACAACGGCTTCAAGATCATGCTGGCCGGCGACACCCTGGCCGATGCCGCCATCCAGGCGCTGCGCACGCGCATCGAAAAGAGCGACTTCAGCAGCGGCAGCGGCACCCTGGCACAGGCCTCGGTGGCGCAGGACTACGTGGATCGCGTCAGTCTCGACATCGCGCTGGCGCGTCCGCTCACGGTGGTGGTCGACGCCGGCAACGGCGCCGCCGGCCCCATCGCCGTGCGCACGCTGGAGGCGCTGGGCTGCAACGTCATCCCGCTCTTTTGCGAGGTCGACGGCAACTTCCCCAACCACCATCCCGATCCCAGCAAGCCCGAGAACGTCGCGGACCTGATGGCCAGCGTGGCCAGCAACAACGCCGACATCGGCATTGCCTTCGATGGCGACGGCGACCGCATCGGCGTGGTGACCGCGCAGGGCAAGATGATCTACCCCGACCGCCTGATGATGCTGTACGCCAAGCACGTGCTCATCACCAATCCCGGCGCCGACATCATCTTTGACGTCAAGTGCACGCGCGACCTGCGCGCGCTGATTACGCACGGGGGCGGCCGTCCGCTGATGTGCAAGACCGGCCACTCTTTCATCAAGGCCAAGCTCAAGGAAACCGGCGCCGTCCTGGCCGGCGAGATGAGCGGCCACATCTTCTTCAACGACCGCTGGTTCGGCTTTGATGACGCCGTGTACTCGGCGGCACGCCTGCTGGAAATCCTCGCGCTCGAGGCGGATGATGCCGACGCGGTGTTCGCGGAGTTTCCCGAAAACCCCTCCACGCCGGAGATCAATATTCCGGTGGCCGACGACAAGAAGTTCGCGCTGATGGAAAAGCTCGTTGGCATGGCCAGGTTTCCGGACGGCAACATCATCACCATCGACGGCCTGCGCGTGGAGTTCGGCCAGGGCTGGGGCCTGGTGCGGGCCTCCAACACCACGCCCTGCCTGGTGGCCCGCTTCGAGGGCAAGACCCCGGCCGCGGTGGCCGACATCCAGGGCAAGTTCCGGGCGCTGCTGGCCAGCGCCGACCCTGCCCTCCAGATTCCTTTTTGATTGACGAGTGAACAAGATGGCGCTGCCGCGTGAAACCGCCCTCAACATTGCCAAGGTCCTGACCGAGGCGCTTCCCTATATACAGCGCTTCCACGGCAAGACCATCGTGGTGAAGTACGGCGGCAACGCCATGACCGAGCCCGAGCTCGAGAACTCCTTTGCGCGCGACATCGTGCTGCTGAAGACGGTGGGCCTGAATCCCATCGTCGTGCACGGCGGCGGTCCGCAGATCGGCGACATGCTGGCGAAGATCGGCAAGGAATCGAAGTTCATCGACGGCATGCGCGTGACGGATGCCGAGACCATGGACGTGGTCGAGATGATCCTGGGCGGCCACGTCAACAAGTCCATCGTCAACCTGATCAACCAGAACGGCGGCCGTGCCATCGGCCTCACCGGCAAGGACGGCAACCTGATCCGCGCCACCAAGATGTACCTGAACAAGCCCAATGAAAAGGGCGAGATCGAGCAGGTGGACATTGGCCAGGTGGGGGAGGTCGCCGGCATCAAGGTCGACGTGCTGGAGATGGTGATCGGCTCTGACTTCATTCCGGTGATCGCGCCGGTGGGCGTGGGTGACGAAGGCGAGTCCTACAACATCAACGCCGACCTGGTGGCGGGCAAGGTGGCCGAGGCGTTGAAGGCCGAGAAGCTGATCCTGCTCACCAATATCCCCGGCGTGATGGACAAGGAAAAGAATGTGCTCACCGGCCTCTCCACGCAGGATGTGGATGCGCTCATTGCCGACGGCACCATCTATGGCGGCATGCTGCCCAAGATCGGTTGCGCGCTGGAGGCGGTGAAGAACGGCGTGGTCAGCGCGCACATCATCGATGGCCGCATGCCGCATGCCACCTTGCTGGAGGTCTTCACCGACGCCGGCACCGGCACGCTGATCAGCAACAAGAAAGGCCAGAAGAAGCGCCGCCAGCCCTGAGGCCGGCCCATCGCCAGGAATCGCCAGGAGGCAACATGACGGCAGCCGAACCCAAAGTCTCGCGCCGCGAGCACATCCTGCAGGCGCTTGCCGCCATGCTGGAGTCCCAGCCCGGCGCCCGTATCACCACCGCGGCGCTGGCCAAGGAAGTCGGGGTGACCGAGGCGGCGCTCTACCGCCACTTCCCGAGCAAGGCCAAGATGTTCGAGGGCCTGATCGAGTTCGTGGAGGAGGTGGTGTTCTCGCGCATCAACCAGATATTGCAGGACGAGGCCGAGGCGCCGGCGCGTTGCGAGCAGATCCTGGCGCTGCTGCTGGTGTTCTGCGAGCGCAACCCCGGCATCACGCGCATCCTTAACGGCGATGCCCTGACCGGCGAGCACGAGCGCCTGCAGGCGCGCATTGCCCAGTTGTTCGAGCGCATCGAGAGCCAGTTGCGGCAGGTGCTGCGCGAGGCCGAGCTCAAGCAGTCGCTGGGCACCGCCATGACCGGCAATGCCGCCGCCAGCCTGATGCTGGTGGTGGCGGAAGGCCATGTCAGCCAGTTCGTGCGCTCCGGCTTCCGGCGCAAGCCGACCGAGCACTGGGAGGCGCAGTGGGGCTTTTTGCGCGCCCAGCTGTTCCGTGACTTGCGCTAGCGCCGCCGCTCCTCGCAGCGCGGCGTTCGCGCCATGAAAAAAGCCGGCAGTTGCCGGCTTTTTTCATGGCGCCGGTCACGCGTCAGGAGGTGGCCGATGCCTGCGCCTCAGGGCTTGGCGCCGGCTGCCGGGGCAGGTGCGGTGGCGGCAGTGGCGCCAGGAACGGGCGTCACCGGCTTGCCGGTAAGCTCCGACAGGCGCTGGATCATGGTGCCGAACTCGGCGCGGATCTTCGCCTGCTCCGCCTTGTAGGTATTGAGCTCGGCCTGGACCGTGGAGATCTGCTTGTCGATTTCGGCGATGCCGAGGCGGATGTCTCCCGGTACCGGCTTGCCCTGGCGCTCGAAGGTGGCGGCGCGCTGCGCCTCGGCGCTGCGGCGCTGGCGCGCGGTGGCGATCAGGTTGTTGTTGAAGTCGACGCGGACCTGCAGGGCGTCGACCTGGCGGTTGCGGGCGCGCTCGGCATCGGCCGGGTTCGAATAGAGCCGCAGCAGTTGCTTGTCATCGCGCGAGCGCTGGGCCTCGGCCTCGCGCCGGGCGCGCTGGGCCGCCTGTTCCGCGGCGGTCAACGCACGCTGTGCCGGTACCTTGCGGATGAGGCGCATGCTGCTGGTGAGCTCGTCGTAGCCATGGCTGACATGGTCGGGCGTGACGGAGTCGCTGACCACCTGCTGGTTCTTGCTGTCGTAGTAGCGGAACCAGCGCGCCTCGTTGTTATCGGGTGCGGCCTGGGCCAGCGAGGCCAGCAGGGCCAGGCTGAGTAAGAAGGATTTGTTCATGCGGGTCTCCGGAGGGCGGATGCCTGTCGATATAATCGCCGGCCATTCACTTGGCTTCCTATTCTAGGGGAGGCGGGCAGGGGCTGACAGTGCTCGAGATCTCGGTTTTGTTCCTGGTGGCCCTGGTCGCCAACACCTTGTCGGCCCTGGCGGGGGGTGGTGCCGGGCTGCTGCAGCTGCCGGCGCTGCTCTTCCTGGGCCTCCCTTTCCCGGTGGCCCTGGCCACCCACAAGATCGCCAGCGTCGCCCTGGGCGTCGGCGCCACGGTGCGCCACCTGCGCACGGGGCGTTTCCGTTGGCGCTTTGCCGCCCATGTCCTGGCCTGCGGTCTGCCCGGGGTCTGGGTCGGCACCCGCCTGGTGCTGGCGATCCCGGATCGTTGGGCCGAGCTGGCGCTGGGGCTGCTGACGCTGGGCCTGGGCATCTATTCCTGGCTCAGCCCCGGCCTGGGCCAGGTCAGCCAGCGCCTGCATCGCGACCCCCGTGGCCTGGTCCTGGGCGGCGTCGGGATCTTCCTGATCGGCGCGCTCAATGGCTCCCTGACCTCGGGGACCGGCCTCTTCGTCACGCTCTGGCTGGTGCGCTGGTACGGCCTCGACTACACGCGTGCGGTGTCTTATACCCTGGTACTGGTGGGGTTGTTCTGGAACGGCCTGGGCGCGCTCATGCTGTCGCTGCAGGCCCCGGTGCGCTGGGACTGGCTGCCGGCCCTGCTGGTCGGGTCGCTGCTGGGCGGCTTCCTGGGCGCGCACTGGGCGCTGCTCAAGGGCAGTCGCCTGGTCAAGCGCGCCTTCGAGGTGCTGACGGTGGTGGCCGGCAGCAAGCTGCTGTGGGATGCGGTGCTGCACTGGGGGGCTTAGGCCGGGCCGGGGCTCCCGCGGCGGCACCCTTGCCGCCGTGAAAAGACGGACCCTCCCGGTTCAGGGGTGGGGTGGCGGCACCGGTCCGGAAGGGGGGGTGAGGAGGGTCGGGGAGGGGGTCTGCGCAGTCCCGAATTTCTCCGTACAGGAGGGCAACACCGTTCATGCCCGACTTGCAGTATCTCGTCAGAAAATTACGCTAAACCGTTGTCCTGCCTTGATTCGTTCCCCTGCTTTCGGCCTTGTGCTTGTGTAGCCGACCCTGTAAAACTGTGTTAAAACGTGGCGAACCTGCCCCTGCCGTCCTTTTCGGCAGTTGGCGGGACGTTCCGGTTTCGATTGCCCGAACCAGGCTCACAAAAGCCTCATTCCAAAGAAGGCTGATCCAATGTCAGAAGAGAATTTCGACGGTTTGAAAGTCATGGTGATTGACGACTCGAAGACGATTCGTCGCACCGCGGAAACCCTGCTCCAGAAGGCCGGCTGTACGGTGATCACGGCGACGGACGGCTTCGACGCGCTCGCCAAGATCGCCGACTCCAATCCGGCCATCATTTTCGTCGACATCATGATGCCGCGCCTGGATGGCTATCAGACCTGTGCGCTGATCAAGAACAATTCGGCCTTCAAGTCCACTCCCGTCATCATGCTGTCCTCCAAGGACGGACTGTTCGACAAGGCCAAGGGCCGCATCGTGGGCTCGGACGAATACCTGACCAAGCCTTTCAGTAAAGAAGAGTTGCTCGGCGCGATCCGTCAGCACGTCAAGCTCTGAAAGCAACAAGCATTAGCGGGGACACACCATGGCACGAATCCTTATTGTTGACGACTCTCCCACGGAAACCTATCGCTTCCGTGAAATCCTGGAAAAGCACGGCCATCAGGTCCTCGAGGCCAGCAATGGCGCCGACGGCGTCGCCGTGGCGCGCGCCGAGCAGCCCGACCTGGTGCTGATGGATGTGGTGATGCCGGGCCTGAATGGCTTCCAGGCCACTCGCCAGCTGACCAAGGACCAGGAAACCGCGCATATCCCCGTGGTTATCGTCACCACCAAGGACCAGGAAACCGACCGCGTCTGGGGCAAGCGCCAGGGCGCGCGCGACTACCTGACGAAGCCGGTGGACGAAACCCAGCTCATGCAGACCATTGCTGGCTTCCTCGCCGGGAAGTAAGCGCGCAGCGACCGCTTAAGGGCAAGCAGGCACCATGGCAGCCAAAGGATTCATCAAGCTCCTCGAGATCGCCGAGCGCTCCAAGCAGCGCGTGGTAGGCCTGCCTGCGGACGGCTCGGCCAGCCAGACCTGGAGCGGCATCGGCTTCACCCTGGGCGGCCAGCATTTCCTGGCGGCGATGGGCGAGGTCAACGAAGTGCTGGCAGTGCCGCGTTATACCCATGTGCCGGGGGTGAAGCCCTGGATGAAGGGGATCGCCAACGTGCGCGGCCGCCTGCTGCCGATCACCGACCTGCTCGCCTACTTCAACAAGCGCTCCGAGTTGCAGGAGCATCGCCGCCGCCTGATCGTGATTGACCAGGCGGAACTGTTTACCGGCCTGGTCGTCGATGACGTGCTGGGCATGCAGCATTTTCCGGTACAGGACTATGTGTCGGACGTGCCGGGCGTCATGCCGGAGCTCCAGCCCTTTGTGCAGGGCGCTTTCCGTCGTGGCGAACACTACTGGGCGGTGTTCAGCTTGAGTCGCCTGGTCGAGGATCCGCAGTTCCTGCAGGCCGCCAATGCCTGAGGGAGCGGGTGGACGGCAAGGGGTGCCGGCCGCCGGGTTTTTCAAAAATTACAACATGAAGCCGTTTGAGGGCTGATGGTATGAATTCGAATCTGCAGGCGTTCCGAGACAAGCTCGCGGGCATCGACTGGAAGCGTGTCTTCTCCAGGGAGAGCTTCCGGGCCCTGTTCAATCGCACGGGCCTGCAGGGAAGTGTCGAGACTCAGGCCGAGACCAAGCCCTGGACCGTCGGCCTCGGCATCGCCCTCGCGGTCGTGGTGCTGGCCTTCCTCATGGTGTTCGTGAAGAGCTACCGCGCCACGCAAATGATCAACAACGCCTCCGAGCTGCGCGTGCTGTCCCAGGACATCGCGAAGAACGCCTCGGAAGCCGCCGGCGGCAATCCCGCGGCCTTCGATCAGCTGAAGAAGTCGCGCGACTCCTTCCAGTCCGGCTGGGACGAACTGGTCGACTATCGTGGCAAGAATGACGCACAGATCGTCGCCCTCGAGAAGATCTGGGAGCCGGTGTCGGAAAACGCCAAGATCGTACAGGACGGCAGCAAGTCGGTGCTGACCCTGCATGAGCTCGCGCAGACCCTGACCGAAACCGTGCCCGACCTCCAGGCCGAATACGACATCGTCGTGGAAGGCATGCTGCGTACCAATGCCTCCGCTACCCAGATTTCCATCGCCAAGCAGCAGTCGGTGCTCGCCGAACGTATCCTGCGCTCCGTCAACAAGGTGCTGCAGGGTGGCGCCGACGCCGTGACCTCCGCCGACGCCTTCGGCCGTGACGCTGCCCAGTTCGAGCGCGTGCTGAAGGGCATGCTGGCCGGCGACCCCGCCCTCGGGGTCCAGCAGGTGACCGACTCCGAAGCGCAGGACGCCCTCGCCGCCATCGCCGACTCCTTCGACTCCTCGGTGAAGCAGTCCGCCAACGCCATTCTCGAAACCTCGCCGGAACTGTTCCAGGTGCGCGCCGCCTCCGACGCCATCTTCCGCGATTCCAAGGGCCTGCTCGACTCCGCCACCCTGCTCTCGGTCGGGGTCGCCGAGTCCGCCGACACTTCCATCCCGACCTTCATCGGCATTCTCGCGCTGCTGGCCGGCCTGCTCTGCGCGGCCAAGCTCTATGCCATCCGCGCCAACCAGGACCGTATTGCCGCCGAGCAGGAACGCCAGGTCGAGGCCGAGCGCGCCGAGCAGATCGAATCGGAAAACCGCCGTAACCAGGACGCCATTTTGCGTCTGCTTGACGAACTCGGCGACCTTGCCGACGGTGACCTCACCGTGCAGGCGACCGTGACCGAGGACTTCACCGGCGCCATCGCCGACTCGATCAACTACTCCATTGACCAGCTGCGCGGCCTGGTGGCCACCATTAACTCCACGGCCGTGCAGGTGTCTGCCGCCGCCCAGGAAACGCAGTCCACCGCCATGCACCTCGCCGAGGCCTCCGAGCACCAGGCGCAGGAAATCGCCGGCGCTTCCGCCGCCGTGAACGAAATGGCGGTCTCGATTGACCAGGTGTCCGCCAACGCCGCTGAATCCGCCGCGGTGGCAGAGCGCTCCGTGGCCATCGCCCACAAGGGCGCCGAGGTGGTGCAGAACACCATCTCCGGCATGGACACGATTCGCGAGCAGATCCAGGAAACCTCGAAGCGCATCAAGCGCCTTGGTGAGTCCTCGCAGGAAATTGGTGACATCGTGTCGCTGATTAACGACATCGCCGACCAGACCAACATCCTGGCACTGAACGCCGCCATCCAGGCGTCCATGGCCGGTGAAGCCGGTCGCGGCTTCGCGGTGGTGGCCGACGAAGTGCAGCGCCTCGCAGAACGTTCCGCGGCGGCAACCAAGCAGATCGAACAGCTCGTGAAGACCATTCAAACGGACACCAACGAAGCTGTTATCTCGATGGAGCAGACGACCGCCGAAGTGGTGCGCGGGGCCCGCCTGGCGCAGGACGCCGGCGTGGCGCTGGGCGAGATCGAAAGCGTGTCGCGCAGCCTCGCCGACCTCATCCAGAACATCTCGAACGCCGCGCGCCAGCAGGCCGCGTCGGCCGGCCACATTTCCAACACCATGAACGTGATTCAAGAGATCACGTCGCAGACGACCGCCGGTACCATCGCGACCGCGCGCTCGATTGGTAACCTCGCGGAAATGGCCAACGAGCTGCGTCAGTCGGTTGCCGGCTTCAAGCTGCCCGAGCACGCCTGACCGGCGCTGCGCTAAGGCAGCTGCCCGGAGGCGTGCATGTACAGGACGACCGATGTGGCTACCGATCGCTGGGGTATCAAGTCGCTGTCACCGATCTCGGACGAGCAGTTCGAGCTCTGGCAGACGCTGATCGAGGCGCGCACCGGCATGACCATCGGTGCCGTGCGCCGCTCCTTCCTGGAAACCAATCTCGGCATCCGCATGCGCGAGATTGGCATCAACGACTACGAAACCTATTACGAACAGCTCATGGCCGGCCCGGTCGCGGAACGCGAGTGGGCGGTGCTGGTCGATCGCCTCACGGTCCAGGAAACCTCTTTTTTTCGCCACCCGAGTTCCTTTGCGCTCGTGCGCCAGCATGTGTCCGAGCTGCTGCTGAAGGATCCGGGCCGCAAGAACCTGAACCTGTGGAGCGTCGGTTGCTCGACCGGCGAGGAGCCGTACTCGCTGGCCATGCAGACCGACGCCCAGGTTGCCGAGCTCCAGCGCAAGGTGTTCTTCGGCGTTACCGCCACCGACATCAGCCTGCCGACGCTGGGGCGCGCGCGCACCGGCATCTACGGCGACCGCCGCCTGCACAACGTGCCGACGGCGTGGAAGGAAAAATACTTTCTGCCCGTGGTGGGCCGAAAGGAGTGGCAGGTCAACGACGAGCTCAAGCGTCGCGTCGCCTTCGTCCAGCTCAATATCATGGAGCTGGACAAGTCGCCGATGATGGGGCTCGACGTGATCTTCTGCCAGAACGTGCTGATCTACTTCCGTCGTTTCCGCAAGCGCGACATCCTCACCAACCTTGCCGTGCGCCTGGCGCCGGGCGGGTTGCTGGTGCTGGGGCTGGGCGAGGCGATGGACTGGGCGCATCCGCAACTCGTGCGCGTGGATTATCCCGACACGATGGCGTTTCGCCGCAAGAGCTGAAGACGCGGCCGGGCGTTGCCGCGGCCGCGGGGTTGAAGGCCGGGCGCAGCAAAGCCCGGTCGGGAAAAGGGATTCGATGTAGGCCGGGCTTCAGCCCGGCTCAAGGTGTCGGGCTGAGGCCCGACCTACAAGAACAAGAGCAGCCATGCGCACGCGCGCGATTGACGGCCCCTGAGGGCATGAACGATGAGTGACAACCACAGCTTCCTGGCGCTGGACTGGGTCAAGGGCGAGATCGAGGAAACGCTGAAGCAGGCGCGTCAGGCGCTCGAGGCGTACGTCGAGAACCCCGAAGACAGCGCGCAGATGCGCTTCTGCCTGGCCTATCTGCACCAGGTGCACGGCACCTTGCAGATCGTCGAGTTCTACGGCGCCGCCCTGCTCGCCGAGGAAATGGAAAAGCTCTGCGTTGCCCTCACCAATGGCCTGGTTGCCCGCGTCGCCGACGGTCAGGAAGTGCTGATGCGCGCCATCCTGCAGCTGCCGCCCTACCTGGAGCGCGTGAAGGCTTCGCGCCGCGACCTGCCGGTGGTGTTGCTGCCGCTGCTGAACGACCTGCGCGCCGTGCGCGGCGAGCCCCTGCTTTCGGAAACCGCCCTTTTCACGCCCGACCTCAACGCCGGCGAGCATGCGCCGATCCAGGTCGGCGCGCCGTCCGCCGCCGACCCCGTCCTGGTCAAGAAGATTCGTCAGGCCTACCAGCTGGCGCTGGTCGGTTTTATCCGCAGCGACGCCGTTGCCGACAACCTGAAGAAGATGCAGCAGGTGTTCGCGCGCCTGGAGTCCATGGCCGGCGCCGCGCCCATCCGCGAGCTGTGGCAAGTAACCGCCGCCATCGTCGAGGGCCTGCAGGAACACAGCATCGAGCCCGGCACCGCGGTGAAGATGTTGCTCGGCCATGTCGACCGCCAGTTGCGCGACTTGGGTGACGACGCCGGCCGGCGCGCGCCCACCGAATTGATGAAGAACCTGCTCTACTACGCGGCGCGCAGCACTGGCGCCACGCCGCGCCTGGCGGCCGTGAAGGAGCTGTACCGTCTGGAAGACGCGCTGCCGGGCGACGCCCTGGTCAACGAGGAACGTGCGCGCATGCACGGGCCTGACCGCGAGGCCATGAAGTCCGTGGTGGATGCGCTCTGCGAGGAGCTCGGCCGCGTCAAGGACGCGCTCGACCTGTTCGTGCGCAAGAGCGAGGACGCCAAGAACGTGGCCGACCTCACCAGCCAGGTGCCCATCCTCAAGCAGGTGGCGGACACGGTCGCCGTGCTCGGCCTCGGCCAGCCGCGCCGCATCCTGCAGGAGCAGATCGAGGCCGTCGACCGCATCGGCACCTCCGGCATGCTGCCCGAGGATGGCCAGCTGCTGGATATCGCCGGCGCCCTGCTCTACGTCGAAGCGACCCTCATGGGGATGATCGCCGAAAAGCCGATGGGGGTGCAGGGCGCGCCGGCCGGGGGCAACGAGTTCTCCGCTTCCGACCAGCTTTCCGACGCCCAGTCCGCAGTGCTGCGCGAGTCCCGCAGCGCCCTGGAAAAGGCCAAGGACGCCGTCATTGAATACATTGCCTCGCAGTGGAATCCGATCCACCTGCAGGCCATTCCCGAACTGATCGACAGCGTGCGCGGCAGCCTGCTGATCCTGCAGTTGCCGCGTCCGGCCAGCGTGCTGGCCAGCGCCGGCCGCTACATCGGCGCCCGCCTGCTGGGCGGCGAGCATCGCCCGGACTGGCAGGAAATGGACACGCTCGCCGACGTCATCACCTCGGTGGAGTATTTCCTGGAGCGCATTGCCAACGACACCCATGGTGGCGAGCACATCCTGGAAATTGCCGAACGTGGCCTCGACAAGCTCGGCTTCGGCCCGGCCTCGGCTGCCGTGGCGGCAGAGCCGGCAGTTGCGCCCGAGACCGAGGGCGACAGCGGGGAGTGGGAGCAGGCCGACGCCGCCGCCTTCGAGGCGGAAATGGCTGACGCGCTGGCGCCGCCCGCGGCGGAGCTGCCGGTGGAGACCGAGGAAAGCCAGGTGCTGCAGGCGCGGGGCGACGATGCCCTGGTGCCGGCCGCCGGGGCGGAGCTGCAGGCGCAGCCCGGTGGCGTCCATGGCGCGGATGAATTGAAGGACATGCAGGATCGCCTGCATGTGGGTGACTTCGGCGAGGTCAGCCTCGACGATGGTGGCCTGGACGCGGATGGCGCACTGCCGAGCCTGGACATGCACGACGCGAATGGCCAGGAGTGGCAGGCGCGCGCCGACGAGCAACTGGCGGAGATGGAATCCGGGCTGGGCCTGGACCGCGATCTCGACGCGACGGCGCAGCTGGCGGTGGTCGATGCGGAAATCGCCCGCGAGGGCGACCTCGACGCGCTGGTTTTCGACGATGGACTGGGCACGCTGACCGCTGGTGCGCAGACGGTTGCCGAGGATGTCTTTGCCGGCCTGGATGACGACTTTCCCGCGTTGGACGAAGTAGTCCCTGCCGACGTGACGGACGGCCTGTCCTTCGCGGCGGACGATGACCTGGCGTTGGCCGGTGACGTGGCAGTGTCCGCGGACGATGCGCTCTCGCTCGAGGCCCTGGATGATTTTGCACTCGATGCCGAGCTGGCGCTGCCGGACGGTGGCGGGGGACTCGCCCTGGGCGGCGATGTGGATTTCCCGTCGCTGGAGCTGGAGTCCGGCACGGCGCCGGCTGCGGATGACGCCCTGGAATTTGCCGACCATGGCGATACGCTGACGCTGGCCCTGGCGGACACCGCCGCCGGCGATGGAGCGGATGCTGCCTTTGCGGCGCTGGAAGACGAGTTCGCGGATTTCGACGGGGCGGGGAATGACTTCGCCACGGTCACGTCCGTGGATGCGCTGCCGGAAGCGGCGGGCGAGGACTTCCCCGCGCTGGCCGTGGCGGCAGATGACTTCCCGGCGCTGGACGCCGGCCTGGAGCCGTTGATGGCGGCGGTCGAGGCGGTGCCGGTGCCGGCCGCGGTTGAGCCCCCCGCCGCGCCCAAGAAGCCGATCCTGCCGGTGTTGACGGCAATGCCCGAGGATGACTTCGACTTCGACGAGGAGATCCGCGAGATCTTCGTGGAAGAAGCCGAAGAGGTGATGGGCAACATCAACGAATATTTTCCCAAGTGGGCCGCCAATTTTGACGACACGGCCTCCCTGCTGGAATTCCGTCGTGGCTTCCACACGCTGAAGGGGTCCGGCCGCATGGTCGGCGCCAAGGTGACGGGCGAGCTGGCCTGGGCCTTCGAAAGCATGCTGAACAAGGTGCGCGACAAGGTGCTGCAGCCTGACCAGGTCATGGTGAACCTGGTGTCCGAGGCGCTGGCCGTGATTCCCGGCCTGGTCCAGGATTTCTGGAACAAGCAGCCGCCCCACGTCAACACCAGCCCGTTGATGGAAGCGGCAGAGGCCATTTCCCGCGGCGAGAAGCTCACTGCCATGGACGTGGCGCGCGCCGCGGAACTGGCGCAGGGCCTGGCCGAGCCGGAAACCGAGGCGGAACTGGCCGCGGCGCAGGACGATTTCGATGCCCTCGCGGCAAGCCTGGCGCCCGCCGCCCCCGCTGCCGAGGCTGAAGCGGAGGAAGTGGCGGCCGACCTGGCGCAGGACTCCCTCGCGACGGAGGCCGATTGGGAGAGCGTCGCCGAGCGGGCTGGCCCGGAGTTGACGGACGACGTCACCCTGGCGCTGGCGGACGATTTCACGGACGCGCTGGCCTCGGTGGACGACCTGGCGGCGGACCCCCTTGCCCTCGCTGACGCCGGAGACGAGTTCCCGGCGCTGGACGACGCGGCGGCCGTGGACACCGATGCCGATGCCCTTGCGGCGCTGGATGCGTTCGCGGCCCCGATGGCCGACCGCGCTGGCCGCGATGCCCTGGCGGAATTCGCCCCGGAGGCGCCAGAGGCTGATCTTGATGCCAGCTTCATGGCTGAACTGGAAGCCGGCATTGAACTGGCGGATGGCGCTGCCGACCCGGGTGCTGACCGCGACGCCGTGCCGGAGCCCGCCGACAACGGCAGTGATCCGCTGGCGGTGCTGGCCGCGGCCGAAGAGGCCGAGCAGGCGCTCGCCGCTGACGCCGAAGCCCTGGACGTCGGGCTTGACCTGGCGGCGGCGGCGCAAGTCGAAGACCTCGCCGACCTGCCGCGCGAAGCACTGGAGCTGGACACGCTGCCGTCGGACGCCGAGCTGGAAGACCTGACGGTGGAAACAGTGGCCGCCGAGGACGCGGACCTGGCGCCGGAGTCCGAGGTTGATCCCATGCTGCTGGAGATATTCAGTGGCGAGGCGGAGATGCACCTCGACTCCCTGCGCGAATATCTGGATGCCATCGAACCCGAGCGGAGCCAGGTGGCCATTCCCGACGAAGTGCTTCGGTCGCTGCACACCCTGAAGGGATCGGCGGGCATGGCCGGCATCACCTCGGTCGCCGACCTTGCCGCACCGCTGGAACACCTCTTCAAGGACCTGCGCAACCAGGTCGGCCATGCCCGGCGTCCGCATGTCGACGTGTTGCGCGAAGGTCATGACATGATCGGCCGCTGCATCGTCAACCTGGTCGAGGGCGGCCCTGGCCGCTGCCCTGGCGCGGACGAGCTTATCGCCCGCATCCGCCAGCTGGACCATGACCGCCTGCAGGACCTGGAGCGCCAGCAGGCCGAGAGCCTGGGCCTGGACACGGGCGCGGTGACGGCCGCCACCCAGGGCCTGGTAGCGAGCTTCATGGAAGTCGGCATCGACAATGTGCTGGACGCCCCCTGGGAGCTGGAGGGCTGGCTCTCCGGTCCTGATGCGGCGCAGCACATTGCGACGCTGCGCGAGGAGTTGCTGCGCCTGGAAGTGGCCGCCCGTCGTGCGGATGTCGAGCCGCTGTCGCAGCTTTGCGGCCGCATGGCCGCCGTGTACGGCCGTCTGGCCAGCCTGGAGCTGGCCGCAAGAGGTGAGGTCCTGAATGACCTGGCTTCTGCGCACGAGGAAATCGTCAACGTCTTTGACACCCTGGCCGCCAGCCAGACCGTGCAGTCCAACGACGAGCTGATGACGCAGTTGCTCGACCTGCTGGAAGTGCAGTCCGTGCCGGCCGCGCCGGCGCCCTCCGACGAACCGGGGGCGGTGGCCTTTCAGCCGGAGATCCAGGCCAGCCTTGGCGAGCTGATGACCGACGGCGACGACAGCCCCTGGCAGGAGCCGGCGGTACTGGCGTCGCAAGAAGGCGTGGACCCCGAGTTGCTGGAAATCTTCCTTGAGGAAGCTGACGAGGTGCTCGAGGCGGCCCAGGAAGAACTCGATCGCTGGCGTCGGGACAACGCCAACCTGTCGGCGCTCGCTGCGCTGCAGCGTCATCTGCATACCTTGAAGGGCGGGGCGCGCCTCGCCGAAATCCGGACCCTGGGCGACCTCGGTCATGAGCTGGAATTCCTCTACGAGGGGCTGGTGGACGGACGCTATCCGGCCTCCGCCGACCTCGTGGACCTGCTGCAGCGGTGCCATGACCGTCTGGCCGACATGGTGTCGGAGCTGCGCGGCAGCGGCCGCTGCCCGGCGGCCATGGACCTGGTGAACGCCATCAATGCCTACCGTCGCAATCCCGGCGCCGGCGTGCAGCTGGTGGCCGCCGCCGCGACCGTTGACGCGGCGCCGGTTGTCATCGCGCTGGACGACATGGACTCGGCAGCGGTGACGCCGGAGGAGGCTCCGGCCGACAGCGAGGCGCTGTTTGCCGAGTTCTTCCCGCAGGCGACGCCGGTCGCGCCCGCCACGCCCGCGCCTGTGATGGCGTCTGCGCCGGCGGTAGTGCCGGCGGAGCCCGCGCAGGACTTTGATCCCGAGCTGCTGGAGATCTTCCTGGAAGAGGCCGGCGAAATCGTCGATGCCACCAGCGAGCAGCTCGCCGAGTGGAAGCGGGATCCCAACAACATTCAGCCGGTGCATCAGCTGCAGCGCGGCCTGCACACGCTGAAAGGCGGAGCGCGCATGGCCGAGATCGCGCCCCTGGGCGATCTCGCGCACGAAGTGGAAACGCTTTACGAACGCGTCTGCGGTGGCCTCATGACCACCACGCCGATGCTGTTCACCCTGCTGCACCGCTGCCACGACCGCCTGGCCGAGGCCGTGGAGTCGCTGCGCGCCAGCAATGGCTGCCCGGAGACGACGGACCTCATCGCGCAGGTCCACGCCTACAGCGCCGACCCGGAAAATTTCCAGGATGTGCCGACCACGGTCACCCTGAAGCCGGTGGCTGCCGAGGCGCCCGCCGCGCCGGCAGCACTGCCGATGCAGCGCACCATCGAGGCCGCGCCGGTGCCGGAGTCGGTCGATGCCGACATCCTCGAGATTTTCCTGGAGGAGTCGGACGAGCTGGCGGATGGCATCGAGACCTCGCTGCTGCAGTGGCTGGACAATCGCGAGGACAGCGCGCCGATGGAAGCGCTGCTGCGCAACCTGCATACGCTGAAGGGCGGCGCCCGACTGGCCGGCCTCAAGGGGCTGGGCGACCTGGCGCACGACTGGGAGACCGACCTTGTTGCCATCCAGGGCGGCGCCCGGAAAGCCGATGAGGCGTTCTTTGACTCGGTGAGCGGTCGCCTCGATGCCGTGCTCTCCAGCATCAAGGCCGTGCGTGACAAGGCGCATGCCCCGTCCGCGGCGCCGGCCCCGGCGACGCCGGCGGCTTCCGCACCGGTGGCTGCCAGCCCGGCGCTGTCGCCGGCGACCGCGGTGGCGGCGATGGTGCCCGCGGCGGCGTCCGCGCTGGCGCCCATGCCGCGCAGCGCGACGCCGCCCTCCATGCAGGGCGGCTTCAAGAAGGACACTGCGGCGCGCGGTCCGCAGGAAATGATCCGCGTGCCCTCCGACCTGCTGGAGCGCCTGGTGAACCTGGCCGGTGAAACCTCCATTACCCGCTCGCGCGTGGAAATGGGCGTGCATGGCTTTGCCCAGACCGTGGAGGAAATGGGTGCCACCATCCAGCGTCTGGCCGACCAGCTGCGCCGCATGGATTCGGAAATGGAAACCCAGATCGTCGCGCGCCATAACGACGAGGCCGGCAAGTACGAGGACTTCGACCCGCTGGAAATGGACCAGTACTCGTCCCTGAACCAGCTGTCCAAGGCCCTCTCCGAATCCGCCTCCGACTTGCTCGACCTGAAGTCGACCCTGATCGACAAGGCGCGTGACACGGAAACCCTGCTGCTGCAGCAGGCGCGCATCAATACCGAGCTGCAGGAAGGCCTCATGCGCTCGCGCATGGTGCCCTTCTCGCGCCTGGTGCCGCGCCTCAAGCGCATCGTGCGCCAGACCGGCCAGGAAGTGGGCAAGCCCGCCGACCTGGACGTGATCAACCCCGACGGCGAAATGGACCGTACGCTGCTCGAGCGTATCGTCGCGCCGCTGGAGCACATGCTGCGCAACGCAGTCGACCATGGCCTGGAAGATCCGGCCGGGCGTGTCGCGGCCGGCAAGAGTGCGCAGGGCAACGTCACGCTGACGCTGGCGCGCGAAGGCGGCGAAGTGGTGCTGACGCTGGCCGACGACGGCCGCGGCATCAATATCGTCGCCGTGCGCAAGAAAGCGCTGGAGCGCGGCCTCATCGTCGAAGGCCAGGACATCAGCGACCAGGACGTGATCCAGTTCATCTTCCATGCCGGCTTCTCCACGGCGGCGGCGGTGACCCAGGTGTCCGGCCGTGGCGTCGGCATGGACGTGGTGCAGTCCGAAATCAAGCAGATGGGCGGCGTGGTCTCGATCCACTCCGAGACCGGCAAGGGCACCACCTTCGTGATCCGCCTGCCGTTCACGGTGGCGGTGAACCGCGCCCTCATGGTGCGTATCGGCGAGGACAGCTACGCGATTCCGCTGGCGCAGATCGAAGGTATCGTGCGCGCCAGCCCCTATGAGCTGGAAACCTATTACGGTCCGGACGCGCCGCTGTTCGAATATGCCGGCGTCACCTACAAGCTGAACTATCTGGGCGAGTTCGTGCATGGCGTGAAGTCGCCCAACCTGGTCGGTCAGACCATGCCGCTGCCGGTGCTGCTGATCCGTGGCGGCGAGCAGCGCGTGGCCATCCAGGTCGACCAGCTCATCGGGTCGCGTGAAATCGTGGTGAAGGCGGTGGGCTCGCAGCTCGCCACCGTGGCCGGCATCTCCGGCGCCACCATCCTCGGCGACGGCTCCGTGGTCATCATTCTTGACGTCAACGCGATGCTGCGCGCCGCCTCGCTGTCGACGCCGCGCATCTCGGTCAGCCATGTCGACGCGCTGCCGGCGGCCGAGACCAAGCGTACCCGCCAGGTCATGGTGGTCGACGACTCGGTGACGGTGCGCAAGGTGACCTCGCGCCTGCTCGAGCGCCACGGCTACGAGGTGTTGCTGGCCAAGGACGGGATGGATGCCATCGCCAAGCTGGAGGATGCGCGCCCCGACGTCATGCTGCTGGACATCGAAATGCCGCGCATGGACGGCTTCGAAGTGGCAACCCTGGTACGCCACAATCCGAACCTGGAACACCTGCCCATCATCATGATTACCTCGCGTACCGGCGAAAAGCACCGCGAGCGCGCCTTCCAGATCGGCGTCAATGCCTATATGGGCAAGCCCTTCCAGGAAGAGCAGTTGCTGGAAACCATTGCCGAGTTGCTGGCTGCAGCGGTGGTGAAGTGAGATGGGCATGAGCGAGCGTCGCAATCCCCGCGTCGGTGTCGTCAGCGACTCCAACCTGCAGCGCCTGGCGCTGGCGCAGGCGGTGAAGGGCCACGGCTATGAGCTGTGCTTCAACACCTCTCCGGACAAGCTCGACGCGCCCGCACTGGACAGCGCCGAGCTGGACGTGTGGGTGGTGGACATGCAGGACGAGGACGACGAGTTCCTCGATCGCCTGCTCGATCATTCCGCCGCGCCCATCCTGTTCGGCCTGGAGCAGGCGCCGGCGCAGGGTACGCGCAGCTATCCGCGCTGGGAGCGGCGCGTCTTCGTCAAGCTGAAGGAGACGGTAGGCGAGCCCGTGCTGGACGAGTCGCTGGACAGCCTGGAAGCGGCGGAGCCCGCGGTCGCGCCGGTAGCGCTGGAGTTGCCGCCCGAGTTGTCCGGTCACGCCTCCGATGGCCTGGAGATGGTGGTGGTGCTGGCGGCCTCGCTGGGCGGACCGGGCGCCGTAAAGGAATTCCTGGACTGCCTGCCCAGGGGCCTGCCGGCCGCTTTCGTGCTGGCGCAGCATATTGATGTGCGCATGCAGGCGACGCTGACGCGCGTACTGGTGCGCCACAACGGCATGCCCTGCCGCATCGCGGCCGCCGGCGACCGTCTGGCCCATGGCGAGCTGCTGATCGCGCCGGTGGAAAGCGAAATCGATTTTGACGAAACCGGCGCCGTGATCGTGCGCGGGATCAAGTGGGACGGGCCCTACTCCCCCTCCATCGACCAGATGCTGGCCAATGTCACCCGCCGCTTCGGCAATCGCGGCGGCGCCCTGATCTTCAGCGGCATGGGCGGCGACGGCTCCATCTCCGGTCCCCAGCTGGTCGAGGCCGGCGGTTTTATCTGGGCGCAGACCGCCGATACCTGTGCCTGCGCCAGCCAGCCCGATTCCATGCGCGCCACCGGCGTGGTGAGCTTCAATGGCTCCCCTGCCGAACTGGCCGCGCACCTTGTTGAACATGTACGCAGTCGCCTGAGCGCGACTGCCTGACGCGGACACCTCCATGGCCTCCATCCAGCTCACGCTCAACCAGACCACGCTGCTCGGCGCCACCACCGGCACCATTGCCTGCCTGCTGACCCCGATCACCGGCAAGCAGTTGCTGCTGCCGGGCACCACCGTGTCCGACGTGGTGCCCGCCGGCGACCTGCAGCCGCCGCCCCCGGGCGCGCCGGACTGGCACAAGGGTTTTCTCACCTGGAAGGAACAGCAGGTGCCGGTCGTCGCCTTCGAGCTTCTGAATGGCGATCCGGGGCCGCGCGAGGTCGAGCGCGTCGCCATCCTCACGGGCATCAGCAACCAGCGCGCGCTGCCCTGCTACGGCGTGGTGGTGCAGGGGCAGCCGGCAGCGGCCAAGGTCAAGATCGCCCAGCTCGAGGACCTGGAGGGCGCTCCCACCGGTCCCATGGAATTCCTCAAGGTGCGCTATCTGGGCGAGCTGGCCGTGATTCCCGACCTGGATGCGGTCGAGGCGCAGCTGCTGGGGTGAGGGCGGTCGTCGGGCGCCAGCGCCGGCTTGACCGGCGGGCGCAACGGCTGCTGCCTTGACCTGCTTCAGCGTCCGCTAAGGCGGGGCATGCCAGAATGGAAGCTGTCGACACCACCTGAGGTGACTGCCATGACCCTTCGCAATACATCCTCGCACTGGGGCTTGGTGGCCCGCCTCCTGCACTGGCTCTTCCTCTTCCTCATCATTGGCGCCTGGTACGCGGTGGAAACCCGCGAGGAATTCGCCAAGGGCACGCCCGAGCGCGCCGAATGGATGCGCCTGCATATTTCCCTGGGCCTCACGATCTTTGCCCTGGTCTGGGTGCGCCTGGGCTGGCGCCTGTCCGGGCCGGTGCCGGCCGCGATCCAGGGTCCGCCGCTGCAAATGATGGCCGCGCGCCTGGTTCACTTCGCGCTCTATGCCGTGATGATTGCCATGCCCGTCACCGGGCTGCTGACGGTGCAGCTGGAGGATCGCGTGGTGTCCTGGTTCGGCCTGTTCGAGTTCCCGGTGCTGGTGGCGCCGGACAAGGCCCTGGCGGAAGTGCTGGAGGAGACCCACGCCGATGTGCTGTGGCCGTTGCTGCTGACGCTGGTGGGGGTGCATGCGGTCGCTGCGCTGTGGCATCACTTCCGGCTCCGGGATGACACCTTGCGCCGCATGACCTTTCCGCGCGACTGACTGCGTTGGCGGTAAAAAGGGCGGTGGCGCCGGGCGCCCCGCCCTTTTTTTGCCTGCGGCTCTAACCCTGCCCGGGCGGCCTTGTGGACGCCCCTTTTGCTTTCCGGCACGCGGGCCGGTGTCAGGTCGCCGATGCCGGGCTGCAGCGGCCGTTGGCAACATTGACCAGGCTTATCCCGAGAGTGTCGGCATCGGCACGCACGTCCGCGCGCAGGAGCGGATCGCCCTGGGTGACGCAAGCGCTCAGGATGGCGGCGTTCGGTGCAGCGCCGGCAACACCTCGCCTTCGCGGCGCGCCACGAACACCGCAGCCACGGAGTCGCTGTAGACGTTGACGGCGGTACGGCACATGTCCAGCAGGCGGTCGGTGATGAGGAGCAGGCCGAGCGCTTCCAGCGGCAGGCCGATGGCGCCGAGGATCACGGCAATGGCGACCAGGCTGGCCGCGGGGATGCCGGCCATGCCGAAGCCGGTGAGGAGCGCGATCAGCACCACCGTGAGTTGCTGCACGAGCGACAGCTCGAGGCCATAGGCCTGGGCAAGGAACAGCGCGGCGGCGCATTCATAAAGGGCGGTGCCGTCCATGTTCATGCTGGCGCCCAGCGGGGCGCTCATGCCGGAGACACGCTCGGACACGCCGGCGCGCTCGCGCAGTGCGCGCAGCGTCACCGGCAGCGTGGCGGTGCTGGATGCGGTGGAGAAGGCGGTGAGCAGGGCCGGCACCATGGCGCGCAGGTGGCGCCAGGGCGAGACGCCGGCAAAGCGCCAGAGGAAAAACGAAATCGCGCCGAACATGTGCAGCGCCAGCGCCAGCAGCACGGTGAGGAAGAACCAGAGCATGGGCAACAGGGCGGCGAAGCCGGTGCTGGCCAGCGTGGTGGCGATGAGGGCAAAGACGCCGGCCGGTGCAAAGCGCAGCAGGAAGTGGGTGATGGCGACCATGACCTGCTGCGTGCCCTGCCAGAAGGCCTGCTGCGGCTGGCGCAGCTCCGCCGGCAGGCGCCCCATGAAGAAGCCATAAAGCAGGCTGAAGGCAATGATGCCGAGCATGTTGCCTTCCGCCGCGGCGGCGACCAGGTTGGGCGGCAGCAGGCTGGTGAAAAGGCCCAGCACATCGCCCAGCGACTTGTCCTGCACCTTGGCCAGGGTGCCTGCAGTGTCGGCGGGCAGCGCGAGCACGCTGCCGAGCGGGGCGCCGTCCACGATGCCGGGGGCAAGCAGGTTGACGCAGGCGACGCCGATGCTGACGGCGGCGACGCTGCTGGCCAGGTAATAGGCAAAGGTGCGCGCGCCCATGCGCCCGATTTCGTCGCCAAGCCCGCCGATGCCGACAATGATGGAGCTGGCCACCAGCGGCACCACCAGCAGCTTGAGCGCATTCATGAACAGCGTGCCGACCAGCTTGAGCGTGACCAGCAGGGCATGGTCGGCGGGCAGGGCGGCATGGCTGAGCCAAAGCCCGGCAAGGGCGCCGGCGGCGATGGCGATCAGGATCTGCCAGTGCAGGGCAAGGCGGGGCATGGCGGGGCCTGGGCTTAGGGGTCTGGCCCGATCATACGGGCTTTGCCGGGGGCCGCGAAGTCACTCGACGCGCTCGCCGGGCGTCGCGGGCACCCGGGCCGCGGTAGCACACACCAGCGGCAGGCTCGGTGCTAGAGACCGGCGGCGCGCCCCTCGCGGCGCGGGTCGGCGGCACCGTCAGTGCCGGCGGCGCCGCGCCGGATCAGGGCAATGCCGCTGTTGAGGTCGGTCTCGACGAGCTCATGGCCGCGCGCGACCAGGGCGGCACGCAGGTCGGCGGGAAAGTCGTGGTCGATCTCGGTGGGACCATTGCGCGACAGCACCAACGGCGCCGCCACCGCCTGCGCCGGCGGCAGGTTGTCGTCGAGGCTGGCGACCAGGGCATGCAACACATAGCCGATGATGCGGCTGCCGCCTGGCGAGCCCAGCGCCAGCAGTGGGCGGCGGTCGCGGTCCAGCACCAGCACCGGCGCCATGGCGCTGCGCGGGCGCTTGCCGGCGCCGACGCGGTTGGCCAGCGGGCGGCCGTTCTCGCTGGGCGCAAAGCTGAAATCGGTGAGCTGGTTGTTGAAGAGCATGCCGCCGGCCATGACGCGACTGCCGAAGGCGTCCTCGATGGAGCTGGTCATGCTGAGCCAGTGGCCGCGGCGATCGGCAATTACCAGGTGAGTGGTGCCATTCTCCAGCAACTGCCCGTCCATGGCCCAGGGCACATCCACGCCCGCCGGGGTGCCGGCGTCGGCGCGATCCATGCTGCTGTCGCTGATCAGCGCACGTCGCAGGTTGATGTATTCGTCGTGCAGCAGCGCCGCCAGCGGCAGCGGCGCGAAGGCGGGATCGGCGCTGTAGCGCTGGCGATCGGCAAAGGACAGGCGCTCGGCTTCGAGGAGTCGGTGCAGGCGCAGTACCGGGTCGCGGGTCACCGGAAAGCCGTCGAGGATGCGCAGGGTCTGCAGCACGGTCCAGCCCCCGGCGGGCGGCGGCGCCGAGCACACGCTCCACTGCCGGTAGGGAGCGCACAAGGCGGGCGTGACACGGGCGCGGTAATCCCGCCAGTCGGCCGGCGTGAAGTCGGCGCCTTCGGCATTGAGGAGGGTGATGAGCTTGCGCGTGGCGGCGCTGTCGTAGAAGCCGCGGGCGCCGGCGGCGAGGCGCTCCAGGGTGTCGGCGTAGTCGGGATTGCTCAGCATGTGGCCGATGGGCCAGGGCTGGCCCGCGGCGTCGAAGAAGTAGCGGCGCGCCGAGGGCTCCGCGCGCAGCAAGGGGTCGCGCGCGATCAGTGCGTGCAGCCGCGGCGAGACCGGAAAGCCGGCGCGGGCCAGGTGGATGGCCGGCGTGAAGAGGGTGCGCCAGGGCAGGCGCCCGTGCTGCAGGTGGGCCTTGGCCAGCGCGGCCACGACGCCGGGCACCCCCATGCCGCGGCCCGAGGCGACGGCCTGGTGGAAGCCCATGGGCTGGCCTTGCGCATCCAGGAAGCGGTCGGCCGTGGCGCTGGCCGGCGCCGTCTCGCGGCCGTCATAGCTGAGCGCGGTTTTGCCGTCGTGATAGACCAGGAAGGCGCCGCCGCCAAAACCGGAGGACTGCGGCTCGACCAGCCCCAGCACGGCCTGTGCAGCAATGGCGGCATCAATGGCGCCGCCGCCCCGGCGCAGCATGTCGAGTGCCGCCGCGGTGGCATGGGGGTTGGCGGTGACCGCCATGGCCTGCTGCGCGCGCGCCGCGGAGAGCGCGTAGCGGCCGGTGCCGCCCTCGGGCGCGGCAGTGGCGGCTTCCTTGCTGACGGGCGCCTGCAGGGGCGGCGCCGCGGGCGGGGCGTCGCCGCGCGGGCCGGACTGCAGCGCAAGCGCGGCAGGAGTGTGCAGGGCCAGCAGGACCAGCCATAGCGAACGACGCGTCATGGTTCGACTCCGGAAGACAGGAGGGGATTTAGCCACAAAGGCCGGAGCGACGGAACGCGACTCAGGTGAGCGGGCCGGAGCGGGCGGCGTCACCGGCCACGCCGGCGCGCGGCAGCCAGCGGCGCAGGCAATGCAGCAAGGCCGGCAGCTCCACCGGCTTGGCGATGAAGTCGTCCATGCCGGCCGCCAGGCAATGCTCGACATCGCCGCTTAAGGCGCTGGCCGTCACGGCGATCACGGGCGTACGCGGCAGTCCGCTTTCGGCCTCCAGGCGGCGCAGCGTGCGCACCAGGCTGAGGCCGTCCATTTCCGGCATCTGCACGTCGGTGAGGATGAGGCCGACGCGGTGCTGCCGCCAGAGGGCGAGGGCCTCATGGCCGTTACCCGCGAGCAGGCAGGGATGCCCCAGCCAGTCCAGCTGGCGGCGTGCCACCTGCTGGTTCACCAGGTTGTCTTCCACCAGCAGGATCAGCCGGCCGCTGGCCTCGGCGGCGACGATGTCCTGCAGGGGCTCGCGTTCGATGGCCGCCGGCAATGCCCGCAGCGGCGCAGAGGCGGCGAAGGTATCGGCCAGGGCCAGCGTGAGGCGGACACTGAACTCGCTGCCGTGGCCGGGTTGGCTGCGTACCGTGATGCGTCCTCCCATGAGGTCGATCAGGCGCTGGCAGATCGACAGCCCGAGGCCGCTGCCGCCAAAACGGCGGGTAATGGTGTTGTCGGCCTGGGTGAAGGGCTGGAACAGCCGCGCCTGTGCTTCGGAACTCATGCCGATGCCATGGTCGCGGACGAGAATGTTCACGCGCACGGCATCGTGCAGCAGTTCCTCCACTTTCAGCTCGAGCTCGATATCGCAGTCCGGTCGTTCGCCCGACAGGGTGAACTTGATGGCATTGCCCATCAGGTTGTGCAGGATCTGGCGCAGTCGCCCCGGATCGCCGAGCACCGGCGGCAACGGTTCCGCCGGGGGCAGCAGGCACAGGCGCAGGCCCTTGGTCGCGGCGCCAGGGGTCAGGGTATTGACCACGCCCTGCGCGACTTCGTCGAGACGGAAGGCGATTCGCTCCAGCTGGAAGCGGCCGGATTCAATGCGCGAGAAGTCGAGGATATCGTCAAGGATCTGCAGGAGGGTACGCGCCGAGTCATGCGCGGAATCGATCATCTGTTGCTGTTCCCCGGCGAGCGATTCTTGCTGCAACAGCTCGAGCAGGCCGATGACGCCATTCATGGGGGTGCGAATCTCATGGCTCATGGTGGCGAGGAAAAGACTCTTGGCGGCATTGGCCGCTTCCGCACTGGCCTTGGCGGCGGCCAGTTCCCGGGTGCGGGCCTGGACGCGCGCATCCAGCTCGCGGTTGGCGGCAGCCAGGCGCAGGGCCGCGGCACGGCGCAGGCGATTACGCGCCACCAGCACGGCAATGACGGCCAGCAGTGTCGCGGTGATGCCGAGGCTGGCCAGCAGCACGGGCCGATGCAACTCGTAGAATGTGGCCGGGCGGAAAAAAAGGCGGCTGCCCGGCGGCAGCCGGTCTTCGGCAATCTGGAAACGCTGCAGCTGGCGATGGTCGAACTGCGGCGTGTATTGCGCGCGCGTCTGGATGGGAATGGAGTCGACGGGGGTGCCGGCGAGGATGCGCAGGGCCACGCCGGCCGCCGCCTGCCCGTGCTGGTGCGGGTCGTTCATCATGCCGCCGAGGGCGCCGTTGCCGATCATGAGGGCGCCCCACATGCCGTAGACCGGCGCGCGTGCATGGCGGGTCACCTGCGGCAGGTGCTCGGCGAAGGAGAAGTAGCGGCCGTCACGGGTCTGGTGGATGGCCAGCATGAGGATGGCCGACTGCGCCGGCAGCCGTTCCAGGCGCTGCCAGAGTTCGTCCTGCGTGTAGTCGTCCCACAATTCGAGCCTGGGTGTGAGCTGGCCGGCGGCCAGGCGCTGCGCCTGCAGGCGTTTCGCCTCGCTGGCCATGCGCGCGCCGAAGGTGGTGCGGTCCGCCAGCATGATGATGCGCTCCACCTCGGGCTGCAGGCGGTGGATGAGGTTGAGGTTTTCTTCGATGGCCATGCCCTCGAGCAGGCCGGTGAAGTGCCGCTTGCCGCGGAGGCGCGAAGGCGTGAAGACGTTGACGCCGCAGAACACCACGGGGGTGTCGCGGCCGAAGAGTTCGTCGCGCGAGCCGAGCAGGAGTTCATAGGCGTAGTCGTCTCTGCTGATGACGATGTCGGGCGGATGCCGGGCGTACTTGTGCCGGAGCAGGGCTTTCACTGCCTGCAGGTAGACGGCGTCATCGACCATGCGGCGACCGTCGAGGAACTCGATGTGCAGGTTCTCGTCGGGAATGTGACCGGCCAGGCCCTCCTGCACGCCGCGGGTAAGCTGGTCTGCCCAGGCGAACTGGGGATGGTAGGAGTTGAGCAGCAGCACGCGGGGCGCGGCCTGTAGCGGCAACGACAGCAGGCAGAACAATATCAGGGCAAGCAGCGCCCGTGCCTGACGGGGCCGGCGCAAGCTGGCCGAAGCGGGGCTGGCAGGATGGCGGGTCACGGCCACTCTCCGGAGGCTCGGTCTTGTTTCCAGTTAAGCAGTTGCCCGGCGGGGCGCCGTGCGGGTCTGGAAAATAGTCGGGGTTTGGGGCCGAAAAACGACGAAAGGCGGTGCCGGCCGGCCTCAGAAGTCGCCGAAGCGCGCCTGCAGCAGCGCCAGGGCCGCCACCGGCGCCGTCTCGGTGCGCAGCACGCGCGGGCCCAGCTGCCAGGGCTGGAAGCCCTGCGCCTGCACGGCGGCGATTTCGGCCGCGGAGAGTCCGCCTTCCGGCCCGACCAGCAGCGCCACCGACGCCACGCGCTCGCCCGGCAGGGCGCCGGCCACGGCGGGCGCCAGCACCAGCTTGAGATCGGCCGCCACCTGCGCGCCCCAGTCGGCCAGTGCCATCGGCTCGTGGATCACCGGCAGGCGGTTGCGGCCGCTCTGCTCGCAGGCGGCCAGGGCGACGCGGCGCCAGTGCTCGAGCTTCTTGTCGGCACGTTCTTCGCCGCGCAGGCGCAGCTCGCAGCGCTCGCTGGTCAGCGGCGTGATGGCGGTGACGCCGAGCTCGGTCGCCTTCTGGATGGCGTAATCCATGCGATCGCCCTTGGACATCACCTGGCCCAGGTGCGTAGCCAGCGGCGACTGCCGGTCGGCAGGCGAGTAGGCCAGCAGTCGCGCTGTCGCGGTCTTCTTGCCGGCCTCGACCAGCTCGGCTTCCCAGGCGCCGCCGTCGCCGTTGAACAGCGTGAAGCGGGTGCCCACCTCGCTGCGCAGCACACGCAGCAGGTGATGGGCAACGTCGTCCGGCAGGGTGAGCTCGGTGGCGTCGGTGAGCGGGAGGGGGACAAAGAAACGCATGGCGGCCTCAGGCGAAAAAGGTCCAGAGCTTGGTGATGGCGCCGTGCGGCAGCAGCGACCACAGCTTGAGCAGCAGCACCAGCACGACAAGGATGATGACGAGGAAGCGGCCGGACAAGACCGACAGCCCGGCCAGCTGGCCGCGGGCCAGCAGGGTGCGGCCGAGCGCGACTTCGCCGAGGTGCTGGGTGTGCGGGATGCGCGTGCCGAGTTCGCGCTGCAGTTCGCCGAGTTGCCAGAGCGCGCTGCGGCGCGTGCCATAGCCCATGTAGAGGGGCAGTCGCTGCTTGCCGAGGATGAGGCTGTCCTCGCCCAGCCAGACCAGGCTGTAGGGCACGGCACGCAGGGCCTTGCCGGCCACCACGTGCACGACCTTGTCGGGACCGCACAGCAGGTGCTGGTCATAGCGGCGGTCCTGTTGCCGGCGCCCCGAGTACAGGGCGAGCGCCAGCAGCAGCGGCAGGAGCAGCAGCATCACGAGCAGGGGCACGAGGGCGGCGCGACCGGGGGCGGGCATCAGCCACCACAGCAGGCCGCCGAGGACCAGCAGCAGGGGCAGGCCGATTACCCCCGCGCGCAGCAGCTGCGCGTTTTGCAGGGTGCGGGCCGTGGCCAGTGCGGCTCGGTCGGTATCGATGCGGGCGACCTGGCGCGCACGCGAGGTCGCGGCCAGCGGGCGGGCAAAGGCGGCAGCGGCCGGGCGCGGGGCTTCCGCGGCGTCGCCGGTCGCGGGCAGTGCGACGCGATCGATGCGGCGCTGCAGCCAGAGGCCGCCGCCCAGCGCCGGCGCCATCAGCAGCAGCATGAGCAGGGGTAGGCGGCGGCGTTCGCCGCGCGCGGCTTCCTGGCCGGCCCGGCGGGCGCGGAGTTCGTGTTGCAGGGCGGGCGACCCGAAGCGGCGGGCGACGCCGGTGTCGGGGTCGACGGCGACCAGGCCCCAGTCGTCCTTGCTGGCGACCAGGAGCTGGCGCCCGCCATCGAGCAGGGCCACCGGATCCTTCACGTCCAGCGCCAGGGTTTCGCCGCGGCCGTCCACGTAATGGCGCAGTTCGGCCTGCTCCAGGCGTACGCCGGCTTCGAGCACCCACCAGTGGGTGTCGCGGCGGACGAAGCGGTAGGGCCGCTCGCGGGTGGCGAGCGCAATGCCGGTGGCGGTGTTGGCCACCGGGTCCAGGTGCACGATGCGACGGCTGTCGCTGTCGGCCAGCAGTGCCTGGCCGCCGCCGGTACTGACCTGGTTGGGGAAGTGCCAAGGGGTGCCGGGCAGCGGAAGGCGATGGCCGTATTCGTCCAGGGCGAGCAGGCGATGATGGCTGTTGTCGCTCAGCAGCAGGCGACGCTCGGCGCCGTACAGCCAGGCCATCTGCACATTGACGTCCAGGCCGAGGTTGGCAGGGCTGAACGGCGTGCAGCGCCAGTCGCGCGTATCGCAGCGCAGCACGCGCCGCTGCGCGCTCTCGTGCACGAACAGCGTGTTGCCTTCGCCCGGCGCGAGGGCGTTGAGGTCGGCCATGCCGAGAGCAGCGGCCAGGTGGCGGCTCTTCACGTTGCCGTCGGCATCCAGTCGCAGCAGTTCATCGCCAGTGGCGAGATAGACGCCACCCTGGCCATCGCGGGCCAGGGCCTGGGGACCGGTGCGGGCGGTGATCTTGCCGAGGTCGATCAGGCGCCAGGCGCCGCCGCCGGCAACCGCGACGACCCAGAGCAGGAGGAATGTGAGGAGCAGCTTGCGGCGATCCATGCGCGGGGTATCCGGTTCAGGGAATGGCGAGAGTGTCGTGCCCGTGGTGGCGCGGCCCGGGGCGCGTGGCGACATCCAGTGCCTCGGCGGCCGTACTCACCATGAAGCGGATTTCCTCGGGCGTGATCACATAGGGCGGGATGAAATACAGCACGTTGCCGATGGGGCGCAGCAGCACGCCCTTGCCCAGCGCGTGTTCGAACAGCGCCAGGCCGCGGCGTTCGCGCCAGTCGAAGGCGGCGCGCGTGGCCTTGTCCTGCACGAATTCCACGGCCGCGATCATGCCGGCCTGGCGCACTTCCAGCACATGCGGATGATCAGCCAGCGGCGCCAGCGCCGTGCCCATCACCTGCGCCAGCCCGCGGTTGCGCGCGAGCACGTCGTCGCTTGCGAAAATGTCGAGCGAGGCGAGGGCGGCGCGCGCGGCCAGCGCGTTGCCGGTGTAGCTGTGCGAGTGCAGGAAGCCGCGCAGCGTGTCGTAGCGGTCGTAGAAGGCCTGGTAGATGGTCTCCGTGGTCATCACCACGGACATGGGCAGGTAGCCGGCGGTGAGGCCCTTGGACAGGCAGAGGAAGTCCGGCGTGATGCCGGCCTGCTCGCAGGCGAAGAGGGTGCCGGTGCGGCCGAAGCCGACCGCGATCTCGTCGGCGATCAGGTGTACGCCGTAGCGGTCGCAGGCCTCGCGCAGCAGGGTGAGATAGACCGGGTGGTACATCTTCATGCCGGCGGCGCCCTGCACCAGGGGTTCCAGGATCACCGCGCACACCTCGGCGTGATGCTGCTCGAGCAGGCGTTCCATGTGCGCGAACTGGCGGCGCGCATACGCCTCCAGCGATTCGCCGGGTTCACGGCGCGAGCCTTCGGGGGAGGGCGCGCGCAGGTGTTCTTTCAGCAGCGGCGCATAGGTCGCGGAAAAAAGCGGGATGTCGGTGACGGCCAGCGAGCCCAGGGTCTCGCCGTGGTAGCCGCCTTCCAGGCAGATGAAGCGGGTCTTCTCCGGTTTGCCGACGTTGCGCCAGAAATGCAGGCTCATCTTGAGTGCGATCTCGGTGGCGGCGGAGCCGTTGTCGCCGTAGAAACAGCGCGTCAGGCCGGGCGGCGCCAGCGCCACCAGTCGCTCGGAGAGCTCGACGATGGGCGCGTGGGTGAAGCCGGCCAGGATGACGTGCTCCAGCGTATCCAGTTGCTCCTTGACGGCGGCATTGATGCGCGGGTTGGCATGGCCGAAGAGGTTCACCCACCACGAACTCACCGCATCCAGGTAGCGCTTGCCCTCGAAGTCCTGCAGCCAGACGCCCTCGCCGCGCTGGATGGGCACCACGGGCAGCGTCTCGTGGTCCTGCATCTGGGTGCAGGGGTGCCAGACGTGCTTGAGGTCGCGCTGCATCCAGTCGTGGTTGTTCATGGGGCTTCCTGGCGCGGGTTGGTCGGGGCAGGGGTCGCGCCCGACCCACAGGTTCAGTGCGGCAGGCCCAGGTTGTTCCACAGCGTGAGCGTCGGCTCGGCCTGGTTCATGGTGTAGAAGTGCAGTCCGGGCGCGCCGCCATTGAGCAGCTGTGCGCAGAGGTCGGTCACCACATGCTCGCCGAAGCGCTGGATGCTGGCGGTGTCGTCGCCGTAGGCCGCGACCTGTTTGCGGATCCAGCGCGGCACTTCGGCGCCGCAGGCATCCGAAAAGCGGATCAGGTTGGCGAAGTTGGTGATGGGCATGATGCCGGGAATGATGGGGATATCCACGCCCTGGCGGTGCACTTCCGCCACGAAGTGGAAATAGCTGTCGGCGTTGAAGAAGTACTGGGTGATGGCGGAGCTCGCGCCCTGCTCCACCTTGTACACGAAGTTGCGGATGTCCTGTCCCAGATGGGCCGCCTGCGGGTGACATTCCGGATAGGCTGCGACTTCGATCTGGAAATGATCGCCGTGGCGCTGCCGGATGAAGCGCACCAGGTCCGCGGCGTAGGCCAGTTCGCCGCTGCCCAGGCCATGTCCGGACGGCAGGTCGCCGCGCAGGGCGACGATATGACGGATGCCGTTTTCCTTGTAGCTGTCCAGCAGTTCCGCCAGGTCGTCCTTGCTGTCGCCGATGCAGGACAGGTGCGGCGCGGCCGGGCGGCCGGAGTCGCGCTGGAGTTCGAGCACGGTGCCCAGGGAGCGGTCGCGGGTGGAGCCGCCGGCGCCGTACGTCACCGAGAAGTATTCGGGCTTGAGCGGCGCCAGGGCCTTGTAGACCTCGCGCAGCTTGGCGGCGCCCACTTCCGTCTTGGGCGGGAAGAATTCAAAGGAGAAGCGCTTGCTGTTCATGTTCTTGTCCTCGCCGCGGCGCGGCGGAAGGGTTGCAGGTCGTGCCACAGGTTACCGCCCGGCCGGGCTATCGCCCAACCGGGTCGGGTTGAAGCCGGGCGAAAGCCCGACCTGCGGCGCCACCCGCAGGGGCCTCAGTACTTGTAGTGTTCGGGCTTGAAGGGGCCGTCGACGTTGACGCCGATATAGCCGGCCTGGGTGTCGGTGAGGCGGGTGATGACGCCGCCGAAGCCCGCCACCATGGCCGCGGCCACTTCCTCGTCCAGCTTCTTGGGCAGCACTTCCACCTTCAGCATGCGCTCCTGCACCGCCGGCGAATGGTCGCAGAACTTCTGCTCGTACAGATACATCTGCGCCAGCACCTGGTTGGCGAAGGAGCCGTCCATGATGCGCGAGGGGTGGCCGGTGGCGTTGCCCAGGTTCACCAGGCGGCCTTCGGACAGCAGGATCAGGTAATCCGGGTCGGACGGGTTGACGTTGCTGCCCTTGTCGGCGCGGTAGACCTTGTGCACCTGCGGCTTGATCTCTTCCCAGTGCCAGTTGGCGCGCATGAAGGCGGTGTCGATCTCGGTGTCGAAGTGGCCGATGTTGCAGACCACGGCGCCGTTCTTGAGCGCGCGCAGCATGTTGGCATCGCAGACGTTGGTGTTGCCGGTGGTGGTGACGATGAGGTCGGTCTCGCCGAGCAGGCGGTGGTCCACGTCCTCGAACTTGCCGGTGTTGAGGCCGCCCTTGTAGGCCGAGACGACTTCATAGCCGTCCATGCAGGCCTGCATGGCGCAGATCGGGTCGATCTCGGTGACGCGCACGATCATGCCTTCCTGGCGCAGCGACTGCGCCGAGCCCTTGCCCACGTCGCCGTAGCCGATGACGAGCGCGCGGCGGCCGGCCATGAGCATGTCCACGCCGCGCTTGATGGCGTCGTTGAGCGAGTGGCGGCAGCCATACTTGTTGTCGTTTTTGCTCTTGGTGACGGAGTCATTGACGTTGACCGCGGGCACGCGCAGCTCGCCCTTGGCCATCATCTCCACCAGGCGATGCACGCCGGTGGTGGTTTCTTCCGTGATGCCGTGAATCTTGTCCAGCATGGCCGGATACTTGTCGTGCACGACCACGGTGAGGTCGCCGCCGTCGTCCAGGATCATGTTGGCGTCCCAGGGCTTGCCGTCCTTGCAGATGGTCTTCTCGATGCACCACCAGAACTCGTCTTCCGTCTCGCCCTTCCAGGCAAACACGGGGATGCCGGCGGCGGCGATGGCGGCGGCGGCCTGGTCCTGGGTGGAGAAGATGTTGCACGACGACCAGCGCACTTCGGCGCCGAGCTCGACCAGCGTCTCGATGAGCACGGCGGTCTGGATGGTCATGTGGATGCAGCCCATGATCTTCGCGCCCGCCAGCGGCTTGCTGGCGGCGTACTTGCGGCGCAGGCCCATGAGGGCGGGCATTTCGGATTCGGCGAGGATGATTTCCTTGCGGCCCCAGTCGGCCAGGGAAATATCGGCAACCTTGAAATCGGTGAAGGTGTTGAGATCGACTTTGGCAGTCATGGCGTCTTATTCCTCATTGGATGCAGAAAAAGACGCGGTGGGAGGTCGCACAGGAGGGCTCGCCAACCGCATCATGGGTTTAGCGAGCGCAGTTCAAGCCGGCCACGGGGACCGGAAGGGACCTGAGCCTGGCGGAAGGGATTCCGTCGCAGCGCTCCTCAGGGCCTGACAGGGTAGCGCAGGCCCTGTTCTGGCCGCAACCTCGACTGCCGACTGCCGACTGCCGACTGCCGACTGCCGACTGCCGACTGCCGACCGCCCACCGCCCACCGCCCACCGCCCACCGCCCACCGCCCACCGCCGAAGCCGAAGCCGAAG
>JAZKHS010000036.1:0-28444 GCA_040385265.1 Pseudomonadota bacterium | reverse complement strand
GCCGCTGGCCGCCTGACTCAAACCACCAAGCCTCCGCGAAACCCGGGGCGGTTCACGGAGCTTATTGCCTATAACGAGGGTGTCAGCGCGCAGTTGAAAGGATTGGAGGTCCTAAATAGGGAAATTGAGAATGTAAAGAAGGACTGCGATGAGGCTAAGGCTTTGAAGGCAACGTTTAGCCAGCTGATGAAGCAAATAAAGGCGGCAAACTCTGCAATTGCTGAATTTGAGAAGGAGAACTTTGAGCTCATAAGAAATGTAGAGGACGAGGCAAAGAGGATTGGGGTCTTAAAGGGTATTGCAGATGCCTACGAGTCATTTGTTATAAAAATGCAGGCATATAACGCAAGGCTTCCCTTAGTTATTGCAGGAAAAACATCAAGGCTGGTCATGGAGTTGTATAACAGTATTAATAGGCATAATCATGACCATGAAGTTATTCAGGAGCTAACTCTTCCTATAAAGCCAGAGAATCCAATCTTCATAAAGTTTAAAGGTGGGGTGAGAGCGGATGCTTTGCGCGTCCTAAGCGAGGGGCACTTAAAGTGCCTTGGGCTATCCATATTGTTGGCGAGAAACATTAAGGACGAGCAGAAAATTATCATCTTTGATGATGTAGTAAATGCCATTGATGATGAGCATAGGTCTGGGTTTATTAGAACTATTTTTGAGTGTGAGCACTTGTCTGAAAAGAGATTTATTCTGACTACTCATGCCAGAGAGTTTCTTATGAGCTTGGAGAATCGAGTTTCAGACTATAAAAATAGTGCGGTTAGATATGACTTCATGTATTCACCGGATGGAAAGGGAGTTTATTACCTAACTAATAATGTGGGCGGATTTATTGATAGTGCTGAGAGATTTCTAAGGGATTTTAATGATCAGAGGTCTTGTTTGGCGGAATTGAGAAGGGCTGCTGAATTTCTGGGGCCATTTATTTGGGAATTAATCGGAAAAAAAGGTTTTAAGTCCGATCTCAAGCTTTTGCTTCGATCTCCCAAGGCCAAGTACGATCTGAAGAATTTGCTTGAGCAGATAGGTGTGGTCATAGGGGGAATAAGTAAGAGTGGCTCAAATATCTTCGATCCCATAAGGGCACAGATTCAGATCCTCCTGAATTTAGGTGAAATGCATCCTGTTTTTTGGACTTATTTAAACAAAGGAACACATTTCGAAGAGCGTGAAGAAGAATTTGACAGATCGGCCGTGGTGGATCTTCTTGCCTGTTTTAGGAGCTTAGATGCGGCTGCAAAGGCATTGTGAATGCAGGGGTCTAAAATATAAATGGGATCTAAGAAAAACCAATAAAAGGGGGCAGTTAGTCCGCAGGTTTTTTCTTCACTTGCGTCGCCGTGTAGCGTTCCTTCAGTCGACGCATTCCTACATTCATCGGGGAATTTCTTGAAAGTTTTACTTTGTGATGCTGTAAAGATGGAGTCTATTAGGATATGGAAACTCTTAAAGGACGCCCGTTCCCATGAGTACAAAGTTAAAGAAGAAACTATTACTGATATTTTTGTTCTGGCGCTTAAGAAAGCTTCTAGTAAGGGAGGATTTATTGTTAATACCTTTACTCGGCCAGAAGAAAAAATGACAGGTGCGGATTGGGAGATATGGATTCAGGGCTTGTTGGGTGGTTGGGTTGGCGTTCGCGTGCAGGCAAAAATTATTTCCATCGATGGTAAGCGATACGATCACCTTCATTACATTAGCAAGGATGGTACGGTTCAGCTGAATCAGCTGGTGGCGGATGCCCGTCGTACCCAAGCAACACCAGTTTACTGCCTGTATTCCTATTGGGAAAAGGTAAGCGGGATTGCTGCCGGTTGGCCATGCCCTTCCTTCAGTAAAAATGTTAAGTATTTTGGGGCTGGCATTTTATCGGTTTCAGAAGTTAAAGCATTGAAGGCTGTTAATGATAGATCGCTGGCTGGGGTGGTAAAGCACCTAAAGCCTCTTTACTGCCTTTTCTGTTGCAAAGGTCGCGGCGGGAAAGATCTAGCAGATCGTGTTGCTCTTTATTTGAGGGGAATGGAGTTCTCAACTGAAGGTGATGGTTTGCTTCTGATCGAGCCTCCTAATTATGTTTTGGAAATCCTGGAAGGAAATCCTGAGTTTGATCTGGTAGGTATTGAAGACAACAATCTCCGTCGGGTTACTGTAGTTCGAGAAAAGGGGCCGGAGTGAATTTGCCCGGCAATTTCACTCCGGCCCTTTTCCCATTTTCGCCCCCAAAATGCTCAAAGCCACCGCCTCCGCCACCTTGATCCCATCCACCGCCGCCGAAAGAATCCCTCCGGCATACCCCGCCCCTTCGCCCGCCGGAAACAGGCCGGCGGTATTGAGGCTCTGGAAATTGTCGTCGCGCCGCTTGATGCGGATGGGAGAGGACGTGCGGGTTTCCACGGCCGTGAGCACGGCGTCGTGCATGGCAAAGCCCTTGATCTGCTTGTCGAAGGCGGGCAGGGCTTCACGAATGGCGGTGATGGCGTAATCGGGCAGGGCGGAATTCAGGTCGCCCAGGTGCACGCCGGGTTTATAGGAAGGTTCCACGCTGCCGAAGGCGGTTGAGGGGCGATTGGCGATGAAGTCGCCCACCAGTTGCCCGGGGGCGTCATAGGTTTCCCCGCCCAGGGCAAACGCCCGCGATTCCCACTCCCGCTGAAAATCGATGCCGGCCAGGGGGCCGCCGGGATAATCCTCCGGCGTGATACCCACCACGATGGCCGCGTTGGCATTGCGCTCGTTGCGCGAGTACTGGCTCATGCCGTTGGTGACCACGCGGCCCGGCTCCGAGGTGGCCGCCACGACGGTGCCGCCGGGGCACATGCAGAAGCTGTAGACCGAGCGACCGTTTTTGGCGTGATGCACCAGCTTGTAGTCGGCGGCGCCCAGGATCGGGTGGCCGGCCTGCGGGCCGAAGCGGCATTTGTCGATGATCGATTGCGGATGCTCGACGCGAAAGCCGATGGAGAAGGGCTTGGCTTCCACATACACGCCGCGCCGGTGCAGCATCTGGAAGGTGTCGCGGGCGCTGTGGCCCACGGCCACGACCACATGATCGCTGCGGATCTGCTCACCGCTGGCCAGGGTGACGCCGCGCACCTGGCCGTTCTCGATCTCGATATCTTCCACGCGCTGGCTGAAGCGGATTTCGCCGCCCAGCGCTTCGATGGTGGCGCGCATGGTTTCCACCATGGTCACCAGTTTGAACGTGCCGATATGCGGCTTGCTCACGTACAGGATTTCTTCTGGCGCCCCGGCCTTTACGAACTCCTGGAGCACTTTGCGGCCGTGGTGCTGCGGGTCCTTGATCTGGCTATAGAGCTTGCCATCCGAGAAGGTGCCGGCGCCGCCTTCGCCAAACTGCACATTGGATTCGGGATTGAGTTCGCGCTTGCGCCACAGGCCCCAGGTGTCCTTGGTGCGTTCGCGCACGGCCTTGCCGCGCTCGAGGATCAGAGGGCGAAACCCCATCTGCGCCAGCAGCAGGCCGGCGAACAGGCCGCAGGGCCCCAGGCCGATCACGATGGGCCGTTGCGCCAGGTTCTCGGGCGCCTGCGCGACAAATTTATAGGTGGTGTCGGGTGCCGGCAGCACATGGGGATCTTGCGCGAAGCGCTGCAGGAGGGCGGCGTCATCGCCGGTCTCCACATCCACGCTGTAGATCAGGACGATGGCGCCGCGCTTGCGGGCATCGTAGCTGCGCTTGATGACGGTGAAGCCCCGCAGGGCCTCGGGCGCAATGCCCAGCTTGGCGAGGATGGCGGCCTGGAGGGCGGCTTCCGGATGGTCCAGGGGCAACTTGATTTCGTTCAGGCGTAGCACGGGAGGGCTCCTGGCAGGACGAGGATTGCCTCGTCAGAATGGATGCCGGGCATTTTACGGGTTTTTCGGGGGACCGACAGGCTTTTGCCCGTTGAGGGGGCTTCCATCGGGCGCAATTTGCGGATGCTGCTGCGGGAGCGCCGGCCTGCCTCCCGCAACACCCCCCCGATGGCCGCCCCAGGCGGGCGGCGCCGGTTCGTCCTCAGCCATACCGGGCCAATGCGTCCCGACCGGTCTCCAGCACAAAATCCCGCAACGCCAGCACCCGCTGGCTCCCCTTCTGGTCGCGGTGATACAGCAGCCAGAGCTCGCTTCCCGTATGCGCCAGATCCACCTCGACCCGCGTCAGCACCGGATCGGCATCCCCCCAGAAGCGGGGCAGCAGCGCCGCCCCCAGCCCGCTGCGCGCCGCCAGGTAATGCGTCTGCATGCTGTTGCTGCGCAGCACCGGGGCCTGTCCGGGAAAGAGTTTGCTGAGCCAGTCCACCATGGGCAGCTTCACCCAGGCGGCGTCCCAGGAGACATGCGGCAGCGCGCGCCAGTCGCCGGCGGCGGCGAGCGCCGGGGCCGTGCAATAGAGCCCGAAGCGGAAGCGGCCGACCTCGTGCGCGATATAATCCGGTCCGTGCTCCTGCCGTTCAGGCCGTACGATGCGCAGCGCGATATCGGCCTCGCGGCGCGAGAGGTCGGCGAACTGACGGCTCACGATAAGCTCGAGCTGTAACTGCGGATGGCGCGCGGCAAAGGCGGGCAGCTGCGGCGTGATCAGGCAGTGCGCCACCGATTCCGGCGCGGCCAGCTTCACCTCGCCGGCGATCTCGCCGGTGGCGGCGCCGTGGCGCTCCACCGCGTGCATGGCGTGCTCGACCTCGGCCACCTGCTCGAACAGCGTGCTGCCGGCGTCGGTCAGCACATAGCCGCGCTGCTGGCGCAGGAAGAGCCGCACGCCGAGCGCGGCCTCCATGGCATCGATGTTGCGCGACACGGTAGAGGCGCTGGTACGGAGGCTGGCCGCCGCCGGCGTCAGGCCGCCCGTGCGGGCCACGGCCAGGAAGTACTTGAGGTTGTTCCAGTCCAGCGCGCTCATGGCTTCCGTTTTCGCAAAATGGTTTTTCTGAATCTCGCATGGAATTGCGATTACGGAAAGTGCCTAATGGGCGGCATACGGACGGGAGCACGGCCATGACCGCTGACAGGACCACCCCCTTTACCTGGATCAAGCTTGGCCTGACGGCCTTTTTCTGGGCCCTGATGTTCTATCTCGGCCAGTATGCGGTGGGGGTGATGTCGCCGGAATCCATTGGCGGCTGGCGCTTTTTGATCGCGGCACTGGTGCTGGTGCCCCTGGTCGCCCTGCGCGAGGGGCTGGACTGGCCCGGCTTGCGCCGCAATGCGTGGCCCCTGCTGGTCATGGCCGTGGTCGGCATCGGCGGCTTCAATGTCTTTCTCTTCCATGGCCTGCGCCTGACCTCGCCGGTCAACGGCGCACTCATCATGGCGCTGTGCCCGATGCTGATCACGGTGTTCGGCGCCCTGCTGATGCGCGAGCGTATCGCCGGCCGGCAGCTTGCCGGGCTGGCGCTGGGCCTGGGCGGCGTGGCGGTGGTGGTGAGCCAGGGCTCCCTGCCGGCGCTGCTCTCGCTCTCCCTGCAGCGCGGCGACCTGTTCGTGCTGCTGGCCGCGACCTGCTGGGCCGTCTACTCGACCATCCCCAAGCGCTTCATCACGGGCCTGCCGCCGCTGCAGATCACGGTGGGCACGATTGCGCTGGGCGGCGTGCTGATCAGCGCCTTCGCGCACACGACGCAGCCGGATTTCCTTACCGTGCCGCCGGTGGGCGTGATCGCCGCCGTGCTCGCCATGAGCCTGCTGGGCTCGGTGCTGGCCTATCTCTGGTGGAACGACGGCGTGCGCCTGGTGGGCGCCGGTCGCGCCGGGCTTTTCATGAACCTCGTGCCCATCTTTGCCATGCTGATCGGCGTGGGGCTGGGCCGGCCGCTGCTGCCCTCGCAACTGGCGGGCGTCGTGCTGGTGCTGGGGGGCGTGTGGTTTGCCACGGCGCCGCGGGCACCGGCCCGGGCTGCGCCTCTGCCGTCGGCATGAGAACATGCGCGCGCCGCCGGGGCAGGGCGCTGGCGCGGGGTGGAACACCGGCGCGGGGCGCCCCGCCGGCCCCTTTACCCGTACCGCCCTCAACATCTGAGCAATGATTCATGAACCGCTACAAGATTCTGGATACGGCCCTCATCCCCGGCAATGGCGGCGAGCTTCGCCTGTTTGAGGTGGGCGATCAGTTCGTCATCAAGCTCACCGGCACCGGCGGCGAGTTGATGAGTACGCGCGCGCATGGCTCCGAAGATGCGCTGGCGGAAATCGCCTGCAAGAAAATCGCGAACCGGCCGCAACCCCGGGTGCTGATCGGCGGCCTCGGCATGGGCTTTACCCTCGCCTCGGCCCTGAAGCACCTGGGCGACACGGCCGCGGTGGTGGTGGCGGAACTGGTGCCGGGCGTTGTTGAATGGAACCGCGGCCCCCTGGGCGCCAAGGCCGGCAATCCCATTCTGGATAAACGCGCGACGGTGCGGGAGCTGGATGTCGCGATCATCCTGAAGGAAGAAACGGAGGCCTTCGATGCCATCCTGCTCGATGTGGACAACGGCCCGGCGGGCCTGACCCATAAAGACAATGACTGGCTGTATTCCCAGGAGGGCCTGAATCGCTGCCTGCAGGCGCTGCGCCCGAAGGGGGTGCTGGCGGTGTGGTCGGCCGGGCCGGATCGCGCTTTTACCGAGCGGCTGAAAAAGACCGGCTTCAAGGTGGAAGAGCGGAGGGTGTATGCGCATGGCAACCGGGGCACGCGCCATACGCTGTGGATGGCGGTAAAGTGAACGCCTGAAAGGGGATGGATTTATTCTAGTGGGGCAGTGGGACTGTCTCCCCCTATGGCGAGGCCGACGTCCCCGGCAGGGAGGGTGACCTGACGGTGCTGTGGCGTGTGGGGTTGGGCCTGCAGGCCCGGGCAGTGAGCTCTTTTCGCGGTGCAGGAGGGGGATTTGGCGCACGTGGCCGGCACGCTTCGGCGCCGGCGAGAATCACGCCGGGCAGAGCGCACTGCCCGGCGTGCCGGCGGTGAATGCGCCGTGGACGGGCTATCCATACCGGCGGGCAAACGCCTGGTAGTGGACTGGCAGGGCGATTTTCCGCAGGGCTTCGAGGCGCTGGAGGAGGCGCTCACCGCAACGCGGGACTGAGCCGCGCGGAGCTGCCGTCGCTTCCGCGCGGCGTCCCTGCCGCCCATCGGCTAGACTCCGGGGCATGCAGTAGTTGATGTCCTGCCCCAGGAGCCTCATGTGGCCACCCCCCCGTCCCGCCCGGCCGCTGCCTCCATGCCCTTCGTCATCCTCCATAACCCGGATGCCGGGGCGGCGGAGACGGAGGGCTGCCTCGACATCATCGAGCGGGTGCTGACGGCGGCTGGCCATCCTTACGAGCTGCTCCCCATCGGGCACGGCGGCATCGACAGTGCCGCGCAGGCGGCCATCGCCCGCGCCCGCCGCCATCAGGGCGCCCTGGTCGTGGCCGGCGGCGACGGCACCATCAGCGGGGCCGTGCAGTACGCGCTGCCGGCCGGCATTCCGCTCGGCATCATACCGGTCGGCACCTTCAACTATTTTGCCCGCAGCCACGGTATTCCCCTGGAGGTCGAGGCGGCCACGCGCGCCCTGCTCGAGGCCGTGGTCGTGCCGGCGCAGGTGGGACAGGTCAACGATCGTTTCTTTACCGTGAACGCCAGCGTCGGCCTGTATGTGCAATCACTGGAGGACCGCGAGGCGCTGACCCGGCGCCTGGGTCGCTCACGCCTGGTGGCGCTGCTGGCGGGCCTGGCCACCCTGCTCAAGGTCCACCGGCCATGGCTGCTGGAACTGGATGCCGGGGAAGGGCCGCGGCTGCTGCGCGCGTCCACGGTATTCGTGGGCAACAACATGCTGCAGTTGCAGCAGGCCGGCATCCCGGGCGTGGAAGCCCTGGCCCTGGGCGAACTGGTCGCCGTGATCGTCAAGCCGACCGGAGTGCTGGAGCGACTGGCGACCTTTCTGCGCGGGGCGCACGGTCGGCTCGCGCAGGCGGATGCGGTGGAGTGCTTCAGCTTCCGCCAGATCCAGCTCACGCCGCGCCGGCGGCAACGCTGGCGCCGCCTCAAGGTCGGAGTGGATGGCGAGACGGTGTGGATGTCTACGCCGCTGGTGTTCCAGCGCGCGGCACAGCCGCTGCAATTGCTGGTGCCTGCCGCGAGCCTGCCGGCAGGGAGCGACGCATGAGCGTGTTGCTGCACATCTCCGACACTCACTTCGGTACCGAACAGCCCGAGGTCGTGGAGGCCCTGCTGCGCCTGGCGGCCCGGGAACCGGTCGACGTCGTGCTCTGGTCCGGCGACATCACGCAACGTGCCACCGCGGCCGAGTTCGCGGCAGCGCGAGACTTTGGCGAGCGCCTGCGCGCTCCCGCGCTGCGGGTCATTCCCGGCAACCATGACATTCCGCTGTTTGATCTGCTGGCGCGCGCCACGCGGCCCTACGCGCAGTTCAGCCGCGCCTTCGGTCCGGAGCTGGAGCCGGAGTACGCGGGGCCCGATGTACTGGTGGTGATGCTCAACACCACGCGGACCTGGCGACACCGCGATGGCGAGGTTTCGGCCGCGCAACTGCAGCGCAGCGCGGCGCGGCTGGCCAGCGCCGGCCCGGGGCAGTTGCGGGTCGTGGTGGTGCACCAGCCGGTCGGCGTGCTGGTCCCCTCCGACCGCCACAACCTGATGCATGGCCATGAGGCGGCCGTGCAGGCGTGGCAGGCGGCGGGCGCCGATCTCGTGCTGGGCGGACACATTCACCTGCCCTATGTGATGGCGCTGGGTCGTGGTGACGGCCTCTGGGCCGTGCAGGCCGGCACGGCGGTGTCCCGGCGCCGGCGCAGCGGCCTGCCCAATTCGGTGAACCTGATCCGCTACCAGGCGGCGGAGCACGACCGGCATTGCACGGTGGAGCGCTGGGATTTCCTGACGGGCGAGGGCGAGTTCCGGCAGCAGGCCTGCACGCGTCTGGCCCTGCGTCCGCATGACGCAGAAGGTGTGGGCGCGCCGGAATGAACAGGCGTTCACGCATTCGCATTTTGCTCGCATTCCGGTGCGTTACGCTGGCCTGTTCGGCCCTTCGGAATGCGGCGGTTTTGCGGCAGACTCTCGCCATCCATTAAATCGCGAGTCGTCATGAATCCCCTCGTCCAGGCCATTCCCTTTCCGCTCCAGGAACGCTTCTACCGCGGCCTCACCGGCAGCCTCAAATACATCGGCCGGGCCATGCAGATGATCATCCGGCCGCCGGAGATCTTTGCCGGACCCGGCGCCTCCCTGCTGCTGTGCGACGCGCTCGCGGGCACCGGCACCCGGCGCCTGCTGCTGGTCACCGACGCCATGCTGGTCAAGCTGGGCATCGTCGAGCCGCTGCGCGCGCGCCTGGAGGCGCAGGGCGTGACCGTGACCGTGTACGACGGCGTGTTGCCGGACCCGGCGGTGGAGCAGATCGAGGCGGCGTTGCTGGTGCTGCAGCGCGACCGTTGCGAGGCGGTGCTGGCCGTCGGCGGCGGCTCTGCCATGGACTGCGCCAAGGTGGTGGCGGCGCGCGCCACCAACGACAAGCCGGTGTGGGACATGACCGGTTTCTTCAAGGTCAGCAATGCACCGCTGCCCATCTACTGCATTCCCACCACGGCGGGCACCGGCTCGGAAGTGTCGGTGGGCGCCGTGGTGTCCGACCCCGCGGCGCAGCGCAAGCTGCCGGTGATCGACCACAAGCTGGTGCCGCGCATGGCGGCGCTGGACGGGCGCCTGATGACAGGATTGCCGCGCATGGGCACCGCCGCCACCGGCATGGATGCGCTGACGCATGCCGTGGAAGCCTATATCGCGCGCATCGCCATTCCCGAGAGCGACCAGTATGCGCTGGAGGCCGTCACCCTGATCGTGCGCCATCTGCCACGGGTGATGGAAAACGGCCAGGACGAGGACTCGCGGCAGATGATGTCCTGGGCGGCCTACCGCGCCGGCATGGCCATGAACCGTGCCGGCCTGGGCTATACGCACGGCATCGCCCACAACTTCGGCGCGCACTATCACACGCCGCATGGCTGGGCCAACGCCATCGTGCTGCCCTGGGTGCTGGAGTACTCGAAGAGCGAGTGCGCGCCGCGGCTGGCGCAACTGGCGCGGGCGGTGGGCCTGGCGGCCGGTGGCGAAAGCGATGCGGAGCTGGCGGACAAGTTCATTGCCCTGGTGCGCCAGCTGAAGGCGGACTTCGGCATTCCCGAGACGCTGCAGGACCTGCGCGAGGCGGACATTCCGGCCATCGCCGAGGCGGCGCTGGCCGAGGCGCACCTGAGCTATGCGGTGCCGCGCTATATGGACCAGGCGACCTGCGAGGGCCTGATCCGGCAGATGCTGGCCTAAGGTCGCCCAACGCCGCCAGGGGGTCGCTGGCGGAAAGCCCGGGGGTATTATTACCCCGGGCGGGTTCGCCTGCCCTGGCTGCCGCTCTGCGCCTTACCGCCGCCGCCGTCCTTGTCCCTGCCGGATTGCCCCGAATGAACTCGTTCGATCTGTTTGCGCACGAGCGCGATGGCCAGCGCGAATCCCTGGGGCCGCAGGCAACCGTCTTGCGCGGTTTTGCGCGGTCCCGGGTCGACGCCCTGCTGCCCGCCCTTGAGACCGTGCAGGCGGCGTCGCCGTTCCGGCACATGGTCACGCCAGGCGGCTTCGCCATGTCGGTGGCGCTCACCAATTGCGGCCGGCTCGGCTGGACCACGGACCGTCGCGGCTATCGCTATACCCCCCTCGACCCGGATCACGGCCAACCCTGGCCCGCCATGCCCGCCGTGTTCGCCGACCTGGCGCGCGAGGCCGCGGCGGCGGTCGGCTTCGAGGGCTTCCAGCCGGATGCCTGCCTCGTCAACCGCTATCTCCCCGGCGCCCGCATGTCACTGCACCAGGACCGGAACGAGCGCGATCTCGAGGCGCCGGTGGTGTCGGTCTCGTTGGGCATGGCCGCGACCTTCCTGTTCGGTGGCCTGGCGCGCACGGACCAGGCGGTCCGGGTGCCGCTCTACCACGGCGACGTGGTGGTCTGGGGCGGGGTGGACCGGTTGCGCTTCCATGGCGTACTGCCGCTGAAGGATGACCCGCATCCCCTGCTGGGTCGCCAGCGCATCAACTTCACCTTGCGCAAGGCGGGGTGACTCCGGGGGGGCGTTGGGTCGCCGGCATGAGTCCGTGCAGCCACCGGCATCTCGGGCCTGGGGCCTGGCACGAGATGCCCGGAGCAGTACGATCGTTCCAACTTTCCGCTGCGGAAACGGTGGGCCAGGACGGCGCCGCAAGCTCGTCAGCGCGAATGGCAGATCTGTCTCCTTGAGGCTGACGGCGCCCTGGAATTTCAGGATACTCCCGCCGGCATTTATCGAGTTAACGAGAGTTCTTGCCCATGTCCGAACAAAAAGGCGGCCTGGCGTCTGGCCACGTCGCCGTGGAGCCCATTGACTGGTTTACCAATCCGCTGGACTGGCGCCCCATCGACCGGATGATTCTGCTCGGCCTGCTGGTGATGCTGGCGCCCGGAATGATCGGTGTCGGGATCGGACTGGTCATGATCCTCGCGCCGGAGTATGTGCATTTCGAGGTGGCGCGGCCGCTGATGGTGGCCTATGCCCTGCAGTTGCTGCTGCTGATCGGCTTTCTGGTCGCGGCGATGCGGCGCCGCCGGCAGGTGAGTGACTGGCCGGCCTTCGAGATTTTGGTGATCGGCTCCTTCATGGTCACGGTGTATGGCACCGGCTTCCTGACCGGCACGCATTTCGCGGAAGGCCTGCTGCTGATCTTCCTGGGCATTTTCATTCTCTCGGCGCTGGGCAATGTCCGCCGCCTGCTGATGGCCTTCTATGCGGGCATCGTGCTGCTGGCCCTCTTCGCCATCAGCGACGTGACCGGGGCCCTGCCGACCGCGCCGTTGCTGGCCAAGCCCCTGGTCGGCCCGGATGGCAACGTGGTGATGGGCATGATCGTCATCCGCATCGTGCTGGCGACGGTCATCATTGCCATCACCCGCCTGGTCATTGCCGCCATCACGCGCTGGGTGGACCGCGAGAATCTGTACCGCGAAATGTCCACCACCGACGGCCTTACCCGCCTGTGCAACCGGCGCTCTTTCCTCGAGCGCGGGGAGAGCGAGCTGTCGCGCTCCAAGCGCCTGGGCGACAGCCCGGTGGCCTGCATCATGCTCGATCTCGACCACTTCAAGAAAATCAACGACACCTACGGCCACCATGCCGGCGACCAGGTGCTGGTGGCGGCCTCCGCCATCCTTATGCAGAGCCGGCGACAATATGACGAGGTGGGTCGGTACGGCGGTGAGGAGTTTGCCTTGCTGTTGCCCAACACCACGGCCGCTGCCGCCCAGGTAGTGGCCGATCGCATCCGCTGCACGATTGCCGGCACCCCGGTGGAAACCGATGGCCACCGCATCCTGATGACGGCCAGCTTTGGCGTGTCGGCCTACCCCGCGAAGGACATCAGTTGCCTCAACGACCTGCTCAAGGCGGCGGATCGCGCGCTGTACGTGGCCAAGGCGTCGGGCCGCAACCGGGTGTGCGTGGAAGATCCGGAGGCGACGGCGTAAGGGAGTGCAACCCTCAGCCGCAGCGTTGGCGCCAGGAGGTACGCGCAGACGCTGCGGTCGCGGAGCTGAAGGCACACCCGGCGATGCGCCCTGCACAGGCATTGATCCGTGAGGGGCGGGTCTGCTCCCCTCTTCTCCAGCAGAAGACGGCCGAGCGCGCGGCCAGCGAGCATTGGCGGCGCTGCCTGACAGCGCCTGCTTCCCGCCCGCAACGGCCCGCTCTTCCTCAGGCGGCAATTTCCACGCGGTTTCGGCCGTTTTCCTTGGCGAGGTAAAGCGCGTCGTCCGCCAGCTTGATCAGGACCTCGGCATCCGCGCTCATGTCTTTCTCGTTGCACACCACGCCGAAGCTGGCACTGATGTGGAAGGCCTTGCCGGTTTCAGCGCGGATGATGGTGGCGGCAAGGGCGGCGCGGCAGCGCTCCAGCAGCACGGCGGCTCCCTCGGCGTGGGTGTCCGGCAGCACGATCATGAACTCCTCGCCGCCGTAGCGGCCGATGCTGTCACAGCTGCGGATGGACTCGCGCAGCACGCGCGCGGCCTCCTGCAGCACCTTGTCGCCGGTGGGATGGCCCCAGGTGTCGTTGACCTTCTTGAAGTGGTCGAGGTCGAGGATGACCACGCACAGGGGCGGGCCGTGGCGGCGGGTGCGCGCCACCTCCTTGTCCAGCACCTCCATGATGCTGCGGCGGTTGGGAATGCCGGTCAGCATGTCGGTACGGGAGATCTCGCGGATGGTGTTCTCGCGCTCGCGCCAGAAATGCAGGGTCTGGTCAGCAAGCAGGAGGATGAAAAGGAAGTGCGGCGCGGCAAAGCTGAGCACGCTGTAGGTCTGGAAGCTCAGCACGGCGGCGCTCGTCACCGGTTGCATGACCGGTGCATAGGGCAGCAGGCCCTGGGCGGTGGCGATGCTGAGGCTGAGCACGAGGGCGACGGCGGTGCCGGTGGCCAGCCAGACGACGCGGCGGTTCAGCACGATAAAGCCGAAGATGGGCGCCCCGATCAGGACAATGCCCGTGCTGATGGCATTGAGGCCGACGCCGTAGCCGAGAAAGGGCAGCACGATGGCGTAGTACTGCACCGCCAGATGCTGGAACCATAGGCTGTCGGGATGGCGGCGACGCAGCAGGAGGCCGAGCGCGATCAGCAGCAGGGTGCCGCCCAGCATGATGCCCTCGATCTGCTGCACCCGGTTCAACGCCGCGACGTTCACCAGCAGGGTGTGGTCGGGGCGGTCCAGTACATAGAGGGTCCGGAGCATGTACTGGCCGAGGATGGGCACCAGCATGACGAGCAGGATCTGGCCCTTGTCCACCGGTGACCATTCCAGGACCGCCGCCAGTTTCTGCCGCCACGTGCGTATTGTTGTCATGGATAGCGCCATCCCCATTCGCCTGACTTTCTAGCTACACCTTGTGACGCCGGTCACACTAGTTGTCGCGGCGCCGGAGGCAGTTGCCGCCGATGCGTGGCGGCCGTGCCCCTGCGGGGTCAGGTCGCCGCCCCTGCCCAGGAGCCAGACGCCTCCTGCAATGGTGCACCCGGATCAACCGCTGACCGTTGTCACTACGCAGGGGCCGGTCCCTCATGGAGCTTCCGGGGGAAAGGCGGGCCGCGGCGGCTGCCGGTCCGGGGTCACGACACCGGGGGCGCGGGCAGGACAGGTACTCGGGAGGAGAACCACCGCGCAGGCGGGCCAGGCGCTTGCCGGAGCACACTGCTCTCGGCAGGGGGCAGGGGGCAGGGGGCAGGGGGGGCTGTTGCGGCTGGGCGGGGCGGGAGGTCGCCCGGTTTGCGCTCAGTCCCAGGCCTTGTTGAAGCCCATGCTCACGCTGCGCCCGGGCAGGGGAATGCTGCTGGGAACCGGCATGATGCCGGGTTCGGTGATGTCGTCGTCGAGCAGGTTGCGCCCGGCCAGGAAGACTTCGAGGTTGCCCGCCGCCTGATGGCGCAGCTGCAGGTCCAGCGTGGTGTAGCCGTCGAGGGCAGGCTGTGCGTCGCCGGGTGCGCGCTGGCGGGTGCCGACGCGGTTCAGCTGGCCGCTAAGTTGCCAGCGCGGCAGCAGCTCGTGGCTGGCGCGCAGATAGGCCAGATAGTCCGGCGCGAGGCCGAGATCCTCACCGCTATTGTCGTCGCGCGTGCGCTGCAGCGAGACATTCCCGAGCAGGCGCCAGCCCTCCTGCTGGTAGCCGACTTCCAGCTCGGCGCCTCTGCCCTGGCCGCGGCCGCTGTTCTGCACCTGCAAAGCCGGCCCGGGCGCGAAGACGATCAGGTCGCGCATGGTGAAGGCATAGAGGTTGAGATCGGCGTTCCAGTGCGCGTCCGGCTGCCAGGACAGGCCGAGCTCGGTGCTGCGCAGCCGCTCTGCGCCGATGTTGCCGTGGCTGAAGGCGACGTCGGTCACCGAGGGCGCGCGGAAGGCCTCGCCATAGATCAGCTTGGTGGTGACGGCCGGCGTGGTCTGCCAGGCCAGCGTCAGGCGCGGGGTGGTGACCTCGTCGAAGTCGTCGAAGCGGTCATGGCGCAGGCCGGCAGTGAGTTGCCACTGCGGCAGCAGCTGCCACTCGTCCTGCAGGATGGCGAAGGTCACCTTGCGGTCTTCCTCCGGCAGGCCGGCCGCGGGCGTGTCACTGACTTCAGTGAGTCCGCCCGGGCGCAGCGCGTAGGTGCCGGGGCCGGTGACGGTGTAGTTGGTCCACTGCCGTACCTTGACCAGGTCGTTCATGCCGGCACCGGCGCCGAGGCGCAGGCGGTGCCCCTGCCAGCCCTCATAGATTGCGGTGACGGTGGCGCGCGCCGTGTCCTCGTTTAATTCGAGCTTGTCCTGCATCCCGTCTGGAAAGCTGTTGAAGGCGCCGGCGGGAAACAGCCGCAGCGGCTCCTGCGTATCGATGTCGAGCTGCCAGGCGCTGAGCTGTGCCTGCAGGCTCCAGCCCCCCGTGTTCTCGCGATGCCAGCGGATGTCGCCGCCGACGCGCTGCCAGGACAGCAGGCCGTAGGGGTCGAGCGCGCCGGTCACGCCGGGACTGACGCCAAAGTCGCGGATCTGGCGCAGGTAGAAGTGCGCGTCGACCTCGGACCACTTGAAGCTGCTGTAGGCGTCGAAGCGCTTCAGCTGCTGGTGGGCCGGCCCCGGCGCGCGCGAGGCCGAGGTGCCGTCGCGCAGATCGAAGAAGGTTTGCGTGTCAACGTTGATGCGGCCGGCGTCATCGCCCTGGGTACCCGTGTAGGAGAGCTGCAGCAGCGCGTTGGCGCCGGCGAGCGTGCCGCTTTGCGAGACGTGGCTGGTGACGGTGTCGAAGCTGCCGTAGCTGGCGCCGGCGTGGGTGCCGGGCAGGTCGGTGGCGTCCCTGGTGATGATGTTGATGACGCCGCCGAAGGCGTCGACGCCGTGCACCGCCGAGCCTGGGCCGCGGATGACCTCGATGCGCCGCACCTGCGCCATCGGCAGCCCGCCTTCCAGCGGCAGGTTGCTGATGCCGACGGAGGTGATGGGGATGCCGTTGACCATGATCAGCGCCTGCGTGTTGAGGCCGGCGGAGAGGCCGCGGAAGTAATAGCGCGTGGTGCCCTGCGGGCCGCCGTAGGAGGAGACGTGCAGGCCGGGAATGCCGACCAGGGCTTCATCCACGGTGCGACTGCCAAGGGCGCGCACTTCCGTGGCCTGGCGCAGGCTGGTGGCGGCGGGGGTGGCGGTGAGGGGCGTGGGGGTGCCGGTGGCGACATCGACACGGATGCGGCCGAGGTCTTCGAGGGGCAGCGACAGGAGGTCTTCATTGGCCGCCAGCACGAAGGGTTCCGCCGGGCCGGCGCCGGCAATTCCCGGGAGCATCGCCTGCACCGCCAGCAATGCCAGTACGAATTCCTTTCGTGTCTGCATGATGCCGTCCTGGGGCCGCTACGCCTGCGGCATATCCGGTTTCGGGCCCTGGGCCCTGTCCATGGACCTTAAGCTAGCAGTTGCCGCCCGCCGCAGGGGGCCGTCCGGCGGGAAATTCGCTGCGGCTGGCGCCGGGCTTTGAGGGAACAGGGAGTCCGGGGTGAAAAAGCGAGTGATGGCGATGCTGATGGCGAGGCGCCGCCCGTGCCGGTCAAGACCTTGCGTCGCCTCGAGCGCCAGGAGAAATGGTGCTGAGCCTTGCCGCGGGGCCGGCCGGATTCGCCGCTGAGGCGGGGCAGCACCCCGTCATTCCCCGGCGTCCGCATGCCCTAGCGTCCGCGTCGCTCCGGGTCCGGCTCGGCCTGGAAGATTGACGCCGGGGCCTGCCGGATGAGCGCGCGCGCCTGCTCGGGCGGCGCTTCCAGCCACTGGTCCCAGGCGTCCGCTTCCAGTACCACCACCATGCGCTTGTCCTGGGCATCGGACGGCTGCCTTGGGTCGGGCTTGTGCATGCGGCGGAAGAGCGGGTGCGCATCCGCATTCAGCGTCAGCATGGTGTAGCTCTCGTGCAGCTCGCCCGTTTCGCGGTCAATCCAGACATTCCAGAGGCCGGCCAGCGCGAAGGCGTCGCCGTCGGCGCGGCGGAAGCGCCACCAGACATTCTTGCCGGTCTCCCAGCAGGGTTCCCAGAACACCTCGGCCGGAATCAGGCAGCGCTGGCTGCGCGCCCAGGGCTGCTTGTAGCTGGCCTTTTCCGCGAGCTCCTCGGCACGGGCGTTGTTGGTGGCAAAGCTCAGCCTCGGGGTTTTGGCGAACCAGGGGATCAGGCCCCATTGTCCCGGCACCAGTTCGCGCGCATAGGCGCTGGCCTGGGGGTCGCGCCGGATGAACCAGCCGCGGCTGCGCGGAAAGACATCGGCCTGCGCATAATCAGGCCGCAGGCCCACGCCAAACTGCCGGGCGAGCGCGGTGGCGGAGGCTGGGGTGTACTGGTTGCACATGGCGGCAGACGTCCTGGGCGGGAATGCCTGCCATTATGAATGGCCTTGCGCGCCGGTTCGAATTTTTCCCCGGCTTGCCGGCCGCACACGGCCCCCCTGCCACAGGGAGGCTGCCGGCGCGCGGCGATGACAGGCTCTTTTCACTGCCGCCTGCGCGGAGGCGGGGGCAAGACCCTGCCCCCGCCAGCGCCATGCGGTGCCGGCGGGGCAGTTGCCGGCACAGGTCAGCGCGGCCCAAAGGGACTATGATTCAGGCCCGGGTTTTGCGTTGCCGCCGGTTTGCGGCATGTTGCCGCGTACGGAGAGGGCGGCGGCCGCCCGGCGCGCTTCGTCGTCATGCCGGTCCGGGCCGGCGCGGATTGGCCGAGGGCGGGAGGCGTCCGGGCCAGGGTGAATCCGGCATGGACCGACACAGGGGGAAAAGTTTGTTGAAAGAGGTGATCGACGACAGCCAGGCGCCCTCCGGGGCCTCGCCTGGCGAGGCGCACTACCGCCGCATGGTGGAGCGTGAGGCGGCGCGCGCGCAGACGCTGCTGCTCATGGCCCGTAACGCGCCGCTGGAGGAGGTGTTGGGGGCGATTGTGCAAGGCGTGGAGGCGCAGCACCCGGGCACCATGTGCAGCATCCTGCGGCTGGCGCCGGGCGGTCGTTTTTTTCGCGGCGGCGCCGCGCCCAGCCTGCCGGACTTCTACAACCGGGCCATTGAGCAGCTCGAGATCGGGCCCCGGGCAGGCTCCTGTGGCACGGCCGCCTACTCCGGGCAGCGTGTGATCGTGACGGACATCCAGAACGATCCCCTGTGGGCACCCTACCGCGAGCTGGCCGCGCAGGCCGGCCTGGGCTCCTGCTGGTCCGAGCCCATCCGGTCCGCCGCGGGCCAGGTGCTGGGCACCTTCGCCATCTATCATCATGCACCGGTCGCCCCGGAGCGGGAGGACCTCGAGGATATCGTGGCCGCCGCCTACCTGGCCGCCATCGCGCTGGAGCGGGAGGCGTCACAGCAGCAGCTGATCACGCTCAATGCCACGCTGGAGGCGCAGGTGCGGGAGCGGACCGCGCAATTGCTGCAGGCCAAGGAGCAGGCGGAGGCCGCCAGCCGCGCCAAGAGCGATTTTGTCTCCAACATGAGTCACGAGATCCGTACGCCGATGCACAGCATCATCGGCCTTGGCCAGCTGCTCCTGCGCACCCGGCTGGACACGGCGCAACATGATTATGTCCACAAGATCGACCAGGCCGCCTTGCACCTGCTCGGCATTGTCGACGACATCCTGGACTTCGCCCGCATCGAGGCCGGCCACCTGCAGCCCGAGCACATTCCCTTTGAGCTTGGCAGCGTGCTGCAGGGCCTGCGCAACCAGCTCGGAGACAGCGCCTTGCAGCGCGGCCTGAAACTGGTGGTCCGCCTTGATCCGGCGCTGCCACGCCATGTCCTCGGCGATCCGCTGCGGCTGGGCCAGGTGCTGATCAACCTGGTCGGCAATGCCATCAAGTTCAGCCGCGCGGGCGATATCACCGTCGACACCGCCTTGCTGGAAACCCGTGAAGGCCAGGTGCGGATTCGCATCGACGTCCGCGACCAGGGCATCGGCATGACGGAGGACGAGCAGGAGCGACTGTTCCAGTCCTTCCAGCAGGGCGACAGTTCGACCACGCGCCGCTACGGCGGCACCGGTCTCGGGCTCACCATCAGCCGCCGCCTGGTGGAGTTGATGGGAGGGCAGATCGGCGTGCACAGTCGGCCGGGCGAGGGCAGCACGTTCTGGTTCACGCTGCCGCTGGATATCGCCACCACCGCCGACCTGGAGCCACCGTCGGTGGCACCGGCACCGGACCTGCGCGGCGCCCGGGTGCTGCTGGTGGAGGACAACGCGGTCAACCAGCTGGTGGCAAGGAAGCTGATGGAGCAGTTCGGCCTGGCGGTCTCGGTGGCGGACAACGGCCGGGAGGCGCTGGAGCGGCTGCAGGGCGAGCACTTCGACTGCGTGCTCATGGATGTGCAGATGCCCGTCATGGACGGCTTCGAAACCACCCGCGTCATTCGCGCCACGCCGGCGCTGGCCGATACCTGCGTGGTCGCCATGACCGCCAATGCCTCCCGGGAAGATCGCGAGCGCTGCCGCCAGGCGGGCATGGATGACTTCCTCGCCAAGCCGGTCCGCATGGACCGCTTCTTCGAAGTGCTGGGCCGGGTGTTGGCGAAGCGGGAGGCGCGGCGGTAAAGCCGGGTTCTTTGCAGGCAGCCCGTGCCGACAGGGGAGGGCGCTGTGCCCAGGGGAGCCGCGTCGTCGACGGCACCATGAAAAAACCCCGCCGGCGGCGGGGTTTGTCCAGGCCGGCAATCCTCAGTCGCGGATGTCCTGCACGGCGCGTTTGTAGACTTCGGAGGCGCCTTCCAGCAGTTCGATGGTCTTCGCCTTGAACACGACCGGGTCGGCTTCCAGCACGATGGCCTTCTTCGTGCGCACCGCGCCGATATCGATACCCATGTAGCCCAGGCCCTTCACCAGCGCGAGGTTGCTGTCGCTGTCGGCCTTCACGAACTTGCCGGTGGGTTCGGTCGACCACAGGCCGCCCGGGAACTTGGCGAAGGACAGGCCGCCATCGGTAGTGCCCCAGAACACGGTGGCCGGCGTCATGTACATGGCGTTGCCGGCCTCGACGTTGGCCTTGCGCGCCAGCATGCCGCCCGAGGTGTCGAGGTAGGAGAAGTCGACGGACATGGACGGCTGCAGCACGGCGGCATCGAATTCCTTGGCCAGCGCGGCCATGGCCTTGAGGTTCTTCTTGCCCTTGTTGCCGGCGGCGTTGAGGCCGTCGTACTGGTTGAACCACAGGGGCAGGCCGGTGGCCGGCACCACGACCAGGTCGGCGCCCTGGAAGTTCACCTTGTAGGGGGTGCTGGCGGAGCCCGGCGTGGTTTCCAGGGCCTGGAAGTTGGCGCTGGCCTGCACCTTATCCATTGGCACCACTTCGATGCCGGCTTCCTGCAGCTTCTTCACGTAGGTGGCATAGGCGGCGTCGGTGATTTCCTGCATGAGCGCGTAATCGACGTTGCCGAGGAAGGTTTCCATGGTGCTGCGGGCGCCACCGCCGCCGCCTGCATAGGCGGACGCCTTGTTGTGGGTGACGAACGACACCTGGTAGCCGGCGATCACGGCGCGGGATTTTTTCTTGAACAGCGGCTTGATCGCGGCCATGTCGATGACCTTGCCGGGCTTGGCGGTGCCCGCCTCGGAAACGGGAATGGCCGCGGCGAGGGCGGGCACGAGCAGGGCGGAGGAAAGTGCCGCGGCGGCGGCAAGGCGTGACAGATTCATGAGGGCATCCTGGTCCATTGGAACAAAGGCGGCTGGTGCAGCCGGCCGGAGGACGGTAGCAATCCGCCGGCGTGCGTTCGACGGCAGCGGTCGCCCGGCGATGCCGGTCATCAGTGCTGCGGCGCGCGGAGCAGAGAGGTGCGAGTCACGGTTGCGAGCGATGTATTTCCGATGGGGTACCCTGTTGGCCGGCGCTGGCTGAAGCCTGGCGCTTCGCCACCCTGGGGCGCAGGAGCCTGAAGAATGCTTGCCGGCAGGACGCCGTGCGCTGGTGTTTTGCGGCATCGACCTTGCCGCCACTGCAACCGCAACCGCAACCGCAACCGCAACCGCAACCGCAACCGCAACCGCAACCGCAGAGTAAAAAGCAAAAGCGGCTACTGCCTTAACCGTGGTCTTCCTATTGGCGCTGTCGCAGGCGCCGCGGCCTTTGCGCCGCCGCGGCCGGCCCCGCGGCATCGACGGTGGCTCCGGCGAAGGACACCGCCTGCCCGGGTGTGCAGGTCAGCAATGCAAACGTCGCCTGCAATTCCTCCTTCAGGCGCTGCAGCTGGCATATATGCGCATCGATCTCCGCGAGCTTGATGTGCAGGCGCGCCTCGATCTCGCTGCGGCCGAAGGTGCCGGCCGCGAGCCGCGGCACGATCTCGCGGATTTCCGCCAGCGCAAACCCCAGCGCCTGTGCGCTGCGCACGAAGCGCACCCGCGCCACATGCGTGTCGTCGTAGTGGCGATAGCCATTCGCTGCGCGCGCGGGCGGATCGACCAGGCCTTCCTTCTCGTAGTAGCGCAGCGTATCCGGGCTCACGCCCGTCGCCGCCGCCAGCTTGCCAATATTCATGTGCCACATCCGCAGTGCTTGACCCTTGAGCTTACTCCAGGGTTTAGGGTTGTATCCAGTTGCCCCGCGGGGCCTTGGGAGAGGATGTCATCATGATGCGTTTACGGGTGTTGCTGTGGGTGCTCCTGGCGGGACCGGTTGCGGCCGGGGCAGTGGGAACCGAGGGAGCGCGCGGAGGTGCTGACGCTGGCAAAGCCGCTGGAGCGACGCCCGCGGCCGCTGCTGCGGAGGTGACCGGCGCACGCGTCACCCCAGGCAGGAGCCGCACGGGAGCGGCAGCGGGAACGGCAGGCGTGCGCCTCGCCATCATCAATACCGCCCGACTACGGGTGCGCGAAGGCCTGGTGTTTGCCGGCGGCGACTTCGGCAGGGACGTGCTCAACACGTTCTCCGCCATTCTCGTGCAGCATGGCGACGAGGCCCTGCTGTTCGACTCGGGCCTGGGCTCCCGGATCGAGGCCCAATATCGCGCGGACATGCCGCGCTGGCAGCGGCCGTTCTTTCGCTATGAGGCGCCGGTGCGGCCCGCCGCGGCGCAGCTCGCAGGCCGCGGCCTGCCGCCGGTCTCGCGCATCATCCTGAGCCACAGCCACTGGGACCACGCCAGTGCCCTCGGGGATTTTCCGGACGCCGAGGTCTGGGCGGCCCCCGAGGAGCTGGGCGCGGTCGCCCATCCCCACGGCGGCGTGGGCGGCGCCTGGCCGTCGCAGGTCGGGGCGGCCGCGATCCGGTGGCGTGCGCTACGCTTTGCGCCGATACCCTACAGGGGCTTCCAGCGCAGCCTCGACCTGTTCGGCGACGGCTCCCTGGTACTGGTACCGCTATTTGGCCATACCGCCGGCTCGGTCGGTCTGTTTGCCACGACGGCGAGTGGACGGTGCTACTTCTTTGTGGGCGATGCGGTGTGGAGTGCATCGGCACTCAATGAGGGCGCTGCAAAGTTCTGGCCGGCGCGCGTCCTGGTCGATCATGACGCGGCGGCAACGCTGGCAGTGATCGAAGAGATCCGGCGTGTGCAGCGCGCCTATCCCGATGTGGTCGTGGTGCCGGCCCACGATGGCCGGGTGCAGGCGGCACTGGGATTCTTTCCGAAGTGGTTGCCGTGAGCACGCGCCGGCAGCGGAATCCCGTCCGGGCTGGGGCGGCGGCCATTCCGGTCATCCGGCGCCGGCATTCTCGCCACGACTTGCCTGGGGGCGCCCACCCGCCATGGCCCCCTGGCGCTGACCGAGGTCCGGCGGCGCCCCTACCGGACTTGCCCATGATCAAGTCCGTTTCGCCTTCCCTGCCCTAGAGTTGCCTCTGGATATGAACGAGTGTCAACAGCTACCGGAGACGGACATGCCGCCACCGCGCACTTCCTGTCGCGCTAGGTGCTGAGCAATGGCGACACGCTGTCCATTGCCATGACCAGCGCGCCGGAAGCCTTGCGCCATCCGTAGCGACTGGCCGATTACCTGGCGGAGTCACTGGATGAACTGGAGGGGGCCGTGCGGCAGGCCGAGATGGCATCCGGCGCGGGGCTGGCGCTGCCGGCGCGCGGCCTTGCGCCCGCAGCGGCGCAAGAAGGACCGGGCAATCGCCTTGCCACTGTGGGATAGTGATCCCATCACCATCACGACGAGATCGCCATGAGCAAGGGAATGGAGCGCAAGAAGGAAACCAAGAAGAAGCCGGCGAAGACCCCGCAGGAGAAGAAGGCGGAAAAGCAGGAGAAGAAGGAAAAGCGCGACAAGTAAGCCCGGGACTTGAGCGGGGGCCAGGCCGCGCCTCTCGGCCCTCGGGTCGCGGCAGCGCCGCGGCGGAGCCTGCTCATCCTTTGCGGCGGCGTCTGTCGTTCGGGGGCTCGCCGGGGTCCGGCAGCCGGGGCTCCCGGTCGGCGCCCTCGGTCGATCCTGTCTCCTGGCGTTTCGTGCGCCGCAGCCAGGCCTGGATGACCTGGCTGAGCTGCTGCAGGCGCAGCGGCTTGGACATGAACTCGTCCATGCCCGCCGCAATGCAGCGCTCCGGGTCTCCCTGCAGGGCCGCGGCCGTCATCGCGATGATGGGCACTCGCCGTCCGGACCCGGCTTCCAGGGCACGGATGTGGCGGGTGGCCTCGAAGCCGTCCATTACCGGCATGTCGCAATCCATGAGGATGAGATCGTAGGGCAGGCGCCGGCAGGCCTCGACCGCCTCGCGACCGTTGCTTACCGCATCCACCTGGTAGCCCAGGCGGCGCAGCACCTCCGTGGCCAGCAACTGGCTCACCGAATTGTCCTCCGCCACCAGTACGCGGCCCTGCCGCAGGTGGTCCGGCGCCGCGGCCAGGACGTCGTCAACGGCCGTGGGCAGCGGCTCGTCGGCCGCGGGCAGGATCTCGAAGGGCAACTCCACCCAGAACGTCGTGCCCTCGCCCGGCGTGCTGCGGAAGTCGATGCTGCCGCCCATGATGTCCGTCAGGCGGCGGCAGATCGCCAGCCCGAGGCCGGTGCCGCCGTAGCGGCGGCTGATGCTGCTGCCCTGGGTGAAGGGCTGGAACAGGCGGGTACGGGTATCGGGATTAATGCCGATGCCAGTATCGGCGACCTCGAAGCAGAGACGGACGGTCGTGTCACGGCGGCATTTCTCGGTGCAGCAGAGGGTGATATGCCCGTGCTCGGTGAACTTGACGGCGTTGGACAGCAGGTTAAGCAGGATCTGGCGCAGGCGGGCCGCATCGCCGCGGAAGCGGTGCGGCACGGTGATTATCTTTTTCAGCGCCAGGCCCTTCTCCTCGGCACCGTGCTCCACCAGGGCCAGCACCTGCTGCAGTTCCTGGTGCAAGTCAAAGTCCACCGGCTCCAGTTCCAGGCGGCCGGCCTCGATCTTGGAAAAATCCAGGAAGTCGTTGAGCAGGTGCAGCAGGGCCTCGCCGCTTTGTCGCGCCAGTTCGGCATAACGCCGCTTTTGCTCCGGCAGGGGGCCTTCCAGCAGCAGGCCCGTAAAGCCGATCACGCCATTCAGGGGAGTACGGATTTCGTGGCTCATGGTGGCGAGGAAACTGGACTTGGCGGCATTGGCGGTTTCCGCCTCACGCAGGGCCTCTTCGGCCTGCCACTGCGCCAGGCGCAGTTCCTGCGTGCGGCGATCGACGCGCGCTTCCAGCCCGCGTTGTGAATGCAGCAGGTCCTGCTCCAGCTGCTTGCGTGCCTCGATGTCCTGGATGATGCTGACCACGTAGGGTCGGGCGTCCGGCTCGTCGCGCACCAGCGTGGCGGAGATCAGGGTCCAGACGAAGTTGCCGTCCTTGCAGAGCAGGCGCTTTTCCATGGTGTATTCGGGGATCTCGTCGGCCACCAGGCGCGCGAACAGGGTCTTGTCCAGCGGCAGGTCGTCGGGATGGTTCAGGGCCATGTAGGGCGTCGTCTTCAGCTCTTCCTCGCTGAAGCCGAGGATGTCACGGAAGCGGCGATTGACGCGCAGGATGTTGCTTTCCAGGTCCATGACCAGCATGCCCACGCTGGCCTGCCGGAAAAATCCTTCCAGTTCGGCGCGGGCGCGCTTCGGCTCAGTGATGTCTTCCAGGATATCGACGCAATAGAGCACTTGCCGGCTCGCGGGGTCGCGCACCGGCGCGCCGGTGATGCGCACCCATATCAGCTGCCCGTCCTTGCGCCGGTAGCGCTGCTCGATGCTGTAGCTGGCGGATGCCCCCGACACCGCCCGCTCCCGATGCTCGCGCCCGGTCCTGAGGTCAGGCGGGTAGACCAGCTCGCGCACATCCATTTTTTTCAGTTCTTCCTCGTCGTAGCCGATCATGGCGCAGAAGGTCCGGTTGGCGCGGATCAGCTTTCCATCCGGCACCACATGGACTATGCCCACGCCGGCTTCCTCGAAGGTGGCGCGCAGCGCCTGCTCGGCCTCCTTCTGGGCGGTGATGTCGGAAAAGATGGCGACGCACTCGCCGGGTCGGGGACAGTAGGCGTAGATGGCCAGCCATTTCCGGATCGGGGAGAAATAGATTTCCTTGCGCCACTCGCTCCCGCGGAGCGCCACCTCCCCGAATTCGGCGATGAAGTCAAAGTCCAGCGCCCTGATGCCGGGGAAGACCTCGGTCACGAGCTTGCCCACCACGGCCTGCCGCGGCAGGCCGATGATCTCCTCATAGGCTTCGTTGACCGCTTCGAAGCGGTAGTCGATGGGCACGCCGTCGGCGTTGGTCACAATGCGCTGGTGGGCGATGCCGTTGATACGGTTATTGAACAGTGCTGTGTAGTACCGCCGTGATTCCGCCAGCGCCTGCTGGGTGCGCTTCTGCTCGTCAATGTCGGTGCAGATGCCAAACCAGCGCAGGATCTGGCCCTCTTCGTCCCGCAAGGGGACGCCCTCGGCCTTGAACCAGCGGTAGTTGCCGTCATGGCGCCGGATCCGGTACTCGATGGCGTAGTGGCCGCCCGTGGCCGAGGCACTGGCCCAGGCCTCCTGGGCGCGAGGCCTGTCCTCGGGGTGCAGTACCGAGCTCCAGCCGCTGCCCAGGAGCTGCTCCGGCGCGGCCCCGGTAAATGCCTGCCATTGCGGGCTGTGGTAATCCGTGTCGCCTGCCGCCGTGGCGGTCCACACCATTCCCGGCAGGCCACCGAGTACTTGCCTCAGCTCGAGCTCGCGTTCATGCAGCGCCTGATCAATCCGCAGGCGCTCGCTGATGTCCTGGCACAGGATGGCGAAGCGCCCCGGCTCCGGGCAGTAGCTGTAGAGCTCGTATTGGCGCTGTGTGTCGGCGTTGAAATTCTCGAAGCGGACGGACCGGCCCGTGAGCGCGACCTGGCTGAATTTCTCTATCCAGCTTTGCTCCAGTTGCGGCAGGTAGTCACGGGCAGGACGTCCCAGGATGCCCGGCGCAAGCCCGGTCTGGCGGTAGAAGGCGTCGTTGGCCAGCAGCAGTTGGAAGTCCACCGGCCGCCCTTCGGCCGCCCGCACGATTTCCCCGAGGGCGAAGCCTTCAGTCATGTTGGCAAACAGCGCGCGGTATTGGTCCAGGTTCAACTCGAGTTCTTGCACGGCAATTTTCCGCTTTCGCCTGGGGGATAAGGCCATGGTGCGGCACCGGCCCGGCGTCAGCAGTGGTCATGGCCGGCAGGGCAGGCAGCCGCGGGATCGTCCACAGATGTCGGTGCAGAAAGAATGATAGTTGCTGGCAGTGCAAGTCTGGCGCGAGAGGCACGTTACGGTGGCGACCTCGGCGGGCGGGTGTGCCGGCACCGTAAGGTAGGGGCAGGGTGGAGGGATCGGAAGTGCAATCCCGGGATGGCGTCGCAGCGAGCGTCAAAGCGAGCATCTGGATGGCTATGAGGAAGGGCGATTCCCGGTGCGGGAAATGAGGCTGGAACAGAGCGGGGAAATGGCGCGCCGGAACGCGGAGGTTCATGGCGGTCAAGGCCTGCAACACGCGATGGAAGCGGTAGCGGAAGGGACTGTCGGGGAAGAGGGGCGGCGAAGGATGGTGGCGGGCTAGAGGGGGGTACATCCTTGTACCGATCAGATCCTGTTGCGGTGGTCGGCCCTTGCGGCCTGACCGTGCGTGCTTAGCGGCTCAGCAGGTCGCGGAGACGCTGCAGCGTGCCACTGGACGTGGCGGTGTCGGTGCTGCCACCCGTCACCGGGGCAGGTGCAGCTTCCGGATCCGGTTCTGCTTCGTCCGCCGGCTCGGTCACCACCGGTGCGCTCGGCAGCGGTGCGGGCGCGCTACCATCGGTGCTCACATTGATGTAGCGGTCGAGGAAGGCCATGGCGGCGGGACGGTATTGCGAGGTGGCGCCCGATGCCTGGCTGTGGTCCAGGCCCTGGAGCCGCACCAGTTGCACCGGCACGCTGGCCGTCTGCAGGGACTTCACGAAGTTCTCGGACTGGATGATGGGAACTGTCTTGTCCGCGGTGCCGTGGTAAAGAAACACCGGGGCCATGCCGGAGCGCACCTGGACCTTGGGCGACGCCAGTCCGTACAGGGCCGGGATCTGCGCGTAGCTGCCGCCCATGTAGATCTTCACCGAGGAGGCGTCGCGCGCTTCCGGTGCGGTCAGGTCAGAGGGCGGGGCGCCGGCGATAGCCACGCGTACCGGCGGCAGGTCGGAGGAGGGCTGCACGGCGAGCAGCGTGGCCAGGTGACCGCCGGCGGAGTAGCCCCAGGTGGCGAGGCGGTTCATGTCCAGGCGGTACTTGGTGGCGTTCTGCTGCAGGAAGCGCAGGGCCTGCTGCATGTCCTGCAGCTGCGACGGATGCGTCGAGCCGGGGGCAAAGCGATAGTTGATGGAGAACGCCGCATAGCCACGCTGGGCCAGTGCCTGGCCGGTGCCGCTCATGCTGCTCTTGTCGCCACGCTGCCAGGCGCCGCCGTGCATCAGCAGGACGACAGGACGGGCCTGGCCGTTGTTGGCGGGCAGGTAGAGGTCGCCCTTCAGGGCCTGCGACCAGTTGCTCGGGGTGTAGGTGACGGTGCTGGCGCCAGAAGTGGTGGTGCTGGTGCTGCTGGTGGTGCCGCTCGAGGTGCGCAGTGCGGACAGCGAGTCCAGCAGGCCTGCCGAGGCGGTGAGGGGAAGGGCGAATAAGAAACCAGCGAAAACGGCACTCACATTGTTACGAGTCATAATTCTTTGCATGGATAAAAAACTCCGTCCAAATACTGCTTTAGTTGGGCGGAGAACCTTCCGATTTCGACGCGTAAGATTCAACAGCACGCGTACGAGAGATATGTGTAGAAGGTTGGAAGTTTGGTGTTTTAGGCTCGAAAAAAGTGGCGCATATAGTTACAGGAAGAAGCATTTTTTGACGAACCATTTTGGGTTCCGGTTCCGGTTCCGGTTCCGGTTCCGGTTCCGGTTCCGGTTCCGGTTCCGGTTCCG
>JAZKHS010000035.1:21379-48449 GCA_040385265.1 Pseudomonadota bacterium | reverse complement strand
TCGCTGCGTCGATACCGCCAGCGCCATTGCCCGCGGCGCCGCGCTCCCGGCCATGGATATCCGCCGCTCTTTCACCCTGGTGGAGCCCGGCTGCTATGTGCATGCCGTGGGGCAGGTCGGGCCGCTGTTCCTGCAGTTGGGACCGCTGGCCTTTGCCAACCGGCATTTGCAGGAGGACCTCCTCGGCATCCTCACGCCCGCGCAAGGGGCCGCCAAGCTGCTGCAGCATCTGCAGGGCGAGCTGGGCGCACCGGGCTCACTGACCGTGCACGTCACCCATGACACCATCCTGGCGGCCTTCATCTATCACCTGATGGGACGGGACTCGCTGCAGGAGGATGACTGGCCCTGGATGCTGGAGGGCGCCTGGCTGTGGTTCGAGGATCCCGATACGGTGTGCTGGGTCTGGCGTGGCGAGGCCGGCCGGCGCAATATCGCGCCCCTGCGCGCCCACCTGGACTCCCTCCCGTGACGGCCCTGACCTGACTATTCCGGATTCGCCATGACCCCCGCCCTCAGTATCCGCAATCTCACCAAGACCTATGGCAATGGCGTGCAGGCACTGCGCGGCATCAGCCTGGACGTGCAGCAGGGCGATTTTTGCGCGCTGCTCGGTCCCAACGGTGCCGGCAAGTCCACCACCATCGGCGTGGTGAGCTCGCTGGTGCGCAAGAGCGGTGGCGAGGTCCGCGTATTCGGCCATGACATCGACACCGAGCTGTCGCTGGCCAAGCAGCAACTGGGCGTGGTGCCGCAGGAATTCAACTTCGGCATGTTCGAGAAGGTAATCGACATCGTCGCCACCCAGGCCGGCTACTACGGCCTGCCGCGCCAGCTGGCCTACACCCGCGCCGAGCAGTACCTGGAGCAGCTTGGCCTGTGGGACAAGCGCAACCAGCCGGCGCGCAACCTCTCCGGCGGCATGAAGCGCCGCCTGATGATCGCGCGCGCGCTCGTGCACGAGCCAGGCATGCTCATCCTGGACGAGCCCACCGCGGGTGTGGACATCGAGCTGCGCCGCTCCATGTGGGAGTTCCTGACCCAGCGCAACCGTGCCGGCACCACCATCATCCTCACCACGCACTACCTGGAGGAGGCGGAAAGCCTGTGCCGCTCCATCGCCATCATCGACAAGGGCGAACTGGTGGAGAACACCGACATGAAATCGCTGCTGGCCAAGCTGCACCGCGAAACCTTCATCCTCGACCTGCGCGACCCGCTGGCGGCGGCGCCGGCGCTGGCGGCCTACCCGGTGCGGCTGGTGAATCCCACCACGCTGGAGGTGGACGTGGAAAAGACGCAGTCCCTGAACGATGTCTTTGCCCAGCTCTCGGGCCTGGGCGTCAACGTGGTCAGCATGCGCAACAAGGCCAACCGCCTGGAAGAGCTGTTCGTCTCGCTCGTGGACCGCAACCTGCGCCCGGCCGCCGCCGCGGCGGGAGGACAGTGACATGACCCGTCAGCAACAGCTGGTCGCGCTGCAGACCATCGTCACCAAGGAAGTGCGCCGCTTCATGCGCATCTGGCTGCAGACGCTGCTGCCGCCGGCGATCACCATGACCCTGTACTTCGTGATCTTCGGTCACCTGGTCGGCAGCCGCATCGGCGACATGGGCGGCTTCAACTACATGCAGTACATCGTGCCCGGCCTGATCATGATGGCGGTGATCACCAACTCCTATGCCAACGTGGTATCCAGCTTCTACAGCGCGAAGTTCCAGCGCAGCGTGGAGGAGGTGCTGGTGTCGCCGGTGTCCAACGGCATCCTGCTGGTGGGCGTGACCCTGGGCGGGGTGGCGCGCGGCATCGCGGTGGGGCTGATCGTGACGCTGCTGTCGCTGTTCTTCACCGACCTCGCCCTGCACCATGTGTTCGTGGTGATCTATACGGTGGTGATGACGGCGGTGCTGTTCTCGCTGGGCGGCTTCATCAACGCCGTCTATGCCAAGTCCTTTGACGACATCAACATCGTGCCGACCTTTATCCTCACGCCGCTGACCTACCTGGGCGGCGTGTTCTACTCGCTGGAGCTGCTGTCGCCGTTCTGGCAGGGTGTATCGCTGCTGAACCCCATCGTCTACATGGTGAATGCCTTCCGCTACGGCATCCTCGGCGTCAGCGACGTCAATGTCTGGTTCTCGCTGGGCATGATCACGGCGCTGTCGGCCGCGCTCTTCGTCTTTGCGCTGCGTCTGCTCGAGCGCGGCACCGGCCTGCGCGAATAAGGGGAGGGGAGCATGAGCGCCAACGACCTGCTGCTGGGCAAGGCCACCGACTATCCGCAAAGCTATGCGCCGGGCGTGCTGTTCCCGATCGCCCGGGCGCAAGGGCGCGAGGAGCTGGGCCTTGCGCCGGGCACCTTGCCCTTCCGGGGCGTGGACCTGTGGACCCATTACGAGGTGTCGTGGCTGGATGCGCGCGGCAAGCCAAAGGTGGCCATCGCGAGCATCGAGGTGCCGGCGACCTCGCCCAGCCTCATCGAATCCAAGTCGATGAAGCTGTATTTCAATTCGCTGAACTTCGAGCGCTTCGAGACGGCCGAGGCCTTCCGCGCCGTGGTCGGGAAAGACCTGTCGGCCGTCGCCGGCGCCACGGTGACGGTGACGCTGCAGCCAGTGACGGCGGCCGGCCACGGCTTTGCCGACCTGCCCGGGGATTGCCTGGACGAGCTGGACATTGCCTGCGACGCCTTTGCCGTGGATCCCGGCCTGCTGCGCGCCGATGCTGACCGGCCTGTCACCGAGGCCCTGCACAGCCACCTGCTGCGCAGCCGCTGCCCGGTGACCCACCAGCCGGACTGGGCCTCGCTGTACATCGACTACAGCGGTCCTGCCCTGGACCGCGCCGGCCTGCTCGCCTACCTCGTGTCCTATCGCAACCAGTCCGACTTTCATGAGCAGTGCGTGGAACGCATCTTCATGGACCTGATGACGCGATGCCGGCCGCAGCGGCTCACCGTCTACGCCCGCTATACCCGCCGTGGCGGCCTCGACATCAACCCCTTCCGCAGCACCGAGTCGTCCACGCCGCCTGCGCTGCGCCAGCCGCGCCAGTAAAGGCGCGGCCGCGGCGCCGGCCGCACGGCGGTGGCGCAGGATCGTCGCCATTGCCGGCCCTGCCGGGCTTCAGGGCCGGCCGCGGTGACGAGCAGCGCCACCCGGGTCCGGACCGTGGCCGGCACCAAGCGCCTTGCGGCCTTTCGTCACCTGCCACCGGCCCCTCTCCCCGGGTCGACCTGTCGCGGGCCGTGCCCTGGAGCAGACCTGGCGTTGCTCTCCCGCTTTTGGCGTAAAACCGGGGCGGCGAGGCCAGTCGGAAGGGGGGGATTGGCCGCTTGTCGCCTTGCCAAGCCGGCAGGCCCTCCGCACAATCCGCAGCGCCCGACCATTGATCGCAAGGACCGTCCATGAGCACCTATTTCGCCTTCCCGCTGTCCGCCCCCGTCCAGCAGCGTCTCGACGACCTCCTGAAGAACCTGGACAGCCGCGTCAGCGCGCCCCAGCATGACCTGCATACCCAGGTCAGCATCGACATCAGCGATGAAGTCCTGCATGGCTGCGTGGAAGAAATGATTGACCGCTTCCAGGCCGGTGGCCATGGCGACGGCGCGGGCATCCTGCACACCCTGCTCGGGCTCCTGAAGAGCACCTCGCACATGCTGATCCGCCAGATGCTGGGCAAGGCGCCGAACGAGGACGTGAACCGCATGGCCGGCTTCCTGCGCGACCGTCGCCTGGTGCTGAATGGCCAGCCCTTGTTCGGCTTTGAAATGCCGGCCGAGTTGATGGGCCGTTTCGAGCGGGCATTTGCCGCCGTCGGCGCCGGCCAGGGCGAGGCCCATCGTGCCGAGGTACAGCAGGCCATGCTTGCCTTCGCGGACCTGGCCCTGGTGCGCTTCTACGACGACTTCACTGCCCCCATGCACCTCGGCTTTATCAAGCGCAAGGGCTCCGACCTGGGTCGCGCCACCATCAGCAAGGGCTCGCATGTGGCGGTGAACAAGCTGTTCCCGACCTTGAGCCAGAAGGACCTGCAGATCTGGGCGGACTACTTCTCCACCCTGTTCGTGAAGGCCTGATCCGGCGCTGCCGCGTCCCGCCGCCCGCTCCCGCGCGCGGTCGGGGGCGGCAATTGGCCGAATTCGCGACCCGCGCCGTCCCTTCGGCCGTTTACTTGTCTCCCGTCAGCCTCAATCATTCGCCGCCCTTGGCCAGGAGATGCCCATGACTACCTATTTTGCCTTCCGTGCTTCCACCGAGCTGAGTGAATCCAGCCATCGCCTGGTGGAGAACTTCGAGCAGAAGGTGCGCGAGCCCCAGAACCAGCTGTTCGTGCGCGTGGCCCAGCTCTTCGCCGACGAGATTGTCGATGCCCTGCTGCTCAACCTGGCGCGCAACTCTTCCGGCAAGTCCCAAACCAACACGCTCGAGAATTTCGCCGGCATCATCAAGAGCACGGTGAACACGCTGATCAGCAAGGTGCTGGGCAAGATGAGCAATGACGAGCTGCAGCCGCTGTCGGGCTACATCCGCAAGCATCGTCTGGCCCTCACGGTCGATGGCGAAAGCCATGACCATATCGTCTTCGAAACCCCTGCCGACTTTCACGGCCGTTTCCTGGCGGCGCTGGAAACCGCTGCCCGCGGCGAGCTTGACCAGGCCGAGCTGATCGCCTGCATGGACCGCTTCCATGACCTGTCGCTGACCGCCTTCTATGACGAGTCGCTGGCGCAGATCAAGTTGGGCTTCATTGGCCGCAAGGTGGCCGAGATGGGGGGAGCCGCCATTCGCAAGGGCTCGCACTCGATTTCGCACCGCACCATTCCGCACATGAACGAGGCTGACCTGAAGCATTTTGCCGGCTACTTCCTGGGCATGCTGTTCACGCGGTGATGAAGCGCCGTCGGCCGGCGCGGCCAGGAGTGGCCGTCGCGGACGGTGGCACTCAGGAAGAGCAGCTGATCTCCAGGTGGCGCCCCCATTCCGGCGGCAGCGCGGCATAGCGCTCGAATTCCGGCTGCTCGTCAAAGGGCTTCGCCAGCAGCCGGCGCAGCGTCTCGATCTCGCTGTAATCGCCGGCCTCGGCCTTGTCGATGGCAACCTGGGCCAGGTAGTTGCGCAGGATGTACTTGGGGTTCAGCGCGTTCATGCGCGCGGCGCGCTCGGTATCGACGCTGGCCTCGGCCTGGAGGCGGGCGCGATAGCGGCGGTGCCAGGCATCGAAGGCCTCGCGGTCCAGGAAATCATCGCGCAGCGATGTCGTTTCCGCGTCCACCCGTAGCTGTGCCAGGGCGCGGAAGCTGCGCGTGTAGTCGGCGCGGTTCTTGGCCAGCAGGTCGAGGAAATCCAGCACCAGTTCGCGGTCCCCGTCGCGTTCGCCGCGCAAGCCCAGCTTGTCACGCAGGCCGCCCCAGTAGGTCGCCAGCAGCGCCGGCTCATAGCCCTGCAGGGCGTCCACCAGTACGTCGTGCCCGATCAGGCCGGACAGGGCGTGGGCCAGGGCATTGAGGTTCCAGAGGCCGACCGAGGGCTGGCGGTTCCAGGCGTAGCGGCCCTGATGATCGCTGTGGTTGCAGATGAAGCCGGGGTCGTAGGCGTCGAGGAAGCCGAAGGGGCCGTAATCGAAGGTGGCGCCGGTAATCGAAAAGTTGTCGGTATTCATCACGCCGTGGGCAAAGCCTACCAGCTGCCACTGTCCCATGAGCTGGCCAGTGCGGCGCACGACCTCGCGGAAGAAGCTGCCCACGGGGTCGGGGCTGTCGGCACAGTCCGGGAAGTGGTGGCGGATGATGAAGTCGACGAGGGTGCGCAGCAGCTCCGGCTGACCGCTGTGGTGCAGCCATTCCAGGTGGCCGAAGCGGACGTGGGTATCGGCCACGCGCAGCAGCATGGCGCCCGGCTCGGCCTTCTCGCGCCGCACCCTTTCGTCGGAGCCCACGATGCAGAGGGCACGGGTGCTGCGGATGCCGAGGTGGTGCATGGCTTCCGAGCCCAGGTATTCGCGGATGCAGGAGCGCAGCACGGCACGGCCGTCGCCGAAGCGGGAGTAGGGGGTCTGGCCGGCACCCTTGAGGTGCAGGTCCCAGGTTTCGCCCCGGGCGTTGACCACCTCGCCCAGGAGCACGCCGCGGCCATCGCCGAGCTCGGGGTTGTACACACCGAACTGGTGGCCGGTGTACTTCATGGCCAGCGGTTCGCTGCCGGGCAACAGCAGGCGGCCGCCGAAGTAATGGCTGAAATCGGGATGCTCCGCGCTCTGCGGGTCCAGGTCGAGCAGGGCCGCGACGTCGGGATTGAAGGCCACCAGGTGGGGGCGTTCAAAGCCGGTGGGCGTGACGCGGGTAAACAGCGGCTCCGGCAGGCGGGCGAAGCGGTTGTCGAAATGCAGGGAGTCGAGCGTAGCCATGAGGTCGGTCCGGGCAGCGGGGCGCGGCAAGGGGCGCGGGGCAGGCAGCGTGCCGGACCACAGTATGGCCCCGGCGCGGCAAAAAGAATCCATAAAAAAGGCCGGCTATTGCCGGCCTTTTTTCATTCGGAAAGTGCTCAGGCCGCGACTTCGGCCGCGAGTACGCGCATGCGCTTGCGCTGTTCCTTGAGCTGCTTCTCGATCTGGCGGAAGCGTTCGCGGAAGGCGGCGTCATTCCACTTCTGCTGGAGCTCTGCCTTCTTCTGGCCGAACTCTTCTTCCTTCACCTTGGCCCATTCCTGCAGGGAAGCGGAGAACATCTCGTATTCCTTGGCCATGCGTGCCTTCAGGGCCTCGACGTCGGCCTTGCGCGACTGGCGGCGCTCGAGCTGCCGTTCGGCGCGCTGGAACTGCATGGTGAGCTCGGCCTTCTGGATGGAGAAGTCGGAGCAGCGCTTCAGGTTGCGGGTAAGGCCCAGCCAGGACAGGGTTGCCACCAGCCACTTGGTGGGGTCGTACTGGTACCACTTCACGCCATTGCGGTAGTCCCACTGGAAGATGTGGTGATAGTTGTGATAGCCCTCGCCCCAGGTGAACAGGGCCAGCACCGGGTTGTCGCGGGCGGTGTTCTCGTCGGTGTAGGGACGGGTGCCCCACATATGGCAGAGGGAGTTGATGAAGAAGGTGAAGTGGTGGCTCGCCACCAGGCGCAGCAGGCCGCCGAGCAGGAACACGCCCCACAGGTCTCCCAGCATCCAGCCGAGGGCCAGGGGCAGGGCGATGTTCATGGTCAGCACGATGGCCAGGTAGTGGTTGTGCTGGAACATGACGATCTTGTCGTTCAGCAGGTCGTTGGCATTGCTGAAGTTGGGCTTGCCGGTTTCGTAGTTGCGCAGCATCCAGCCGATGTGGGCAAACCAGAAGCCACGCCGGATGGAGTAGGGGTCGCCATCGACCTCGTCCACATGGCGGTGATGGGTGCGGTGGCTGGAGCCCCAGATCAGGATGCTGTTCTGGATGGCCATGCCGCCGAAGAGCATGAAGAAGATTTTCACGGACCAGTGCGCCTCGTAGGCGCGGTGCGCCCAGAGACGGTGGTAGCCGCCGGTGATGGACAGGCCGTTGCAGGCCAGCAGCACCACGAAGCTGAGCCAGGCGGTGACGGTATAGTCAGCGTAAAAGGCGTACAGCGGAATCAGGATGGCGGCGGCGATCGGCGTGGCGGTCAGCACGATGGCGGCAAGCCAGTTGACGGGGGGGCGTTCGGCGACGGCAGTCGTCATCGGATGTGTCCTCATTAGTAAACGCGTGTTCATTATACGGAGTTGGCAGGCCTGTCGCGATTGTTCGGGATCAAAAAGCTCAGGCGTTTTGTCGGGATTTGTTACAGGCCGCGGGCCGCCGGGGCTAGACCGAGACCCCGGTATCCAGCCGCGAGGCCCGTTCCGGGGAGGCCTTGGGGCATTGGGTGGAAATAGTGAACAACAGTTTGCCCAGGGCCGGCAGGTGGGTGCCGACCAGGGGCTTGCCGGTGGTCAGGATGGATACCGAGGTGTCCCGCTCCGGGTCTGCCCAGCAGAAGATGTTGGTCAGGCCCAGGTGGCCGAAGGCCTTGCGGGTCATGGGGCCGTAGAGACCGACCGGGCTGTTGCCCAACATCATGCCCATGGAGTAGCGCATGGGGATGAGCAGGGAGCGGTCGATCTCGGGCTTGCCCACCTCGATCAGCGAGCGCTTGATGGTCATGGGCTGGAAGATCTGCTTGTCGCCGTAGCGGCCGCCGTCCAGCAGCATCTGGAAGAAGCGGCCAGCCTCCTCGGCGGTGGCGTAGATGTTGCCGGCCGGGCAGATGGTGTCCATGAAGCGCGGGTCATTGGTCATGTTCACCGCCACTTCCAGGCCGGCCCCGAGGATGTGCTCGAGGTAGGCGTGGGCGGGGCCGACGGGCTTGAAGCCGGTCGCGTAGTTCCTGGCGGCCAGGGGCCGGTCCGCCTCGGGCAGGCCGTAGTTGAAGAAGCGCATGCCCATGGGGTCGCCCACCGCCTCGCGCAGGAACTCGCGCACGCTCATGCCGGTCACGCGCTCGACCAGCTCGCCGAAGATGTAGCCGGCGGTAATGGCGTGGTAGGCCACGCGGTGGCCGGAGGGCGCCACCGGGCGTGCCTTGCAGAGCTCGTCCATGATGGCATCGAGGTCATAGAGCATCTCGGGATCGAAGTCGCCGGAGAGCTTGGGAATGCCGCCACGGTGGGACAGCAGGTGGTAAATGGTGGCGTTTTTCTTGCCGTTCACCCCGTACTCGGGGATGTAGTGGCTGATCGGATCCAGCAGGTCGATGAGGCCGCGCTCGTCCAGCAGGTGGACCAGCATGGCGGTGATGGATTTGGAGGCCGAGAACAGGCAGACAGGGGTGTCGGGCGTGGCCAGGACCTTGGGGGTATCGGCGCGGTCGTCGGGGCCGTTGCCGGCGGCATGGCCGATGGCGCGGTTGAGGACGATCTTGCCCTCGCGACGCAGGCAGACGGTGATGGCCGGCGAGATCCCGGTCCGGTAGAGGCCTTCCACGGCCTTCCAGATGGCCTCGACCTGGCCATGGCGGAAGCCGGCGGCCTCGGGCGCGGTCTCGCGCTCATAGTCGATGCTGGTGACGCTGGACAGATCCGCGGGAACGCGGCAGGTATTCGTGGAAAACAGCTTCACTACGGTCTCTCGTGGGGGCCGGGGCGGTCAATGGGATGACACTAGCACGCTCGTCTCAGAGAGGGCCAGATCGCGAGGGGCCGGAAATTTGTCTTAAAACGCCTGAGCGGATGGTCGGCGCAAGGCGCGCCACTGCGGCGGGACTGCCCAGGAGGGCGGGCTGGCGGGAGGCGGCCTTCTCCTGGGCGGCAGGACCGGGAGCGGGGTGGCCCTCACGGCCTGCATCGGGCTTGCCGGTCTGCTCCCGCCAGGGGCGGTACCGGGCGGCTCTGGCTCTGGCTCCGGCGGCGGTCAGGGTCAGCGGGCGGCCGCCAGGCGAGCGACGTCGGCGAGCACCTGGTCGGCGTGGCGGGCAGTGTCCACGTTGGGGTAGTGGTAGACGACGGTGCCGTCGGGGTCGATCAGGAAGGTCTCGCGGCTGCTGTAGCGCAGCGGGCCCATGCCGCGCAGTACGCCCATGGCCCTGGCCAGTGCGTGGTTCTCGTCAGCCAGCAGCGGGTAAGGCAGCTGGAGGCGGCTGTGGAAGGCCTTGTGCGAAGCGACGCCATCGAGGCTGGCGCCCACCACCATCACGTTGGCCTTGCGCAGCTCGGCCCAGCGGTCGCGGAAGCGCATGGCCTCCTGGGTGCAGCCGGGGGTGTCGTCCTTCGGGTAGAAGTAGAGCGCTACCCACTGGCCCCGAAACTCGGCGAGGCTGCGCGGCTTGCCGTCCTGGTCAGGCAGCTGCAGGCCGGGCGCGGCCGTACCGACCCACTGGCCGGCGGCCTGGGCCTGAGGGGCGAGGGCCAGGAGGGTGAGCAGGGCGGCGGTGAGCAGGCGGCGCATGAGGGCTGTCTCCGGAGGGCTTGGCCGGCAAGGACGGCCGGGGCATGTCCGGATTAGCGGCCAGCGCGGCGTCGGCGTCAATGGGTCGGGCCCGGGACAGCGGCCGGGGCGCAGGAGCCTCAGGGATGCTTGCCTCCGGCTTCCAGCGCAAGGCGCGAGGCCGCGCGGGTGGCGAAAGCCGTGTCTCGGTAGCCGGTCGTGGGGGCCCCTGCTTACGGGCGGGACGGTGGCCGCTTCCGGTCAGGACGGTGGTGCCGGCTGCACCGTCGAGGTGGCAGTCCGGCGGCGCTCGGGGCGCCGCGGGCCGGGTCTTACCACTTGATGTACTGGTCTTCCACGAAGCCGGGCAGGCCGCGGACCGGGATGACCTTGCCGTCCATGCGCAGCTCGCCGTCGAAGTGGCCGAAGAGCTGGCGGAACTTGCTGGCCATGACCCCGGCGTTCAGGTACTCGCGGTGCAGGCCCAGTCCCTTGAAGCGCAGCTCGACCTGGCCGTCGTCCGACCACACTCGCCATTCCTTCAGGATGTCCTGCTCGTCGAACTCGAAGCGGGTCAGGTTCACCTTGATGAGCTTGCCGTCCACCCAGAAGCAGTTCTCGGTAAAGCTGGTCTCGTTGACGCCGCAGGACAGGTTTAGCCCCAGGCGGTGTTCGCCGCTGCGGCCGGAAAAGCAGGCCCAGTTCCAGAAGGTCTCGCGGCGCATGAAGCCGGTGGAGAAGTCGTGGTGGCCCAGGGTGTCGAGGGCAGCCAGGTCGTAGCGCTTGCCCTTCAGCTCCAGCGTGCCCTCGACCGCCAGGCAGGCGGTCTTGTTGGTATAGACCCAGCCGGTGTAGCCGATGCGGGTGCTGATGGACATGGGTTCGAAGCCGGCCTCGGGCATGGTGGCGTCGAGGCTGAAGTCCTTGCCGATGCGGATGCTCATGGACTTGCGCCGGGGCGCCTCCTCGTAGCGCATGCGGATGTCGGCGTCGAGGAAGCGGAAACGGCTTTCGCCCGTGACCGGGTTGTCGGCCATGCTCATGCCGATGCCAAAGGGGCTGCGCAGGGAGCGCGAGAACATCTCGCCGGTGTCCAGGTCGTAGACGTAGACAAAGGCGGCGCCGACGTAGCGCAGATGGGCAAGGGCGCAGCCGCAGAGGAAGCGGCCGTTGGTGACGCCGAAGTACTGGAATTCCTTGAAGCCCACCCAGTCCGCGAGGCGGTTGGCCTGCTTGCCGAAGGGCGTGCGCAGGCGGAATCCGGCGCGGTTGATGTCGCGCAGGGAGTCGTCGAAGTAGCCGAAGCGCGGCTGGCCATTGACGATGAGGGGGTCGCGGGCGGAAAGGGGATGGGCGGGAAGCGTCATTCGGGGTCGGGATTCCGGGGCCAGGTGTCGGGAGTGATGAAGCCGCGCGTGAGTTCCCGACCCTGGGCCAGTCCGATCACCGCGGCTGCCCGATTATCGGCAGAGGCCTGCCAGGCCTCAACCAGGGCGGCTGCCGTCAGCAGGACACCAATGCGGACAGGGAGGTCGCCGCCGGGCGGGTCCAGCGGCGCCAGCCAGTGCTCGCGGGGCAGTCGGATCCAGTGGAGGCCGGGGTCGGCAAAGCGCTTCAGGAAGGAGGAGGCCGGCATCCACCAGCCCTTGAGGTGGCCGGGGGCGGCATCGACGGGGGACCAGTCGGCGAGGCAGGCGTCGGCAGGGTAAAAGAAGCGGCCGCGCAGCAGGCACACCGGCCGCGGCGGCGGCAGCTGCAGGTCGGCCAGCAGGGCGCGCGCCTCCGGTAGCTCGGGCAGGGGCAGCTGGTGCTGGCGCAGCCGGTCCAGCTTGAGGTCCAGGCGGTCGTGCTGGCCGGGGCCGACCCAGCTGGCGGCCCGGCCGCCGGGCGCGATGCCCGGGTAGAATTTGACGGCCACTTCCCAATGCTGGACCGCGCCGCTGCCGCGCTCCTCCACCAGGAAGTCGAGTTCGCCCAGGGTGCGCTTGCCCTGGCGCACCGGCAGGCCGCGGTAGAGGCGGCGGTAGAGGGGATTTCCGGGCCAGGACAGCCAGGCGTCGAGGAGGCTTTCGAAGTAGTTGCCGAGGCGCCCGGAACGCCGGGCCAGGGCCTGCTGCAGGGGCAGGGGGTCGCGATCGAGGGCCGTCAGCCAGTCGCGGCTGGCGGCAAAGGCGCGCTCGCCCCAGGCGGCGTCCAGCCACTCGGTACCATCGCCGGGCGGGGCCAGCAGGGGCGGGCTGGCCAGGGTCCAGGCGAGGTCGCGCACCAGGGGTTGGCGCCACTGCCGCCAGGCCGACTCGTCGTTGCCCGTCATGCCGTGCCTCCGGGAGAAATGCAAAAGGCGGGAATACCCGCCTTTTTACTGCGTTCACCACGGGCGCGGGAAGGGTCTGGCTGGAAGCGCCTGGCAGGGCGCCTAGCCGCGCGCGGCCTCCAGCACCTTCACGAAGTCGCCGGCGCGGGCATGGGTGCGCACGATGTCGAGCAGGGTGTGGCCGGTGGCGCTGCGGGCGTCCAGGTCGCGGCCGGCGGCCTGGAAAAAGGCCACGAAGCGCTCGAAGTCATTCGGCCGCATATGCTTGTAGGCGGTCATGAGGACGTGGAAGTCGGCGTTCTCGCCGGCGGCCGGCTCGCGGTCCAGGTAGCCCTTGACGCGCTCGTCGCTCCAGTCTTCGCCAAAACGGGCCGGTTGCGTGACACCCATGACATTCTCCGCAAGTCTGCTGCCTGAAGGCGCGCACTCTAGGGGCGGGGCGGGCAGGGGTCAAGCGCCCGGCGGCATCAGTCGCCGAGCTGTCCCTTGCGCAGCTGTTCATCGTGCTTCCACTGCTGGATACGGACCTGTTCCTGGATGAGTTCGATGGCGTCCAGGAGGATCTGGCGCACGGCCGCATCGCGCTCCTCATGCGGGGCGATGACGGTGTCGAAGAGGCCGGCGGCCACATCCTGCACGGCCACGTTGCCGCGGCAGCCGAGGTCGGTCAGCACCTGGTCCAGGGTGTCGGTGAGCAGGCCCGCCACCACCTTGTGCAGTTCGTCCTGCACCGCCGGGCCGGCAAAGAGCAGGCGGCGCTTCAGGCGTTGCAGGTCGGGATTGGCGGCAATGGCCTGGGCCAGGGTGGCGTCCAGGTAGGCGGCCAGGCGCGGGCGCTGCTCGCTGTACGCATGGGCGCTGGTGTCGGCCAGGAGGTCGGCGAGCCAGGGCACGATGGTGCCGCGCTGCGGGGTCAGGATCTCACCGGTGATGCGCACCGTCAGGTCACCGCCGCTGCCGATCTCCCGCTTCACCCCATCCAGCACGTTGATGACGACACGGTCGGAAATCTCCTCCACCACCATGCGGTAGTAACGGCCCAGGAAGCGCAGGAAGCCGACCTCGGAGAGATCGACGATGTCCAGCTTCTGCAGGCGATAGAGGATGGAGCCCAGGCGCAGCAGGCGCAGGGCGCGGAAAAAGGGCAGCGGGATGCAGCCCAGCACGTCGTACCAGTTGACGAAGGGATAGAAGAACCAGCGATGGTAAGTGCGGCGGACGATGGCGATGGCCCAGCGCAGCAGCAATTCCGCCACCAGGAACAGGGTGAACCAGTTGTCATAGGACTGCAGGCGCTGGTGCCAATGGTTGCGGTAATCGGCCATGAAGCGGGGGAACCATTCACCGAGCAGCACGCCCATGCCGGAGGCGAGCAGCAGCGCGTCGGCCAGCAGCCACAGCAGGTTGAGGGCGATCAATCCCAGTACGACGAGGTCGAGGACGAGGAGTGGGGCTTCGCGATGGCCCCTCAATTTTTGCCAGTCGATCTTCATGGGTGTTCCGGGTGGTGGCCTGACACGCCCGTGCCGCCGTGGCGAGGGCGTCCCAATGCTAGCGCTTCTGCTTCAGCCTTGCCGCAATACCAGCAGCGGACTGGCGCGCCAGGCGGCGCGGGCACCCGGGAGGCCGGCGGCCAGCACCAGCAAGGCGCCCGCCAGCGGCGCCTGCCACCACAGCGCCGGATGCAGCACGGGCGGCAGGTCCAGCACGAAGTGATGGACGGCGGCGGCGAGGAGTTCGTTGAGCAGGGCGGCCAGCAGGCCGGCGAGGGCGCCAGTGGACAGGAATTCGGCCGCCAGGCGCAGTTGCAGGTCGCGCCGGCTGATGCCGGTGACGCGCAGCAGGGCCGCCTCGTAGCGGCGCGCATCCAGGCTGGCCAGCACCTGGGCGGTGATCACCAGCAGGCCGCCGGCGAGGATGAAGGCCAGTACCGCCTCGACGGCGCGCGCGACCTGGTCGAGCAGGCGTCGCACTTCGCCCATCATGCTGGCGACGTCGATCAGGATGACGGTGGGAAAGGCCTGTACCAGCTCCGCCAGCACGCCGCGCTGGGCCGGGGGCAGGTGGAAGCTGGTGAGGTAGCTGGCCGGGAAGGAATCGAGGCTGCCAGGCGGGAAGATGAAATAGAAGTTCGGCTGGAAGCTGTCCCACTGCACGGTGCGCAAGCTGGTGACGCGGGCCTCGAGGTCGCCTTCGGCCATGCTGAAGCGCAGGCGGTCACCCAGGCGCAGGCCGAGGCGCTCCGCCAGTTTTTGCTCCACGGAAACCGGGACCGACATTGCGCCTTGTGTGCGGGCGGGGGCATCGTCGTTGGCGTTGGCGTTGGCGTTGGCGTCCGGGATGGGTGCAGCCGCGGAGCTGTTCAGCGGACCGCGCGGCGATGGCTCGGCCTGGTCCCGCCACCACATGCCGGCCACGAGTTCATTGCCGGTGGGCAGCGTAGCGCGCCAGGTCAGGTTGAGCTCCCGGTTAAGGGACTCGTCGCGCTCGCCTTCCCTTTCCTTGCTCACGGCCTGCTGCACCGGACGGTTGTTGATGGCGGCGAGGCGGCCGCGCACCACGGCGTAGGGATCGGCAAGGGTGGTGACGCCGCGTTCGCGCAGGAAGGCGGTCAGGGGCGCGCGTTCCTCGGGCGTGATGTTCAGCGCGAACTGGTTGGGGGCGTCTACGGGAATCTTGCCCTGCCAGGCCGACAGCAGCTCGCCGCGCAGGCTGGTCACCAGCAGCAGCGCGGTGAGGCCGATGCCGAGGCCGAGGATCTGCAGGCTGCTCTCGCGCGGGTCACGCAGCACGGCGGCAAGGCCGGGCCGCGCCACGCGCCGGCGCAGCCAGGCAAGTGCGCGGGCCAGCGCCCACCACAGCAGCAGGGCGGCGGCCCCGCCCCCGGCAATGACGATGAAGGCCAGGCCGGCCTGGCCGGTCTCGAGGGTGAGCAACACCAGCAGGGCAACCAGGGCGCAGCTGGTGGCGGCCCAGCGCGACCAGGTCCGCGAGGGCATGTCGCGGCGCAGCACGTGCAGGGGCGAGACGCTGCCCAGCGTCACCAGGGAGGGCAGGGCAAAGCCGAGCAGGGTGAGGGTGGCGGTAAGGATGCCGGTGAGCAGGGGGCGGCCCAGCGTGGGCAGCAGAGGCCCGCCCGGCAGCAATCCCTGCAGCAGGGTGTTGAGCACTTGCGCGGCAAGCACACCGAGCAGGGCGCCGAGGACAACGGCGGCCAGCCAGACCCAGGCCAGCTCCCCGAGCAGGCGCGCCAGCGACTCCCGGCGCGACGCGCCCAGGCAGCGCAGCAGCGCCAGCTGGTCATAGTGGCGCTCGGCGAAGCGGCGGCTGCAGGTGACGATGGCGAGTCCTGCCAGCACCACGGCGACGATGGTGGCGAGGCTGAAATAGCTCTGGCTGCGCGCCAGCGGCGTACCGACCTCGGGCCGGCCCTCGCGCACGTCGAGCAGGCGCATGCCCACGTCCAGGCGCGGTTCCATGCGCGCGCGGTAGGCGGCCACGGCCGCCGCCTCGCCGGCCAGCATGAGCTGGTAGTGCAGGCGCGAGCCGGGCTGGACGACGCCGGCCGCCGCGACGTCCTGCAGGTTCATGAGGGCGCGCGGCGAAAAGCCGCTGAAGCCGCCCTGGCCGGGCTCGTAGGCGAGTACCGCGGTGGCGCGCAGGGTGACTTCGCCCAGTTGCAGGGGCGAGCCCGGGGTCAGCTTGAGCAGGGTGAACAGGCGGCTGTCGAGCCAGATCTCGCCGGGGCCGGGAATGGTGCGCACGCCGCGCTCGCCTTCGCCCTCGCGCAGGCGGAGCTCGCCGCGCAGGGGATAGCCGGCGGATACCGCCTTGACCGAGGCCAGCTGGAATTCGTCGCCGTGCAGCAGCACGCTGGAGAATTCCAGGCTGTCGGCGTGGCGCAAGCCGGCGTCTTGCGCCACGCGGGTGAATTCCGCGGACAGCGGCCGACTGCTGCGCACCACGAGGTCGGCAGCGAGCAGGCGCGCGGCTTCGCGCTGCAGGCGGGTTTCCACGCCGCCGCTGAAGAAGCGCAGGCTGGTGGTGGCGGCCACCGCCAGTACCAGTGCCAGCAGGAGCAGGGTGAGTTCGCCCTGGCGCAGGTCGCGGCGGAACCACTGCCAGGAGTCGCGCCAGGCGTTGCTCATGGCGTGGCGTCCCGCAGGCGGCCATCCTCGAGGTGCAGCTGGCGCTGGCAGCGCGCCGCCAGCTGCGGGTCGTGGGTGACCAGTACCAGCGTGGTGCCGGCGCTGGCATTGAGCGCGAACAGCAGGTCGATCACCTGCTGCCCGGTACGGCTGTCGAGGTTGCCGGTGGGTTCGTCGGCAAAGAGGATGTCGGGCTGGCCGGCGAAGGCGCGCGCCAGCGCCACGCGCTGTTGCTCGCCGCCGGAAAGCTGGCGCGGCGTGTGCGTGAGGCGTTCGCCGAGGCCGACGCGCTGCAGCCAGTCGCGGGCGGTGTCGGCATTGCCACGCTTGTTCACGGAAAGCGCGAGCAGCACGTTCTCGAGGGCGGTGAGCGTGGGCATCAACAGGAAAGACTGGAACACGAAGCCGACATGCTGCTTGCGCAAGGCCGCGCGGCCATCCTCGTCGAGGGCTTCCAGCGCCTGGCCGCAGAGGCGGACGCTGCCGCCGCTGGCGACGTCGAGGCCGGCGAGCAGGCCCAGCAGGGTGGTCTTGCCGGAGCCGCTGGCGCCGACGATGGCGACACTCTCACCGCGTTTGATCGCGAGGTTGACGTCGTGGAGAATGACGAGGGCGGCGTCGCCGGTGGTGACCGACTTGGTGACGGCCTCGGCGCTGATCAGGACTTCTGGAGGCATTGATGTCACGTCCGGGCAGAAGCAGAAGAAGCGGCTGGCGAATGGCGGCAGGCGTGCTGGTATTGCTGCTGGCGCCATGGGCGGCCGGCGCGGCACAGGCCGCGACGATCCTGGTGTTCGGGGATAGTATCAGCGCCGCCTATGGGCTGGAAGCCAGCAAGGGCTGGGTCACCTTGCTGCAACAAAGGCTGGACAAAACGGCGCCAGGGCAGCATCGCGTGATCAATGGCAGCCTGAGCGGCGAGACCACGGCCGGCGGCAAGCTGCGCCTGCCGCCCTTGCTGGCGAAGCACAAGCCGGATCTTGTCATTCTGGAATTGGGCGGCAATGACGGCCTGCGCGGGCAAGCGCCGAAGGCGATCGCCACCAACCTGCGGCAGATGATTGCGACGTCCCGCGCCAGCGGCGCACGCGTGCTGCTGTTTGCGATCCGGATTCCGCCCAATTACGGGCGTGCGTATACGGAGGCCTTCGAGAAGGTGTTCGTGACGGTAAGTGAAAACGAGAAGGTGCCGCTGTTGCCGTTCTTTCTCGCCAACTCGCGTGGCGACCTGGTGGCGTTGCAGGCGGACGGCATCCATCCCACGGCCGCGGCGCAACCGGTGCTGCTGGACAACGCCTGGCCCCTGATCCGCCAGCACCTGTTGCCGCGGCGCTGAGCGCGCCGCGGCAAGCGCTTTACTTCCCGGTTTTTTCCAGTACCTGGCGCAGTCGTGCCGCCATCGCCGGCAGGTGTTCGTCCTGTGCCGGCGGTGTTTGCAGCAGTTGCGTCAGCAAGCTGCCGGTTTCCTCGCCCCCCTTGCGCAGGCCTTTTTGCTGCAGGCGCTGCAGCTGTCGTGCGCGACGCGCATCCTGCAGCGGTGCCGGCGAAGGAAGGTCGAGCAGGATTTCCAGGTCCAGCATGAGTTGGCCGGCCTGCTCGCCGCCTGCGCCGTCTGCGCTTTGTTCCCAATTGCGCACTACCTGATCCTGCTTGTCGCGCCGGGCACCAGCCTGCTGCTCGCGGCGTGCCTGTTCGAGGCGGGCGCGCGCGGCCTGCAGGCGCTGGCGCAGCGCCGCGGCCTTCTCGCGCGGCAGTTCCAGGGCCTGGAAGGCAGCTTCGAGGTCGCTGGCGGTGGCCGCCGCCTCCGGCGATGGCGTCAGCTGTTCGAGGCGCGCGACGAGGTCTTCTGCCGTCTGCAAGGCGACGTCACGGCCGGCCTGGCGGGCCTTGAACTCGGATTCGCGGCGCGCAAAAAGCGCGTCGCAGGCAGTCCGGAATTCCTGCCAGAGCTTGCGGTCCTGGCGCGGGTGCGCCGGGCCGATGGCCTGCCAGTCCTGCTGGTATTGCTTGGCGCTGTCGCAGGCGGCGCGCAGGTCGCTGGCCTCCAGCAGGGCGCGGGTACGCTGGATGAGTTCGCGCTTGCGCGCCTCGCGTTCGTCGAGCACGGCGCCCAGGCGTTGCTCGAGCGATTCGAGGGCGCGCTGGAAGCGCTCCTGCAGCGGCCGGGTCTTGTGGCGGTCGCTCGGATGGTGCTGCTGCCATTCCTGGCGCGCGGTGCGCAGGATGGTGTCGTGGCGCTTCCAGTCAATGTCGGCCTTGTCGGCCAGCGAGGCCTGGTAGTCCTCGAGCTGGCGGCAGAGCGCCTCGCGCAGCTCCAGGTTTTTGGCGCGCAGCTCGCGCTGGCGCGCGAAGTGCTCGCGGCAGGGTTCGAAGGCGAGGTCGCCCGCGGCCTTGAAGTGCTCCCACAGGGGTTGCTCCGCGGCGGCATCGGCGACGCCCAGGGCCTTCCATTCATCCTGCAGGGCGTGGATGGCGTCGGCCTTGTCGTCAGGATCCATTTCGTGCGCGGCCAGCGCCTGCATGCGACTGACCAGGTCTTCCTTCTTGGGCAGCACGGCGAAACCTGCCCAGCTCTTCAGCTCCTGCAGCTGCGCCGCCAGTTCACCCAGGCGCGGATCATGCAGGTGGTGCTCGCGCGCCAGGTCCTGCGCCTTGCGCAGCAGGCGCGCGGCATCGCGGGTGTGGCCGGCGGCGATGCTGGCGGCGAGGGCATCGAGCTTTTCCTTCAGCTTGCCCTGCTGCGCCGCATCCGGCCGGGCCGCCGCCGGCGCGGATGCGGCCGCTGTCCGGCGGGCCGCCGGTACGCGCTGCAGGAGTTCCGGCAGGGGCAGGGCGAAGTCGCGGTAGGTGGCCAGCAGCGCGTGCAGCGCCGTCAGGTTCTGCTCGTGCTCGTCCCCGTCGTCATGGGCGAGGCGGGCCAGCGTGCCTTCGACCACCAGGCTGTCCTGTTGCCATTGCACCAGCATCTGCTCGAGTCGGTCGAGCAGGGCGCAGACGTGGGCATGGCGCGCGACCAGCGCGGCGGCCGGCGCCTGCAACTGCGTCGCCAGTTCCCAGCGCAGGCGCTGGGTCTTGCGCGTCGCGGCCAGCGCGGGCAGGTCGAAGTCGTCCTGCCCGCGCCACTGCGCAAAGGTGGCCTCCAGGGTGGCGACGGCCTGCTGCATTTCCTCGCGGGCCTGGGCGGCATCGGCCTCGCGCTGGGCCTGGGCGGCGATCTCGCTGATCTGCTTCCAGGCCAGCGCAAAGGCGGTCTCGAAGCGCTCGCCGAGCTGGGCATCTTCCGGGCCCTGCACGTCCTGCCATTGCTGGCGCAGGCTTTCCGCCTTGGCGGTATAGAGCGGGTTCAGGGCACTGCGGGCGTGGTGTTCCATGGCCTCGCACAACGCGCTGCGCTTGTCCTGCAGGGCGCGGGCATCCTTTTCCTGCTGGTGGCTGGCGTCCAGGCGGGCGCGGATGGCCTTGTAGACATTCTTGTCCTTCTGCTTGCTTGCCTCGGCCAGTGTTTCCAGCAGGGCCGGCGTGGCGATGCGTTCAGCGGCCGCCAGGCGCAGGCGGGCGATGCTGGAGTGACGGGCAATGTCATCAAGGAAGATCTCGTCATTGAGCTGGGCGATGGCAGCCAGCTTGAGGTCGACGTGATCGGCCTCCTTCACGATATGCACCAGCAGGGACGGCATGGTCAGGCGGCGGATGCCGGCCAGCCGCTGCCCGGTGTCCAGCGTGCTGGCGCCCTTGCCCGTGATCAGGTCCAGCAGGCGCTGGGTGGCGGCCTCACGCACCGTCGCCTCGAGGTCGCGCTTCTGGATCTGGACGATGACATCAAGGTCGGAGAGATGGTGCACGGCCGCACGGCGCACCGCGGGTTCGCTGTCCTCGCGCGCCAGCTTGAGCAGGATGACGCGGTCCTTTTCCTGCGCGAGATCCAGTTCGGCGAGGGCGTCGATGCGCTTCTGCGACTTCGGGCTCTGCCACTTGGGGTCGGATTTGAACAGGCGCTTCAGCATTACTTGGGCTCCCCGAGCAGGCCGCCGATCTCGGCATCCTTCTCCGCCCACAGGCCGGCCGTCCAGGCCTGGAACTGTTCGCGGAAGGCGGCGTCGGTCTCGTAATCGCGGGTAAAGGCGTCGGCGGGAATCTCGCGCTGGTGCACGCGCACGACGATGCGGCGCAGGCGGCCGCTGCAGAAATCCATGAAGGTGGGCGTGCCGCCGGGATAGACGATGGTGACGTCGAGCAGGCAGTGCATCTGGTCACCCAGGGCTGACAGGGTGAAGGCCATGCCGCCCGCCTTGGGCTTCAGCAGGTGGCGGTACGGAGACTGCTGCTGCGCCTGTTTTTGCGGCGTGCAACGGGTGCCTTCCAGGAAGTTCATCACGGACACCGGCGTGTAACGGAATTTTTCGCAGGAACGCCGCGTGGTTTCCGTGTCCTTGCCCTTGAGCTCGGGATGGCGGGCCAGGGTTTCCTTGCTGTAGCGCTTCATGAAGGGGTAGTCGAGCGCGTACATGGCCTGCCCCCAGAAGGGAACATAGAGCAGTTCCTGCTTGAGGAAGTACTTCAGGAAGGGAATGCGGTCGGTGAAGGTGTAGAACAGCACCATGATGTCCACCCAGCTCTGGTGGTTGGCAATCACGAAATACCAACTGTGCCGGTTCAGGCCTTCGGGCAGGCGGATGTCCCACTCGATGCGCGGCAGCAGGCGGAACAGCACCTGGTTGTTGAGGCGGCACCAGAGGTTGGCCATGCCGATCAGCAGCACGGCGACGCGGGTGCGCAGGCCGTGCGTGGGCATGAGGAAGCGCAGCGGCATCGTCACGATGATGAGGGAGGAGAACAGAACGGTATTGACGATCAGCAGCGGCAGGAAAAGCAGGGCGATCAGCGAGCCAGGCATGGCGACCTCGGGACGGCAAAATGTTCACACCGGCGAACCGGGCACGGGGTGGCGGCGACTCCCCTCCGGGAGCCGACCGTCTCGGCCATAAGGCCGTAGTCAGCCTGCGTCTTGCCGGACCGCGTCGCCACAGGCGCCGGTGCCGGGTGGAATTTCCCTTTTCCGCCAAGGACTTGCCACAGGTGCTCAGGATAGTAGCCGCAGCCTTGTGCCGGGCGCAATCCGCGGCCTGAGCGCTTTGGTCAATCGTTTTGGACGCCCCTGTCATTGGTTGAAAGGCGGGGCAGGGTATCCTCAGCGCCATGCGGCAGAACCTGAAGCCGAATTCGCATTTCCCCATTCCTGTAAGGAGCTTTCCATGTCCGGCCCGCTGTCCTCGCTAAAGGTGCTCGATTTCTCCGGCCTGCTGCCGGGGCCCTTCGGCACCATGCTGCTCGCCGACATGGGCGCCGACGTCCTGCGCGTGGAGTCCCCCAGCCGTCCCGACCTGTGCCGCGTGATGCCCCCCCATGATGCCGGGGTCTCTACCGCCCACGCCTTCCTCAACCGCTCCAAGCGCGGCATTGCCGTCGACCTGAAGCAGCCGGAGGGCGTGGAGCTGATCAAGCAGCTGGTTGCCGACTACGACATCGTCGTCGAGCAGTTCCGCCCCGGGGTCATGAACCGCCTGGGCGTGGGCTATGAGGCCCTCAAGGCCATCAACCCGAAGCTGATCTACTGCGCCATCACCGGCTACGGCCAGACCGGCCCCTACAAGGATCGCGCCGGCCACGACATGAACTACCTGGCCATCGCCGGAGTGCTGGGCTACAACGGCCGCAAGGCCTCCGGCCCGGCCCCGGTGTCGGTGCAGATCGCCGACGTGGCGGGCGGCTCCTGCCACGCCGTCATGGGCATCCTGGCCGCGGTCATCCACCGCCAGCAGACGGGCCAGGGCCAGTTCGTGGACATCTCCATGACCGACGCCGCCTTCACCCTGCATGCCCTGACCGCGCCGCCGGCGCTGGTGGCCGGCATCCAGCCGGAAATGGAAGGCACCCAGCTCAACGGTGGCTCCTTCTATGATTGCTACGAGACGGCGGATGGCCGCTGGTTCTCGGTCGGCGGCCTGGAGCCGCAGTTCTTCATGGCCTTTTGCGCCGCCCTCGGCCGTCCCGAGCTCGCCCCCCTGGGCATGGTCATGGGCGATCCTGCCGTGGTGGCCCAGCTCAAGGCCGAGATCCGTATCGAGATGAAGAAGAGGACCTTCGCCGAGTGGGCGGAGGTGTTTGCCGGCATTGATTCCTGCACCGAGCCCGTCCTCAGCTTTGCAGAGGCCTGCGCGCACCCGCATGTGCAGGCGCGCCACCTCATCGTCGAGGTGCCGCGCCCGGACGGCACGATGCAGAAGCAGCTGGGGTCGGCCATCAAGTTCTCGGCCACGCCGCCGAGCTTCCGCTTCATCGGCGCCGAGATCGGGGCGCATACCGATGAGGTGCTGCAGGCGCTGGGCTATGACGCCGACCGGATCGACGCCCTGCGCAAGAGCGGCGTGGTGGCCTGAGCCGACCGCCTGCACGACGGGGGGCCATGCCAGGCCTGGGGCCGGCCCCGCTGTAATTGCTCAGGCCTGATGGAGGATTGACGATGGCGATTCGCCACCCCTGGTGGGCGCGTCAGGAGCTTGCGCGCCTGGACCCCGTGCGCGACGCGCGCCGCATGGCCCACCTGCTGCTGGAAGTGCGCTACGGCGAGCCGCGCTTCGTGCACCCGATGTTCGCGCTGGCTTTCTCGCGCCAGGTGGCGATTCCCGCGATTGCCCGCGTCCTGTACCGGGATGGCAAGGGCATCATCATGAGCCAGACTGCCAAGCGCAACGACGACACCCTGGTGTTTTTCGGCCTGCTGCTGCGTCATGGCAACACTCCTGCGGGCATGCAGGTGGTGGAGCGCATGAACCGCATGCATGCGCGCTACCCCATCCCCAACGACCTCAACCTGTACACGCTCTCCACGCTGGCCTGCCTGCCGCAGCGGCTGGGGCGGCAGTTCACCGGCCAGGACCTCTTCGATGAAAGGGAGGCCATGGCGGTATTCCGTTTCTGGGTGGAGGTGGGCGAGATGATGAATATCCACGACATCCCCGGCTCGCCGGAGGCCATGCTGCAGTGGATGCTGGATTACGAGGCGGCCGAGTACGGTCCGACCCGGGATGGCCACGAAGTGACGCTGGCGCTGGCGCGCGAGTATGCGCAGCGCTGGTACCCGCGGGCGCTGCAGGACGTCGGCCAGCGCATCTTCTTCGCGATGTTCGACGACCAGTTGCGCGAGACGCATCGCCTGCCGGAATCCACGGCGGCGGAGAAGGCGCTGGTCAAGGCGGGAGTGCGGGCGTTCGTGCTGAGCCGGCAAGTGCTGCCGGATCCTTCCGAGCGCGACTTGCTCGGCATGTTTGGCCAGGCCTACAACCGGGCGTCGGCGGTGGAGCAGGTGGGGCCGGTCACGATGTCCTGATCGATGACAGCCCTGAAATAAAAAAGGCAGGGAATCTCCCTGCCTTTTTTTACACGCCTCAGGCGCTTACACCAGCATCAGAAGTTGAAGTTGACGCCCACCGTGAAGCTGTTGCCGGAGGACTGGAAGCTGCCAGGCGAGCCGCCAAAGTCCCCGATATCCACGCTCTCGAGGTCAAGCGAGCTGTACTCGCCACGCACAGAGAGCTGGTCGCTGAGTGCGAACTCGACGCCCGCGCCAACGCTGAGGCCCATGACGTCTTCCGACGCGGCGGTAAAGTCAGCGGGGAGGGCGCTATCTCCAAAGCCATACTCGGCATCTACCTGGGACAGTCCTGCCTTCACGTAAAGGAGGGTCTTGTCGACGACTACCCCGCCCTTGGCGCTAAGGCTGATCACCGACTTCCACTCGGCGGCATTGATGTACGTTGTGTTGAAGGTGCGCTTTTCCTCGAACTGGGGGGCCGAATAGCTAAGTTCGATGCCGGCGATGCCGGAGTTGCCGATGCCGACATTGAAGCCGGCCTGCAGGCCATAGCTCAAGTCGATGTCGCCGTTCATGGTGTACTCGCCGTAGTCCCAGTCACCGCTGTACTCCGTGGAGGTAGCGTTGCCCTGGAAGAATCCGAGGGAAGCCCCGACATAAGGGCCGGCGAAGGCATTGTGGGCGAGGGCAGGAGCGGACATCAGGCCGAGAATCGCTGCCAGAAGCGCATTTTTCTTGATAGTCATTGGCTGTTTCCTTGGGTTGAGTGCTTGCAAACCTCCATAACACAGGGCTGTTTTTGTCATCCTCCAAGCGGGCTGTCAATAGCGACTGTAAATAGGAAGCAAGTATTGATTCAGAGCGGATTGGTCCCTCCGTTTGGCACTCCTGCCGGCCCCTTGCTGATTGTTCAGTCTTTGTCGCCGCGGCCTCGCAACAGTTCCACCGGGATCGGCAGGATCATGGTGGCGCTGTTCTTGCTGGACACATCCAGCAGCGTCTGCAGATAGCGCAGCTGCACCGAGACGGGCTGGCTGGCGAGGATGGCGGCGGCTTCGCTCAGGCGCTGCGCCGCCTGCGCCTCGCCCTCGGCATTGATGATCTTGGAGCGGCGGTTGCGCTCGGCCTCGGCCTGGGCGGCGATGGCGCGCACCATGTTCTCGTTGAGGTCCACCGCCTTGATCTCGACGTTGCTGACCTTGATGCCCCAGGAGTCGGTCTGCTTGTCGAGGATGGCCTGGATGTCCAGGTTGAGCCGCTCGCGCTCGGCCAGCATCTCGTCGAGCTCGTGCTGGCCCAGCACCGAGCGCAGCGTGGTCTGCGCCAGCTGGCTGGTGGCCTCGTAGAAGCGCTCGACCTGGATGACGGCTTTTTCCGGATCCACCACGCGGAAGAACACGATGGCGTTGACGCGCACCGAGACGTTGTCGCGCGAGATGACTTCCTGGGTGGGGACATCCATCACCACCACGCGCAGGTCGACGCGTTGCATGCGCTGGACCAGGGGCACCAGCAGTATCAGGCCGGGCCCCTTGACGCCGGTGAAGCGGCCGAAGGTGAAGACCACGCCGCGTACGTATTCCGGCAGGATGTTGATGCAGGCGAGGACAAAGGCGACGATCAGGATGACGGCGATCAGGCTGAAGCTCCACATGGTGACCTCCTTTCTGCGGTGCATGCTGGTTGAGGTAGGAGTTACGGCATCGGGTCCTGGTCGGGCGCCACGCCGAGCAGCAGCCCCTCGACACTCGTGATGCGCAGGCGCTGGCCGCGCCGTACCGGCACCGGGCTGCGCGCGCGCCAGTTCTCGCCGCGCACTTCCACCCAGCCCTCCGCGGCAAAATCTTCCAGGGCGGTCGCCTCGCTGTGCGCCAGGCCGGCCTGCGCCTGCACCGGAGGCCGTCGCGTGGTGCGCAGCAACAGCATGAGGCTGAGCAGCATGAGCAGGCTGGCGGTGGTGGCCACACCGGCCACCAGGCCCAGCGGCACCTGGTAGCCCGGCACCTCGCTGTCGAGCAGGAGGATGGAGCCGGTGACGAAGGCGATGACGCCGCCGATGCCGAGGATGCCGACGCTGGGCACCACGGTTTCCGCCACCATCAACGCGACGCCGAGCGCGAGCAGGGCAAGGCCGGCGTAGTTGATGGGCAGCAACTGGAAGGCATAGAGCGCCAGCAGCAGGCAGATGCCGCCCGCGACGCCGGGCAGGATGGCGCCGGGGCTGTAGCCTTCGAGCAGGAGGCCGTAGATGCCGATCAGCATCAGCAGGTAGGCCACGGTGGGACTGGTGATCACGCCAAGGAAGGCCTGTCGCCAGGTGGGATCAATGGTCTCCAGTGTCATGCCGGCGGTGCGCAGGGTATGGCTGCCGCCTTGCCAGGGAATGCGGCGACCGTCCAGCTGCCGCAGCAGGTCGGCGGTGTCGGTCGCGATGAGATCGATGACCCTGAGCCGAAGCGCGGCGTCGGCGCTGAGGCTGGCGCCTTCACGCACCGCGCGTTCCGCCCAGTCGGCGTTGCGGCCGCGCCGCTCGGCCAGGCTGCGCAGGTAGGCGGTGGCGTCGTTGACGGCCTTGCGCGAGCTGGCGGAGCCGGGGGCGGGGCGCCGGGTGCCGGGAGAGCCGGCATCGCCGGGCTGTTGGTCAGGGCCGGCCTGGCCGCGGTCGGCGCCGGCATCAGCTGCTCCGGAGTTCGCGGGAGCTTCGTTTCCGGCTTTTTTTTCCCGGCCGGCACCGGCCCTGTCGCTGCCGGTGGCGTCACCCTCGCCGCGTCCCGGGGGATCCTGCTCGCCCCCCATGACAGGGACAGGGGTGGCGGCGCCGAGGTTGGTGGCCGGCGCCATGGCGGCCACATGGCTGGCATAGAGCAGGTAGGTGCCGGCGCTGGCCGCGCGCGCGCCCGAGGGAGCGACGTAGACGACGACCGGAATCCGCGAGGACAACATGTCCTTGATGATGTCGCGCATGGGCTGGTCGAGGCCGCCGGGCGTGTCCACGCGCAGGATGATGAGGCCGGCGCCGCGGGCCTCCGACTGCCGGCTGGCGTAGCGGTAATAGAGGCTGGTGGCGGGGCCGATGGCGCCGTCGATGTGCAGCAGTGCCGCGCGCTGGGCGGGGGCGGCCTGCACGGATGCAAGGACGCCGGATAGCCCGAGCAGGAGCAACAGGAAATAGCCCGGCCACTGCAGCAAGCGCGGCAAGCGCATGAACCCTCCAGGCAGACAGGGATCGTGGGGACGTTCGCTTCGGGGGACATCTGCCACCTGGAAGTAAAGCAAAGATGCTGGCGTCTGCCGCTGCCGCTGCCGCTGCCGCTGCCGCTGCCGCTG
>JAZKHS010000035.1:6165-21279 GCA_040385265.1 Pseudomonadota bacterium | reverse complement strand
GCAAAGATGCTGGCGTCTGCCGCTGCCGCTGCCGCTGCCGCTGCCGCTGCCGCTGGCATTGGCGGGGGCTTGCCCGGACATGTCCTACGGCCAGCGTGCCGGGACGCGGTCGGCCGGGCCACTCCTTCCTGGCCTGGCATTACAAACGCCGCCTAAAGAAGCGGTGCGGCATGGGCCTGCGTGTGCCACTGCCGGGGAATGAGTCTGGCAGGATCGGCCCTGGGTTGGCTTCGCAGCTGCCGCCGTTGGGTTGGATTTACATCAATCGCCCGGCATGGCAGTAATGCGATGCTGCATGCTAAGCCCTCGCGCCTGCTCGACGGCTCTGGCCCCGTCAGTGTTTCCGCAGGGAGGACCGCCCCCGGAGGCGCTCGCCCCTGACAGCCTGGCGCCGTGGATGGGCTGGCAAGGCCTGGGCCGCCCCCCAACTGATTCACGGGAGTCCCCATGTTTGCGTCCGTCGAAGAAGTCCTGCACTACCTTTACCAGCGCGATCCGGGCCAGCCTGAGTTCCTCCAGGCGGTGGAGGAAGTACTGCGTTCGATCTGGCCCTTCCTGCAGGCGAATCCGCGCTATCTGGAACAGGGGCTGCTGGAGCGCCTGGTCGAGCCGGAGCGGGTGATCGTCTTCCGCGTGCCCTGGGTGGACGACGCCGGCCACGTGCGGGTGAATCGGGGCTTCCGCGTACAGATGAACAGCGCCATCGGCCTGTACAAGGGGGGCCTGCGCTTCCATCCCTCGGTCAACGTCGGCGTGCTCAAGTTCCTGGCTTTCGAGCAGACCCTGAAGAACTCCCTGACAACGCTGCCCATGGGGGGCGGCAAGGGCGGCGCCGACTTTGATCCGCACGGCAAGAGCGACGGCGAGGTCATGCGCTTCTGCCAGTCGTTCATGACCGAGCTGTATCGCCATGTGGGCGGCGACACGGATATTCCCGCCGGCGATATTGGCGTCGGGGCGCGCGAGATCGGCTTCCTGTTCGGGCAATACAAGCGCATCGCCAATGAATTCGTACCGGTGCTGACCGGCAAGGGCATTGCCTACGGCGGCAGCCTGATCCGGCCGGAAGCCACCGGCTACGGGGCCGTGTATTTCCTCGAAGCCATGCTGGAGCGCCGGGGCGAGCATATCGACGGCCGTCGCGTCGCCATCTCGGGAGCGGGAAACGTGGCGCAGTTCGCGGCGCGCAAGGCCATGGAGATGGGCGCGAAGGTGATCTCGCTGTCCGACTCCGGCGGAACCGTCCACTTCCGCCACGGCCTGACGCTGGACCTGTGGCAGGCGCTGGCCGAGCTCAAGAACGTGCGGCGTGGCCGCATCGCGGAGCTGGCGCATATCTTCGATGGCGATATCGAGTTCCTGCCCGGTCGCCGGCCCTGGCACCTGCCCTGCGACGTGGCCCTGCCCTGTGCCACCCAGAACGAGCTCGGCCCGGAAGATGCCCAGGCGCTGCTCGCCAACGGCTGCCGGATCGTGGTGGAGGGCGCCAACATGCCGACCACGCTGGAGGCGGTCAACCTGCTGCTGGCGGCGCGCATAATGTTCGCGCCCGGCAAGGCGGCCAATGCCGGTGGTGTCGCGGTAAGCGGCTTCGAGATCAGCCAGAACCGCATGGGGGTGCACTGGACGGCACCCGAAGTGGACTCGCGCCTGCACACGCTGATGCAGGGCATTCACCACGTCTGCGTCGTGCATGGGGAGGAGGCCGACGGCTTTGTGAACTATGTGAAGGGCGCGAACATCGCCGGCTTCGTCAAGGTGGCCGACGCCATGCTGGCACAGGGCGTCGTCTAGCGCGTTGCGGGGGGCGCCAGGCGCTCGCGCCACGCCGGCGAGACGCCGGCCATGAAGGCCTCCACCGCTCGCGTGTAGTCGCTGTCCTGGCCGAGGCCGGCATTGAGCTCGCTGTGCGATCGTGCCTCCGGCTGCAGTTGCACGGGCGTTCCCTGCGCGGCGAGCGTCGTGGCCATGTCGCGGGCATCGTCGCAGGGGTGGTCGGGGCGCTTGGTGGAGCAGACCAGCAGCATCGGCGTGGCGCCGGGGGAGACCTGTGCCCGGGGCGACAGGGCGGCCCACTGGGCCGGATCCTTGCCGAAGGCACGGTCATGGAGGCGGTAGTGGCGCCGCGCCATCAGCGCCTCGACGTCCAGCGCGGCGCTGTCGAGCACCACCGTGCCGCGCCAGGGCAGGCCGCCGGCGGCGGTCACCCGGCCGGGATCGGCGCCCAGCAGTGCCACCAGGTGGCCGCCCGCGGAATGGCCCATCAGCAGGATTTCCCGCGGGTTTGCCCCCCATTCCCCGGCGTGCCGCTGCACGAATGCCAGCGCCGCCGCCACATCGCCTGCCTGCAGGGTCAGCCCCGCTTCCGGCAGCAGCCGGTAGTTCACTGACACCAGGCCGATGCCGCGCGGCAGCCAGCGCGCCACCTTGTTGTCCACCACGCGGGAGGTGGCCTTGTCGCCGAAGCGCCAGGCGCCGCCATGCACCATCACCACCAGGGGCGCTGCAGTCGCGCCGGGCGGCAGGTAGACGTCTATGGACTGCAGTGGCGAGGAGCCATAGGCGAGGTCGCGCAGCACACGGCGACCCGAGGGCGGGGCCGGAGCGGCGCGTACGTCTGCTGCCGGCTCAAGGCCAGGGCCTTTGGCGTTGTCGTGGCCGGGGTCGGCGCCGGCCCCGGCGACGGGCTGTGCTGCCAGCAGGCAGGCGAGGAGGAGGGCGGAGCGGGGCATGCGGGCGTCCTTGCGCAGGGAGTCTTCCGGTTCAACGCGCCGCGGCGGAAGCGGTTGACACGGCGGCGGCCCGGTATCGAGGCGGTTCTGCTATCGACCGCTCAGATATGCAGCTGGCGGAAGTCGGCGATTTCGCGCGAGCGGTCCCACCACTGCGTGAACTTCTCGCTGGCGCGCTGGCCGTGCGGGATGGCGTGCGCCACCAGGCTGCCTTTCAGCACCTCGGCGTTGTCGCGGCGCAGCAGGCCGATATCGTCGGCGACCATCCAGGCCTGTTGCGGATCAAAGTCCTCCTCGTCGAGCTGGCGGATGCGCAGCGTGGAGGAGAGGCGGTGCGACAGCGCCACCACCTTGTGCCCCCAGCGCACGGCAACGGTAGGATCGCCGACCAGGATGCGGATGTCGGAGTTGCGGCTGCGTCGCGCCAGGCGCGTCAGCGCGGAGGCGAAATCGGCGTTGTTGAAGCGCTCCGGCTCGAAGTCGGGAGAAACGATGCAGAGCTCGCGCCGCGTCTGCGCCACCAGGGCGAGCGTGGCGCGGGCGAATTCGTCAGGACCGTCCAGGCGCAGCACGGTGTCGGACTCGCCCAGGCGGAAACCCTCCAGGGCGAGATCGAAGGGGTGGCGGCTGGCTGGCTCCGGCGGCTCGGGGGGCAGCGTCATCTGTGGCAGTCCTCGCGGGCAGGGTGCGGCAGCGCCGCCCCCTCAGTCGTCGGTATCGAGGAACCAGTGGCCGCTGGCCATCTGGTCCGCCAGCCAGTGTACGGCGTCCTCGTTGGCCAGCCACGGCGCCAGCTGATCGGCGGCCGTGCGGCGCTGATCGGCGAGCAGCTGCACGAAGTCACCGGCCGTCGGCGGGAACCATTCCTTCTGGCCGTTGACGAAGAGTTCGTGGATGGTGCCCTCGTGCCGCGTGTAGACGACGCGCGAGGCCGGGTCGCGGCGCAGGAAGGCGCCGTCGGCCAGCGCCTCGCGGATCTCCTCCAGGGACAGCTCCTCGCCCTGCGGCTCGTAGTCGTCGTACTTGGGCTCGGACAGGAAGGGCGCCAGGGCGGCGCGCAGGGTGTCGCGGTTGTCGAGCAGGGTCAGCACCTGCGCGCGCAGGGCTTCCAGGTCGGCGTCGGTGAGCGCGCCCGGGTGCGCCGCGGGCGTGCGGTCACGGTCGGCGAAGAGGCGGTTGCTGCCGGACTCCTCGAGCGCGGCATCGACCACGCGTTCCAGCAGGTGGGCCAGGGGCGGTGCGCGGAAGCCGATGGAGTAGGTGGTGCAGGCATTTTGCGCGACGCCGTTATGCGCCATGCCCGGCGGCACGTAGAGCAGGTCGCCGGGATTCACTACTTCATCGAGATGCACCTCGATGTCACTGAGGATGCGCAGCGGCGTACCTTCCACGCGCGGCGAGTGCTCGTCGCAGGGCTGGCCCAGCTGCCAGCGGCGGTTGCCGAAGCCCTGGATCAGGAACACGTCGTACTGGTCGTAGTGCGGGCCCACCGAGCCACCCTCCACCGCATACGAGACCATGATGTCGTCGATGCGCCAGCTCGGCACGAACTCGAACTTTGCCAGGTAGTCCGAGAGCGCCGGCAGGTAGTGGTCCACCGCCTGCACCAGGAGCGTCCAGTGCGTCGCCGGCAGCTGCTTCAGCGCCTTGGCATCGAAGGGGCCGCGGCGCAGCTCCCACGGCGTCTTGCCCTTTTCCAGGACGATGCGCGCCTCGACGCCTTCTTCCTGCGCCAGCTCCATCAGATCCTCGTCGCTGAGGCGATAGGCCAGTTCGGGGAAAGCGTTGCGCACCAGCAGGGGCTTCTTCTGCCAGTAATCGCGCAGGAATTCCGTGGCGGTGAGGCCGCCGAGGTGGGGCAGGGGAGTGTTGGCGTCCATGGTCGTGTCCTGGGTGGTGTGGCCGGCGACGGCGAATGGTCGCCAATGCACACGGCGGTGTCAGGCCGCCGCGCTCATCCGGGTGTTCGATGCCGGCCCTGGGAGCGGCCGGCGCTTTGTTCTGGGGCGCCGGGGCCTTTGCCCGGGCGCTGGCGCGAGTCCCTGCCCGTCTGCAATGACAGGGGCCGCCGTGACTCCCGGAAAGACGGGAACACGGCGTCCGGGCTCAGATCTTCTTTGCCTGCGCCGCCGCGTTGCCGGTGTAGCTGCCGGGCGTCATTGCGCGCAGCTCGGCCTTGGCGGCAGCCGGAATTTCCAGCGTCTCGATGAAAGTCTGCAGGGCTTCCTTGTCGATGCCCTTGCCGCGGGTCAAGGCCTTGAGCTTTTCATAGGGCTTCTCGATGCCGTAGCGGCGCATCACGGTCTGGATGGGCTCGGCCAGCACTTCCCAGGCGTTGTCCAGGTCCTCGGCGATGCGCGCGGCGTTCACTTCCAGCTTGCCGATGCCCTTCAGCGCGGCGTCGTAGGCGATCATGCTGTGCGCCAGGCCGACGCCCAGGTTGCGCAGCACGGTGGAGTCGGTGAGGTCGCGCTGCCAGCGCGAGATCGGCAGCTTCTCGCCGAGGTGGGCGAGGATGGCGTTGGCCAGGCCGAGGTTGCCCTCTGAGTTCTCGAAGTCGATGGGATTGACCTTGTGCGGCATGGTGGAGCTGCCGACTTCACCTTCCTTGAGGCGCTGCTTGAAGTAGCCCAGCGAGATATAGCCCCAGACGTCGCGGTCGAAGTCGATGAGGATGGTGTTGAAGCGCCTCACCGCGTCGAAGTATTCCGCGATGTAGTCATGCGGCTCGATCTGCGTGGTGTAGGGATTGAAGCCGAGGCCCAGCGATTCCACGAAGGCCTGCGCGTTGGCTTCCCAATCCACGTCCGGGTAGGCGGAGAGGTGGGCGTTGTAGTTGCCGACGGCGCCATTGATCTTGGCCAGGATCTCCACCTGGCCAAAGTGCTTCACCTGGCGCTCGAGACGGTAGGCGACGTTGGCCATTTCCTTGCCCAGGGTGGTGGGCGAGGCGGTCTGGCCGTGGGTGCGCGAGAGCATGGGCAGGTCGGCGTGGGTACGCGCCAGCGCCTTGATGGCGTCGACCAGCTGCTGCATCTGCGCGATCAGCACCTTGCGGCCTTCCTTGAGCATGAGGCCATGGGAAGTGTTGTTGATGTCTTCCGAGGTGCAGGCAAAGTGGATGAACTCGGTCACCTTGGCCAGCTCGGGCAGCGCGTTGACGCGGTCCTTGAGAAAGTACTCGACCGCCTTCACGTCGTGGTTGGTGGTGCGCTCGGTGGTCTTGATCCACTCGGCGTCCGCCTCCGAGAACTCCGCGACCAGCTTGTCCAGGAAGGCGTTGGCGGCGGCGGAGAAAGGCGGCACCTCGGCGACGCCGGGGTGGGCGGCCAGGCGCTGCAGCCAGCGCACCTCGACCTCGACGCGGGCGCGGATCAGGCCGAATTCGCTGAAGACGGGGCGGAGGGCGTCGACCTTGCTGCCGTAGCGGCCATCGACGGGGGAAAGGGCGGTCAGGGGGGAAAGGGCCATGGTTGCGGTCCGGAGCGGCGACAAAAAGAAGGCGCGGATTCTACCGCAATCCGGGACGGAGCGCCTGCCGCTCCTGCGGCCGGATGCCCCCGGAACCAACGGCCCCCGTCCGCCGGCGGCATGGAGCGAGCCGGGCCCAAGGCCGGCAGGGGATGGGTGTGGCGCGTCCAATTGCTTGAAAAGGAAGGGCTTGTGCGGGCATCGGTGGTAGCGGAGGGTGGCTACGGCAGTGGCATCCCACCCCACCGCCTGACACTATGGTACAAGTCAGGGCGGGCTGCGGCGCCTTAGGGCGGGTTGCGGTGCCGGGTGCGGTCGCGGCCGGCCGCCAGGGCCCTCAGCAGCAACCGCCGGCCCGCTACCGGCTGGCAGCGCCCTCATTCCCAACGTCGTGGAGCCCGAAATGTCCGTACTGCAGAAGCCCCCGGCACGGGATTACAGCGTGGGCGAAGAAATCGCCAATGCCGTCGCCCATGGCCTCGGTACCCTGGCCGCCGTGGTCGCGCTCACCCTGATGCTGGTGAAGGCCGTGCCCACGCTGGATGCCTGGCAGATCGCCGGCATCGCCGTTTACGGCGCCAGCCTGATCCTCCTCTTCCTTTGTTCCACGCTCTACCACAGCTTCACCCACCCGCCGACGCGGGCGGTGCTGAAGCGCATGGACCATTCCGCCATCTTCCTGCTCATCGCCGGCACCTATACCCCCTTCCTGATGCTCACCCTGCACTCGCGCCTGGCCAGTGTCCTGCTGGTGGTGCTGTGGGTGATTGCCATCATGGGGATCGCCTTCAAGGTCTTCTTCGTGCACCGCTTCAAGCGCCTGTCGCTGTTTTCCTACCTGGCCATGGGCTGGCTCTCGCTGCTGGTGGTTGTCGACCTCTACCAGGCGTTGCCGTCGGCCGCCTTCTCGCTGCTGCTGGCCGGCGGCGTCAGTTACACCATCGGCACGGCCTTCTATGCCGCCAAGCAGGTGAGCTACACGCACGCCATCTGGCACCTGTTCGTGCTGGGCGGCGCCGCCTGCCATGCCGTGGCGATTGGCGTCTACGTGATTCCCGGCGCCTGAGCGAAATCGGCGTGGGCGCGAGCCTCACCCGCACCGACGTGGCAGTATTCATGCCCTTCATGTTTCTTCGGGGACAACGCGACGAGTGATGTGTTGCCCTGGTACTTGACCTGGCCTGCCACTGGCGGGCGCCTTTTCGCACTCGAGGCTTCGTTATGAAGTTGGTGTATGTGTTGCGCTCCATCCTTTTCTATGTGGGCTATGCGGCCTCGCTGGTGGTCGCCAGCCTGCTCATGACCCTGCTCGGTGTTCTCGGTCGCCGCGAGTCCGCGCTCTACGCCGGAGCCGTGTGGTGCCGCTTCGCGCTGGCATGGGCGCGCTTCGCCTGCGGCGTGCGCTATCAGGTCAGCGGGATGGAGAACATCCCTGAGGGGCCGGTGCTGGTGCTGGCCAAGCACGAAAGCGCCTGGGAGACGCTGCTGCTACAGAGCCTGTTCTATCCGACCACGACCGTGCTCAAGCGCGAGCTGCTGTGGATTCCCTTCTTCGGCTGGGGCCTGCGCTATTGCGATCCCATCGCCATCGACCGGCGCGAGCGCGCCAACGCGCTGAAGGCGGTGCTGCGCCAGGGCGCGGATCGCCTGGCGGCGGGGCGCTGCATCCTGATCTTCCCGGAAGGCACGCGGGCCCGCCCCGGGCAGACGCTGCCCTATTCGGTGGGAGGGGCCATGCTGGCGGTGCGCGCGGGGGTGCCGGTGGTGCCGGTGGCCCTGAATTCCGGGGATTGCTGGCCGCGCGGCCTGATCAAGACGCCGGGCCTGATCCAGGTGGTGATCGGCAAGCCGATCGAGTCCTTCGGGCAAGCGCCCAAGGTGCTCAATGCCAGGGTCGAGGAATGGATCGAGGCGCAGGTCAGCGCACTGCGCGCCCCGGGGATCGCCTCGCTGCCGTGAGAGATGGCGCCCCGCGCCCCGTTTCGCGTTCAGGCTCGGCCAGCCGCGGGTCGGTCAGCACCCGATGGCTGATGGCGGCAAAGGTCTTGCCGATTTCTTCTGCTCGGCAATCGCAGCGCGGCTTCTTGCGCATCCCGGGCCGGGTCAGGGTGACATGGGCATCGGGCCTGATGTCGCGGACCAGTCTTCTTGTAGGGGCGCGACTGCGGGTCTCGCTCGTGGGTGCTGTCGGCATTCGCGGGAAGAGATGATGCCGGCGCGGGGCCGGGGCGATTGCCCTCGTCCTGCGCATCCTGGAAAACCAGTCAGGGGCCGGCAGGTCTGACCGGCCCGAGCCGGTGATCGCAAATGCCGGAAGGGTGGCTTGTGCCTGTCGCGGGCGACGGGCTCTAATCGCCGGCTTTGATGCCAGTTAAGGAAGACTTGCGATGCGGACCGATATTCCGCTGTTTCCGGCCGATGCCTCCTCCAGCGACATGCCCTGCGGTGACGCATCGCTGCCCTCGCCAGACGCCTCGTACTGGGAGCAGGCTGGCGGCCTGCGCGATCACTGGTATATCGCCTGCACCAGCGCCCAGCTCAAGCGCGGCCAGGTCAGGGCCGTGAAGTTGTTCGGGCGCGGCATCGCGGTCTTCCGCCAGGCTGACGGCAGCGCGGCCGCCCTCATCGACCAGTGCGTGCACCGCGGCGTGCGCCTCTCGGCCGGCAAGGTGAACGACGGCTGCCTGAGCTGCCCCTTCCACGGCTGGCGCTACGATGGCCAGGGCCGGGTGGTCTACATCCCCTCGGCAGACGGCCTCCAGCCCACGGGCCGGGAGCGCCCGTTCCGGCAGCGCAGCTTTCCGGTGCGCGAGCAGGATGGCGCCATCTGGGTGTTCCTGGGCGATGGCGATCCCGCGCAGCAGGCGGTATTCAGGATGCCGTTCCACGATCACCCGGATTTTGTCACCTACTACATGACCGGGGTCTACCACGGCGACCTCAGCTCCATCGCCCAGATCAATATTGATGTCTCGCACACCGTCTTCGTGCACGGCAAGCTGTTCCGCACCATGAGCGGCGAACGCCTGGAGGCCTCCGTCGAGGTCACGCCGCGGTCGGTGGAGGTGGTCTACACGCCCCGGCGCGAGCGCCTGGGACTGCTGCCGTGGCTGACCAATCCGCGCGGCGAGCTGATGCAGCATTCCGACCGCTACTTCGCCCCCAACATTACCCGCGTCGACTATCACTGGGGCGACTCCGCCAGCTTTGTCTTCACCAGCGTCATCTCGCCCATCGACGAGCACCGGGCCGTGCTCTACACCTGCATCAGCTACAAGTTCCCGCTGCCGCACCGGCTGTTGTCCTGGCTGCGCCCGCTGATGCATGGCTATACCAGGCTGGTGAACCGGCAGGACATCGCCATCACGCGCGAGCGCCTGGCCGGCCTGGCCAATGCCCCGATGCTGCAGCAGCACAGCGTGCGCGCCGACATGGCGCTGGTGGCAATCGACAAGGTCGTGGCCGCGGTGCAGGAGCGCCGCGACGTCCCGGCCACTCTCCTGGGCGTGAGGCCGATGGAGTTCGAGATCTGAAGCAGCAGGCAGCGCATGTCGGCGCGGCAATCCGCAATCGCGCTGGCGACCGTGGCCAGGGCGGCCCTTTTTCCGCATCGAGTCCTGGAGTTAAGTAACGGCGCGAGTCCTGGGGAGGGTAATCGACGTGAGCCGTCCCTGGCCTTGAGCGGCAATTGCCACCGCACTCAGCCGCGCGGGCAGAAAGCCGTGCCGGCAAAAAGCAGTGAAGGCAAAAATTCGTGAAGGTCAAAGAAAGCCCGGCGATTGCCGGGCCTTTTTTTGATGCCGCGACGCAGGCTCAGATCTTGCAGGTCAGCTGCAGCCAGGCCTTGCGGGTATCATTGGCATAGCCGGTAACGCTGCCATCGGCATTGAACTCGGCGTACTTGAGCAATACGTTCATGCCCGGGCGCAGGTCGCGGCCGATCGAGACATCGACTTCCTGGCCGTAGTCCTCGTCGGTGGCCTCGGCCTTGAAGTCATGCGCCGCCACGGCCAGCTTGAAACCGGCCACGGTGCCCAGCAGCTTCAGGTTGGTATCTTCCAGCCCGTTGGCGGGGGTGGTGAGGAAGCGGTCGGCCCAGCCATTGAAGGCATGCAGCGTCGCCAGCGGCGTCTTGAAGCCTTTCTCCAGCGTTTCCTGCTGGGCCTTCACGGTCAGCGCGCCGAACTTCCAGCCCAGCTGCAGGTCGGTGTAGGTGGCGTCCGGCGAAGCGGCGGCGGTGGCATCCGCATAATCGGACTGTTCCACCCGGGACAACTCGTAGAGGAAGTGGCCCAGGCCGCCATCGACACGGGCGCCGGCATGCTGCCAGGAAGTGGTGGGTGCGGCCGTTTCCTCGACCGCGTAGTAGAAGGCGCCGACGCGGGCCTGCGGATGCGCCGCATAGCGCAGATTCAGCAGGGGCGCCTCGACTGCGCGCGTGGCGCCGTAGATGTTGTGCACGCGGGTCAGCCACGCCGCATTCAGCGCCAGGTCCTTGACCCAGGTGGTGTTGGCAAAGCTGACCGCGTCATAAACCTGGTCATTCTGGCGCCAGGCGACATCGCCGATGAAACGCGCATTGTCGTAGACGATTTTCTGGCGGCCGGCGCGCAGGCCGTAGGTTTCCAGGTATCCCTGGTTGAGCTGGGTGAGGGCGGGGTCGGCAATCGTGCCGAACTGGGCCTTGTTGTTGCCGGCGCCCGTGTTGCCGCTGTAGTAATCGCCGTTGCCGAGCGAACTCACGTTCTCGAATTCCAGGTAGGCGGTGGCGCCGTGAAAGTCGCCGCTGCGATAGCCGAGCACGGTACGCAGGGTTTCGGCATCGGTCTCCGGCGTGGTCTCGTAGTCCGCATATTCAGCGCGCAGGCGCAGGTCGAGGGTGGCCTTGCCACCCTGTACGGCAGCGTGAAGATCGTCCATGGCACCGGCGTGGCCGGTGCCGGGGGCGGCGAGGGCGGCGAGGGAGAGAGCCGCGGCGAGGGTGGTCTTGCGCATGATGTTGCCCTTTCCTCAGAAGATAAGGCAAACGTTACGCACTCCGGTACGAAGCCGGCTTAACCAGGATCAAGTTTGCCCAATTAACGCAGGCCAATGCGCCGGCCGGCAGCGGGGCTGCCGGCCGGACTTCCGGATGCCGCCGTCAGCGGGGGTGGGCGTCCTTGATGATGGCGCGGATCTCCGTCAGCACACGGCCGCGGGTGAAGGCCAGGTGCCAGCGGCGGCCGCCCAGGCGGTGCCAGAGCCAGGCGGCGCGCACGCCGGCCAGCAGCACGGCGCGCACCTGCTCCGGCACCGGGCCGGTGGAGAGCTGGCGGCGGTCGCCCTTGACCTTGATACGGAAGTCCAGGCTGCCCAGCGTATCGATATAGATGCCGCCCAGCTTGCGCACCAGCGCCGGGTCGTGGGCGCTGGTGAAGTGGGCGCGCTGGCCAGTCGCGGTCAGCAGGCGCTGGCGCAGATCGTGCTGCAGGCGCACCGAGCGGGCCAGCTTGCGCTCCAGGTGCATGAGGGCAAGCGCATAGCGGATCAGGTCGGCCTGGCGCGGATGCGGGTCGCGCAGCGGCTGGAACAGGGTTTTCTCCAGCGCGGTGAGGCCGATGCGCAAGGGCTGGGCGCCGCTGCCGAAGATGGCCTCCGGATCGTCAGTGTCCAGCACCAGGATGCTGCGCAACGAGGCTTCCAGCGCCACCGGGTCGCAATGGCCGCGCCAGGCCAGGCTGTCGGCGAGGCTGGCCGCCTGGAAGATGCCGGCGAGGGCGAGGGTCTTCTGGCGCCGGGGCGTCATGCGCCGCCCCAGGTGGAGGCGATGACGCCGCCGCCCAGGCAGACATCGCCCTGGTAGAACACGACGGACTGGCCCGGCGTCACCGCGCGTTGCCGCTCTTCGAATTCCACCACGTAGCCGTCGCCATCCCGGCGCACGGTGCACGCCTGGTCGGGCTGGCGGTAGCGCGTCTTGGCATGGCAGGCCAGGGGCAGGGTGGGTTCGCCGGTGACCCAGTCCACGGTGTCGGTGCGCAGGCCGCGGCTCATCATGAGCGGATGCTCGTGGCCCTGGCCGATGACCAGCACATTGCGCGCGAGATCCTTGTGCACCACGTACCAGGGCGCTTCCGCCGCGTCCTTCTGGCCGCCGATGCCGATGCCCTCGCGCTGGCCGAGCGTGTAGTACATGAGGCCCTGGTGCGTGCCGATGACCTTGCCGGCATCGGTCTCGATGGCGCCCGGCTGCGCCGGCAGGTACTGCTGCAGGAAATCGCGGAAGCGGCGTTCGCCGATGAAGCAGATGCCGGTGGAATCCTTCTTGGCGGAATTCACGAAGCCCTGCTCGGTGGCGATACGGCGCACCTCCGGCTTTTCCAGTTCGCCTACCGGGAACAGCGTGCGCGCGATCTGGCGGCCGTTCACCGCGTGCAGGAAATAGCTCTGGTCCTTGTTCGGGTCGAGCCCCTTGAGCAGCGCCGCGCACCCGGGATCACTGCCACGGCGGGTGTAGTGGCCGGTGGCGATGAAGTCGGCGCCCAGCACCACGGCATAGTCCAGGAAGGCCTTGAACTTGATTTCCTTGTTGCACAGGATGTCGGGATTGGGGGTGCGCCCGGCCTGGTATTCGGCGAGGAAATGCTCGAACACGCGGTCCCAGTATTCGGCCGCAAAGTTCGCCGTGTGCAGCCGGATGCCGAGGCGGTCGCACACCGCCTGCGCATCCGCCAGGTCGACGCGCGCGGTGCAGTACTCGGTGCCGTCGTCCTCCTCCCAGTTCTTCATGAACAGGCCTTCCACCTGGTAGCCCTGCAGCAGCAGCAGCCAGGCCGAGACCGACGAGTCCACGCCGCCGGACATGCCGACGATGACGCGGGTCCGGTCCGGCGACTCCGGGGGCGTCCAGGCGGGCAGGGGAGACGAGGCGGGGTTCAGGCTCATGATCAGGACAGGGCTCGGGCGATGGTGCGGTCAGGGGTCAGTGGATGACGGTGCTATGCTCAGGGTCGGGTACAGGGTCGGGCCCGAAATCCGGCTCAGGCCCAGGTTCGGCCTCGAGGCTCGGTCCCATTCTATCAGCGCCGGCCGAGAGCCCGGGGCCGCCACACAGGTCCGGGGCAGGGTCGTGGCCCCCGGGCACGACGACGGGCTATCTCCACCGGGAGAGGCGCTCAGGCGTGATGCTCGTGCACGATGTCCAGCGGATAGTGTACGCCGGCGGCGGCATCCTCGACGCACTTCAGCACCAGCGGACTGCGCAGGCGGCCGCAACCGGCCAGCTCGTCGCGGCTCAGCCACACTGCCTGCAGGATGCCTTCATCGAGGGCACGTTCCGGATGGTGGGTGACGGCCTCGGCGCGAAAGCAGGCGCGGTAGTAGGTCAGCTCGCGGTCAAAGGGCGGCGTATAGACATAAAGGCCGATGAAGCCGGTGAGGCGCACGTCCCAGCCGGTTTCCTCCAGCGCCTCGCGCACCGCGGCCTGCTCCAGCGTCTCGCCCTGCTCCACGTGTCCGGCGGGCTGGTTGTAGACAATGCGGCCCTGTTCGGCGGATTCTTCCACCACGAGAAATCGCCCGTCGCGCTCGACCACGACGGCGACGGTGACATGCGGTTCCCAGCCCATCCGGCGGCTCCCTGCTTTTTGAAGGCCGCCATCCTAGCGCAGCAGGCCTTTGATGAGTACCGATTCCCCCCGACTGACCCACCTTGACGACACCGGCGCCGCGCATATGGTCGACGTCGGCGACAAGGACGTGACCCGGCGCAGCGCGACGGCCGAGGCCCGGGTACGCATGCTGCCGGCCACCCTGGCGCTGATCGCCGCCGGGCAGATGCCCAAGGGCGATGTCTTCGCCGTGGCCCGCATTGCCGGCATCCAGGCCGCCAAGAAGACCGCCGACCTGATTCCGCTCTGCCATCCGCTCATGCTGTCCTCGGTCAGCGTCGAGCTTGCGCCGGAGGCGCCCGATGCCGTGCGCATCACCGCCACCTGCCGCCTGGCCGGGCGCACCGGCGTCGAGATGGAGGCGCTGACCGCCGCCAGCGTGGCCGCGCTCACCCTCTATGACATGTGCAAGGCGGTGGACAAGGGCATGGTCATCGAACAGGTCCGCCTGCTGGAGAAGACCGGCGGCAAATCAGGAGATTTCCACGCATCATGATCCGAGTGCTGTATTTCGCCCGCTTCCGCGAGAAGCTGGGCTGCGAGGGCGAGTCCCTCGCGCTGCCGTCCCCCGCCACCGTGCAGGGCCTGCTGGATGCCCTGGTCGCCCGCGGCGGCGCCTGGGCCGAGCAGCTGGGGCAGGGCCGCAACGTGCTGGTCGCGGTCAACCAGGACATCGCCGCGCGCGAAGCCGCCCTGGCCGAGGGTGACGAGGTTGCCGTGTTTCCGCCGGTGACCGGGGGCTGACATGACCGTAACCCTCCGCCTGCAGCACGAGCCCTTCGACACCGGCGCCGAGGCCGCCGCACTGGAAGGCGAGGGCGTCGGCGCCGTCGTCACCTTCTCGGGCCTGGTGCGCAACCGCTGCGCCCTGGGCGTGGTCTCCGCCATCGAGCTCGAGCACTATCCGGGCATGACCGAACGCGCCCTGGCGGCCATTGCCGCCGAGGCGGAACAGCGCTGGCCGCTGCTTGGCATTACCGTCATCCACCGCATCGGTCACCTGCCGGCGGGCGCGCCCATCGTACTGGTGGCGGTCGCCTCTTCGCACCGCGACGCCGCCTTTGCCGCCGCCAGCTTCCTGATGGACTACCTCAAGACCCGCGCGCCCTTCTGGAAAAAGGAGTGGGTGGAGGGCGTGGCGCACTGGGTGGACGCGAAGGAAAGCGACGTCGCGGCCGCCGGGCGCTGGGCGCCGTAAGGGGCCAGGGCCGAAGGTCCAGGGCCCAAGGAACGGAGGCCAAAGGAACGGAGGCCAAAGGAAC
>JAZKHS010000035.1:0-6065 GCA_040385265.1 Pseudomonadota bacterium | reverse complement strand
GCCGAAGGTCCAGGGCCCAAGGAACGGAGGCCAAAGGAACGGAGGCCAAAGGAACCAGGGGCAATGGGCTAGAGCCAACGGAACCCGAGCCGACGGGTACGGGGCCAAGGCGCCAGGGCGGACAGACTAGGGCCGGCGTGGCGCCGGGTCGGGACGGCGCAGGGGCCGGGTGTCTTCCCGGGTCTTGTGGCGCGGACGCGGTCCCGCCTTCGGATCGGCCAGCGGGCGCTGCCCGGGCGTCGTTGACGGCGTCCGGCGGCGGGGATCCTGCCCTGATCGGGGACTATCGTCAGCAAAGCTTCGCTCATCTCCGGCCTGGCGGCGAGGCGTCGGCGGGCGCCGGCCTGGCCCCGGCGCCGCGTCCGGCGGGGCCGGCAAATCACTGTTGTTGACCTCGATTTCCTTCCATTCCCCGGGCGCCAGCCCCTCCAGCGACCAAGGGCCGATGGCTACGCGCACCAGGCGCAGGGTCGGGAAGCCGACCGCCGCGGTCATGCGCCGCACCTGCCGGTTGCGGCCCTCGCGGATGGTGAGCGCAATCCATGAGGTGGGAATGGCGGCGCGGTAGCGCACCGGTGGCACCCGCTCCCACAGGGCGGGCGTCTCCAGGCGATGGCAGTCGGCAGGCAGGGTGGGGCCGTCGTTCAGCTCCACTCCCGCCGCCAGCCGCGCGATGGCCGCGTCACTGATGGCGCCGTCCACTTGCGCCCAGTAGGTCTTGGCCAGCTTGAAGCGCGGGTCGGCGATGCGCGCCTGCAGCAGGCCGTCATCGGTGAGCAGCAGCAGTCCTTCGGAGTCGTGGTCGAGGCGGCCGGCGGGGTAGACGCCGGGGCGATCGATGTGATCGGCCAGCACCGGCCGGCCGTCCTGTTCACCGAACTGGCAGAGCACCCCGAAGGGCTTGTTGAACAACACCACGCGTGACATGGAAATTCCCGTCAATTAGACGAAAGATGAAGACAAGGTCCCGCTTTCCGGGCTGAAACGTCGTTTTTTCCGATTCTAAGGATTATGAACGCCCATTCGTTCGGGATATACTATTTGCCGGAAGAGCCTATCCCCATGGACCGTCCTTACCCCCATGGGAAATCGTGCCACGACGCCTACAAAGCGCGGACACCCCGCCAGCGAGCGTCAGCTTCGATCACAGACGGCTCAGATCCGGCTCCCTGCCTCTGTGACAAGCCCTCGCCGCTGCGCTTCCTTCCCCGCCAGAAGGTTTTTGGGGATAGGTTCTAGCGCCTGCTGTCATTGTTACCACAACGACACGCGCAGGCACCCAGTCACAAACTGCACCCCCCGGGAGTACCTGCATAATGGGTTACCAGAAGATCACGGTCCCGGCTGATGGCGACAAAATCACCGTCAATGCCGACCTGTCCCTGAACGTCCCCAACTACCCCATCATCCCCTTCATCGAGGGTGATGGCATCGGCGCCGACATTTCGCCGGTCATGATCAAGGTGGTCAACGCCGCCGTGGCAAAAGCCTACGGCACCAAGCGCGCCATTTCCTGGATGGAAGTCTACTGCGGCGAGAAAGCCACGCGGGTCTACGGCTCCGATGTGTGGATGCCCTCGGAAACCTTCGAGGCCTTGCGCGAATACGTCGTCTCCATCAAGGGCCCCCTGACCACGCCGGTCGGCGGCGGCATCCGTTCCCTGAACGTCGCCCTGCGCCAGGAGCTCGACCTCTACGTCTGCCAGCGCCCGGTGCGCTGGTTCAAGGGCGTGCCCAGCCCGGTGCACCACCCCGAACTGACCGACATGGTGATCTTCCGCGAGAACTCCGAAGACATCTATGCCGGCATCGAATGGAAGGCCGGCAGCGAAGACGCCATCAAGATCATCAAGTTCCTGCGCGAGGAGATGGGCGTCACCAAGATCCGCTTCACGGACAACTGCGGCATCGGCATCAAGCCGGTGTCGAAGGAAGGCACCCAGCGCCTGGTGCGCAAGGCCATCCAGTTCGCCATCGACAATGACAAGCCCTCGGTCACCCTGGTGCACAAGGGCAACATCATGAAGTTCACCGAAGGCGCCTTCAAGGACTGGGGCTACGAGCTGGCCCACGAGCGCTTCGGCGCCGAACTGGTCGACGGCGGCCCCTGGATGAAGATGCGCAACCCCAAGACGGGCCGCGACATCATCATCAAGGACGTCATTGCCGACGCCTTCCTGCAGCAGATCCTGATGCGTCCGGCGGAGTACTCCGTCATCGCCACCCTGAACCTGAACGGTGACTACATCTCCGACGCCCTGGCGGCGGAAGTGGGCGGCATCGGCATCGCCCCGGGCGCCAATATCGGCGGCTCCGTGGCCATGTTCGAGGCCACCCACGGTACCGCGCCCAAGTACGCCGGCCAGGACAAGGTCAACCCGGGCTCCATCATCCTCTCTGCCGAGATGATGCTGCGCCACATGGGCTGGACCGAAGCCGCCGACCTCATCATCTCCGGTGTGGAAGGGGCCATCGACGCGAAGACCGTGACCTACGACTTCGAGCGCCTGATGCCGGACGCCACCCTGCTGCGCTGTTCCGAGTTCGGTGACGCCATCATCCGTCACATGGACTGAGGCGGCGCCGTCCCGGACGGACGCCATGCAAAAAGCCCGCGCGAGCGGGCTTTTTCATTTCCGCCGGGGCGGAACCGGGAGCGCGGCCGTCGACCGTGCCCGCCAGGCCCCGTCCGGGGCTGGCGGCCTGGCCTGGCTGCCTCAGAGGGGGCGGGAGGTATAGGCGTGGCCCGGGGCCTCCTCGGCCACGGCGACGCTGCCGGCCTCGCTGGCGGGGCTGTACAGCGGGCGCAGGTTGACGGCGTGGAAGCCGTTGCCATGGGCCTGGATGTCAAAATCCACAAACTGGCCCGCCTTCAGGCTCTTGTAGCCCTCCACCTGGATGTAGGAGTAGTGCACGAAAAGATCGTCACCTCCGGTATCCGGACGGATAAAGCCGTATCCTTTGGCATTGTTGAACCATTTCACGCTTCCTGTGGCCATTTTCCTTATCCCTCGCGAGCCGTGGCGCAGTCGGCAGTCTTGTTGTTGGGGCGCCCTTGTATTCTTTTTGTGCAGTACCGGTTATTGGTCAAAATTTCTACCACGGCCCGGATTACTGTCAAGGGGTGGGGCGCCGGGTCTGCCACGACCGGACGTACGGCGGTATGATGGCCTTAGTGGCAGGTTTGTCCCTTGTATTTCCCTCCCCCCGGTCCCATACCATTGTTCAAGAAGCGCCATGAGAAAAAGCCCAGTGACTCGCCTAGTATTTTCGTATGAGGTTCGCGCCACGGGCGAGCCCGACCAGGGCCGGCCGGATGGCGACCTGGCGGTACAGGAGACGCGGCCGCAGCTGGCGCCGCCTCCCCGCTACAAGGTCGTCATCATGAACGACGACTACACGCCCATGGATTTTGTGGTAGAGGTACTGGAAAGTTTCTTCAACCTGAATCGCGAACAGGCCACCCGGGTGATGCTCACCATCCATACCGAGGGCCAGGCGACCGTGGGGATGTATACCCGCGACGTCGCCGAAACCAAGGCCGCGCAGGTCGTGGACTACGCCCAGCAGTGCCAGCACCCGCTGCTCTGCCGGGTGGAACAGGCCTGAAGGCTGCCGGCCGGCACGGTGCCGGCCCGCAGCACAGGGGCGGAAGAGGAGAACGGCGCAGGCGATGTCCGCCGGCGCTGGACGGTCGCAACGCAAGGGGGTCGACATGCTGAGTCGTGATCTTGAGGTAACCCTGAATCTCGCTTTCCGCGACGCACGCGCCAAGCGGCACGAATTCATGACTGTCGAGCACCTGCTCCTGGCGCTGCTGGACAACGAGTCCGCCGCCCGGGTGCTGAAGGCCTGTGGCGCCGACATCCCGTCGCTGCGCCGCGATCTCGGCCATTTCGTGGACGAGACCACGCCGCTCATTCCCGGCCACGAGACCGAGCGCGAGACGCAACCCACGCTGGGCTTCCAGCGCGTGCTGCAGCGCGCGGTCTTCCACGTGCAGTCCTCCGGCAAGAAGGAGGTCACCGGCGCCAACGTGCTGGTCGCCATCTTCTCCGAGCAGGAATCGCAGGCGGTCTACTTCCTGAAGAAGCAGTCCATCGCCCGCATCGACGTCGTCAACTACATCTCCCACGGCATCTCCAAGGTGCATGACGAAAGCGCGCCGCCGGAAGCCCCGCAGGAATCCATGCAGGACGAGGAGGCCGGCGGCGAGGCGGCGCCCAAGAGCGCGCTGGAGGCCTATGCCAGCAACCTCAACGAGATGGCCCGCGCCGGCAAGATCGATCCGCTGGTGGGCCGCGACGAGGAAATCGAGCGCGCCGTGCAGATCCTCTGCCGCCGGCGCAAGAACAACCCGCTGCTGGTCGGCGAGCCCGGCGTCGGCAAGACCGCGATCGCGGAAGGCCTGGCCTGGCTGATCATCGAGGGCAAGGTGCCCGACGCCATCGCCAACAGCGTGGTGTACTCGCTGGACCTGGGCGCGCTGCTCGCCGGCACCAAGTACCGCGGCGACTTCGAGAAGCGCTTCAAGGCGCTGCTCACCGAGCTCCACAAGCACGATGGCGCCATCCTCTTCATCGACGAGATCCACACCATCATCGGCGCCGGCGCCGCCAGCGGCGGCGTCATGGACGCCTCCAACCTGATCAAGCCGGTGCTGGCCAACGGCATGCTCAAGTGCATGGGCTCCACCACCTACCAGGAATACCGCGGCATCTTCGAGAAGGACCGCGCCCTGGCGCGCCGCTTCCAGAAGATCGACGTCAAGGAACCGACGGTGGAGGAGACCTACCAGATCCTGAAGGGCCTGAAGTCGCGCTTCGAGGAGCACCACGGGGTGAAGTACGCCGACAAGGCGCTGCAGATCGCCGCCGAGCTGGCCGACCGCTACATCAACGAACGCTTCCTGCCGGACAAGGCCATCGACGTGATCGACGAGGCCGGCGCCTACCAGCGCCTGCAGAGCGCGGCCAAGCGCAAGAAGACCATCGGCGTGCACGAGATCGAGGAGATCGTCGCCAAGATCGCGCGCATCCCGCCGAAGTCGGTGACGGCCAACGACAAGGAATCGCTCAAGAACCTGGAGCGTGACCTGCGCATGACGGTGTTCGGGCAGGACGAGGCCATCGTGGCGCTGTCCGCCGCGATCAAGCTGTCCCGCGCCGGCCTCAAGGCGCCGGAAAAGCCCATCGGCTGCTTCATGTTCGCGGGCCCCACCGGGGTCGGCAAGACCGAAGTCACCAAGCAGCTGGCCAAGACCCTGGGCATCGAGCTGATCCGCTTCGACATGTCCGAGTACATGGAGCGGCACACGGTGTCGCGCCTGATCGGGGCGCCCCCGGGCTATGTCGGCTACGACCAGGGCGGCCTGCTCACCGAGGCCATCACCAAGCACCCGCACTGCGTGCTGCTGATGGACGAGATCGAGAAGGCGCATCCGGAAGTCTTCAACCTGCTGCTGCAGGTGATGGACCACGGCACCCTGACCGACAACAACGGCCGCAAGTCGGACTTCCGCAACGTGATCCTGGTGATGACCACCAATGCCGGCGCCGACATGACCGCGCGCTCCAGCATCGGCTTCACCCAGCAGGACCACAGCACGGACGGCGTGGAGGTGATGAAGAAGCTGTTCACCCCCGAGTTCCGCAACCGCCTGGACGCCATCATCCAGTTCCAGCCGCTGGACACGGTGGTGATCTGCAACGTGGTCGACAAGTTCCTGGTGGAACTGCAGGCCCAGCTGGACGACAAGCACGTGGTGCTGGACGTGGACGACGAGGCGCGCACCTGGCTGGCGCAGCGTGGCTACGACAAGCTCATGGGGGCGCGTCCCATGGCCCGCCTGATCCAGGAGGAGCTGAAGAAGCCGTTGGCGGAAAAGATCCTCTTCGGCGAGCTTGCCGACCACGGCGGCCACGTCCATGTGACGGTGGAGAACGATCACCTGTCGCTGGAGGTGGAAGAGAAGGCGGCGGAGCCGGCCTGATTCTTTTGGGTTGATGTGATGTGAAAACGCCATCCGGCTCTTGGGCCGGGTGGCGTTTTTGTTTTTGGGATCG
>JAZKHS010000034.1:0-4726 GCA_040385265.1 Pseudomonadota bacterium | reverse complement strand
CGACTCGATCACCCCCTTGGAGTGACCGTGGGCGGTGTCGACGACGATCACGTCGACCCCCGCCGCGACCAGCGCGGTGACGCGCTCGCCGGTGTCCTTGCCGGTGCCGACCGCGGCGCCGACGCGCAGGCGGCCCTGGTCGTCCTTGCAGGCCATCGGGTAGAGCTCGGCCTTGCGGAAGTCATTGACGGTGATCAGGCCCTTGAGCTGGAAGGCGTCGTCGACCACCAGCACTTTTTCGATGCGGTGCTCGTGCAGCAGCTCCTTGATGCGCTCGTGGGACTCGCCCTCCTTCACGGTGACCAGGCGATCCTTGGGCGTCATGATGGCGGACACCGGCAGGTCGAGCTTGGTTTCGAAGCGCAGGTCGCGGCTGGTGACGATGCCGACGAGATCGTTGCCGACCACGACCGGCACGCCGGAAATGCGGTTGGACTTGGTCAGCTCGATGAGGTGGCCGACGGTAGTGTCCGGGCTCACGGTGATGGGGTCCTTCACCATGCCCGCCTCGTACTTCTTGACGCGGCGGACCTCGCCGGCCTGGGCGAAGATGTCCATGTTCTTGTGCAGGATGCCGATGCCGCCTTCTTGGGCGATGGCGATGGCCATGCGCGCCTCGGTGACGGTGTCCATGGCGGCGGACACCAGCGGGATGTTCAGCTCGATGCCGCGGGTGATGCGGGTCTTGAGGCTGACGTCCTTGGGCAGGACTTCGGAATAGGCCGGCAGCAGGAGCACGTCATCAAACGTGAGGGCTTCCTGGACGATATCGAGCATGGGGACACCCTGGCGGGCTGGGAAAGGGAGGGGCGCGATTATAGAGGAAAGCCCGCCCGGGATGAACCGCGGCGCGTCACTCCGTGGCGGGCGCCTCGCCGGCCTCCATCCGCTCGAGCTGCCCGGCCTGGCGGGCGAACTGGTCGTCCACCTGGACCTCTACCGCCTCCGCCCTCACCTTGGCCGCCTGGTGGGGCGCCTGCGCGGCCTGGCCGGGGCCGCCACTGCCCAGCTGGCTGTAGACCAGCCAGGCCACGACCAGGAGGACGATCAGCAGGGATACCAGGCGCATGGCGGGCTCCGGGGAAAGCAGGAAGGGAAATCCAGCCGCCGCTGGAGGCGCAGCCGTCATTTGGGGGAGCTTGGCACAGGGGCGGTAGCGGGGACAGCGGGAGGAGGCCAGCGGGCAGCGCCGGCCCGCGGAAGGCCTCAGAAGTCGGTCTGCGCGGCCTTGGCGGCCTGCATCTGGCGGGCGTTGTCCTGCAGCTCGCGGCGCAGGTCCATGATCGCGTTGCCGCTGGACGCCGGCGCCGTCTCCTCGCCCGCGGCCTGCTCCAGCCTTTCCAGCTGCGCGGGATCCGGCTTTGCCAGGGGGGTAATGGCGCTGCCGTCGTAGCTGACCCGCTGCCCCTGGCCGGAATGCTGGGAATAGTGGGTAACGCCCTGCTGGTCCACCCAGGTATAGAGCACGTCCTGTGCGTCGACCGGCGCCGCAGCCGCCGCCGGCGCCAGTGCGCCCAGTCTCCAGGGCAGACGGTCGCGATACTGCCAGCCCGCCGCTGCCGCCATCACTACCGCCGCCCCTATCACCCTGGTCGTCCTGTTCATGTCCTCTTGCTCCTTGCGATACCGCCGGCAAGTCTAGCGACTTCCAGGGCAACGGACAGTATCGGAAAACACGGAGGGCGCTAGAATGCCGGCATCCCCCCGCTCGGCCCGCGCCCGCCCATGACTGCCACCCGCAACATCCTCAGCGTCACCCTGCTCAACGAGCAGGTACGCGACCTGCTCGAGGGCAGCTTCCCCAACCTCTGGGTGGAAGGCGAGATCTCCAATTTCTCGCAGCCCTCCTCCGGGCACCTGTACTTCACGCTCAAGGACAGTGGCGCCCAGATCCGCGCCGCCATGTTCCGCGGCAATAACCGCTTCCTGCGCTTTACGCCCAAGAACGGCCAGCAGGTGATGGTAAAGGCGCGGCTCTCGCTGTATGCCCCGCGCGGCGATTACCAGCTCATCGTGGAGCTGATGGAGGAGGCCGGCCTTGGCGCCCTGCGCCGCGCCTTCGATGCACTGCGCCTGCGCCTGCAGCAAGAGGGCCTGTTCGATAGCGAGCGCAAGCGCGAACTGCCCTCGCCGCCGCGCCATATCGCCGTCATCACCTCGCCCACCGGGGCCGCCATCCGCGACATCCTCTCCGTACTCGGCCGGCGTTTTCCCGGGCTGCCGGTGACCGTGCTGCCGGTGCCGGTGCAGGGCGTGGAGGCCCCGCCCGCCATCGTCCGCGCCCTCGCGCTGGCCAATGCGCAGCCCGACTTCGATGTCATCCTGCTCGCGCGCGGCGGCGGCTCGCTGGAGGACCTCTGGGCGTTCAACGACGAGGCGGTGGCGCGCGCCATCGCCGCCAGCCGCCTGCCGGTGGTGACCGGCGTCGGCCATGAAACCGACTTCACCATTGCCGACTTCGTCGCCGACCTGCGGGCGCCCACGCCCTCCGCCGCGGCGGAGCTGCTGAGCCCGGACGGGGAGGAGCTGCTCGCCAGCTTCGAAGGTTTCGAGTTGCTGCTGGCGCGTGCGCTGCGCCACCGCCTGGCGCGCAGCACACAGGAGCTGGCGCACCTGCGCGCGCGCCTGCGCCACCCCGGCCAGCGCCTGCGCGACCTGGCCCAGCGTCTGGACGACCTGGAACTGCGCTTGCGCCGCGCCGGCCAGCAGGGCCTGGCCGCGCGCCAGACCGCGCTGGCCGCGCTGGCCGCACGCCTGCGGGGCCAGCAGCCCGGGCAGAAGCTGCCGGCACTGCGCCAGCAGGTGGGTAGCCTCGACCTCCGCCTCGCCCAGGCCATGCGCCAGCAACTGCGGACGCAGTCGACGCAGCTTGCGCATCTGGCCGAGCGCGCCCAGCTGGCCAGCCCGCTCGCCATCCTGGCGCGCGGCTATGCGGTGGTCACGCACGAAGGCCAGGTGCTGCGCTCGGTGCAGGACGCGGCCCCCGGCACCGTCGTGAGCACCCGGCTCGCCGACGGCACTTTCACGGCCAGCGTGATCCGCCGCGAGGCCTCGTCATGAGGGGCGCGCGCCGCCTGCTCGCCGGCCTCGGCCTGGCGCTGGCCGTGGACGCCCAGGCCCTGCCCGCCCCCGCCCCGGTGCCGGGAGGGCTTGCCGTGCTGCCGGTGCCGGAGTACTTGCCGGAGCCCCTGGCGGCGCGCTTTGCCGGCCTGCCCGTCTTCATCGCCCGCGACGCCGGGGCGCGTCACCTGGTGGTCGGGATCCCCCTCGCCACGGTGCCGGGCGAGATGGCGGTGGACATCGTGGATGCGCGCACGCAGGCGCCGCTGGAAACGCTGCGCTTCAGCGTGCAGGGCAAGGCCTATCCGGAGCAGCGCATCACGCTGGCGGCCGACAGCAAGCATGTCCACCCGGGGCCGGAGGAGCTGGCGCGTTACGAGCGCGAGGCCCGAGAGCAGCAGTCTGCCTATCGCGTGTTTGCCGCGACCGCGGCCGCCTGGCCCGCCTTCGTTCCGCCGACCGCCGGCGAGCCCAACCCCAGCTTCGGCCGCAAGCGCTTCTTCAACGGCGAGGAGCGCCAGCCCCACCTGGGCATGGATATCGCCGCGCCGGAAGGCCAGGACGTGGTCGCTCCTGCCGCGGGCAAGGTATTGCTGACCGGCGACTATTTCTTCAATGGCCATACGGTGCTCATCGATCATGGCCAGGGGCTGGTCTCCATGCTCTGCCACCTGAGCGAGATCGTCGTCATCCCCGGCGAGATCGTCGCCGCCGGCGCCCTGGTCGGCCGCGTCGGCAAGACCGGCCGCGCCACCGGGCCGCACCTGCACTGGACGGTGAGCCTGAACGACGCGCGCATCGATCCGCTGCTGGTGCTGCCAGCCGCACCGGCGGCCCTTGCCGGCAGCGATGCCGGGCCCCGCGCCGCGGTGCCGCCCCGCCCGGCGCCGTCCGCGCCATGATCCTGGCCCACCTGGCCTGGCTACAGGACGAGCCGGGGCTGGCGCTGGAGCCGCTGGCCAGCCGCCTTGACGCCTTTGCCCGTGCCGAGCTGGAGCAACGCCAGCAACCCGCGCGGCGACGCCACCACCTGCTGTCGCGTGCCCTCCTGACCCGCGTGCTGGAAGGGGTCGGCCTGAATGCCGGCGACCTGCGTTACGCACGTGCCGACTCGGGACGCCTGCTGCTGGCCGCGCCTGCCGGCTGGCATATCAGCCTCAGCCATGGCGGCGACCATGTCGCCGTCTGTGTTGCCTCCGCGCCCTGTGGCGTGGACATCGAGCGCCCGCGCCCGGCCAGCCTGCTGCGCCTGGCCCGGCGCTATTTCAGCGCCGCCGAAGCGGCCCGCCTGACCGCCCTGGCGCCGGCCGACGCCGAACGTGACTTCTTCCGGCTCTGGACGCTCAAGGAAGCCGGCGCCAAAGCCCTGGACCAGGGCCTGGCGCACAACATGGCCCGCCTGGCCTTCGACCTGGAGCAGGAGCCGCCCGCCGCGCTGGACGCGGCCGTGGGCCTGGCCGTCTGGCAGGCCCAGGCCGGCGCGGCGTGGCTCGCCGCCGCCGTGGCCAGCCACGCGCCGGTGGCCTGGCAAGCCCATGAAGTGGCTCCCTCCGCCCTGCTTGCCTGAGTGCTCCTGCCGGCCGCGCCCTTGGCCACCCTGCCTCTTCCCGCCTGGCTTTGGCTTTGGCTTTGGCTTTGGCTTTGGCTTTGGCTTTGGCTTTGGCTT
>JAZKHS010000033.1:0-23792 GCA_040385265.1 Pseudomonadota bacterium | reverse complement strand
CTGAACCTGAACCTGAACCTGAACCTGAACCTGAACCTGAACCTGAACCTGAACCCGGCATTTTCTTCTCGCCTGGATTCTTGCCGTTGGCGTGGCGGTGCTCGATCACGGCATTGAGTTCGGCGCCGAACAGCAGCACGGCGGCGGACAGGTAGAAATACAGCAGCAGGATAATGATGGCGCCAATACTCCCGTACATGGCGTTGTAATTACCGAAGTTGGCGATGTAGGCCCCGAAGCCCAGCGAGGCCGCGATCCAGGCGACGACCGCCAGCACCGAGCCCGGCGTAATGAAGCGGAAGCTCTGCTCCACATCCGGCGCCACGTAATACACCAGCGCCACCACCAGCACCATGAGCAGCGCCGCCAGTGGCAGGCGCAGCCAGGTCCACGCCGTCACCACCAGTTGCTCCAGCCCGATCCGGCCCGCCAGCCAGCGCATGACTTCCGGTCCCGTCACCATCAGGGCCGCGATCAACAGCAGGAGCAGCGCCAGGCCAACGGTGTAGAGCACCGACAGGGACACGGTCTTCCAGGCCGGCCGGCCTTCCTTGACGTCATAGGCGGCATTGAGGGCGTGCATGGTGGAGCGCACGCCCGCCGAGGCCGACCAGAGCGCGACCAGGATACCGGCCGAGAGCAGCCCGGCCTTCTGTTGCTGCAGCTGCCGGATGACCGGCAGCACCTCGTCCCGGGCCTGCACCGGCAGGACCATGAAGGCCTGCCGCTCCATCCAGTCAAAGAACTGCGGCAGTTGCAGGAAGCCGATCATGGCGATCAGGAAAAGGATGAAGGGAAACAGCGAGAACAGGGCCTGATAGGCAAGCGCGGAGGCGTAGGTGGGCATGTCGTCGCTGAGGAATTCGCGGACCGCGCACTTCAGGGTGTCGAGATCGATGTCACGCAGGTGCAGGGTGGACATGCGGCCTCCTCCGGGCGAGCACGGTCGCCGGGCTTAGCGTTCGGCGCGGATGGGGGGCGGGACGTCCGGCGGGCCGGACGGACCCGGCGCGGGATCCGGCGTGGGTTGGGGCGTGGGGTCCGGCATCGGTTGACCGGGGGGTGAGTCGGGGGGATAGGGACGTGGCCCCGGCACCGGCGGTGGGCTCAGCGGAGGCTCCGGCCGCGGCGACGGCTCGGGCACATGGTTGACCGGAAGCAGGAACAGTCGGGCGAAGAAGTGCAGCATGCGGATACCCTCCCTGTAGGCGGCGTTGACCAGCCCGTGTCCCTGTCTGACGAGACACTCAGTCAACCCGGTCAGCTTACGCTGCACCGGGATGGGGGGCTGTGGCAAAACCGTGCTCATGGAGTAGCAAACGCAAGCCACGCCAACAGGGCAATTCCCGCTGGCGTGGCAGACTGCTCACGCGATCAGAACGTGAAGACCAGGCCGCCCGTCCAGGCGTCGACGTCGTCCTTGACGCCGCCGAGATTGGCGAGGTCCTTGTAGCGCTGGTATTCCGCGCGCAACGCCACGTTTTCAGTAAGGCCGAACTTCAGGCCGGCGCCGAAGAAGGGCTTGGTTTCGTTTTCGCTGCTGACGGGCACGCCCTGTACCAGGCCGCTGGCGTCGTTGTCGAAGCGGGCCGCCCCGGCACGCCCGTAGAGCCCGAAGCGGTCGGCCACGGGAATGGTACCGAGCACGCTCAAGGTCCAGGCGTTGGCGTCCTGGTTGGCGCTGAAGTTGTTGTCATTGGACTCGAAGACGGTGCCGAAGCTGGCATAGCCGGCCTCGATGCCGATCATGGGCGTGAACTGCCAACCCAGGCTGACGCGCACCGTGGTGTCGTCGCTGGAGCAGTTGATGACGTTGTCGCAGGCATTGCGGGCCTCCGCGCGACCGGCGTCGACGCCCAGTGAGAGGCCGCTTTCCATGTCCTCGGCCATGGCGGGCACCGCGGGCAGGGCGAGCGCAAGGCAGAGCAGTGACTGGCGGAGATGGGTATGCATGAAGATGTCCTCCTTCGCATGGACCTGGCCCCCGACGGGATACCTGCGGCATCCTCGTCGGGAACAAGGGGTGGCTACAAATGTAGATAGGACTTCCGTCTTAGGGAGCAAAACCCGGCGTGTTTCTTGTTTGTGATTTGTCGGGGAGGGGCGGCTGCCCGGGCTACTGGAAGCCCAGGAGGAGTTGCGCAGTGCCGGCGGCCAGGCCCGTGAGGAAGCCCAGGACCAGCAGGATCCATTCGTCTTCCTGGAAGGCCGGGCGCAGCAGATCCTGGAACTCTGCCGGCGTCATGGCGCGCATCTTCTCGGAAAACAGGCGGGCGAGGGCGGCGGCACGGTCGCGGTTGAAGCCCTTGTCCGACTCCAGCGGACCCAGCGCCATGCTGGTGCCCTTGTCGACGATGGTGGTCTTGAGGTCGGCGTAGCCGGCGGGGCCGAAGGCGAGCTGGGCGCCGGTGCGCGCCAGCACATTCATGTCCACCATGGCGCCGACATGGCGGCGGATGAGCTGGCGGGCGCGGCCGGAGCGCTCTCCCGACAGGACTTCGCGCATGAAGCGGCTGATGGTGAGCATTTCCTGGGAGGTCAGCTCGGCGAACTTGTCGGCCACCTCGGCCTGCCGGCGCAGGAACAGGCCCTGGATGGTGAAGGGGCCAACCTTCACCGGGTCAACCGGGCGGAACACCATGGCCAGCGCCAGCCAGTTGGTGAGCAGGCCCAGGACGGCGGCATAGAGCGGCAGCAGCCCGTGCCAGGGCAGGAACCAGAACAGGGCCATCTGCAGGAAGCCGAAGCCGAGGCCGATCCAGAAGCTGGCGTTGACGATGAAGCGGATCTCGGCATGGCCGACTTCCTGGAAGATGCGCACCACCAGCGCCTTGTCCGCCTCCATCTGGCGTCCGCACATCTCCTTCACGTCCACGAGCTGCTCGATGTCGCCGATGATGGCCTGCACCAGGGCATCCATTACCTGCGGCAGGTGCCGGCGCACATGGGTGTAGACACGGCGGCGCAGGCGGACGGGAAGGTTTTCCCAGAGCAGGCTGTTGCGCTCGCACATGACGGCGTCGGTGTATTCCTCGATATGGTCTTCCACCGAGCGCGCGACGAACTGCCCGACCTTCTCGGGTTCCATCTGGCGCATGAAGTCCTGGACCGAGCCGACCCGGCTGATGACGCGCTCGAACACGATGTCGGACATCTTGCGCGCCTTGCGCGGGATGATGCCCTGCCAGCCGAGCAGATGGAGGGCCTTGCCGCCGGCGCGGCGGGGCACCGACAGGCCCACGAATTCGAGCGGGTAGAACACCATCTGCATGGCCCACCATACGTGCAGCCAGGTGACGACGGCGGCGACCAGGGGGATGCTGATGAAACCCCAGAAATCGGGGCGGGCGGTAAGCTCCTGCCAGAACAGGGCAAGCGGTTCCATGAAATCCATTTCCTTGTTGTTCAGATACACCAGGCGGCGACAGTCCTTGTCGACGAGGACGAGAGGCTAGCACGGTCGCGCCGGGCCCCGGTATGCGCCACATGTCGCAGTCGCCCTGGCGCCGGCGGGCCTGGTCCGGGCCTTGCCGCCGGGTTCTGCGCGGCAAGAATCGGGTGGGCGCCGCCGCGCCGCCTGACTATGATCGGCGCATGACGACTCCTGACCTTGCTACGGCGGACCTGCCGGACCTTGATGATGCGACCCTGCCGGGCCGTGCCACCGCCTACGCGCTGGTGGCGCAGGCGGCCGCCCGCTTGCGCCTGCCGGAGACCGACGCGCCTCCCCTGGCGGCGTTGGCCACGGCGGCGGGCTTGTCGCCGTCGCGCTTCCAGCGCCTGTTCTCGCAGTGGATGGGCGTCAGCCCCAAGCGCTACCGGCAGCACCTGGAGGGGGAGCGCGCGCGGGTCGCGCTGCAGGCCGGCGCCGACCTGCTGGCGGCGTCCGCGGCGGCGGGGCTGTCCGGCCCCGGCCGGCTGCATGACCTCATGGTGGTGGTGGCGGCCGCGACGCCCGGTGACGTGAAGCGGGGCGGTGCCGGGCTGGCCGTGACCTGGGGTATTGCCGACACCCCGCTGGGCAACGCCTTTTTCGCCAGCAGCGCGCGCGGATTGATGAAGCTCTCCTTCATCGATCCCGACGCTGCCACCGCCAACAGCCTCGCACTCGCGCTCGCCGAGCTGCGTGCGGACTGGCCTGCCGCCACTTTCCTGCGCGATGACGTCGCGGCCACGGCCCTGGCCGGCCGGCTTTTCTCCGCCTGGCGCGGCCCCGAGCCGGTCCACCTCTTCGTCAAGGGTTCGCAATTCCAGCTGCGGGTGTGGGAGGCCTTGCTGCGTATCCCCGAGGGCGGCCTGGCCACCTACGGTTCGCTGGCCGCGGCAATGGGCCAGCCCGGCGCCAGCCGCGCCGTGGGCGGCGCCGTCGGCGCCAATCCCGTGGCCTTGCTCATTCCCTGCCATCGCGTCATTCGCGCCAATGGCGAGACCGGCGGCTACCGCTGGGGCGAGGCGCGCAAGCGCTTGCTGCTGGCGGCGGAAATGGCCTGGCAGGAGGCGGCCAGCGTCGATCCGGTCACGAAATGACGCCGGGTGCCGGCCTTTCCGGAGAATTTGTGTAAACCAGGTCAACCGCGGCCGTACTCCCTCGTTCTTCCTCTACAGGTGATCGCCACCTGCCTGCTCGATGCGAGCAGCCCTTGCTGGAGGAAAGCACAATGAAAACCCGATTCAGTCTGACGCTTCTCGTTTCCACCCTGGCGCTGGCGCTGGGCAGCACCGCCGTACAGGCGGGCGAGCGCGGCGACTCCATTACCGGCGCCGTCATCGGCAGCGTCGCCGGCGCTGCCATTGGCCATCACATGGGCGGGCGCGATGGCGCCATCGTCGGCGGCGCCATCGGTGCCGCCACCGGTGCGGCCGTCGCCACCTCCGATCGCCGCAGCGTGCGCCAGGACGACGATCGCCGCGCCGGGTACTACGAGGAACGCGAGGAATACGCCTATCGCGAGTCTCCGCACCGGCATTACCGCGAGCGCGTGGTCCACGAACGCCCGGTGGTGTACGAGCGTCCCGTGGTGCGCGAGCGCGTCATCTACCATGCGCCGGTGGTGGTGCACCGTCCGGCCCCCGTCATTTACCAGCCGGTCCGCTACGTCGTCCGCCACCAGCACCCGGGACGCGGCCATCACCGCGGCTGGGACCGCAGCTATGCCTGGAATGACCGCGACGATCGCGGCCACGGCAAGTGGCAGGGCAAGGGCCACGGCCGCGGGGACGGCAATGGCCGCGGGGACGACAACGACCGTCGTGGCGGTCGCGGCCGCGACTGATCCGCGTCCGTGCTGGCCGGAGGCGACCACCTCCGGCCCGGAAAGGCCCGCAAACGCGGGCCTTTTTCATGTCGGCCTTCCGGCTCCCTGAGGGGTGCAGGCTCTTCCGGCCGGCGCGCGGGATGCCACGAAATTGCCGCCGCTGGCGCTCCCCGCCGGGGGGAGAGGCGGGGAACACTGCGCGGCACGGCCGGGGCAGGCGGCGCCCGGAAGTGATCGGAAGTTTCCGGATCAATCGGTTTGCCAGGTTGAGATCTCCGTCACGAAAATGCCTGCAGTCGCCCCTTCCGGAAACGCCTGCTGCATCAATCGGCTTCGTCAGTCCGATACCCGGCGGCGCCCGTGGCGTGACCGGCGGTAGTTCAAAAATGCGAACTGGGTGCGGAATTGACTGCGGCTTGGTCGAAGGAAGCGGGCGCTCGCGCATGGTTGTATAGCCATCACAAGCAACAGACGTGTTGCACAGCAGGTGGTGGATATGCGGCATTTAGTGAGAGTCACGGGTTTTGTCATGCTGTGCTCGGTGACGGCGGCAGCGGCCGCGGCGACCGGGGACGTGTCCCGTGACGCGGTCAAGGGTCTGGACGAGCAAGTCCAGGAGATCAAGCAGGACGTGTTGGCGATCTCCACGGAGCTGTTGCAGCTGGAGGAGAAGCTCATTCATCCCTCCGCGACCCAGGTGTCGCTGTTCCTGGCGATGGAGCCGGTCAAGACTTTCCGCCTTGACGCCGTCGAGGTGCGCCTCGACGGCAAGCCGGCCATCCATCACATCTACACGCACAAGGAGCTCGAGGCCCTGCGCGCCGGTGGCGTGCAACGGCTTTACACCGGCAATGTCCGCACCGGCGAGCACACCCTGGACATCACCCTGATCGGCAAGACCGACGGCAATGATGACTACCGCGAAGCGGCCAGCTGGCGCTTTACCAAGGAGGAGGGACCTCGCCTGGTCGAGGTGAAACTGGCCGGCCCCGCCGCAGGCGACCAATCCATCCGCTTCCAGAACTGGTAGCCGCTGATGGCTGCCCGCTCCCTCGCCCTGCTCGGCCTCTGCGCCGCTGTCGCCACGGCGGCGCCCGCCGATGCGCCGTCTTCCCCGCGTGACCTCTTCCTGGGCGAGGCCTTCTACTTCGCCCGCCAGGGCGAGTATTTCGACGCCATCAGCCGGCTCGACGCCGAGTTGCAGCAGCACCGCCGCGTCGACGAACAGAGCCGGGATCCCCTGCATGTCGAGCTTGGCCGCGCCGAGTTTTCGGTGGGCGATTTCGAGCTGGACTATCGCATGCACCAGAAGGCCGGCCGCGCCATCAGCGCCGTGCTCGAGGGTCCGGTGGCCCCTGTCGTGCGCAACGAGGCGGCCTACCGCCTGGCGCGTATCCACTTTGAGAAGGGCGACCTGGAGGCCGCCGCCGCGGCGCTGGCCCGTATCCAGGGTGAGCTGCCGGAGGCCGTGCGCGACGAGGAACGCCTGTTGCGCGGCCAGGTCCTGATCGCCAGCGGCCGTGCCGCCGAAGCCGTGCCGCTGCTGGAGGACTTGCGCCGCACCGCCGAATTCGAAGGCTTTGCCGGCTATAACCTGGGCGTCGCCCTGTTGCAGTCGGGACGTGAGCGCGACGGTCGCGAAGCGCTGGAACGCGCCGGCGCCATCACGGTGACGGACGAGCCCGGCCGTGCCATCCGCGACAAGGCCAATCTGGCGCTCGGCTACCGCCTGCTGGAAGCCGGTGAGCACGAGCCCGCCCGCGTGGCGCTGGAGAAAGTACGCCTCACCGGCGCCTTCTCCGACAAGGCCCTGCTCGGCGCCGGCTGGGCTGACCTGAACCAGGGCCGCAATGACCGCGCGCTGGTGCCCTGGAGCCTGCTGGCCAAGCGCCAGGCCACCGGCAGGGCGGTGCAGGAAGCCCTGCTCGGCATGCCCTATGCCTATTCCCGCCTCGCCTTGCACGGCCGCGCCGCCTTGCTCTATGGCAGCGCGCTGGACGTGTTCGGCAATGAGGTGGAGCGCATGTCCGCCTCCGTCGAGAGCATTCGCGCCGGCCGCTTCCTGGCTGCGCTTTCGCGCGAGGAGATCCGTCACGACGACAACTGGGTGCTGCGCCTGCGCACCCTGCCGGACGCGCCCGAGACGTATTACCTGATGGACCTGATGGCCGCCAACGACTTCCAGTCTTCGCTGCGCAACTACCTGGACCTGATGGACCTGCAGCACCGGCTGGACCGCTGGGAGCGCGAGCTGGACGCCTTCGAGGACGTCATCGCGCTGCGCCGCCGCTATTACGAACCGCTGCTGCCGACGATCGACAAGCGCTTCCGCGTGCTTGATTCGCAGGTGCGCCTGCGCCTGGAGCAGCGTGCCGGCCTCGACGATCGCCTGCGCCAGCTCCTGGTGGCGCCGCGTCCCGACACCCTGATCACCGCCGACGAACGCCTGCTGCGCAGCCGTCTGGCCGCGTTGGCGGACACCCATGCCGCCGGCACCAGCGCCGCGGACGGGGAGAGCCGGCGTCGCATTTCCCGCCTGCAGGGGCTCCTGCACTGGGACATCGTCACCGGCTATGACCAGCGCCTGAGCGACGCCTGGCGCCATTTGCGCGAGCTCGACATCGACGTGGCCCGGTTGCAGGGCATCCAGCGCGGTTATGTGCGCACCCGCCAGGCCGCGACCCAGAGCTACGAGGGCTACGACCAGCGCATCGCGCAGGCGCGCACCCGTATCCGCGACGCGCGAGAAACCGGTACTGCCCTGGTCGCGCGCCAGGGGCGCCTGCTGGAGAACATGGCCGTGGCCGAGCTGGAACAGCGCCGGCAGCGTCTTGAGGACTACCGGGTCAAGGCGCGCTTCGCCATGGCCGAAAGTTACGATCGCGCGCTCAAGGCGCAACAGGCCAAGGAGGTCAGCGCCAAATGAAGCTGCCCCGCCTGACCCTGCTGGCCGCCAGCGTGCTGCTGGCCTCCTGCGCCGCCACTGTCGATCGCGGCACCATTGCCGACCTGCGCCAGGAAAAGCCCGACCTCGCCGACGAGAACATCGAAGGCGGTATCGAGAAGGCCATGGCCGGCTACCAGAAATTCCTGCAGGAAACCCCGGAGTCGGCGATGACGCCTGAGGCCCTGCGCCGGCTGGCCGACCTCAAGATCGAGAAGGAATACGGCCTGCGCGAGGGTGCCTCGCGGCGCGCCCCGGGCGCGGCCGCGACCGTGCCGGTGGCGGCGCCGGCGGCTGTCGCCGCCTCAACCGTCGCCCTGGGCGCGCCGGCGCTGGCCGCCGTGGTGGCGGCACCGGTCACGGCCGCGCTGGCACCTGCCGGCAAGCGCGAATCCGAGAAGGATTTCGAACGTCGCGCCGCCACCGCGGAAGCCATTGCCGCGAAGGAGCCGGCGGACGACCTGAACAACGCCGGCGCCGTGGAGGCCCTGGCCCTCTACCAGCAGCTCCTGGACAAGTACCCGAATTACGAGCGCAACGACCAGGTGCTCTACCAGATGTCGCGAGCCCATGAAGAGCTGGGCAATGTCGACGAAGCCATGAACGTGATGAACCGGATCGTCAAGGAATATCCGGAGTCGCGCTATGTCGACGAGATCCAGTTCCGTCGTGGCGAATACTATTTTACCCGTCGCAAGTTCCTGGAGGCGGAGAAGGCCTACCTGGGCATCGTGAAGTCCGGGGAACGCTCGTTCTACTACGAGCTGGCGCTCTACAAGCTGGGCTGGACGTTCTACAAGCAGGACATGCATGAAGACGCGATGCACCAGTTCATCGGCCTGCTCGACTACAAGGTACGCACCGGCTACGACTTCGAGCACCCCAAGGACGAAGCCGAGCAGAAGCGCATCGAGGACACCCATCGCATCATCAGCCTGAGCTTCTCTTCCATGGGGGGGCCGGAGGCCGTGGTCGCCTATTTCGACAAATACGGCAAGCGTGCCTACGAAGTCGACATCTACCGCAATCTCGGCGAGCACTACCTGGAGAAGCGCCGCTACGCGGATGCGGCCCTTTCCTACCAGACCTTCGTCAAGAGCAATCCTTTCCACAAGGTGGCGCCGCACTTCGACATGCGCGTCATCGAGATCTACAAGCAGGGCGGCTTCCCCCAGCTCGTGATCGATGCCAACAAGGCCTTCTCCACCAACTACGGCCTCAAGTCCGCGTACTGGACGCACTTCAACGTCGAGTCCTATCCCGAGGTGCTGGCCCTGCTCAAGTCCACCCTGAAGGAACTGGCGAACTATTACCACGCGCTCTACCAGGACAAGCAGTTCGACAAGGCCAAGGCGGATAACTTCCGCGAAGCCGGCCACTGGTACCACGAGTTCCTGGACTCCTTCCCCAAGGACGCCGAAACGCCGGTCATGAACTACCAGTTCGCCGACCTGTTGCTGGAAAACAAGTCCTTCGGCGAGGCCGCCCGGGAGTACGAGCGGACGGCGTACGACTATCCGGCGCACGCGAAGTCCGCCGGGGCCGGCTATGCCGCGGTGTATGCCTATCGCGAGCATCTGGCCCTGGCGACGGATCCGCAGAAGGCCGGCGTCAAGCAGGAGGTCATCCGCAGCTCCCTGCGCTTTGCCGACGCCTTCCCGCAGCATGAGAAGGCGGCGCTGGTGATGGGCGCGGCGCTGGAAGACATCTACGCCGGCAAGGATTATGCCTTTGCCGTCACCACGGGCCGCAAGATGCTGACCCAGTTCCCGGCGGCGGAGCCGAAATTGCGGAGCAGCGCCTGGCTGGTAGTGGCGCACTCCTCGTATGAACTGGCGCAGTACAAGGATGCCGAAGAGGGCTATGTGAGTGTGCTGGCCCTCACCGGACAGGACGACAGCACGCGCCAGGGCCTGGTGGAGAATCTGGCGGCGTCCATCTACAAGCAGGGCGAGCAGGCCAATGCGGCGGCCGACTACCTGGCGGCGGCGGATCACTTCCTGCGCGTCGCCACCGTTGCGCCGACCTCGAAGATTCGCGCCACGGCGGATTTCGATGGCGCCACCGCCCTGGTGCATCTCAAGAGCTGGGAGCGCGCGGCGGAGGTGCTCCTGATGTTCCGCAAGAATTACCCCGGCCATCAACTGCAGCCTGACGTGACCAAGAAGGTCGCCTATGTCTACCAGCAGGCGGAAAAACTCGCGCTGGCCGCGGCCGAATATGAGCGTATCGAAACGGAGAACAAGGACGAGCAGATTCGCCGCGAAGCCCTGGAACTGGCCGCCGAGCTTTATATGAAGGCCAAGTCGCCGGAGCAGGCGCTGAAAGTGCATCGTCGCTATATCGCCTATTTCCCGCAGCCGGTGGGGCAATCCATCGAGGTGCGGAACAAGGTGGCGGAGATCCTCAAGGCGGAAGGCGGGAAGGCGGACTACCTGAAGGAACTGAAGGCCATTGTCGATGCCGATCTGGGCGCGGGCAAGGAGCGCAATGATCGCACCCGCTACCTGGGCGGCACGGCGGCGCTCATCCTCACCGAGCCAAAATTCACGGAGTATGCCGATCTCAAGCTCACGCAGCCCTTTGACAAGAGCCTGAAGAAGAAGAGCGCGGCACTGAAGGCGACCTCCGAGGTATTCAGCAAGCTGACCAGCTACCAGGTGGGGGATGTGACGGCGGCCGCGACTTATTACATCGCCGAAATCTATTTCAACTTCAGCGAGAGCATGAAGACGTCCGAGCGTCCCAAAGGCATGGATGAGCTGGAGGCCGAAGAATACGAAGAAGCCCTTGATGAAAAGGCCTATCCCTTCGAGGAAAAAGCCATCCAGATCCATGAAAAGAACACCGATTTGATGACCCAGGGCGTCTACAACAACTGGATTGACAAGAGCTTTGAGCGGCTTGCCACGCTGATGCCGGGTCGCTATGCCAAGCCGGAAGCCAGCAGCGGCTTGATGGCGAGCATTGATGCGGCGGACTTCACCGCGCTGGTGACGCCGAAGCCGGTGGTAGTGCCGCCGCCTGTGCCGGCGACGCCTGCCGTATCGGCCGGGACGTCGGCACCCGCGCCGTCGGACGGGGTGTCAGCGGACCCGGCGCCGGGCACTGACAATGCGTCGCCGTCAGCTTCGGAAGTGGCGGCGCCGGAACAGCCGCCTGCTGCTGAAACGACGACGTCCGCGTCTGCGGGAACGTGAGGAAATTGGTCATGCGGCTTTCGCCTCTCTCGAGTGTCATCAAAAAAAGCGGATTGCACACAGCCTTCCGTCTGGTCGGCATTGCCGGGCTGCTGGCTCTCGCCGCCTGCGCCAGTTCGCCGAAGGAAAACGGCCAGAAGGACTCGCCCGCGGGGCAAGCTGCCGCGACGGCAACGCTGCCGCAGGACGTGCGCGATCGCTTCAGTGAAGCCATGCAGGCAGTGGAGTCCGGCGACAATGAAAAAGCCGCGGCATTGCTGAAGGAAGTGGTAAGCAAAGCACAGAATAACGCGGTGCCCTGGATTACCTTGGCTCAAGTGCAGATCAGGCTTGGCCAGCTGCAAGAGGCGGAAGCCAATCTGAAGTCGGCACTGGCCATTGCCCCGTTGCATCCGGTCTCCAGCAATGAGCTGGGTCTCTTGTACCGCAAGACCGGACGTTTCGAGGAGGCGCGCAAGGTGTATGAGGCGGTGTTGCAGAGGTATCCGGAGTTTCCCCTGGTCAATCGTAACCTCGGCATTCTCTGCGATCTCTACCTGCGCGATTACGCATGCGCATTGAAGGCCTATGAGGCCTTCAGCAAGGCCGAGCCGGACGACAAGAACGCGAAAATGTGGGTAGCCGACATGCAGAAGCGTGTGGGTGGCGGGCAATGAGAAATGCAGTGGGAGCCGTGACCATGAAAAGCATGATGAGCGTCCTGCTGGGACTTCTGCTGGGCTTGTCCCTGCCTGCCTATGCGCAGGCGGCGAAGTCCCGGCATGCAGGCCCGGCCGCGGCGGGCAAGGCGCCGGCCAAGCCGGCCAGGGCGGCTGAGCCGGAGGTGCAGCAAATTACCGGCATGTCCATCATGGGTAACAACGATGCGCCAAAGTCCCTGTACATCGTGCCCTGGCGGACGTCCGAGCTGGGCGCCGAAACCGAATTCAAGTCCTCCTTGCTGGAGGAGGGCATGGTGCCGGTGGACAAGCCGGTGTTTCAACGAGAACTGGATTTCCACGCCATCAGCAACAGCCCCCAGTAAGTTCCTTCACGCCAGTAAAGAGCCGTCTTCAGAGGAGTTTCACCAATGAGCATCGTTTCCTCCGCCATCCACTTTGTCGCCGCCGGCGGTATCTGGGTGATTCCGATTCTGACCTTTGGCGCCATTGGCCTCGGTGTCGTCATCGAGCGCTACTGGGTGCTGATCCGCCTTACCTCGTCCAACAAGAAGATCTGGCAGGAAATCGAGCCGGCGCTGCATGTCGGGGATTTTGAAAAAGCACGCCAGATCACCAGCAACAACGAGTCCTATCTGGGTCGCCTGCTGAGCACGGGACTGGAGAATACCGGCGTGCTGCGTCGTCGTAATGACATCGAGCTGGTGATGGAAGAGGTGCTGCTGTCCCTCACGCCCCAGATCCACAAGCGCATCAACCTGCTTGCCCTGTTCGCCAACCTGGCCACGCTGGCCGGCTTGTTCGGCACCATCGTGGGCCTGATCCATGCCTTCGAGGCGGTAGCCACCGCCGCCCCCTCGGAAAAGTCCGCGCTGCTGACCCTGTCCATTTCCGAGGCCATGAGCTGTACCGCCCTGGGGCTGCTCGTCGCCATGCCCATGCTGGTGTTCAGCCTGCTGCTCAATACCAAGGCCACGCATATTGCCGCGGGCCTTGAAATTGCCGCGCTGAAGATGGTGAACATGATTGCCCGTGCCGGCTCAACCGCCCGCGTGGCGGCCGACGCTGCAGACAAGGCAGCGGAAAAAGGTGCGCAAAGGGTGGCGGAACCGGCGGTGTGATTTTCCCGCCCCCTGTCCCGGATTCGCTCTCTCTACGGGAGAGGGCAGGGAGGGGCGGTATCGAGCACGGACATGACTTGTTCCCCTTTGCCCCCCTCCCTGGCGGGCGCGGGGAGCGGAAAGACAGATTCAAGAGGATATACCCATGGCAGCCAGTAGCGGCGGTGAAGAAGTCGATCTGACAACGCTGCTCAATATCATGGTGGTGTTGGTGTCCTTCCTGATGTTTTCGGCGATGTTTTCCAAGACCGCGATCCAGGAACTCAACATGCCGCCCAACTCGGCAGGTGGCGCGGCGGACCCGAACAAGAACCAGCCGGTGGTGATCGAGGTCATGCTGCGCAAGAACGGGCTGGAGATCAGTGACGGCAAGACCATTACCGACAGCATGCCGCTGTTGGCGAATGGCGGCTACAACACCCTGGATCTGTCGGCGCGCTTGAAGCGACTGAAGGATCAGCACCTGGACAAGAAGGATGTGATCCTGCTCATGGAGCCGGATATCGAGTATTCCAGCATGATTGAAGTGATGGATGCGGTGAAGTTCGTGAAGATGCGCGCGCCCGGTCGTGACAATCAATCCAAGTCCATGACGATTACCCTGTTTCCCAACGTGACCGTGGGTGACGCGCCTCCGGCGGGAGATATGCGGGGAGGTACGCTATGAGCGTGCTCAATCCGGGTCGCCGCCGGAAAAAGAAGGAGCCGCAAGGGGGGGACTCTGCCGGCATGATGCTGACGTCCTTGATGGACATCTTCATCGTGCTCGTGCTGTACCTCCTGGTGAACCAGAGTACCGGGGTGGATCTGACGCCGCCGGACAATGTCACGCTGCCGGATTCCGCGGTCGATACCGCTCCGCGTGAATCCATCGTCATTGCCCTGTCCGCGGCGGACGTGACGATTCAGGGTCAGTCCATCGTTCCGATGCCAGAGGTGGTGAATAGCGGCGACCAGGAAATCCCGGCCATTCGCCAGACCATTGAACGAATCAAGGCCGAGGCGGAAGCCAAGGGCAAGAACACCGGCGTCGATACCGAGGTGACGATCGTGGCCGACCGCCACGTGCCCTACAAGGTGCTGAAGAAGGTCATGCTCTCCAGCAGTAACGCAGGCTACGGCAAGATTTCCTTTGCCGTGAACCAAAAGTGAAGGCGGCCGTATCGTGAGTTCCGTTGCCCTGACCGCGCCCGCACCCAACGCGGGCCATGCGAAAGTGGAGCGACTGCGCGACGAGATCATCGCCGTCAGCCGTGCGCTCGATGCGCTTGAGCTAAAACGCGACACGCTGGACGCCGAACTGATGGCGCGTGCGGGTGAGCGCCGGCATTACGCCTTGCTCGGCAGCATCCTGCAGTCCCTGGACGAGCTGGATCGCGAAGGCGCCGCCGACCTCTTCTGGCGTTCCCGGCAAACCGGCCTGAGCGAGGCGGTGCAACGGGCGCAGCTGCAGTCGGCACGAGAGCAGCAGGGCGCGTTTGACGGCGAGATCAACGCCATCCAGGGGCAGCGCGACAGCATTCAGGCGGAAATCGACCAGGAGTCGCTCAAGCTGCAAGGCTTGAACGGCGGCTTGGCCGACCTTGAAGACGAGCTGGAAGCGCAGCGTGCTGACTTCGACGCCTGGCGGGATCCGTCGGAGGTTCCCTTCCGGCCGCTGACCATGCCCTGGTCGGGTGACGAGGAAGAAGAGAAGCGTTATCGCAAGGTCATGATCATCAGCCTGTGTTTCGGGCTGCTGTTCGGTTCGGTGGTCATTGTCTTCAAGCCTGGCGCGCGAGTGAAGCAGGAGGAGTTCATTCCCGAGCATATCGCCGAGCTGGTGGTGAAGAAGAAGGAAGAGCCCAAGCCTGAGCCCAAGAAGGAAACCCGGAAGGAAAGCGAGCCGCGTCCTGACCAGCTGCGTCCCGACCCGCAGCGCGTGGCCACCACGGTGCCGACGGACAGCGCCAAGGCCGCCGCGCGCGCGTCTGCGCAAACCAAGGGTGTGCTGGCCTTCAGCGACAGTTTTGCGGAGTTGGCGAGCGACGATGTCAACCTGGGCGGTCTGGGCGAGGCGCCGGTGAGCAACGCCGGCCGCCAGGCCAACGGCGGTGCGCCCGGCTCCGGTGCTCCGGGTTCGCGCGCGCTCATTACCTCGGCGACGGGGACGGGCTCGGGCGGTATCGCCAATGCCGGCATCAGCCGCGGCGGTATCGGCTCCGGCTCCGGCAACTCCATTTCCGGCAGCGGCATGGCGACGACAGTGGCCAGCAGCGGCGTCGCCACGGCGGCCCGGGCAGCGGCCCGCCCGGGCGGCGGCAGTGGCGGCGCCAGTGCCAGCGGCAGTGGCAGTGGCAGCGGCGGTCGTCCGGTGCGTACGGATGAGGACATCCAGATTGTCTTCGACAAGTACAAGTCGGCGCTGTACCGCATCTATAACCGCGAGCTGCGCAACGATCCGACCCTGCGCGGCAAGATGGTGCTGGCCCTGACCATCGAGCCGGACGGGCGTGTGTCGGCCTGTCGTGTGCAGTCCACCGACATGAACTCGCCGGCGCTGTCCTCCGACATTGTCGAGCGCGTGCTGAAGTTCAACTTCGGTGCCAAGGAAGGGGTGGCGACGACCAAGATCCTGTATCCCATCGACTTCCTGCCTGCCTCCTGATATCCCGCGCAGCAACCCCTTCGCCCGCCAGGGCGAAGGGGTTTTTTTATGCCCGCGCAGCGGTGCTGCGCGGCGTTTATTTTCATCATTGCGGCGCCGGCTGCCCGCTTTGTGGCGTTGATCCAGGTGTTCGGCTTTCGGCCTTGGATCCCGGGTTTTCCTGCGTTTCTAGAGGTGAATCACATTAATAGCGACTTGTGCTCCGGGCATTTGCGGGGGGGCTCACGTTATTGCCGTGCGCGGCTTTTTAAACTCAGCAGGCGTCCAACCGTGCCTGGCCTGCGGGCGGACCAATACCTTTCATGAAGAAGGCGCTTGTGTTGACACGTATGCTGACTCCCGATGCTCTGAAACGACTTGTTGCGGCAATGCTGGGCAGGCTTGCCGTGTCCGGCCATGGCCGGGAGAGCCGCCCGGGGCGGCCGGTCGTGCGGCAGCAGCGAGCCCGCGTCTTCAGCCTGGGCCTGGTCATGCTGTGCCTGCTGTTTGCCTCGGTACCGGCACTGGCGGGCGACATGTCCTGCACCGGGCGCTCGGAGAGCAGCGGCGACGACGGCATCTACAACAACGATTTCGACTACGGCGATGGCATCCAGAATGATGTCGGTGTCATCGACGGCAATGATCCGGCCACGGTCGCCCTCATCCAGACCGTATCGACGCTGGTCATGGACGGCGACTGCATCATCAAGAACTTCACCCAAGCCAATCCCTTTCCCGTCGGCAACATCAATTTCTGGACCCCGAACCAGGGCACCAAGCCGGCCTATCTCATTGTCTTCGATAATGTTTATTACGAAGGGAACATGGCCTGCGCCAATATTCCCCATAAGCTCTGGCTGACCAATGGCTCGGTCTTCAACATCACCAATTCCTGCCAGGACTACTTCATTCCCGTCGAGAAGATCGACAAGCTGGCACCGGGCGCCACCGCGGCCATCGGTGTGCCGTTCACCTATACCCTGCGCATTCCGGTGATGTACGACCCGGTCAGCGGCTCGGTGTTCAATGCCGCCGGCTCTCCCAATGACCTGGGCAATATTCATGTCACCGATGACCTGACCGCCCTCGGCACCGGTGCGGAAATGACGCTGGTCGGCCCGATTACCTACTACCGGAGCACTGACCCGGCGACGGTATTCACCGCCGCCAACGCGGGCGACAGCAAGCATCTGGATTTCGTGCTGCCGGATGTCCCGGCATCGACCCAGATCATCGTCAGCATTCCCGTGGTACTGGACGCGGCGAATACGCCGGGGACGGTGTTTACCAATACGGCCAAGTGGTCGTTCTCGCGTTTCATCGTCATGGACGTCAATGGCGACGGCGTGGTGGCGCCGGGCGAGGGCCGCTTCTTCGACCCGCTGCCGGGCGAGTGGGGCGTTTCCCCGCCCATGACCATCACCGGCCCCAATCTGATCGTCAACAAGACCACCACCGCGACGGCGGTGAACGCCTCCAACACCATTCCCTACACCATCGATGCGCAGAATACCGGGGGCTGGGACGCCTGGAACGTGACGCTGCGGGACGTCCTGCCCAGCAACACCAGCCCGGCCAGTGCCCCGGCCAAAGGCATGTGTGAAACCAATCCCGTCACCTTCGGCCCGGGGCTGGCAGCGCGAATCGTGCAGGCGAACGGCACGACCCTGGTGCGCAACCTGACGGCGGGGACGGATTACACCGCGGCCTGGGGCGGGACGGCCGGTCCGGACGCCTGCACGCTGTCCGTGACGCTCACCGATGCCGGGGGCGCGATTGCCCCCAACCAGCGCCTGGTCGTGACCTATTCCACCCGCCTGGATACCGACTTCTCCCTGGGTGGCAGCGGCACGCTGACCAACGTTGCCGGGGCCACCCAGTGGTACAACGGCGCCAGCACCGTGGGTGGCCGTGTCGGCTTTGCCCGGACCCTGAGCAACGGGACGCCGGCCACCGTCGACCACGAGGACAACGCCACCGTCACCGTGGCCGTGTCCGGCTATTATTTCGAGAAGACGGTCGCCAACCTGGCGACCGGCGAGAATCCGGCCAGCACGGCCGCACCGGGCGATCGCTTGCGCTATCGCCTGCACCTGTTCAACGTCAACCAGAACATCAGCGGCATCAGCATGTCGGACCCGCTGGGCAGCGGTGACTTTGTGCTGCCGCCCAGTATTGTTGCCTGTGGCGTGGTGGGGGCGGGCGTTGTCGCCAACCCGCTGACCGAGACCAAGACTCCCGCGTGCAGCTTCGGCGGCGGCGTGCTGCAGGTCGTCTCCGGTGAGCCCGGCAAGAGCCTGGTGCTGCCCCAGGGCGACGATCTGGTCGTCGAGTTCGAGCTGAACCTGCAGGGCAGCCTGGCCAGCGGCACCGTGGTGTCCAACCAGGCCTCGATGCTGGCCACCGGCATTACCACCCAGCCTGGCCCCTACCTGAGCGATGACCCGGCGGATGGCGTGGCCGATCCCACCGTCGCCGGCGACGAGAGCCCGACGCGGGTCACCATCGTTTCGCCGGGACCGCTGCAGAAGACCAATCCGGCGTCGACCAGCGTCGTCGTCGGCCAGCAGTTCAGCTACCAGATCAGCGTGCCGGCCACGCCGGTGCTGATGCCGCTTTACGACGTCCAGGTCCTGGATACGCTGCCGGCCAATCTGCGCCTGGTCAGTGCCACGGCGCAGGTGGGCGCGACAACCGTCACCCTGCTCGATACCGACAACGGCGCCAACAACAGCCTGGTGCTCACGGAGCCGGCGACCGGCCTGGATATTCCGGCCGGACAGAGCGCCGTGGTCACGCTGACCGTGGCCGTGGTGAACGAGGCCCTCAACCAGGGCGGGGCAGGGGAGACGCCGTCGAGCTTCAGCAACAGCGCCTCCTATACCTACGCGCGCAGCAACGGCAGCAGCACCCGGGTCGCCGGGGCGGGCAACACCACGGCCGCCATGACGGTTCGGGAACCGACGCTGACCATTGCCAAAACCGCCAGCAACATCAGCGCGCCCGGCAACCCGGCGGTCGGCGGCGATGTGCTCGAATACCGCATCACCCTCAGCAATACCGGCACGGCCTCCGCCTTTGACACCAACGTGGTGGATACGCTGCCGCCGGAGCTGGCGCTGGATGCCGGCTTTACGCCCACCGCCACCCTCAACGGCGTGCCGGTGGCCGGCTTCAATCCGGTTCCGGCCGTGGTGGTCGGCGGCACGCTGGCCTGGGGCAACGACAACGCCGATGAAACCCTGGACATCCCGGTGGGCGGCACGCTGCTGCTGACCTACCGCGCCAGCGTGGTCAACGTCACCGGCAATAACCTGGTCAACACCGCCTATGCCGACTGGACGTCGCTGGATGGCGTCGTCACCGGCGAACGTAGCGGTGCCGGCTGCCCCGCCTTCACGGCTCCCGACGACTATTGCAGCGGCCCGGCGACGGTGTCCCTGGCCACACTCGATACCACGACTTTCAGCAAGGCGCAGACCACCGACAGCTGGAGCACGGCGCCCAGCACCGGCAGCGACGGTTTGCTGCGCGTGGGCGATACGGCGACCTATACCCTGACCCTGGGCCTGCGCGAAGGCGAGACCCGTGGCGTGGTGGTGACGGATGCGTTGCCGGCCGGCATGGCTCTGGAAAGCGTCTCCATTACGCCAGCCAGCGGCGCCGCCAACTTCAGCTATGCGCTGACGGCGCAGCCGGTCGCCGGCGCCACCGGCACGCTGACCTGGAATTTCGGCACCCTCAGCAATACGCCGGACAGCAACGCCGGCAACGACCAGCTCGTGATCCAGTACGTGGCGCGCGTGGTGGCCAATGCGGCCGGCACCATCGCCCAGGTGGCCACCAGCACCCTGACCAACAATGCCCAGCTGACCTATACCGATGCCGCCGCCGCGCTGACCGGGACGGACAGCATCCTGGTGCGCCAGCCGGTCATGACCGACCTGGCCAAGACCGGTTCCGGCAGCAACCTGTCCGGCGGTGACGGCAGCGTGGCCTCGCCCTGGCTGGTGAACCTGGCCAGCAGCGTCATGCAGTTCCGCCTGCAGAGCTGTAATGCCGCCGCCCCGGCCGCCCCCGCCTATGGCGTGGTCATCACCGATACCCTGGCCACGCAATTCGACGAGGCCAGCCTCAGTGCCCCGGTGGTGACGGTGAATGGCGTCGTGCAGAGCGCCGGTGCCGGTTATGTCTACATGCCGCCCGCCAGCCGCGGCGGCAGCCTGTCCGTGGTGCTGAGCACGCCGGTGGATCCGGGCCAGTGCGCCATCATCGACTACAGCGTGGGCTTCCATGACGACGTCAGCACCACCACGGCCTGGAGCAATGACGCCGGCCTGACCGACTACTGGTCGCTGCCTGCCAATGCCGGCCAGCATTACACCGACACTGCCCGCGACCAGCTGTGGATGCGCAATGCCGCCAATCCGCTGCCGCCGGTGAAGGCCCTGAGCCCGGCGCTGACCGAGGCCGGCATCGGCCAGACCGTCACCTATACCGTCACCCTGCCGGCGGACAACGTCATTCGCAACAACGTGGTGGTGACCGACACCCTGCCGCTGGAACTGGCCTATGACAGCGCCACCGCCAGCATCGGCGGCGGTGCGCCTGTTGCGCTCACCAACACCGGAACCGGCCAGAGCGTGAGCCTGGCCCTGGGCACGCTGCCGGCGGGCCAGGCGGCCGTGGTCACCCTGAACACGCATGTGGCCAACTCGGCGGCGGCCAACGCCGGCGACACCTTTACCAATACCGCCTCCTACACCTACACCAGCGGCCTGGTGCTGACGAGCGCCGCCACTCCGGCCGTCACTGTCGTGGAGCCGCAGCTGGCGGTGACCAAGAACGTGGCGCCGACCACGCCGCCCGTGGCGGGCGACATCCTGCATTACACGGTGGACCTGGCCGCGAGCTCGGGGGCCAGCTTCTCCACCGCATTCGACGTGAGCCTGATCGATACGCTGAGCATGGGCCTGGCCTATGTGCCCGGCAGCGCCCGGCTCAATGGTGGGGTGCTGGCCGATCCCGCGCTGAACGGTGACGGCGTGGCCACGCCGCAGACCCTGACCTGGACCGAGGCCGCGCTGGCGACCGACATCGCCGAAGGCGCGAGCGTGCAGGTGGAATACGACGTGCGCGTGCTGAACGGCGTCACCCCGGCGCAGGTGCTGGCCAACACGGCCACGGCGCGCTGGACCAGCCTGAATGGCGCCAGCGCCAACGAGCGCACTGGCAGCGGCAGCCCGGCGGAGAATGACTATGTCGCTTCCGACAGCACCAGCCTGGGCGCGCCGGACAACACCACCTTTGCCAAGACCCGCCTGACCGACACCTTCAATGCCGGCGATGCCAGCCTGCGCATCGGCGACTTTGTCGACTACGAACTGCGCATCGGCCTGCAGGAAGGCACGCACAACAATGTGGTGGTGACCGACACGCTGCCCGCCGGCCTGGCCTTCGTGGGCACGGTGAGCATCAACGGTGACAGCAGTGCCCCGTTCAGCGCCGCGGCGCCGTTCAGCCATGCCGACGTGACGCCGGCCGTGGCCGGCAACAGCATCACCTGGACGCTGGGCACGGTGACCAACAGTGCCGATGGCAACGCCGGCAACGATGTCGTCGTGATCGTCTACCGGGCCCGGGTGCAGAACAACGACACCCTGGCGCCGCTGCCCTCGACCCAGACCCTGAACAACAATGCCGCGCTGAACTACACGGTGGGCGGCACCCCGGTCCTGCCCCGGACCGCCCTCCAGGCGGTGTCGGTGCTGCAGCCGGTGCTGTCGGTGAGCAAGAGCGTGACCAGCAGCATTGGCAACGATACCTCGGTGGTGGCCGGCGAGACGCTGACCTGGACCGTGGACATCACCAACAGCGGCACGGCGCCGGCCTACGACACCGTCCTCACGGACACCCTGCCGTCCGGCCTGCGCCAGGGCGGCGTGACCACGACCGCCATCCGCCTGGTCAATGCCGGCACCGTGCTGCCGGTGCTGGCCCCCGCCTGGAATGCCGCCACCGGCGTGGCGAGCTGGAACTTCGACAACGGTAGCGCCAACACCTACACCATTCCCGCCGGCGAGACCCTGCGCGTGGCCTACACGGTGCTGGCCGATGCCAATGTCGGCGCCAGCCTGACCCTGGCCAACTCGGCCGTGGCCTCGCTCTACTACTCCCTGGATGACGAGGACCTCCCGGCGGGCGGCATTGCCGGCCAGCGCGAGATCTACGGCCCGTCCAACACCGCTACCGCCAGCGTCACCACCCCGGCGCCGGGCGCTCTTGAAAAGACTGCCACCCAGCCGACGGCCAGCATCGGCGACCGTTTCACCTACCGCATCACGGTGCCGGCCGTGCCCGTGCCGACGGCCCTGAACGATGTCCGCATCACCGACGACCTCGTGGCCTCGGCCGCCGACCTGCGCTTTGTCAGCGTGGCCAAGGTCGCCGGCTCGCTCGCCTGGACGCCGGTGAATACCGGCAGCGTGACCAACCTGGTGATCGAGGACACTACGACCGGCATCGACATTCCGGCCGGCGAGCAGGTGACGGTGGACGTGACGGTGGAGCTGCTCAACACCGCCAGCAACGTCTCCGGCCTGGTATTCAGCAACACCGCCAATTACACGTACAACCAGGTCGCCAACACGCCGGCCACCCGCACCGCGGGTCTGCCCGGCACCTCCGCCGACATGACCATCACCGGCGCCGACAGCCTGACCCTGGTGAAGACCGGCCCGGCCACCATGCGCTACGGCCAGCCCGGCGAGTTCACCCTGGACGTGCAGAACACCGGCACCGCGACCGCCTGGGACATCGTCCTCACCGACCTGCTGCCGAACCCGGCCCAGGGCGGCATGTGCGACACCGCACCGACCGTGACCTCGGTGGTGGTGACGGACGCCGGCGGCACGCCGCTGGCCGCCGCGCTGACCGCGGGCAGCGACTACACCACGGCCTTCGTGACCGGCGCCGCCAACTGCACCCTCACCCTCACCGGCGTGTCGGCCGCGGCTGCGCTGGCCCCGACCCAGCGCCTGCGGGTGACCTACCAGGCCCTCCTGGATCCGAACAACCCGCCGCAGACGCCGTTGACCAATATCGCCGCGGCCACGCAGTGGTTCAGCCAGAACACCGCCGGCGGCGAAACCCGCAGCTATACCGGCGCGCTCACCGATGGCACCGTTGGCACCCTGGACAACCAGGATGCCCGCACCGTCACCACCGAGTGGCCGACGCTGCTGATCCAGAAGTCCGTCCTCAACGTCACGACCGCACAGAACCCGGGCAGTGCGGCGCGACCGGGCGACCGCCTGCGCTACACCGTGCGTGTCAGCAACCAGAGCCCGGTGCCGCTGCCCAGCTTCCAGCTGCGCGACGACCTCGGCGCACTGAATGCGGCCGCCGTCTTCGTGCCCGGCAGCCTGGCCCTGGTGACGGTGCCGCCCGGTGCCGACACCACTGCCACCACCGCCACCGGCGGCACCAGCAGCGCCGGCCTGGTTGACGTGCGCAACCTGACCCTGGGCGTGCAGGGCAGCGGCAACGACACGGTCGTGATCGCGTTCGAAGCCACGCTCGCCGGCGTCATCGACAACGGCACCGTCGTGCTCAACCAGGGCCAGCTCAGCTCTTTCGGCACCTCGCTCGGCAACACCGACGACCCCAACGTCAACGGCATCGACGATCCCGCCGTCGCCGGCGACGAGGATGCGACGCGCACCGTGATCAGCGCCGCGCCGCTCTGGCAGGTGCAGAAGGTGTCGCAGGACCTCACCGGCGATCCCGCCGTGCTGCAGCCGGGCGATACCCTGCGCTACACGCTGACGGTCAAGAACGTCGGCAACGAGAACGCGCTCGGCGTCCTCCTGCGCGACGCCGTGCCGTCCTTCACCACCTATGTGCCCAACACCACCACGCTGAACGGCGTGGCGGTGGCCGATGCCGCCGCCGGGGTCTCCGCCCTGCAGGCCGGCCTGACCCT
>JAZKHS010000032.1:69439-73442 GCA_040385265.1 Pseudomonadota bacterium | reverse complement strand
GGCTCAGGCTCAGGCTCAGGCTCAGGCTCAGGCTCAGGCTCAGGCTCAGGCTCAAAATGCGGTGCTGGCAGAGGCCGAGATGCAAGCCCCGGCGATGGCCGCCCCGCCGCTCCCGGCGCCGGCGGCCCGGGCGGCAGCCCCCGCGCTGAAGGCCGAGTCCGCGGTCGCCGACCATGCCCGTGAGGCCCGTGCCGCAGATGCCGGGGCCGATGCCGCCCCCCCCCCTGCGCGGCGCCTGGAGCGCTCGAAGGCCGCCCCTGCGGACGACTATCGCCTGGCGCTGCAGGACGGCCGCTTCGCCGAGGCCCTGGAGCGCCTGCCGGCGCCGGTCACGGCGGCGGAGCGGGTGGACCGCGAATTACTGCTCTGGCAGCAGCATCGCCAGGCGCCCGGCTGTACCGGCAACCTGGAGGCCCAGGCCCTGCTCTGCGAGGCCCTGCAACAGCGCGCCGCCGGCCAGGCCGCGTCGTCGGCATGGCACGACCGGATCGAGTCCTCGGGCCTGGTCAGCGGCCCCTTCCGCTATCGCCGGGCGTTGGTGCAGGCCGTTTTCGGCGCCCCGAAATAGCGGCCTGCAACAGTTCAGACACAAAAATGCGTGTGAGGATCCTCACAAAAGAGTGCTACCGCACTGTTGGAGGCCACGCACATGGCTATGATGCTAACTCGATCTTATGTACGGAGTTCTACCTGATGTCTGCAAACCTGATTCGTGGCGGTCTGCTCGCCCTCGCCCTCGCCGCTTCCGGCAGCGCTGCTGCTGCCGACCTGAACTACAACTATGTGGAAGGCGGCTTTGGCGAACTCGAAGGCGACGGCGATGCCCTCTTCTTCAACGGCGCCTTCGACATCGCCAAGAATGTGGGCCTGGTCGGTGGTGTCTACTTCGGCGACTACGACCCCAGCGTGGATGTCACCGGCCTGGAGTTCGGCGTGCAGTACCACCAGGCGCTCAAGAGCAACATGAGCTTCCACGCCGGCATCAAGCTCCTGCACATCGAAGTGGAAGCGAATGGCCCGGGGTTCGGTAACAACTTTGAAGCCGACGACACCGGCTTCATCGCCAATGCCGGCATGCGCTTCAAGGTGCAGCCCAAGATCCAGCTGGAAGGCGACCTCAAGCTGTCCTCCAACGACATGCTGGAAGACGACGGCCTCGGCGCCCAGGTGGCGGCCCGCTTCTACCTCAACGACCAGTTCTCGATCGCCCCCGGCCTGGCCGTGGACACCGAGCTTGACGGCATCTTCGTGGGCCTGCGCTACGACCTGTAAGCACGCCCCTCTCCTGGATGCGCGCCGCGGCTAGCGGCGCCACTCCGCAGCACCCCGCGCCCGGCGCTGCAGCACCGGGCTGTGACCCGAAAAAAGGCCCCGCAAGGGGCCTTTTTTTCAGCCGGGAGATTTCCGTCAGCCGCCCCGGCAGCGCGACCGGCACATGCAAAAGGCCCCTCGACGGGGCCTTTTGCATGGCGGAACCGCCTTCAGCCTGGCCAGGCTCCGGTTTAGCGGTCGTCGAGGCGCTCCACCTTGATGCTGAAGCGCTTGCCGCCCATCAGCATCGTCCCGATGGCCTGCAGCAAGGCCACGATGAACCAGGCGCCCAGCGCGGACCAGAAGCCGTCCAGCCGGAAGCCCGGCAGGATCCAGGCCACCAGGCCCAGCATGGCGGCGTTGATCACCAGCAGGAAGAGGCCAAGGGTGAGCACCGTGGCGGGCAGCGTGAACAGGATGAGTACCGGCCTCACGATGGTGTTGGCGAGACCGAGCAGGAGCGCGGCCCAGAACAGGGTGGACGGCTGGGTGACATGAACGCCTTCCAGCCATACGGCGGCAAGCCCGAGACCGGCCGCGGACAGCAGCAGGCGCAACAGCATCTGGTAAAGCATGGAGCCTCCGGAGACATCAGGCCGCAACAGTAGCGGTGACGCCCGCGGGGGACAAGGGGCGCTCAGGCGGCGCTGCGCACCTGCGCCGGGCTCCAGCGCTGGCCCGCGGCCGGACGCAGGTAGGTCAGCGGCGCCACCACTCGGCCCTGCTGAGTGTGTCGGTAGGGGCAGGCCGACAGCAGTACCGATTCGCACTTGAGGCCGGCGGGAATCTGCCGCTCCAGGCTGGCATAGAGCTTGGGCAGCCGGCTCCAGTGCACCTGCGGCTTCATGTGGTGGGCGGTGTGGAAGCCCAGGTTCCAGGACACCAGGTTATAGAGGCGGCTGGTGGTGTTGCGCGAGGCGGTCAGCTCGGAGCGCAGGTCCAGGTCCGAGTGCTGCATGTAGGTGTTGTCCATGAGCCCGAGGTACATGAGGGGCATGGGCGCGACGAACAGCAGCAAGGCCTTGACCGGATCCAGCATGATGAAGACGGCCAGCACGACCAGGGCAACCGCGCTCCAGCGCTTGAAGCGGCGGAACAGTTCGGGATAGCCGCGGCCGATGCGGACGACCTCGGGATAGATGCGCAGGGCGCCGACCACGTCATAGCGGATGCGCGACATGACGCGGCCATCGGGCAGGCGCCAGTTGGCCGGGTCCTTGTCCTGGTCCAGGTAGTCCTTGTGGTGACCGAGGTTGTGGTGCAGCGTCCAGGCGAAAGGCAGTACCCCGGTTTCGAGGAAGAGGATGACCTCGTAGGGGCGGTTCAGCCAGGACTGGCGGAAGGTGGGCACGTGATGGTGGTTGTGCGAGATGGAGCCCGGCATCGCGGAAAACGCCAGCAGGCCCAGCATGACGGCGGCCACCGCCGCGAGCGAGTCCACGAAGAAAAAGGTGTAGAGCTGGAGGGTGAACACGCCCAGCACGATGGCGCTGGGCAGGATGTCTTCGCGATAGCGGTACAGCCGGGGCATGGTTCCTTCCTTGCCGGTCCCTTTCTTGTTGTGCAGATCCTGTTCGAGGCGGGAGCCAGTCGTGCGTAATAAATAATCAGCAATACTACCGAAGGACAAGGCCCGCCCGTCCGGTCGACGGCCGGCCATCCGATCTCTCCGGAGGCTTTGACGTGCATCAATACCCCTGAGCCGGGGAGCCCCGACCATAGCCGCACTCCCGTACCAGAAGCGCAAACCCATGAGCTCTTTACTGCCCCCTCAGGCGGCAACCATCCTCTTCGACAATGGCCGCCACAAGTGCATCAGCTTTTCCTCCCTCGTGAAGGGCGACGGTGTCCAGGCCAACCAGTTCCTGATCCTCCATGATGAGCACGCCGCGGTACTGGACCCGGGCGGCGACCTGACCTACACGCCGCTCACCATCGAGATCAGCAAGCACATCAAGCTGCAGAACCTGGATTATGTGTTCGCCTCGCACCAGGACCCGGACATCATCACCTCCATGCCGCGCTGGCTGATGCACACGCGCGCCACCGTGGTCGCCTCCAAGCTGTGGGCGCGCTTCCTGCCGCACCTGGCCTCCGGCTTCATCACCACGCAGATGAAGTCCGACGTCACCGAGCGCCTGATCGAACTGCCCGACCGCGGCGCCGACGTGCCCTTCGGGGACACCGTGATCAAGTGCGTGCCGGCGCACTTCCTGCACTCGGTGGGCAACTTCCAATTCTACGACCCGACCTCGAAGATCCTGTTTTCCGGCGACATGGGCGCTTCCCTGGTGGACGAGGTGACGCCGGTCGAGGACTTCGAGACCCACATCGCCTATATGCGCGGCTTCCACCAGCGCTATATGTGCTCGCGCAAGGTCACCCGCCTCTGGGCCGACATGGTGCGGCGCATGGACGTGGAAATACTGGTGCCGCAGCACGGCTGCTATTTTGTCGGCAAGCCCATGATCCACAAGTTCCTGGACTGGATCTCCGAGCTGGAGTGCGGCATCGACCTGCTCGGCCAGGACGACTACCGCTGCCCCTGAGGCTGCATCCGGCACGGAGGCAACAGGCCCGCCCGCAAGGCGGGCCTTTTTATCGGGTGCAGGGCGCGGGAGAGGACAGGCGGCCTGATGGCGGTTGGCGGTTGGCGGTTGGCGGTTGGCGGTTGGCGGTTGGCGGTTGGCGG
>JAZKHS010000032.1:55664-69339 GCA_040385265.1 Pseudomonadota bacterium | reverse complement strand
TGGCGGTTGGCGGTTGGCGGTTGGCGGTTGGCGGTTGGCGGTTGGCGGTTGGCGGATCGTCACACGGCCGGGCTCGACATTCGCCACGGCTCGCGCAGAATCAGGGGCCCGGAGGAATGCCATGTCCCGCCTGCTCAAGCACCTGCTGCACACCACGTTCGCCACCCGCCGCGCCTTTCCGGCCCCGGTGCAGGAGGCCATCCGCCAGGCCGTCGCCGAAGGCGAGTACGGCCACCGCGGCGAGATCCGCTTCGTCATCGAGGGCGACTGGCCGCTGGCCGACGTGCTGGCCGGCAAGCCGGTGCGCGAGCGCGCCCTCGAGATATTCGGCCTGACCCGGGTCTGGGACACGGCCGACAACACCGGTGTGCTCATCTACGTGCTGTTGTGCGAGCACCAGGTCGAGATCCTGGCGGACCGCGGGCTCAACACGGTGGCCGGCAGCGAAACCTGGGCCGAGGTCTGCAGCGCGCTCACCGCGGCCTTCCACGGCGGCCGCTACGAGGAGGGCGCGGTGCAGGCCGTGCGCAGCGTGGCCGACCTGTTGCGCCGGCACTTCCCCGCCGAGGGCGAGAACCCCAACGAACTGCCCGACCTGCCCCTGATCCTGCGCTGACCCCCGCCTCCGTGGAGGGGTGACAGCCGCCCCGGGGAAGCCCTGAAGGATTACCTCTGGTCCGTCAGGACTGCTGCGCGGGGCGACGGACTGACGGCCTCTTGCCAGCTTGGCCTGCGCCGCGCCACCGGCTAGGCTTTCCTCCCCGTTCCCGCAGGAATTCCCCATGGCCCCGCCCGACCTCCGGCACATGCTTTCCGCGCTCGTGGCCGCCCCCAGCGTCAGCTGCACGGACCCCCGCCTCGACCAGGGCAATCGTGCCGTCATCGACCTGCTGGCCGGCTGGCTGGCGGACCTGGGCTTTGCCTGCGACATCCAGGAGGTCTCGCCCGGCAAGGCCAACCTGATCGCCACCCTGGGCCAGGGCCCCGGCGGCCTGGTGCTGGCCGGCCATACCGACACCGTGCCCTGGGACGAGGGCCGCTGGCGCTTCGACCCCTTCACCCTCACCGAGGCCGACGGCCGCCTCTTCGGGCTCGGCACCGCCGACATGAAGGGCTTCTTCCCGCTGGCCATCGAGGCCGCCCGCGCCTTCGCGGACCATGCCCTCAAGGCGCCGCTGATCATCCTCGCCACCTGCGACGAAGAGTGTTCCATGGCGGGCGCCCGCGCCCTGGCCGAGGCCGGCAAGCCGACAGCCCGCTTTGCGGTGATCGGCGAACCCACCAGCCAGCGCCCGCTGCGCATGCACAAGGGCGTGATGATGGAGCGCGTGGTGATCGAGGGCCGCAGCGGCCACTCCTCCGACCCGGCGCTCGGCGCGAATGCGCTGGAGGCCATGAATGCGGTCATGAACGAGCTGCTGGCCTTCCGCGGCGAGCTGCAGGCGAAACACCGCAACCCGGCCTTCACCGTGCCCGTGCCCACCCTCAATCTCGGCTGCATTCATGGCGGCGACAACCCCAACCGCATCTGCCCGCACTGCGAGCTGCAGTTCGACCTGCGCCCGCTGCCGGGCATGGACATGGACGAGCTCCGCCACGACATCCGCCGGCGCCTGGCGCCGCTGGCCGAGCGCCATGTCGTCACGCTCACGGTCGAGCCCATCTATGCCGGCACCCCGGCCATGGAAACACCGGCCGACTCGCCCCTGGTGCGCGCCGCCGAGCGCCTGACCGGCCATGTCGCCAGCGCCGCCGCCTTCGGCACCGAGGCGCCTTTTTTCCGGCAGCTCGGGATGGATGCACTAATCTTTGGACCGGGTGGCATCGAGCAGGCCCACCAGCCGGATGAGTTCATCACGCTGGACAGCATCCACCCCACCATCCAGGTCCTCAAAGGGTTGATCCGTGAGTTCTGCCTCTGATCCCCATCCCGCCAGCGACGAACCTCCCCCAGCGGCCTCCGCCACTTCCGGCCGGGAACCCGCCGCGGCGGCTCCTGTCGCCGCCGGAATCGCTGTCCTGGCCGACCCTGCCGGTACGGGCGCGCTTTCCCCTCACGGCGGCTGGCGCCGGAGAAAATGACGCCGGAGAGGGCGCGCAACGCCGGGGAGACGGGCGCCCCTGGCGCCACGCGCCGGCCGGGGCAGCCGGTGCCGCGGAGCGTCCTGCCGGGGGTGCGGGCCAGCCGGCCTGAAGCGCCGCCGTCCGGGCCCGGCCTCGCCGCCGAGGCCCAGGCCCGGCCCCGGGCACGCACCGTCGCCTTCGGCGGCGGCATCGCCACGGTGGGCAACGGCACCGGGACGGCGCCCCGACCACCGGAACCGGCCCCCTCCCCTCCCGCCCTGCGGCACTTTCTTCGCCCCCGTCACCTATCCGCGCCCCTGCCAAACCCCCTAAAATGGCGGTTTTCCCCGCTACCGCGAGTGACACCCGTGAGCACCCCTCCGTTCCAGGACACCATGTCCGAGCAGTACGTCCACTGGTTCCGCAATTCAGCGCCCTATATCAATGCCCATCGCGGCAAGACCTTCGTGCTGCTGTTCGGCGGCGAAGCGGTCAACCACGAGAATTTCCACAACATCGTGCACGACATCGCGCTGCTGCATTCGCTCGGCATCCGCTTGGTACTGGTGCATGGCGCACGCCCGCAGATCGACGAGAACCTGGCCGAGATCGGCATCCAGACCCCGATCCACAACGGCCTGCGCGTGACCACGCGCGAGGCGCTGCGCGCGGTGATGGACGCGGTCGGCTCCATCCGCCTGGAAATTGAAGCGCTGCTGTCCATGGGCCTCGCCAACTCGCCCATGTTCGGCGCCAAGATCGACGCCATCTCCGGCAACTTCATCACCGCCAAGCCCTATGGCGTGCGTGACGGCGTCGACTACGGCCTCACCGGCGAGGTCCGCGCGGTGGATGTGGAGGCGATCAGCAAGAACCTCTCCAACCACCACATCGTGATCCTGGGACCGACCGGCTACTCCACCACCGGCGAGGTGTTCAACCTGCTCGCGGAAGATGTCGCCGTGTCCGCCGCCATCGCGCTCAAGGCCGACAAGCTGATCTGCCTGGGGGATCGCGACGGCATTGCCTCCGACGACGACCGCCTGCTGCGCGAGATGATTCCCAACGAGGTCGACCAGTACCTGCGCGGCAAGAAGCTCGACACCGAGCTGCTGCGCCACATGCATGCCGCCTCCGAAGCCTGCCGAGACGGCGTCAAGCGCGTGCACATCATCTCGTATGCGCGCGACGGCGCCCTGGTGCAGGAGCTGTTCACCCGCGACGGTTCCGGCACGCTGATCACGCACGACCCGTATGAAGAGATCCGCGAGGCGGAGATCGAGGATATCGGCGGCATGCTGGAGCTGATGCGGCCGCTGGAAGAGGAAGGCATCCTGGTGCGGCGCTCGCGCGAGCGCCTGGAAAACGAGATCAACCACTTCGTCGTGATCGAGCGCGACGGCATGGTGGTCGGCTGCGCCGCGCTCTATCCGCTGCCCGCCGACGAGAAGAACCCCGCCTCCGGCGAGATTGCCTGCGTCGCCGTGCACCCCAACTACCGCAACGGCGACCGCGGCACCGAGCTGCTGGAGTTCCTGGAAAAGCGCGCCACCGGCAAGGGCCTGCGCAAGCTGTTCGTGCTGACCACGCGCACCGCGCTGTGGTTCATCGAGCACGGCTTCAAGCAGGCCTCGGTGGACGACCTGCCGGTGGAGCGCAAGCAGCTCTATAACTTCCAGCGCAACTCGCAGGTGTTCTCCAAGCCGCTGTAACCCATTTTTTTGTAGGACGGGCTTCAGCCGGGGGCGCCTCGCCCGACGACAGCGCAGGCCCCATCGCCGCAGTCGTCAGGCTGAAGCCCGACCTGCAAGAGCGGTTGGGCCAGGCCTCCCGGCCCACGCCCGATCTACGGATGAGTTTGATGTCACTGATCAAGGCAGGCCTTGCCGTGACAGTGCAAAATTGAAAATTTGACGTCTTTGCAGACCAGGAAATGACCATGAGCGACATCGACAAGACCCGCAAGTACTCCTCCGAAGTGGTGGACGGCATCGAGGCCGCCCCCGGCCGCGCCATGCTGCGCGCCGTCGGCTTCACCGACGAGGACTTCAAGAAGCCGCAGGTGGGCATCGCCTCCACCTGGTCCATGGTCACGCCCTGCAACATGCATATCGACAAGCTCGCCGAGGAAGCCGAGAAGGGCGCCAACGCCGCCGGCGGCAAGGGCGTGATCTTCAATACCATCACCATTTCCGACGGCATCGCCAACGGCACCGAGGGCATGAAGTACTCGCTGGTCTCGCGCGAGATCATCGCCGACTCCATCGAGGCGGTGGCCGGCTGCGAAGGCTTCGACGGCATCGTCGCCATCGGCGGCTGCGACAAGAACATGCCCGGCTGCATCATGGGCATGGCCAAGCTCAACCGTCCCTCCATCTTCGTCTACGGCGGCACCATCCAGCCGGGCGCCGGCCACACCGACATCATCTCGGTGTTCGAGGCCGTGGGCCGCCACGCCCGCGGCGAGCTCAATGAGATCCAGGTCAAGCAGATCGAGGAAACCGCGATCCCCGGCCCCGGCTCCTGCGGCGGCATGTACACCGCCAACACCATGGCCTCCGCCATCGAGGCCCTGGGCATGTCGCTGCCCGGCTCCTCGGCGCAGGACGCCATCTCCGGCGAGAAGCTTTCCGACTGCGAGCGCGCCGGCCGCCAGGTGCTGGAGCTGCTGAAGCAGGACATCAAGCCGTCCGACATCATGACCAAGAAGGCCTTCGAGAACTCCATCCGCGTCATCATCGCGCTGGGCGGCTCCACCAACGCCGTGCTGCACCTGATCGCCATGGGCCACGCCATCGGCGTCGACGTGACGCTGGACGACTTCACGCGCCTGGGCAAGGACACGCCGCTGCTGGCCGACCTGCGCCCCTCCGGCAAGTACATGATGAGCGAGCTGATCGCCATCGGCGGCATCCAGCCGCTGATGAAGCGCATGCTGGACGCCGGCATGCTGCACGGCGACGTGATGACGGTGACGGGCAAGACCCTGGCGGAGAACCTGGCGGACGTGCAGGACTATCCGGCAGACCAGCAGATCATCATGCCCTTCGCCAAGCCCATCAAGAAGGACTCCCACCTCGTGGTGCTGAAGGGCAACCTGGCGCCGGAAGGTTCGGTGGCCAAGATCACCGGCAAGGAAGGCCTGCACTTCGAGGGCACCGCGCGCGTCTACGCCGGCGAGGAAGACGCCCTGCAGGGCATCCTCAACGGCGAGGTCAAGGCCGGTGAAGTGATCGTGATCCGCTATGAAGGCCCCAAGGGCGGCCCCGGCATGCGCGAGATGCTCTCGCCCACCTCCGCGGTCATGGGCAAGGGTCTCGGCAAGGACGTGGCGCTGATCACCGATGGCCGCTTCTCCGGCGGCTCGCACGGCTTCGTCGTGGGCCACATCACCCCCGAGGCCGTCGAGGGCGGCCCCATCGCCCTGGTCGAGAACGGCGACCGCATCACCATCGACGCCGAACAGGCGGTGATCGCCCTGCACGTGGACGACGCCACCCTGGCCGCACGCAAGGCGAAGTGGGTGCGCCCGGCGCCCAAGTACACCCGCGGCGCCCTGGCCAAGTTCGCCAAGCTCGCGGCCTCGGCCTCGGAAGGCGCGGTCACCGACAAGTACCTCTGAGCCGGCGCCAGCGCCAGCAGACGGGGGCTTCGGCCCCCGTTTTCATTGGCCGCCCCGGCCGTCCTGCCGCTACCTCTGCGCCGCCGCCGTTCTGCTGACTCCCTCGGCCCCGCCGGACCTGTCGCTTCTGCCGCTTCTGTCGCCTGGCGCGGCAGGTCCGGCGCCGCTGCCTCCCGTGTGCAGGCGCGGAATGCTAGTCTAGCGACCGTACAGCCCCCCAGCCTGCCCGGTCCCACGGATGACCATGCCCACCGCACGCCTGCTGCGTCCCCTGCTCCTGCTGTGCCTGTTCGCCAGCCTGCTGCCGGCGGCTGTCCGTGCCCAGGCGGCCGGCGCCGGCCGCGAATACACGGTGGCGGTGATTCCCATCATGCCGCCCGCCGAGGTCAAGCGCCGCTTCCAGCCGCTGCTGGACGAGGCCACCCGCCGCACCGGCCTGCGCTTCCGCTTCCACTTCTACAAGGACTTCAAGCGCTTCGAGCAGGGCCTTGCCGCCGAAGAGGTCGACTTCACGGTGGCCAGCCCGGTGCTGATCTGGCAGCTGCGCGATCGCTACCGGCCCATCCTGCGCGGCAGCCGGCCCCTGATCGGCCAGGTCGTGGTGCGCCGCGACAGCCCGTTGCAGCAGCTGTCCGACCTCGGGCAGCGCAGCCTCGGCTATCAGGAGGGGGGCGCCCTCTCCACCAACCTGTTCGTGCTGCGCACCCTGCGCGAGCAAAAGGTCGACTTCCTGCCGCGCCCGCTCAATACCGAGAGCAGCGCCCTGCGCAGCGCCTTCCTGCAAAAGAACGACGCCGCCCTGGTCAACAACTACCTGATGCAGCTGGTGCCGGCCAATGTGGCGCAGCAGCTGCGCGTGATCCACAGCGCGCCCGACCTGCCGCCGCCCGCCATCATGGCCGGCCGCCAGGCGCCGCCCGAGGTCGTGCAGAAATTTCGAGACGCCCTGCTCGCGCTGCGCGAAAGCCATCCGGCGCTGCTGGCCAGCATCCTCATGCCCGACCTCACCGAGGCGGACATCGAGCGTGACTATGGCGTGATGGCGCGGCACCTGGGCGCCGGGGACAAGCCGTGACTCCCGCCTCCGGCTGGACCCGGCAGCTGCGCCGGTTGTTGCCCGGCGGCTTCAACCAGCAGGTGGCCGTGCTGTCGGCACTGTCGCTGGTGGTCGCGCTGACGGTGTTCGGCTACGTCATCTACCGCAAGCAGGACGCCTTGCAGCAGGAGACGGCGCTCAACCAGGCGACCATCGTCATCAACAATTTCCGCGCCGCCGCCTATCGCGACATCCTGCTCGCCAACTACGATGAAATCCGCGAGCTCATGCTGCATACCGCGGAATTCCCCGAGGTGCGCCGCCTGGTCGTCACCGACAACCAGGGCCGCATCCTCGGCGACATTCGCCACCGGCCCGGGCAGGAGCCGGAGGAGAGCGTGGAGCAGCAACAGCTCGAGCTGCCCGCGGACCCCACCCACGCCAGTCGCCAGGAAGGGCTCCGTTATCACCTGTGGGTGGCGGTAGGGGACCAGGGCTATATTTTCATGGAGTACGACAACTCCGCGCAGTCGGCGCGCCAGCTCGCGGTGCTGCGCGCCGAGATCGGTACCGGCCTGCTGCTGGCGGCGCTGTCGGCGCTGTACTTCCTGGGCCTGCTGCACCGCCCCATCCACCAGCTGCGCACCCTGATCGGCTTCGCCCAGCGCCTGGACGTGTCGCAGGAGAAACCCGAGATCCATGTCGACTCGGACACGCGCGAGATCAACGAGCTCAATGCCGCGCTCAACCAGTCGGCGGCGCGCCTCTACGAGCAGAGCGAAAAGATCCGCCGCTCCGAGGCGCAATACCGGCGGGTGATGAACTCCGTGCGCGAGGTCATCTTCCAGACCGACCTCACCGGCCGCTTCACCTTCCTCAACCCGGCCTGGGCAGAAATGACCGGCTTCAACACGCGCGAGTCGCTGGGCCGCACCGGCGCCAGCTTCCTGGCCGAAGCGGACCGGCCGCAGGCACTGGCGGTGTTGCAGCCCTTCCTGCGCCAGGAAACCTCCACCGTGCAGCTCGAGCTGCGCCTGCTGTCGCTCAAGCGCGAGGTGCTCTGGGTCGATATCTGGGCCACCCTCCTCTATGACGATCATGGCCTGGCCAACGGCGTCTCCGGCACCATCAACGACATCACCACGCGCAAGCAGGCCGAACAGGCCCTGATCGCGGCGCGTGACGCGGCCGAGTCGGCCACCCAGGCCAAAAGCCAGTTCCTGGCCACCATGAGCCACGAGATCCGCACTCCCATGAACGGCGTGCTCGGCATGGCGCAGCTGCTGATGGAAACCGACATGACGACGGAGCAGCGCGACTACGTGCGCACGCTCTACCACTCCGGGCAGGCGCTGCTCACCATCATCAACGACATCCTGGACTTCTCGAAGATCGAGGCCGGCAAGCTCAGCATCGAAACCTTGCCCTTCGACCTGGCGGTGGCGGCTGAGGAGGTCTGCGACCTGATGCAGCCGCAAATCCAGGAAAAGCAGCTGGAGCTCGAGCTGCGCATCGCCCCCGGCTGTCCGCGGCTGCTGCTCGGTGACGTCGGCCGCATCCGCCAGATCCTGCTCAACTACCTGAGCAACGCCGTGAAGTTCACCGCGCGCGGCCGCATCGTGGTCGACCTCAGCGCGGACAAGGTCGAGGGCGAGGTGGCGCACATCCGGATCGCCGTCACCGACACCGGCATCGGCATCGCGCCCGCCAAGCAGGCGCGCCTGTTCGAGCAGTTCATCCAGGCCGATGCCAGCACCACGCGCCGCTTCGGCGGCACCGGCCTCGGCCTCGCCATCAGCAAGGCGCTTGCCGAACTCATGGGCGGCCGCGTCGGCCTGGCCAGTGACGGCAAGAAGGGCAGCACCTTCCATGCCGTGCTGCCGCTGCGCCGCCAGGCCGCCTTCGAGTCCCAGGCCGCGCTGGCGGGGCTGCGCGGGCTGCACCTGCTGCTGCTCGACGACCAGCCCCTGAACCGCCGCATCCTGCGCGAGGGTCTGGCCGGCTACGGCGTCACCTTCAGCGAGGCCGCGAGCCTGGCCGAGGCGGCGCAGTTCCTGCAGGCCGCCGTGGCCGCGGGCCGCCCGGTCGATGTCGCCCTGCTCGACTACCACCTGCCGGACGGCACCGCCGAGACCCTGGCGCGCGAGATCCAGGCCAACCCGGCGCTGGCCGCCACCCGCCTGGTGCTGTTGTCGTCCGGTCCGGTCCGGGGCGAGTTGCAGGCGGTGGCCGGCTCCGGGTTTGCCGCGGTGCTGGCCAAGCCAGTGCGCCTGGGACAGCTGCTCACCGAGCTCCGCCACCTGCTGCGCACCCGGCACCAACCGGGCCTGCCGGCACCGGGGGCCCGCCTCCCGGCGAACCTGCGCGTGCTGCTGGCCGAGGACAACGCCGTCAACCAGAAGGTCGCGGCGCGCATGCTGGAAAAGCTCGGCATCGAGGTCGACCTGGCGGGCAATGGCCTGGAGGCGGTGCAGCTGACGCAGCAGCACCGTTACGACCTGGTCTTCATGGACTGCCAGATGCCGGACATGGACGGTTATGCCGCCACCCGCGAAATCCGCCGCCTGCAGGCCGTGGCCGCCAGTCCGCGTGGCGTGCCCGTGATTGCCCTCACCGCCAACACCCTGGAGGGCGACCGCGACCGCTGCCTGGCGGCCGGCATGAACGACTTCCTCGGCAAGCCCCTGCGCCAGCAGGACCTGCTGGCCGTGCTGCTGCGCCACCTGGCGCCGGGGTCCCCCCTCGCCTGAGCACCCCGATGACTCGCCGGCACCGCGCCACCGGGCCGGCGGTCGCAGCCGGAGGCCATCCGCCGGCTGCCGGCGGCAGGTCATGGCATCGCCCCTCCGCTTGGGCAAGAATGGCACCGGGCTCACCCCGTTAACCAACAGCCGACCCTATGCAGGACGCCCCTTCCGACCTCAGCCGCGCCAGAGTCTGGCGCCGTACCTTCCTGGCCCTGGCCGGGGGCGCGCTGCTTTCCGGGGCCGCGGGCATCTGGGTACAGCACCAGGTGGCGGCACAGGCCGAGTCCCGCTTCGAGCTGCTTGCGCAGCGCGAGATCGAGCGCCTGCAGGAGGTGCTTGAGCGCCATTCGCTGGGACTGCGCGGAGCGCGGGGCCTGTTCATCGAGGATGCCGAGACGGTCACTGCCGAACAGTTCGACCGCTACGTGGACTCCCGCGACCTCCGCCGCGAATTCCCCGGCGCCCTGGCCTGGGCCTATATCGAGCGCCTGCCCGGCGCCGAGGCCGGCAGCCACCTGCTGAGGGCGCATGGCATCGACTGGCTGCCCACCTTGCCCGGAAGCGATGCCGAGGTACGTGTGCTGCGCCTGCTGGCGCCGGCGGTGGCCGGCCTCCCCGCGCGCGGCAGTGACATGGCCGCGCTGGAGCGCCTGGCGCCCGCCCTGAGCGGCGCCCTGCACAATGGCCTGCCGATGCTGAGCGCGCCGGTGACCTGGAACGCGTCGCAACCCGCGCCCGGCCTGGTCCTGGCCTTGCCGGTCTACCGCGGCGTGCGCACCCCCGGCAATGTGAGCGGCTGGATCGTCACCCTGCTCGACCCGGCGACGCTGCTGCAGTTCCTGGGCGCGCAGCCCGGCACCGCCGAACGCCTGGACATCGTCGTCCGCGATGTCGGCAGCCCTGGCGCGCCCGGCAGCCCCCCCCTCGACCTCTTCCGCCTGCCGGCGCCAGCGCACATGCCGCTGTTGCCTCCCGGGGCCCCACCCCTGCTCTCCCACGAGACCCGGATCGAGATCTACGGCCGCAACTGGGACGTCCGCTTCCAGACCCGGCCGGGCTTCTACAGCCAGGGCGAGCGCTGGCTGCCCGGCCTGACCGCCGGCGCCCTGTTCCTGTTCTCGACGCTGGCCACGGTCCTGCTGCTGCTGCGCGCGCGCCTGCGCCAGGAAGTGGAGACGCGTGCGAGCGCCATCACCCGGGCGCTGCGCGAGCGCAAGCAACTGCTGCGCTCGACACTGGCCGCGTTGCCGGAGCCGGTGCTGATCCTCGACGCCCGCGGCGAGGTCCTGGACTGCCACTTGCCGCCCGGCGCCGGCTGGCTCGCCGGCACCGATTGCCGCGGCCGTTCCCTGCGCAGCCTGCTGCCCCCGGCGGCCGGCGCCGAATGCGAAGCCCGCCTGGCGGAGGCGACCATCGAGGGCGAGTCGCGCTTTGAGTTCGTGAGCGAGGAACGCCCGCCCCGGCGTTACCAGTCGCGACTCTGCCGACGCCTTGACGAGGCGGGCCAAGCCGTGGGCCACGTGCTCACCGTGCGGGACATCACCGCAGCGCATGCGGAGCTGGAGACCCTGCGCCGCGACGAGCAGAAATACCGCCAGCTCTTCATGGATGCGCCACAGGCCATCCTGCTCATGAGCCGCGGCCACTACCTCGACGCCAACCCGGCCGCGCTGGCGCTGCTCGGCGTACCCAACCTCGCCGCCCTGCAGCACGTCAGCACCGGCATGCTCTCGCCCCTGCTGCAGCAGGACGGTCGCCCCTCGCTGGAGGCCGGGCGTGAGGTCATGGCGCGCACGCTCGCCGAAGGGCCCCAGATCACGGAATGGGTTTTCCGGCGTCTGGCCGATGGCGAGGTCTTCCCGGCCCGGGTCAGTTCGCGTGCGGTCACCATCGACGGGACCACCTGCTTCCTCAACGCCCTCACCGACCTGTCCACGCAAAAACGCACGGAAAGCGCCCTGGTGCAGGCGCGCGACGCCGCCGAGGCCGCCACGCGCGAAAAGAGCGACTTCCTGGCCACCATGAGCCACGAGATCCGTACTCCCATGAACGGCGTGCTCGGCATGGCGCAACTGCTGGCCAACACCCCGCTCGACCAGGAGCAGCGCGACTACCTGGCGACGATCCAGCAGTCGGGGCAGGCCTTGCTCACCATCATCAACGACATCCTGGACTTCTCGAAGATCGAGGCCGGCAAGCTGTCCTTCGAGGAAGCGCCCTTCGACCTGCAGATCGCCATCGAGGAGACCTGCGAGCTGCTCCTGCCGCAGCTGCGCGAGAAAAAGCTCGCGCTGACCCTGCGCCTGGACCCGGCCACGCCCTTCCAGGTCATCGGCGATCCGGGCCGCTTCCGCCAGATCCTGCTCAACTACCTGAGCAATGCCCTCAAGTTCACCCCGCAGGGGGGCGTCACCGTGGCTCTGCGCGCGCGCGAGCAGGGCCGTGGCGCCGCGTTTTACGAACTGTCGGTCGCCGACACCGGCATCGGCATCGACCCGTCCAAGCAGGAGCGGCTGTTCCAGAAATTCGCCCAGGCCGATGCCAGCACCACGCGGCGCTTTGGCGGCACCGGCCTCGGCCTCGCCATCTGCAAGGCACTGGTCGAACGCATGGGCGGCGAGGTCAGCATGAGCTCCACGCCGGGCCAGGGCTCGGTATTCCGCGCCACGTTCTGGATGAGCCTGGACCCGAACGCACCGCAGCAGGCACTGCCGGTGCTGCAGCCGACCTTGCGCAGTTGCCATGTCCTGGTGCTGGACAGCAGTGACGCCTGGCGGGCACCGCTGGTACAGGGACTGATCACCGCCGGCCTCTCCGCCAGCGGCGCCGCGAGCCTGGAGGCGGCGCTGGAAAGCGCCCGGCAGTTGCCGCCACGCTTTGTGCTGCTGGATGCCGAGCATGGCGATGGCGATACCGCGGCCCTGGCCGACGCCCTGCGCGGCGAGCCGGGATTGCTCAACGCCACGCTGCTGGCCTTGTCGGCCCGTCCCGACCGCAATGACCTGGCCTTCTGCCGCGAGCACGGCATCGCCGCCTGGTTGCCGCGGCCGGTACGCCTGCCCTGGGTCATCGCCAGCCTCAATATCCTGGCCCATGGCGAACACGACGGGGTGGTGACACGGCAGACCCTGGTCATGCACCTGGCACGGGGCAAGCCGCTGCCGACGCTGCGTCGCGGCATCCGCGTCCTGCTGGCCGAAGACAATGCGGTGAACCAGAAAGTGGCGGCGCGCATGCTGGAGAAAATGGGCTGCCACGTGGACATGGCCGGCAATGGCCTGGAAGCGATCGTGATGGTGTCGCAACTGCCCTATGACCTGGTACTCATGGATGTGCAGATGCCGGAGATGGATGGCATCACCGCCACCCGCAGCCTGCGCGCGCAGGGTTTTGCCGAGCTGCCCATCATTGCGCTTACGGCCAACAACCGCGAGGCCGACCGCAAGGAGTGCCGCGAGGCCGGCATGAACGACTTCCTCGCCAAGCCGATCCGCTACGAAGACCTGCATGCCTGCCTGTGCCGCTGGGTGCGGACGGCGCGAGCGCCCGCCGCCCTGGCCGGCGGCGATCCGCTATAGTCAACAGCAGCCCGGGAGTGACACTCGCTCTCGCCACTCCGCAGGTGCCCGCTCCGGTGTTCGTCGTGTTGCCACCATCTTCCGCCAGGCCCGCATTGATCAAAGCCGCCGCCCGGGTTCTGCCCCAGGCGCATGCCGCAGGGCACAGCCCCGCCCTCCAGGAGAATTGCCATGCCTGAAACCGTCGCCGTCGTCGGCGCCAGCCCCAAGCCCGAGCGCTACAGCAACAAGGCGGTGCGCCTGTTGCGCGAGTACGGGCACAACGTGCTGCCGGTGAATCCCGCGCAAAGCCTCATCGAGGGCCTGACCGTCACGCCGCGCATCGAGGAGCTGCCGCGAGGCATCGACACCGTGACCCTCTACGTGGGCCCGGACCACTCCGGCGCGCTGCTCGAACCACTGCTCGCGCTCGCGCCACGCCGGGTCATCGTCAACCCGGGCGCCGAGAATCCCGCGCTCGAGGCGGGCCTGCGCGCCGCCGGCATCGCGGTGGAAGAGGCCTGCACGCTGGTGCTGCTGCGCACCGGCCAGTACTGAGGTCCCGCACCGAAAGCGCCGGGGCGATCCGGCGAGGGCAGTTGGCAGTTGGCAGTTGGCAGTTGGCAGTTGGCAGTTGGCAGTTGGCAGT
>JAZKHS010000032.1:12086-55564 GCA_040385265.1 Pseudomonadota bacterium | reverse complement strand
GGCAGTTGGCAGTTGGCAGTTGGCAGTTGGCAGTTGGCAGTTGGCAGTTGGCAGTGATTGTGGATGCACCAGGGTCAGGCGCAAGGGCCTGGGCGCCTGCCGGCACGCTCAGCTACGGGTGCGGAACCAGCCGGCTATGCTCCAGCGTTCGCGCGTGGCCGGCAGCACCTCGTGCGGCATGTCAGCGCTGCGGAACAGCAGCAAGGTGCCGCCGGTGGGCGTCTGCCGGAAGCGTTCGCATCCGTCGGCGTCGTACATGACAAGCTCGCCGCCGGCGTCGGCCGGCCAGTCCGGATTCAGGTAGAACACGACGGAGATGACGCGGGCATTGGAGTCACGGTGGCGATCGACATGGGTCTTGTAGAAGGCGCCCACCGGATAGTGCGCATACTGGGCCTCGAACTCCTGGATGCCCAGGAAAAGCTCCCGGTTGAGCACCTGGCGCAGGCCCTCCAGCCAGGCCAGGTAACGCCCCCCGGCCGGCTGCCCGGACTCCAGCCAGCACAGCTCGTCCCCCCGCACCGCGGCCGCGCGGGTCAGCCCGGCGGCGCGGCCGACGCGCGCCGGGGCAAAGCCGGCCTCCGCCCGCAGCGCCTCGGCCTCGGCGCGCAATGCCTCCCCGCAGGCGGCCGGCAGCACTGCGGGCAGCACTACCCAGCCCTGCACCGCCAGGGTCTCGGCCGCCGCCGCCCAAGGGCCGTCGGGAAATGCCGTTAGGCCGATATCGTGTCCAGGCATTAGAATGCTCGCTCTTTTTTGCGTCCCCGTGACCTTGCAGGCCCACCATGAACTACCGTCACCACTATCACGCCGGCAACTTTGCCGATGTGGTCAAGCATGTGCTGCTGCTGGGCCTGCTGCAGGGCCTGACCCGCAAGGACACGCCGGTCTGCTACTACGACACCCACGCCGGGCTCGGCCTCTATGACCTCGGCGCCTCCGAGGCGCAGCGCACCCTGGAGTTCAAGTCCGGGCTGACGCGCGTCAAGGCCGCGCCCGCCGCGGGCATGCCGGCCTGGGTGGCTGATTATCAAAAGGCGGTGACGGCCCTGCAAGCACAGAAGGGCGGCTTCTGGTACCCGGGCTCGCCCTGGCTGGCCATGCACCAGCTACGCGCGCAGGACCGCGGCGTGCTGATGGAGCTCCACCCCGCGGATTCCGGCCGGCTCAAGCAGAACTTCGGGCGCGAGCAGCGCGTGGCGATCCACGAGCGCGACGCCTACGAGGGCCTCACCGCCCTGATCCCGCCGAAGGAAAAGCGCGGCCTCGTGCTGATCGACCCGCCCTATGAAGAAGAGCGCGACGACTACGCGCCGGTGGTGGAGCTGCTGCAGAAGGCGCACGCCAAATGGCCCTCCGGCGTCTTTGCCGTCTGGTTCCCGATCAAGGACCACCACGCCATCACCCGCTTCTACCGCCGCCTGCGCAATACCGGCATTCCCAAGATGCTCACCACCGAGCTCAACGTGCTGCCGCCCGACAACAACCTCGGCCTCAACGGCAGCGGTCTGGTGGTGGTGAACCCGCCCTGGCAGTTCTCCGACCAGGCCTTCCGCACGCTGCAGTGGCTGAAGCCGGTGCTGAGCGATCATCCCCAGTCCAGCTTCAAGGTGGAGTGGCTGACGGCGGAAACGGCGCCGGCGCCGCCGCCCAAGGACGACTGACCAACCCTGCCCTGCCCTGCCCGGCGCCCCGCGTGCCACGGCCTGACCGTGCGTCGCGCGCCGGCGCGTCATCCCTGCCGCGGCGTCCGTCGCGGCCGCCATCCGTCGGCCTTGCCACTGTTTTATGGCCACGACCGGCCTTGTTGATTTGCGTCAACGTCAAATCCCGGCGCTGCCCCTAACCTGTGCTCATTCCGGCAGTTCATGGATGACAGAGGAGACAGCACATGACGGATCGCCACCAGTACATTGAACTGATCAAGCAAAAGCTCGACGAAATCGATCAGGAAGTGGATACCCTTGAAGTTCGCCTGCGCGAAGCCGGCAACGAACTGCAGGACCGCGGCCGCACGGCGCTGGCCGACCTGCGCGAAACGCAGCGCCAGCTGCAGGGCCAGATGACCGAACTGCTCAGCACCAGCGACGAGGCCTGGCAGCGTGTGCGCCTCAGCCTGGACAGCACGTGGACGACCCTGAAGGCCGGCCTGGTTGCCGCGCGCAACGAACTGCTGCCGCCCGCGAAGAAAGACGGGGAGTAACCGGATTGGCGGGGGCGCGCTGCGTCCCTGCACCAGAGTTCTGCGGAAGCGGTCCTGACGGCGAAGGAGTCTGGGCAGGACGGGAGCGCCTTCAGGCCGTTTCTGCGGAATTGATTAGGGGACGATTTGTCCCGTGTAAGACGGGGAGCCTGTGGGCTCCCTTTTTTTATGCTTTTTTATGACGCTGGCGGTTGGCGTAAATACCAGATCCGCCACCAACCCCTGCGGACTCACGCCCCGGCACCGACGATTCACTCCGCCGGCAGCTCCGCGCACAGCGATTGCCAGAGCGCGGCGCCAGCGCCCGCCACGATAAAGTTGCCGTTGAGCAGGGTGTCGCGGCGGTTGTAACGAAAGGGCCGGCCCTGCTCGTCGATGAGCAGACCGCCCGCCTCCTCCACCACCACCTGGCCGGCCGCGGTATCCCACTCCATGGTGGGGCCGAAGCGCGGATAGACATCGGCGCCGCCCTCCGCCACCACGCACAACTTGAAAGCCGAGCCGACGGCGGTGAACTCCACCTCGCCCAGGCGCCGCGCCACCGCCGCGCAAAAGGCGTCGTCGCGCGCGCCGCGGTGGCGGCGGCTGCCCACCATGCGCAACGGGCGCGCACCGGCCGCCGGCAGCGGCGCCACCTGCAGGCGCTGCCGCACGGACCCATCGATCCGCCAGGCGCCGCAGCCGCGCGCCGCCAGATAGGCCAGCCCGGTCACCGGCGCCAGCACCACGCCGAGCACCGCCTCGCCCTCCTCCACCAGCGCGATGTTGACGGTGAAGTCGTTGCCGCGTGCGATGAATTCCTTGGTGCCGTCAAGTGGATCCACCAGCCAGCAGCGCGACCATTGCGCGCGCACGGCGCGCGGAATTTCGTCCGCCTCTTCGGAAATGACGGGAATGTCTGGCGTCAGCGCCTGCAGGCGCGGCACGATGGCATGGTGGGCCGCGAGATCGGCGGCGGTCAGCGGCGAGGCGTCGGCCTTGTGCTGCACGGCCCAGCGCGACTCGTCGTGGAAAATGGCGAGGATCTCGCGCGCGGCGGCCTCGGCTATCGCCTGCACGGCGGGCATCAGCCGTTCAAGTTCGGCTTGCGGCATGGCTTCGGCGGGCGGCATCAGAAAACTCCGGGAGGAAGGGCGCAGACAATGCGAAAAAGTCGTGTCAGAGGGCGTCGGGCCGGCTCAGCTCGCGCTCGCGCAGCAGGTCCCGCACCAGGTAAAGCGCGGCCAGCGAGCGCGCCTCGTGCAGGTCCTCGCGCCAGGCCCACTGCGACAGGCCGGACAGCGCCATGGGCACCACCTCGATGGCCTCCGGCTCGTCGCCATCCAGGCGCGACGGGTAGAGGCCCTCGGCCAGCACCACGGTCAGCCGCGAGCCCATGTAGCCGGGCGACAGCGACAGCTCGCGCAGCACGCTGAAGCGGGTGGCGGCATAGCCGCACTCCTCCTGCAACTCGCGGTTGGCGCCCTGCTCGAAGGTTTCGCCGGGCTCCAGGCCACCCTTGGGCAGGCCCAGGGTATAGTCCTCGACGCCACAGCCGTACTCGCGGATCAGGAGCACGGTGTCGTCGTCGAGCAGGGGCACGATCATGACCGCCCGCCCGGAACCGGGGCGGAGCCGCTCGTAGGTGCGCAAGGCGCCATTGCCGAAGCGCAGCTCCAGCTCCTCGATGGCAAAGAAGCGGCTGCGGGCAACCAGGGTTTTCTTCAGAATCTCGGGCAGCTTTGCCATACTCGCGGCATCGACTCTCATGTGTGACCAGTATGCCGACCCTTGTGGACTGGGGCCGTATCGACACTGTCCTGCTGGACATGGATGGTACGCTGCTCGACCTGTATTTCGACAACCATTTCTGGCTGCACCACCTGCCGGCCATCTACGGCCGCGAGCGCGGCATGAGCCATGACGCGGCCCATGCCGAGCTGGTGGACCGCTTCGGGCGCGAGCAGGGCACGCTGAACTGGTACTGCGTGGATTTCTGGACGCGCGAGCTGGGCCTGGACGTTGCCGGCCTCAAGCGCGACATCGCCCACCTGATCCAGCCGCGCCCCGGCGCCTTCGCCTTCCTCGAGGCGGTGCGCGCCAGCGGCCGCGAGGCCTGGCTGGTCACCAATGCCCACCACCACAGCCTGTCGCTCAAGCTCGCCCATACGCCACTCACCGATCTTTGCGACCGTATCCTGTGCTCGCACGATTTTCGCGAACCCAAGGAGGCCGCCGCCTTCTGGCCGGCGCTGCGCGCGCAGGAGCCCTTCGACCCGGCCCGCGCCCTGTTCGTGGACGACAGCGAGCCGGTGCTGCGCGCCGCCCACGCCTACGGCATCGGCCAGCTGCTGACCATCGGCCAGCCCGACAGCCGCAAGCCCTCCCGCGAGGGCCTGCAGTTCCCGGTGCTGCACCACTTCGACGACCTGCTGCCGATCCCGCCCCGTCATGAGCCGGCCTGACCAGTCACGCCACCCGCCCGGCCACGACGCGCCGCACGATCGCCCTCACGGCGCCGACCGGTCACAGGCCTGGCCTGGCGATGGCGCCGGCAGGGCAACCTCAGGCCCGGCGGCCGGCAGCGCCGCCCCGACAGCAGGAGCCCCCGCCGCGGCGGGCGCACCCCTCCCCCACGCGACCCCGCCAGCGCCCCCCGGCACGGAGACACCTGCGGCAGCTGACAACGGCGACTGGGATGACTGGGAGCGCGAGCTTGCGGAGCGGGCGGGCGCGCCTGCGGACAGCCCTGCGGCTGACCATGACCATGCCGACGTTGACGGAGAGCATGGCGGTCCCGCCCCAGACGAATCCCACCTGCAGCGCGTGCGCATCGACAAGTGGCTATGGGCGGCGCGCTTCTACCGCACCCGTTCGCTGGCCAAGGAGGCCATCGAGGGCGGCAAGGTGCATTGCGAGGGCCAGCGCGTGAAGGTGAGCAAGGACATCAAGGTCGGCATGACCCTGGACCTGCGCCAGGGCTTCGACGAGAAGACGGTGGTGGTGAAGGCGCTGTCGGAAGTGCGCGGCCCCGCCAGCGTCGCGCAGAAGCTCTACGAGGAAACCGCGGACAGCGTGGCGGCGCGCGAGCAGCTCCAGGCCAACCGCCGCGCCCAGAACCTCGCCCACCCCGACCACCGCCCCAACAAGAAGGACCGCCGCCAGATCCACCGCTTCAAGGACAGCTGGAGCGAATAGCCAGCGCACCCGGACCGTCTGCAGGTCGGGCTTCAGCCCGACAGCGGGGAGGATTGTCGGGCTGAAGCCCGACCTACAATCGATCTACCGGTCTACGGGGCAGACTGGCAACCCGACATCATTCCGGACAGCCCGCGCCATCAGGCGACGGCGGACTCCACGCGCAGGCCATCCATCTCCAGCACCAGCGCATCGCCGCGGCGCAGCGGCGCCACGCCTTCCGGCGTCCCCGTCATCACCACGTCACCCGGCTCCAGCGTGAAGATGCCGCTGATATAGGCCAGCAGCGGCAGGATGGGCGTGATCATGTCGGCGCTGTGGCCGCGCTGGCGGACCTCGCCGTTCACCGCCAGACTGAAGCGCAGGTCGTCCAGCACGAAGCCGTCCGGGCGCAGGAAGCCCGACAGCGGCGCGGCGCCATCGAAGGCCTTGGCCACTTCCCAGGGATGGCCATTCTTCTTCAGCTCGTTCTGCAGGTCGCGCAGCGTGAGGTCGAGCCCGAGGCCAAGGCCGGCGATGGCGGCATGACACTGGGCCTCGCTGGCATTCTTCAGCGTGCGCCCGATCAGCACCGTGACCTCGGTCTCGTGATGGCAGTCGCCGCGACCGGCCGGCAGCGTCACGCCCTGGTCCAGCGCCACCACGGCAGTGGCCGGCTTCAGGAACAGGATGGGCGCCTCGGGCACGGCGTTGCCCAGCTCGCGGGCATGCGCGGCATAGTTGCGGCCAACGCAGACCACCTTGCCGGGCCGAAGCGCGCAGGGACCGCCATCCAGGAAGGTGTGGACATATTTCATCGCAAACTCCGGATCAGCCTTTACGGAGCGCGTGCTCGATCAGGAAAAGGCGGTCTTCGCCAAAATACATGTCGTCGCCGACAAAGAAGGTGGGCGCGCCAAAGGCGCCACGGTTGGCGGCCTCTTCCGTCACCGCCTTCAGCTTGTCCTTTACCGCCTCGTCAGCAGTCGCCGCCACCAGCTCTTCGCCGAGCAGCTCCTTCAGCACTTCGGGATCGGCAATGTTGCGATCCTCGGCCCAGTAGGCCTTGAACAGCCTCAGCGCCAGCGTCGGTACCTGCTCGGGCGCGGCGGCGGTCAGCGCGCGCATGGCGGTGAGCGAGTTGACAGGAAAAGCGCTGGGAAACTGGTGCGCCTCGCCCAGGTAGTCGAACAGGCGCTGCAGGTCCTTGAACATGTACTGGCCCTTGGCGGGATTCGCCGCCGGCATGGTGTTGCCGGAGAGCTTGAACACGCCACCGATCAGGAAGGGCCGCCACACCACGGGCGCCAGCGCCTCCAGCTTGCCCACCTGCAGCGCCGCCAGATAGCTGTACGGGCTCACCACGTCAAAGAAGAACTCGACTTTCCTGCTCATCTCACCCTCGCCTTCGATTCGTTGATCTTTTTATTGTTGCTTGTCGCGGTCCGCGGGCTTCTTGCGCACCACCAGCACCAGCACCACGGTGGCCAGCAGCGCCACCAGCGGAAACCACACCACACCTTGCGGCATCTCGTTCTCCTGTTTTCCGGTCAATCCGGCCACCTGGCCGTTCGGCTTTTCTGCAGGCCAGTCTTCAGCCCGACACGGGTTTCTTGTCGGACTGAAGCCCGACCTACAGCCGTCGGCGGCAGGCCACGGCACCCGGCAGCGGCTGTCGGGCCGGCCGCGGCCCGCCTGGCTTCAGGCTGCCCTCAGCAATCAGAGGTCGATCAGCTTGCCGGGATTCATCACGTTGTTCGGATCGAACACCAGCTTCACCGCCTTCATGTAGGCGATTTCCGCCGGCGAACGGGTGTATTCCACATAGGGCTTCTTGGTCATGCCGACGCCGTGCTCGGCCGACACCGAGCCGTTGTACTTCTGCACCGTCTCGAACACCTGCGTGTTCACCGTCTTGCACCTGGCGAAGAAATCCTCCTTGGCCATGGCGTTCGGCTTCAGGATGTTCAGGTGCAGGTTGCCGTCGCCGATATGGCCGAACCACACCACGCGGAAATCCGGATACTGCGCGCTGACGATGGCGTCGATGTCGGCGATGAAGGCCGGCACGCGCTGGATGATCACGGAGATGTCGTTCTTGTAGGGCGTAAAGCGCGAGATGGTTTCGGAGATGTCCTCGCGCAGGCGCCACAGGTTCTGCGCCTGCGTCTCGTTCTGGCTCATCACGCCGTCCAGCACCCAGCCCTGCTCGACGCAGTACTCGAAAAGCTCCATGGCTTCGTCGGCCATGGCCTCGCTCAGCGCCTCGAACTCCAGCAGCGCGTAGAACGGCGCGGCGGTGTCGAAGGGGCGCGGGATGCCCTGGTGCTCGGTCACGAGCTGCGTCGACAGCTCGGAGAAGAATTCAAAGGCGGTCAGGTCCAGCTTCTGCTGGAAGGCGGCGAGGATCTTCATCACCGCATCGAAATCCGGCGTGCCCAGCACCATCACGCGCAGGTCGCGCGGCTTGCGCTCCAGCTTCATGGTCGCCTCGACCACAAAGCCGAGAGTGCCTTCGGCGCCGATGAACAGGTGGCGGAAATCGTAGCCGGTGGCGTTCTTCACCATGTCCTTGTTGAGCTCGAGGATGTCGCCCTTGCCGGTGACGACCTTCATGCCCAGCACCCAGTTGCGGGTCATGCCGTACTTGATGACCTTGATGCCGCCGGCATTGGTGCCGATATTGCCACCGATCTGCGAGGAGCCGGCGCTGGCGAAGTCCACCGGGTAATAGAGCCCCTTGTCGTCGGCAAAATTCTGCAGCTGCTCGGTGACGACGCCGGCCTGGATACGCACCATGCGGTCTTCCGGTACGAACTCCAGGATCTTGTTCATGTAGTCGAAGCTGACCACGACCTCGCCATGGGCGGCGACGGCTCCGGCGGAGAGCCCGGTGCGCCCGCCCGAGGGCACCAGCGCCAGCTTGGCCTCGTTGGCCAGCAGCACGATGTCGCGCACCTGCTCGATGCTCGAGGGGAAGGCGATGGCGGACGGCGCCGGGGCATAGATCTTGGTCCAGTCGCAGCCCCAGGTCTTGAGGCTGTCGGCATCGGTCTTGACGCGGTGCTCGCCGACGATGGCGGTGAGGCGGGCAAGGACGTCGGGGGCAAGGGACATGGCAGGCTCCAGCGGTGGTTCGGCAGTGTTCTGGCAGAAGGCGGCCGGGGTGTCGGCCGTCATTCGGCGGTACTTGGTGCGTGGGCAGTGCTCTGGCGCTCGGGGAGCTTGGCGCCTGGGTGCTTCAGTAGCCGGGGACGCCGGCGCCCCGACAGCGGCATTCCGGCGCGGCGCGGGCGAGACGCCCGCAGCCGTCGCCCCCTCCGTCCGGGAGCGGGGAGCGCGGGAATACGGGAGCGCCGCCGGGCAGGTCCGGCCGCCCGCGCGGGGAGGCCGGCGCGGAATGCCGACCCCCCGCATCAGCACAGGGCCGCCCGGACCGCCTTTTGCAGGGCCCCGCCCCGACTCCCGCCGAACCGGGGCAACTGGCCCCCGCCGGGCCCGGAGACGACCCGCCGCCTGACAAATCCCCGCGAAAGGGGCGGCGGGGTGGCTGGCTGGCCGGGTCCGGCATGGTAGCATACGCGGCTTGTTTTTCAGGCCGGACCGGCCTGTCCTAGCTACCTGAGGATGCCCATGAGCCAGCTCTCTCTCGAAAAGTCCAAGATCCGCTTCCTGCTCCTGGAAGGCGTGCACCAGAACGCCCTGGACGTCCTCAAGGCCAATGGCTACACCAACATCGAATACCTGAAGACGGCGCTGGACGAGGACGCCCTGATCGAGAAGATCAAGGACGCCCACTTCGTCGGCATCCGCTCCCGCACCCAGCTCACCGAGCGCGTGCTGGACGCCGCCAACAAGCTGATCGCCGCCGGCTGCTTCTGCATCGGCACCAACCAGGTCAACCTGAAGGCGGCCATGGAGCGCGGCATCCCCGTCTTCAACGCGCCCTACTCCAACACCCGCTCGGTCGCCGAGCTGGTCCTGGGCCAGCTGATCCTGCTGCTGCGCGGCATCCCCGAGAAGAACTTCCTGGTGCACCGCGGCGGCTGGTCCAAGTCGGCCGAAGGCTCCTGGGAAACCCGCGGCAAGACCCTCGGCATCGTCGGCTACGGCTCCATCGGCTCGCAGCTCTCGGTGCTGGCGGAGTCGCTCGGCATGTACGTGATCTACTACGACACTGTCACCAAGCTGCCGCTGGGCAATGCCCGCCAGGTCGGCACCATGGACGAGCTGCTCGGCAGCGCCGACGTGGTCTCCCTGCATGTGCCGGAACTGCCCAGCACCAAGAACATGATGCGCGCCGAGCACTTCGCCAAGATGAAGAAGGGCGGCATCTTCATCAACGCCGCCCGCGGCACCTGCGTCGACATCGAGGCCCTGGCCGAAGCCATCAAGTCCAAGCACCTGAACGGCGCCGCCATCGACGTCTTCCCCAAGGAGCCGAAGGCCAACGACGAGATCTTCGAGTCGCCCCTGCGCGGCCTGGACAACGTCATCCTGACCCCGCATATCGGCGGCTCCACGCTGGAAGCGCAGGCCAATATCGGCCTGGAAGTCGCGGAAAAGTTCGTGCGCTACTCCGACTCCGGCACCACGCTCTCCGCCGTGAACTTCCCGGAAGTGGCCGTGCCGCTGATGCCGGGCAAGCACCGCCTGCTGCACATCCACCGCAACGTGCCGGGCGTGCTCGCCTCCATCAACCGCGTGTTCGCCGAGAACAACATCAACATCAGCTCGCAGTCGCTGATGACCAACGAAGCCATCGGCTACCTGGTGATGGACGTGGACAAGGAATACTCCAGCGTGGCGCTGGAAAAGCTGCAGCACATCGACGGTACCATCCGCACCCGCGTACTGTTCTGAGGGCGGCGCCGGCCACGGCGCACGGAAAAAGAAAAAGCCGGCAGATGCCGGCTTTTTTCATGGGCTCCCGGTGCCGGCACCGCGTGCGCATATTGAATCCGGGCCGGTGCCGGCCGAAGATGAAAGCCGACGTCCCTCCCGGCGGTACGCCAGGCACGACCGACCATGAAACGATTTGCCCTGCCCCTGCCGCTGATGGCCGCCCCCGCCCATGCCGGCACCCAGCTCTGGCTGGATGCCTATGGCGGCAAGACCCTGGACGAGTCGGCCCGTCTCGCGCTGAACCAGGACCTGATGTTCGGCCCCGACAACACCTGGAGCGGCGGCAAGGGCCGGGTCGGCCCGCATGCCTCGCTGGGCCTGTCCTGGCAGCCGTCGCCGGGGTTCGCGGTCTTCACCGAATACCGCTACCAGCAGCTGCGCTTCCATCTGGAGCACACCGACGACATCCTGCTGGCGACCCAATACCTGCAAACCACCGGGCGCGTGGAGTCAGAGGCCGTGCTGATCGGCATTTCCTTCCGCCTGCTGGACAGTCCGGCGGCCGCCGCACCCTGAGGCGGGTCGGCCCGGTGCTCAGAGCGGCGGCGGCGCGGGGTGCTCCCGGCGGAACTGCGCCGGAATCTGCCGCAGGCACACCTGCATCACCCCGGCCCGGCGCCCCTCATCGCGCAGGAAGCGGGTTTCGGTCAGGCCCTGGGCATATTTGGCGGACATGCCACGCCACTGCTCGACCGGCTGTCCGGTCTGCTTCAGCAGCGGCAACAAGGTCAGCGTGAGGCGGCGCATGGCCTCCTCCTGGACGCGGGGCTGCGCCTCGGGCTCGGTCTTGATGGCCATCATCGCGCCGCTGCAGAAGCTGAGGATGTCCCACCACGGGCGGCCGCTGAACTGCTGCAGCTCTGGCGCCTGCCCTGTCTTGAACTGGTAGAGCTGTTCGGCCGGCGCCGCGGGCACAGGAATGAGGTCGGCATCCCCGGCCGCATCGGCGCCATTGGCCGCCGCTGCATCGGCCGCATGGGCCGCGGCATCGCTGGCCTTGCCGTTGTTGCCCGTATTGCCCGTGGCCGCCTTGAGCGGGGCGGCCGTGCCGTCCGCGCTGGCCACGCCAAAGGCGGCGCCGGCGGCGGGACTGCCGGCGGCAGGGCGGGCCGGCGGCGTCGCCACGGCCCCGGGCGCGTCACCCCCGGCAGCCACCGCTGCTGCCGCCTCCGCGGCCACCACCGGCAATGACGGCAGCGCGAGCGCCAGCCACACGGCGGCCGAGAGGGCGCGCGCCACTGGCCACTTCTTCACTTCGCGCACGAGCTCTTGCATATCCCTTCCTCCAGTCGCCTGCCGGTCAGCGCGCATCATACCGGGGATTGCCGGCGCTGTTCGCGTTGCGCCAGCCAGCGCAGGGCCAGTCCCACCGCCACCGCCAGCGCCGCCACCGCATAGACCCGGGGCTCGAACTGCGTCATCAGGCCCAGCGCCATCACGATGCCCAGCACCGGCAGCAGCGGCAGCGCCCCGACGGCGCCCGGCACGCGGAAGCCGCGGGCCAGCCCGGGCGCCGTGTAGCGCAGGCGGATCACCGCCACATGCACCGCCACGAACACCCCCAGCACGCCCAGCGAGGCGATGCTGGCGACGATCTTCACCTCGCCCAGCGGCAGCAGCGCACAGGCCGCGGCAAACAGCGCCAGCGCCGCCACCCAGGGCGTCTGCCGCCGGCCCACGCGTGCCAGCACCGAGGGCAGCGCGCCATCGCGGGCCATGCCGTAGAGCAGGCGACTGATGCTGACCAGGGAGATGAGGGCGGTGCTGGCGGTGGAGAAGAGCGCGGCAAAGGCCAGCGCCTGGCCCAGGCCCGGACTGATGACGCCGGCCGCGGTGGTGAGCGGCGAGCTGCTGGCCGCCAGCATCGCGGGGGAGGCCAGGGCCAGCACCACCCAGGCCACCAGCAGGTAGAGCACCGAGGTGATCACAATGGACAGCAGCAGGGCACGCGCGACATCGCGCTCGGGGCGGCGCGCCTCCTCGGCGAGATTGGCCACGTCCTCGAAACCGATGTAGATGAAGAAGATGAGGGCGGCGCCGATAAAGATGCCGGCGCTGGCGTCGGCCTGCGGCCACTGCACCACCGTCATCACATCGGTGTGCAGGAAGCCCGCGCCTGCCAGCAGCAGCAGGCCCCCGACCTCGACCACCACGATGCCCATGCTGACCCAGGTGGCCTGGCGGATGCCGAGCACATTGACCAGGGTGCAGGCCGCCAGCAGCGCCAGCGCCGAGGCCCACACCGGCAGGTCGGCAAAGACGCGGGCATAGCCGCCGAAGGCCAGCGCCACGGTGGCACTGGTGGCGGCGGCATTGAGGGCGATCAGGTAGCCGGCCAGGAAGGACAACAGGGTCCAGCGCGGGAAGGCCGCCTTCAGGAAGTGGTATTCGGCGCCGGCGCGCGGGAACAGCGAAATGAGCTCGGCATAGGACAGCCCCGTGAGCAGCGCCGCCAGGCCGGCCAGCAGCAGGCTCACCCAGAGCGCCTCGCCGGCGACGCCGGCGGCCGCGCCCAGCACGGAATAGATACCGGCGCCGACAATCGTGCCGACGCCATAGAAGGTCAGCTGCGTCAGGCTGAGGGTGCGCTTGAGTTCAGTGGCCATGGCCCCTCCGCAAATTCAAAGGCCGAGTCTGCCCCAGCGCAGGGCCGGACTCCATCCGTTGATGGCACCTCGTTCGGGGTAACGCCGTCCGCACCCTGCCGGACCCGGCCGTCGGCCCCCCGCCGTCCCCGTCTTCCCGCGCCCCGGGCTTTGCGGATACTACGTCTTTCCGAGTCGGCGCCAGCTCTCTAGACTCGGCCCATGCACTGCCGCACCCTGCGGTTCGTTCCGTCTCCTGGAGGAGTCATGCGTCTTTCGCTGCGCCTGGCCGGCGCCCTTGCCCTGGCCGCCTCGCTGTTGTCCGCCCCGCTCTGGGCCGCCCGCCCCACCATTGCCGTGCTGCCGTTCAGCATCGACAAGAACGTCATCATCAGCGACGGCTACCATGTCTTCACCGGCACCATCGAGGACCAGACCAACCTGCTCGGCAATGAGCTGATCCACCAGCTCGTGGCGACGCGCAAGTTCGACGTGCTGGAGCGCTCTCGCCTGGACGACCTGCTCAAGGAAAAGCAGTTCCAGGAAAGCGACTATGCCTCCCCCGAGGAGGCACCCAAGATCGCCCGCCTGCTCGGCGTCGACTATTTCGTGATGGGCCGCATCGATGACCTCGGCGGCCAGGTCGTGCAGAAGCAGACCCCCTACAGCAGCCTGACCTACAGCCAGCAGGAAGCGCATATCGACCTCTACCTGCGCGTGATCGATGCCCGCACCGGGCGCATCGTCGCCGCGGAAAAATTCGCCGCCGAAGCCAAACTGCGCGACCCCAAGGGCTCCAACAACGCCGGCAAGAAGCTGATCGCGCAGGCGACGCAGGAGATGGTGACCCGCATCGTCGGCACCGTGTTCCCGCTGCGCGTGGCCAAGACCGACGGCAAGACGCTCTACATCAACCGCGGCAACGACGGCAGCCTGAAGGTCGGCGATGCGCTGGTGATCTACAGCCAGGGCGCCACCATCCGCGACGCGGATACCGGCGAGGACCTCGGCAACACCGAGGCCGAAGTCGCCCGCGCCACCGTGACCACGGTGGAAGCCCGCTTCACCAAGGCCGATGTCGACGGCGACGCCGCCACCGTGAAGGACGGCATGCTGGTGAAGAAGGATGCCAGCGCCGCGGCCGCCAAACCCGCCGCCCAGGCCGAGCTGCCTGCCGGCCCGCGCTGGTAAGGTGCCGCTAGTCCGCCACCTCCGCCTGCCACCCCGACAGAAGTCTTCCGCATGCGCCTGACCCGACTCGCCACCCTTGTGCTGCTGCCGCTGGCCCTCGGCGGCTGCGCCGCCTCCTCGGTGTTCTCGCCGTATCCGGGGCAGGCCAGCGCCTATCGCGCCGCCCTCGATGCCGGCATGCCCGACGGCGCCGTGACGCGCATCGGCACGAAAACCGCGGGCGCCGACGGCGCCCTCTACCTGATGGAGAAAGGCCGCATCGAGCAGCTCGCGCTGCGCGCCGAGCTCAGCAAGGCCGACTACGACCAGGCCATCGCGCGCTTTGCCGCGCAGGATGACAAGGCCACGGTGTCCGCCTCCGGCCTCGCCGCCTCGGGCGCCAGCCTGCTCACCAACGACAACGCCCGCCCTTACCAGGGCCGTACCTACGAGCGCGTCTTCGTGCACCAGTACCAGGCGCTCAACTACCTGGCCGCCGGCGACGCGCAGGGCGCGCTGGTGGAGGTGCGCCGCGCCAACCAGCTGCAGGGCGACGCCCTGCGCGCGCGCGAAGGCAAGGTCGACAAGGCGCGTGAGGAGGCCGCCGGCAAGGGCATGGACGTCAGCCGCTACGACGGCTACTTCAGCGCCATGGACCTGGCCGGCGGCCGCGTCAAGAGCGAGTTCCAGAACGCCGCCACGCTCTACCTGTCGGGCCTGATCTACGAGGCCACCGGTAGCGTCAACGACGCCTTCATCGATTACCGCAAGGCGCTGGAAATGGTGCCGGACAATGCCTACCTGCAGCGCGACGTGGTGCGCACCGGCCTCACGACCGGCCTGGACGAGGTGAAGGCGCTGGCGAAGACGCTCGGCCCGACGCAGATCAAGCCGAAGAAGGGCGAAGGCGAGATCGTGATCTACCTGGAAGAAGGCTATGTGCCGGAGAAAGTCCCGCTGGCCATTCCCATCATCACCACCCAGACCGTCAACAACATCAGCTTCCCGGTCTACAACAACGCCGTGGCGCCCAACCTGCTGTCGGTGCAGGTGGACGGCCTGGTGCTGCCCGCCGCCCTGCTGGTGGATACCCGCGCCCTGGCCGTGCGCAGCCTGAAGGAGGAGGTGCCGGCGATGCTGGCGCGCGCCTTCCTGCGCCTGCTCACGCGCCAGGAAATGCAGCGCCAGGTGCGCAAGAACGACACCACCGGCCTGCTCAGCCTGGCCACCACGGTGTACAGCCTGGTGGCCGAGCAGCCCGACCTGCGCTCCTGGCTGACGCTGCCGGGCTCCGGCCAGGTGGTGCGCCTGGCGCTGGCCGCCGGCGAGCACCGTGTCTCGCTGCCCGGCCTGGCCCCGGTCAGCGTCAATGTGAAGCCGGGCCGCCCGACCCTCGTGCATCTGGTCGTGCTGCCCGGAAAGACCTACAGTCGGGTTTACGAGCTGTAAGGCCGGCCCCGCCCGCCCCCTGGAACCACAAGGAGAACACCCATGAAACGCCTGTCCCTGATCAGTCTGCTTGGCGGCGCCCTGCTGCTGGCGGCCTGCGCCAGCAGCACCTCCAAGGTCGTCAACTACCGTGGCGGCGACCTCAAGGGCGTCATCGAAGTGCAGCGCTCGATCGTCGAGCTCACCGAAGGCGGCCTGCCCCAGGCCAAGGCCATCCTGCACAACGACGCCGGCGTCACCCAGCAGTTTGAATACAAGTTCGTCTGGTTCGATGCCAACGACATGCCGATCGATGACAACGACCGTCCCTGGAAGCCCGCCAGCCTCTCCGGCGGCGACGAGATGACCATCGGCGGCACCGGCCCCACCGACAAGGCCAAGAAGTTCCAGATCCAGATTCGCAAACCGCAAGGAGTGACCCAATAATGAAGCGTGCCCTGATTGCGCTGCCGCTGGTGGCCGTTGCCGCCTTCGGCCTTAACGGCTGTGCCAGCAAGGTGCAGTACGGCGATGCCACCGCCGTGGAAACCGTGAACACCGAGTTCGGCTCCACCGACCTGCAGATGATTGCCGAGAAGATGGTCGACGACCTGCTCGCCTCGCCCGCCATGGCCGACATCGCGCCCAGCGGCAAGCGCCCCATCCTCTTTGTCGACAGCATCAAGAACAAGACGCTGGAGCACATCGACACCGAGTCGGTCACCGACACCATCAGCACCAAGCTGCTGAACTCCGGCCGCTTCCGCTTTGTCGACCGCACCCGGGTGGATGCGATCGCCAAGGAAATGGACTTCCAGGCCAACAGCGGCATGGTCGACGAAACCAAGTCGGTGAAGATGGGTCGCCAGCTCGGCGCCCAGCTCATGCTCTACGGCAACTTCTCCTCCATCGTGAAGACCGCGGGCAACACCCGTGACGTCTATTACAAGTTCACGATGAAGCTGACCAACCTGGAAACCGGCCTGGTCGAGTTCCAGTCAGAGAAGGAAATCCGCAAGACCAAGAAGAAAGGTTTCATCGGCGGCTGATGTCCCGCCCTGCCCTGGTCCGCGGATAGCGGCGCCCGCACAACAAAAGGCCCGCTTGCGCGGGCTTTTTGCTGTCCGGCCCGCGGGCCGGGTTCCGCCCCACGTCCCTTGAATAAAAACCCACACATGCACGACAGCCCCGTTGCGTCGACTCCTGCTCGCTGTGCCAGAGTGAATAGCACTCACCCGAACGCCTGAGTCCGCTGCGGCCCTGCCGGGGCGGCGGCCGGCCAGGCGTCACCACCACTGGGAGCCCGCCATGTTCCTCAAGGACCCCAAGGCCATCGCCTTGCTCAAGAAAGACCACCGCGCCGTCGACAAGCTCTTCGCCCAGTACGAGGCGACAAAGGGGGCGCAGGAGCGCGTCGATGTCGTGCAGCAGATCTGCCAGGCGCTGATGCTGCACGCCCATATCGAGGAGAAGCTGTTCTATCCGGCGCTGCGCGGCAAGGTGAAGCAGTCACTGCTGGACGAAGCCGCTGTCGAGCACGACACGCTCAAGGACCTGATGGCCAAGATTGACGGCCACGGCCCGGACGATGCCCGCTTCGAGGCGCAGGTGAAGGTGCTGCGCGAATACGTGCACCACCATGTAAAGGAGGAGGAGCGCGAGATCATGCCCGCCGCCGAATCCAGCAACCTCGACCTGGATGAACTGGGCGAGCGCCTGGCGCTGCTGAAGTCACGCCTGGAACAGCGCCTGGAGGAGATGGAGCCGGCCAGCGACCACCACCATGTGGCGGTGGTGCAGATGGACGGGCGCGGCCTGCGCCATCACTGACGGGACGACCGCCATTGCCGGCCCTGGCGCCGCCCGCCTCGCGCCCTAAAAAAGGCAGGCTTGCGCCTGCCTTTTTCACGGCGAGGTGTACCGGCCCTAGCGGTGGAACAGGCCCTGGCGCCATGCCCACCAGGCCACGGCTACCGCCGCCGACAGCAGCAGCCACGGCCACAGTGGCGCCTTGGGCGCATAGGGGTCGCGCAGCGAACGCTCGGCGCCTTCCGGCAGCTCGGCCACGCGCGTGAGTTCGGTACCAAAGCCGATGGAGATGCGCGCCTGCGTGTTCACTGCCCAGCCGTTGGCGTCCAGCAGCGGCGCCAGGTTGCGGCGACGCAGCTTGAACCAGGCCAGCACCATGGCGGGACCGGACAGCAACAGCATGACGCCGACCAGGGCCAGCGGCATCTGCCACCACTTGAGCGCGATAAAGCTGCCCACCACCGCGGCCAGCGCGGTGCCGATGGCGCCGACGGCGAGGCCGATGGCGGCAAAGATCCCGGCAAAGCGGGCAATGTCAAAAGCCGCCTTCGGCGCGGGAGCGGCGACGGGAGGCGGCGGCGCCACCAGCGCCGCGGACGCCTGGTCGGCGCCCTTGGTGACCAGGCCATCGGTCTGCGCGGTCACGGCCTGGTCGCGGCTGGCCGCGAACTTCTGTACCTGGTCGGAGATGAGGCGGCCGATGCGGCGGTAAGGGAGCCAGAACGCCTCGCGCACGCTGATGGCGTTCTGCACCATCTTCACCACCTGCGCATCCCAGTCACGGCCCTCGCGGTCGTAGAACACGCCATTGCGCCCGACCATGAGGTTGCCTTCGTCACCGGCGGTGACCGCGGCGACGATGTTCATGCGCTCGCGCGCACCGCTGGCGTCCGCCGTCCGCCGCACGCAGTCGCAATAGAGCAGGAAGCTGCCGCTGGCGCTGGCCAGGCGGGCGTGGTCGTCGACCTTGCCGACGCGCACCACCAGCTCGCAGCTCTTGCCATCGATGAACAGCGTGCCGGCCTGGAACACTGCCTTGTCCAGGCGCGCATAAAAATCGCGGAAGGCGATGAAGTTGTTGAGCAGCGGCACCAGGTGGCGCTGGAAGCGCAGCAGCTTGTCCAGGTCGAGCAGGCTGTCGGCCTCGGCGGCCACCGCGCGGTCGGCATCGACCAGCGCCAGCAGCGCCGCTTCGCACTCGCTGCCGGCGAGGAACTCGATGCGCTCCGGCGCCAGCGTATCCAGGATGGGCAACGCGGGCCGGGCCGCCTGCCAGGCCAGGCAGGGCGCGATTTTCTCGCCGATAGTGCGCCAGTCCTCACGGCTCAGCACGTCCTTGTCGCCCAGCAGCGGGGCCACCACCGTGTCACGAAAGACGGCGACGGCACCGGCCCACGCCGGGTTCAGCCCCTGCGTCAGCGGCAGCGTTTCGCCATGGCGGATGTCGGCCAGCGGCAGGCCAGCGGTCTCGCTGACATCGGCCAGGTTCTTCGCGGCCAGTTTCACCAGCTCGGCCTCTTCGCCGTTCATGAGGGCGGCGGCGCGGGTATCGAAGGCCGCCAGCGCCACGCGGTGAAAATAGTCATCGATCTTGTCGCGCAGCACGGCAATGGCCGCCAGCGCAGCGGGCGTGGCCTCGCCGAAGGGCTGCAGCGACGGCTCGCGACCGGCCTGCTGCCAGGCGGTGACGGCGCCGGCCTGGGCGAAGAAATCCTTGATCCTGGCTTCGGAAATCCCGGGCTCGCCGCTGCGATCGGCTTCGCTGCCCAGCACGGCGATGATGTCGGCAATCACCGCCTTCAACGCCTCGTCGGTGGCAAAGGCGGCCGGCACCAGGCCGTCGCCGTTGGCTTCGTGCGGCGGGAACAGGCGCTTGAGGTCGTCGGTATCGGCGGCGCTGACCTGGCTGTCGCCGCTGCGGCCGACGATGGCCAGCAGGTGGCGGGCGGCCGCGGCCAGCAGGCGCCCGGCATCGTCATCGCGCAGCGCCGCCAGCGGCAGCGGCGCGGCCTGGAACAGCACGGCGGGATCGGCCAGGCGGGCCAAGGTCCAGTCCACGCCCGCGATCAGCTCGGGAGCGCGGATACGACCATCCTGGTCGGCATCCAGGTAGGCCAGGGTGCGCTTGTCGAATTCCAGGTCCGCCACCGGGCAGGCCAGGGCAGCCCACAGCTTCTGGTCGAGCTGGGACAGGGCGGCGAGGTCGGCGGGGGTGTCGATACGCACCTGGTCAAAGCCGCCGGCGCGGAAGAAGCGCCAGCGATGGGGGACGGCGGTCATGAAAGCTCCCTGTCAGAGGCCGGGACAAATGGCGCCGGCAAGTGACGCGACTATGCCACTCCGTAGGGAATTCGTTCTAGTCATTTGGGCGATACGGAGAGGTCGGCGGGGACGGCCCGGGGGCCAAGGGCAGGTCCTGCGCCAGGAGGGGGAGGTTGCCGATCGGGCCTCAAGCCGCCCGCGGCGACACGTCGGAGGTGACGCATCGGGCGCCCGCACGGGAAGCGGCGGAAATCCGGAGGGTGGCGGGTGGGTTGCCGCCAGCCCGACCTAGCGCCCGGCCTGGCGAGCGTCAGCCTCGCCCAGCATCCGCGCCAGCGCCACATGCACCGGGGCACGCAGGTCGTCGCGCTCGTTGGCCAACTGGTGCGAGGCCTCCGGCTCCAGGTGCTCGTGCTCGACGCGGAAACGGCCGCGCACATAGTCGTTGTTGTAGCGCCACTCCACGGTCTCGTCGCGCCCGCCCTGCACCAGCAGCACCGGATAATCGCTGCGCGGTTGCGCCTGCATGCGCAGCACCCACTGCCGCAGCGCCCCCACCCAGCCCATGGGCACCAGGCGATCCTGCAGGGGGTCGGTCTCGGCCACGAAGCGCAGGAAAGCCTCGTCGCTGGTATTGCGGCGGAACACGCGCGGCACTCCGGTCTGGAAATGATGCAGCAGCCACCAGCCAAAGCGGATCTTGGCCCACTGCACCGGCCGCACCAGCGGCGCCAGCAACAGCAGCTTGCGGAAGGCCGGCGCCTGCTGCGCCGCGCAGCGCGTCAGCACGTGATCCATGAGGATGGCAGCCCCGGTACTCTGGCCAAGGCCGTAGAAAGGCTGCGGCAAGTGCGGACCATAGGCGGCCAGGATCTCGGCCAGCACTTCCTGGTAATGCGCAAAATCGTCGATGTCGATGCGCCGGCCGCTGGAGAGGCCGTGCCCGGGCAGGTCAAAGATGAACACCGCATGTCCCTGCGCCACGCAGTCGCGGATGAGGTGGCCGTAAAGGCCCGAGTGGTCAAGGTAGCCATGCAGCAGGAACACGGTGCCGCGCGCCCGGGCCGGCATGAACACCTGCGCCACCACGCGGTAGCCGTAGCTATCCACCCAGCCCAGGTAGTGGCGGAGGCCGGGGAACTCGTCTTCCAGCGCCAGGCGGTAGAAGCGGACGTAGTCGGCCAGCACGCCGCCCAGGGGGGCATACACGTCGAGGTCCAGGCGCTTGAGGGCACGCTGCACGGCCTGGAGGTCCAGGCGCCTGGCGTCTGCCGGCAAGGCGATGGTCATGGCGGCTCCATGGCGAAGTTCACGTTGCGGTTATAGCATGATCATGTTTTGCCGGCTGTGCCGGCCTCGTCATTCCGGAGGCCCCATGACCCTGCCCCGCGCCACGCCGCACCGCATCGTCGTCCTGACCGGTGCCGGCATCTCGGCTGAAAGCGGTATCCGCACCTTCCGCGCCAGCGATGGCCTCTGGGAGGAGCACCGCATCGAGGACGTCGCCACCCCCGAGGGCTTTGCCCGCCACCCGGCCCTGGTACAGCGCTTCTATAACGAGCGCCGGGCGCAGCTGCACAGCCCCGCCATCCAGCCCAATGCCGCCCACCAGGCCCTGGCCCGCCTGGAGCAGCACTACGGCGGCGAGGTGCTGGTGGTGACGCAGAACGTGGACGACCTGCACGAGCGCGCCGGCTCGCAGGCGCTGCTGCATATGCACGGCGAGCTGCGCTCCATGCTCTGCACGCGCTCCGGCGAACGCTTCCGCATCGACGGCGACATTTCGCCCGAACAGCGCTGCGACTGCTGTGGCGTCAGCGGCACCTTGCGCCCGGACATCGTCTGGTTCGGCGAGATGCCCTATCACCTGGACGCCATCGCCGCGGCGCTGGCGCGCTGCACCCTCTTTGTCAGCATCGGCACCTCCGGGAATGTATATCCGGCCGCGGGCTTTGTGGCGGCGGCGCGGCAAGCCGGCGCCCATACCGTCGAACTCAACCTCGAGCCCTCGCTCACGCAGAGCATTTTTCACGAGCACCGCTACGGGCCGGCCACGCAGGTGGTGCCGGGGCTGGTCAGCGAACTGCTGGCGCGACCTGGCCTCTGGGCCGGGGCCGGCTAACGCCAAAGGCCCTGGCTCGCGCGGGAGCGTCAGGGCCGGCGGCGTATTCTCCGTACTTTCCGATATAGGCAACCCCGGGTGGCACGGGCACCATGCGGGAAGGTCGCGGACGCACGATGCTGACGTATAGCTCACGGCCCGTGGCGGCGAGGACCCGTGCACCTCTGCCTTACAGGCCCAGGCGCAGAGAGTTATACGTCACTTGACGCGGTTTCACGGGCGGACAGAGGGGTGCGGGGCGGCGAGACGCATAATTCCGGGCGGACGTCGTAAGCGGTTGATCGGCGGGCAATGCAGTTACTGTCCGACATCTTCAGACCTCATTTGAGGTCCAATTCAAGTTAGGTAAAATTTGTGCCCCATCCCATGCAAGATATTCAAGTCGTGAATGAGCCTTGCTACACCTTTGGCTCCACGGACAATGCCACTGCATACCCCGTTAAAATGAATCTATCTCACCCAGATTCACCTATTTCCGTGCATGGCATCATCATCGATGGCAACCCTACCGCCGTCTTTGGATCCAGTGCAGGCGCCTCAGGTGTTCATGCCAAGTCGCTTTTGGTCACGGATGGCCGCGGCTATCTTGCTGTTGGAAACCACATTGCCTGCTTTCGCCTCCCGACCTTCAGCTACCTCTGGTCATTGGTCGTAGATCCAGCCACTTGTTTTGGCATCTATTATAGCCCCGGGCACAAGGCCCTCATTTCACATGGGGAGCTAGAGATTTCATGCTTTACGGAGGGCGGCGAGATAATTTGGTCGACCTCTGGCGCAGACATATTCACAGGGCCGCTTGAGCTCACCCCCAACGCCATTGAGGTTACCGACTTCGAGGGCAGAGCCTATCGCTTCGCGTATGACGATGGCCGCATACTTTCTTAGTCGCTAAGTGCCGGCTTCGGCTGGGCTTACCTAACCACTCGTTCAAGGCCAACGCGGCACCATGGCCTCAAAAATCATAGGCTAGCGGCGCGCGGCCTTAACTCCACGTTAGGCAGCGAGCTTTTCAGGGGAAATGTATCAATCAGACAGATTCACCTCCACCAATCGACTATTAAAAACATGGGGAGCACTAAATGAGAACTTTTATAATTTTAATTTTTCTGTCTGCGCTTACTGGGTGCGCCACAATAATTTCCGGGACAACTAACGAAATCAGCTTTAGCAGCAATGTTGATCCCGTAGATGTCTATATAGATGGCCTCAAGGTAGGAAAGACACCGCTTAAAGTAGATGTCGATAAGAAGGCCGGGGAGGGGCGGCCCGTCCGTTTTGAAAAGGATGGTTATGAGCAACAAGAATTCAAACTCAGAAACCGAGTTGATTGGATTGTCGTTTCCGACATCTCTTCCATCATCGTTTCTGGAGGCATTGATGTGCTTTCAGGTGCAATAATGGAGTACAGTCCGAGGCAATATCATGTCGAGATGAAGGAGAAGTCTTCACCTGAGACTGGATCGCTGTCTAGGCAGGTTCAATTCGCAAGCTTCGTATTAGTAATGTCTGATGAAATAAAGAGGAATTTGGCACTGGGCTCCGGGCCGGCTCTTGAATCACTTGTGTCGCTGGTTGGGAAGAACCAGTCGTCCTACAAATTCTCGGTATGGCTAGGCGAGAACAGGGAGAATTTGCTTTCAACAGAAACTCCTGAGCAATTCTTGTCAATCTTGCGATCCAGCGGGCTGACACCCTGAATTGATATAGCCTTATTTCGTCCTCGCTCAGCCAGATAGCTGCACGGCTCTTAGAGCGGCCTGCCTAACGCTTCGCTCCAGGCGAATCGGTACACTTCGGCTCATTCACCCAATGGCGTCTACGCGTACCTGAACTCCACGCCAGCCCTCAAGAGAAGGATTTATGAGCGTTCGTGGGAAAATTGCAAAATGGAACGATGAAAAAGGATTTGGCTTCATTACGCCAAGCTCAGGCGAAAATCAGGTCTTCGTCCATATCAAGGCACTGCCCCGTGGCGTCAAGCGCCCAGAAATTGGAGCAGATGTCACTTATGAAACAGTCATTGATGCCCAAGGCCGGAGCAGGGCAGAAAACGTCAAACTGATTGGCGGCCAGTTTTCACTTGGCCCGGCGGTAACGGCCCTCATGACTGGCGGGGCATTTCTGGCGATTGTTGCGGCCCTCGCTGTGCATGGCCGCCTTCCCCTTTTTGTTCTTTGGTTGTATCTCGGCATGAGCGCCTTATCTCTAGGCATGTATGCCCTTGATAAGTCCGCCGCCAGGAAGGGAGGCCAACGCACCCCCGAGAACACACTCCATCTTCTTTCTCTTGGCGGCGGCTGGCCTGGCGCCATGTATGCGCAGCAACTCCTTCGCCACAAATCCAGTAAAACATCGTTTCGTATTGTTTTCTGGCTTACGGTGGCTATCAATATAGCAGCGCTAATTTACCTATTATCCTCTTATGGCTATCCGCATTTAGCCAAGCTTCAAGCCAGGATGCCCACCATTTCGACTATCTGGGCGCCAGAAAATGAGGCCCATGCTGTAGTTGAACAGGAAGTAGAGATCTATCTTTGTCAAAATGGATCAGGAGAAAAATTTGCACAAGCCACCCCCTGTCCGGCTGGCTCAACTCTCCTGAAGGGACAATATAGCCATATCAAGTAGCGCAAACCGAGCCAACCGGTCATTCCAGGGCGACCCGGCGTCAGGCTATGGCTGCCATCGGGTCGCCCTGAACTCTTACGCCAGGCATCAAGCATGAGCAGTACAGACCAAACGCCTTACTCCGCGCCGCGCTCAGTCGTCAGCAGAAAAACGCCGGGAATATATAAAGTCTCCGGCATGGGTATCGCGACCTGGTTTGGCGGACCACTGGTCACAGGCTGCCTTTTATATTGGAATTTTCATGTAACGGGAGAAAGCCAAAAGGCAAACTATGCGGCACTTCTCACCATCCCCGTTACCGCATTGAGCATGTGGCTTCAGCTTCAAGTGCCCCCTGACTTCATTTCCCAACAATTAATATTTTTTCCTCAGTTGACTTCCATCGTTATAGCTCTCAATGCATTTCATGGCAGTACGGTTAAAGGCAAAGTAGCAGAGGGCTTTGGGGTTAGATCAAATTGGATGGCATTTCGCATTGGCATCCTTTGCAAGTTCTTCCTTCTTGCACTGGCTCATGTTTTTTACAGCATTACTGGCTATACCTGATCCATTGTTCAATGGCCGACTTGACTGCATTCGGCTACTACACCCGATATCGACGGATCGCTTCGTGGGCGACACGATCCGGATTGGCTACCACCCCGTAATACAACGGCGCACGCCGCCAACTCCACGCCAGGTGCCTCATGCAGAATCTTGAGACCGCATTTATCCAATGCCCATACTGCTGGGAGCAGATTGAGGTTGTGGTCGACTGCTCCATTGAACAGCAGGAGTACATTGAGGACTGCAGCATATGCTGCAGACCAATAGTAATTTCGGTCGTGATTTCCCAGGGCGAAATTGCCAGCATTGAGGCCCGGAGTGAAGATGAGTAGCCTACCCTCCGTGATTCCCGAGCTTCAAATGGCGCGCTTGCTGCGGTACCGTCAGCAGTAAAGGCATAGGCAGCCGGTCTCCGTAGCGGGGCGCCGCCAACCCTTCGCTGCCGGCGAGGCGTGGCAGGACCGCCATTAGCTACCCGTTAGGGCCGCACCCCTGAATGCCGCTTGATGGACCAGACAGATATTGGGCCAAGTGATCCTTCACCATTGAAACCACCTGGGAACAAGGAAGACTCATGATGATCAAGATACTCCTGCTTTCATTGGTCACGGTTATCGCGGGGTGCAGCAAGGCGCCGGAAGCGCCTGCTGAACCGCAGGAGCAGGTCGCGCCACCGCCTCCGAGCGCCCCGACAATGTCATATGAACAGCTCATCATCACCGACGATGCCGTAGGCGATGTATTTGAGGTGGCGACACTGGAATTCGGTAATGCCATCAATTACCAGTCACGCGCCGGGGTCACCAATGTCCTTGCCTCCGTTGTTCAATCCCCGGATGCAACTGGCTATGTGAAAATTGAGAAAGCCTACAGGTTCGGAGAAACGTACCTACTTCTCGTTTCAACTGGAGAAAATGGGAATAGCTGCCCAGCCACCACCTACGCTTTCGCTTTTGACACGAAAACGGAGTCTGTGACTGGCAAGAAGGAAATTGATGGCTGCTCAGAGAATATTGAGAGCCTGTCTGACGGCAACAAGCTGATCGTGAAGAAGGATGGCATCGCAAGTACGTTTTACAACGGCGAAGTCAAATAGCCCTTTATTGCATCCAGCACATAGCAATTCTCTCAAAGCGGGTGCCTTCTTGCCTTCAATGTCAGGCCTATCCCATGCCTATAATCTGTATTGCAGCAATGTCCATTTTTATGAGCTCCATGGCTTTTGCTTCTTCCTGGGAAACGGTAGCCACGCTTCCGGACCGGGTCTTGAAAATAGATGCGGAATCGATCGCTCCGGTAGAGATATTTGGACTGAAGTTCATTGAGGCAAAAACAAGAATTGAGTTCGACAATCGCCAGATATTCAGCGGAAACAATCAGCCCTATGACGTTCTCGAGTGGACGCTTTTACAGGACTGCGCCGCCAAGGAAGGGGGCTTTCAAGCCATCACCTATATCCTGGATGACTCTGAAGTCTATTCACTCAAGAGAGAGCTCTCACAGGTGAGCCTTTACTCAACGGCCGGTGATTCAGTGGGCACGCTATACGAGAAGAGATTGTGTGATAGCGGCAAATCCCCAGCGACTCCCCAAGTCCAGCGCCATCGGCGCAGCCGCGACGCCAACGGTGGGCACTAGAGAAAATGAATAAATACTTCCTGCCGCCGCGAGCCGACCTGGCCAACAAGGTTCTGATGGCGCTTCATATACTCTCGGTAGTCCTCCTGGCGTTCGCGGAGGGCGGCCTCAACGGCGAGTGGATCATCAAGACCCTATTGGTGCTTTTCCTGCTTGCCGGACTGATCATGAGGCACCCGGTGGCATATGGCGTCATCATGGCCATCTGCTTTATAGGCATAGGTGTCTCGCTGAAGAGCTACGAGATCGGCGCCTTTATTACCTCCACCTTTCAGCTGATGCTTGCGTTATATATTCGAAAACATCTCTATACATTAGCGGCAGCCAAGCCAGCGAGTTAGTCGCCTACCCCTTCGCTCCCGGCGACGCGGCACCGCGCGGCCATACCCCCAGGGTCGTCTGCGCTTGCCTGGAGTCCACCTCTGGTTCGTCAAGGAGCCCTCCCATGAAAGTCCACGGCAATATTGAATTCACCATTATTGAGCAGAGCCCGGATCGGGCGGTGTCAGAAATGCCTGTCACGGAGGGCGTCAAGAACCCCTTCGGGGTCACCCATGCCGGAGCCATCCTGTGGTTTGCGGATGTGACCGCTACCGTGCTGGTGATGGGCAAGCCAGATGCCAGCGCCGGCATGCAGGGCTTCCCGTTGGCCATCGCGCTCAATGCCAATTTCCTGGGTAATCAATCGAGCGGCAGCTTTAGAGCCACCTCCACCTTCGTCAAGAAGGGTAAGACGGTCAGCGTGGTCCGCACCGTGGTGTTGGGCGAGGGCGAGCGCCTGATCGCTGACATCACGACCAGCCACGTCCTGTCCAAGTAATCGGAGCATGGTCCTGGCGACTGCCATGGCATAACGGCTCGCGCCGACCACCCCTCGCCAGAAACCAGAGAGACATCATTTTGAGCACAATCAATCCCTACGAGGCGCCCCAGTCCGGCCTTTCCTCCATTGCGCACCAGCAGGAAACCGAAGAGCAGCTTCGCCCCCTGCTCGACGCATTCGTCTTCCAGAACACGGACTATTACGCGAAGTTCTATCCCGGCGTTCTCCAGGGGCATAAATCGCTTGGCTTTAACTGGGCCGCGGCAATATTTCCGACCCCGTGGCTTGCCTACCGCAGGATGTATGCGTGGGTAGCGGTATACATGGCGACCACCGCCATTTTCAGCGTCCTGCTGGTACTTGCGCTTGCGCAACTTCCGGCCTCAGGCACCGTCTATGGCTCCATCACTGCCGCCTGGATGATTGGCCTGCGCTACGCTGCCGGCAAGCTTGCCAACTACCTCTACCTCTCTTCTGCGCTGAAAAAGATCAACAAGATCACCGCCAGTCAGAAGCATGCGGAGGACCCGGAGGAAATGCGCAACAGCATCGAGCTGGCGGGAGGCACCAGCGGCCTGGCCTGCACGCTGGTCATTGTCTTTTCCGGCGTTGTTAATATGATCAGCAGCCAGATGTAACGCTGCCGCGGCATACTGGCCACGCCGAGCTCGACGCGGCATTCCTGACGCGTGGACCGGGCGAACCCGCCCAGCGCCCACGCCCGGAATTTTCGACATATCCGCATGACAATGTCGCACCGCCAGCCCCGGACCAGACCGCCCAAGGACCGCCAAATGGATGTTGACGCCGTAAAGGAGCATTGCCACCGCTATCCCGGTGTCTCCTCCAGGCTGTATGGGCCGCCCAGTAACGTGCTTGTCTACTATGTGGGCGGCAGAAAATTTGCCTACTTCAAGACCAGCGAGCCGGAGCAATGGCGCTTCAGTATCTGCACTCCGCCGGAGCGTTTCCTGGAGTTGACTGACGTTCCTGGCATCAAGCCAGCCCGCTATATGGCCCGGTTCCGGTGGATCACCATCGTGAAGGTCGGCACGGTTCCGGCTGATTACCTGCAGGAGCTGATCGCGTGGTCCTACGCCAAGGCGCTATCCGGCCTTTCGCAGCGCCGGCAATCCGCCATCGCAGGTGATCGGCCCGATAGTACCGCCGAGTAGAGCTCGGCTCCGACCCAGCGCCCCACCTCTCGCCCAGGGCTGACGAGATCGTCACCTTTCCCTGCCGTCGGCCGGACCTCGAGGTCGAGTCCTATTCCGGCCCCACCGAGTGCTCAGGACGATATCTGGCGCGCAAAGGCCGCGGGGAGAAGAAGATTTATCCAGTGTCGGCGTAAGCAATGACGACCGAGGAGGAGCTGCCGACATCCTTGAGGCGCTATCGCGAATGCGTGGTGGCCAAGTAACGACGGATGCGCGAGTCGGGGCGCGCGCGGCTACAGCGGCGGATTCAGTGGCGGATTCAAGGGCAGGCTCAGGCGTCGGTCTTGCGCCGGCCGCGCTGCAGGCGGCGATCGGGGCGCATCGCGGCATCGCGGCTGCCGCCGCGGCGATCGGTGCGGGTGCGCCGCTCCTGTCCGGAGCGGCGCTCGAGGCCGTCCCAGGTCGCCGGCAACTGGATGCCGGCGGCGTCAGTGGCAGGTTCCAGATGGGTAATCAGGCCGGCATTGGCCAGCGCCTCCAGGTAGCGGTTGCCCTGGTCGACGTCGATATCCTGCTTGATCACGGCCGGCACCTCCTCCAGCAGGGCCTGCGCCCGCTCCAGCGGCACCTGGAACAGTTCGGCGAGGTTGGCTACAACCTCCTCCCGTTGCAGGCCGGGCAGAAGCTTGCCGCGGAAGACGAGGCGGTAGCGGACAGGCATGGAGCATCCCTTTGGGTGGACGAGGCGCTTGATCCTGCGACCCCTCCACCCAAGAGTAGGCGGCCGGCCGCGCCGGAACAAGCGGGGGAGATTACGGAATGACCCGGCCAGTGCCGGGACAAGAAAAAGGCGCCCGCAGGCGCCTCTTTTCTTTGGACAGCCGCCAGCCCGCAGGCCCGCGGCAGCAGCAGCTTACTTCACCTGCTGCGCCAGCTGGCCCTTGGCATACCGGTCCGCCATCTGGTCCAGCGAGTACACCTTGATCTTGCTGGCCTGGCCGGCGGTACCGAAGGCCTGGTAGCGGTCGATGCAGATGTCGCGCATGGCGGTGATGGTTTCCTTGAAGTACTTGCGCGGGTCGAACTCGGCCGGATCCTTCGCCAGGAAGCGGCGGATGGCGCCGGTGGAGGCCAGGCGCAGGTCGGTGTCGATGTTCACCTTGCGCACGCCGTGCTTGATGGCCTCGACGATCTGCTCGACCGGCACGCCGTAGGTTTCCTTGATGGCACCGCCGTGCGCGTTGATGATCTCCAGCCACTCCTGCGGCACGGAAGAGGACCCGTGCATCACCAGGTGGGTGTTGGGGATACGCGCATGGATGGCTTTCACGCGCTCGATGGCGAGGATGTCGCCGGTGGGCGGACGCGTGAACTTGTAGGCGCCATGGCTGGTGCCGATGGCGATGGCGAGCGCATCGACGCCGGTGTCGCGCACGAAGCTGGCGGCTTCTTCCGGATCGGTCAGCAGCTGCGAGTGGTCCAGCACGCCTTCGGCGCCGACGCCGTCCTCTTCACCGGCCATGCCGGTTTCCAGCGAGCCCAGGCAGCCGATCTCGCCTTCCACCGACACGCCGCAGGCGTGCGAGAAGTCGACGACCGTCTTGGTGACGCGCACGTTGTAGTCGTAGTCGGTCGGCGTCTTGCCGTCTTCACCGAGCGAGCCGTCCATCATCACCGAGGAAAAGCCCAGCTGGATGGAACGCTGGCAGATGCCGGGGGCGGTGCCGTGATCCTGGTGCATGACCACGGGGATATGCGGGAACTCCTCGATGGCGGCCAGGATGAGGTGGCGCAGGAAGGGCGCGCCGGCGTATTTGCGCGCACCGGCGGAGGCCTGCACGATCACCGGGGAGTCGGTCTTGTCGGCCGCCTCCATGATGGCGCGCATCTGCTCGAGGTTGTTGACGTTGAAGGCGGGCACGCCGTAGCCGTTTTCGGCGGCGTGGTCCAGCAACTGGCGCAGGCTGATCAGGGCCATGTTAGTGCTCCAAAAAAAAAGATTACAGGTTCTTCGCCGCGGCTTCTTCGAGCGCGGCCACGGCCGGGAGCTGCTTGCCTTCGACAAACTCGAGGAAGGCGCCGCCACCGGTGCTGATATAGGAAATCTTGTCGCTGACGCCGTACTTGTCGATGGCGGCCAGGGTATCTCCGCCGCCGGCAATGGAGAAGGCGGGGCTCTCGGCGATGGCCTGCGACAGCACGCGGGTGCCGTTGCCGAAGCTGTCCACTTCGAACACGCCGACGGGGCCGTTCCAGAGAATGGTCTTCGAGGACTTCAGCAGCTCGGCGAACTGCGCGGCGGTCTTCGGGCCCACGTCCAGGATCATGTCGTTGGCGCCGACGTCCTTGACGTCCTTCACCACCGGCGTCGCCGCGTTGACGAAGACCATGAAATCCTCGATGGGACCGGTCACTTCCGCCACCACCACATCCACCGGCAGCGGCACGCTGACCTTGGCGGCGATGGCCTTGGCGGTGTCGATGAGGTCGTGCTCGCACAGCGACTTGCCGACCGGGTAACCGGCGGCGGCGAGGAAGGTGTTGGCGATGCCGCCGCCGACGATGAGCTGGTCGCAGAGCGTGGACAACGAGGTCAGCACGTCCAGCTTGGTCGAGACCTTGGAGCCGGCGACGATGGCGACCATGGGCCGCGCGGGCGTGGCCAGGGCCTTCTCCAGCGCCTCGAGCTCGGCGGCCAGCAGCGGGCCGGCGCAGGCGACCTTCGCGAACTTCGCGACACCATGGGTGGAGCCTTCCGCACGGTGGGCGGTGCCGAAGGCATCCATCACGAACACGTCGCAGAGCGCGGCGTACTGCTGCGCCAGCGCATCGGCGTTCTTCTTCTCGCCCTTGTTGAAGCGCACGTTCTCGAACAGCACGACCTGGCCGGGCGCGACGTCGACGCCGCCCAGGTAATCGCTGACCAGGGGCACGTCACGGCCCAGGACCTGGCTCAGGTAATCCGCCACCGGCTGCATCGAGTTCTCGGCCGAGAACTCGCCCTCCGTGGGACGGCCGAGGTGCGAGCACACCATGACGGCGGCGCCCTTCTCCAGCGCGAGCCTGATGGTGGGGAGCGAGGCCACGATTCGGGCGTCGCTCGCCACCTTGCCGTTCTTCACCGGCACGTTCAGGTCTTCGCGAATCAGGACGCGTTTTCCCTTCAGGTCCAGGTCGGCCATCTTGATTACGGACATGTGCATCACCTCTTTTTCAACGCGCAAATTTTCAAAACAAAATTTCTGCCGCCAAGCGCGGCCCGTTCAAACGTTTCACCGGCGGCTGCGGCCATCCTCACGCTTGCGCTCGCTCCTGGCCGCCGCTCCCGGCTCCGTCGCGGCCGGCGCCGCTCCGCCGACTGACCGGCAGTGCGGGCGAGCGGGCGAGCGGCCGGCAAAAAAGTTCAGCGCCGCGCCAGGTAGTGGCACAGGTCCAGCAGGCGGTGGGCATAGCCCCATTCATTGTCGTACCAGGCCAGCACCTTGGCCTGGCGTCCCACCACGCGGGTCTCGGTGGCGTCGAACACCAGCGACCAGGGCGAGTGGTTGAAGTCGCTGGAGACCAGCTGCTCGTCGCAATAGGCGAGGATATGGCGGTAGTGGCCGCTCGCCTCTCGGGCGAACGCCGCATTGATCGCCGCCACCGTCAGCGGCTTGCGCCCCACGAAGCTGAAGTCGATGGCGGCGACGTTCTGCGTCGGCACGCGCAGCGAATAGCCGTCGATATGGGCGCCCACCGCGGGCAGCACATGGCGCAAGGCGCCGATGCTGCTCGAGGTGGTGGGAATGATGTTGTTGCCGGCGGCGCGGCCGCGGCGCACGTCGCGATGGGTGTGGTCCAGCGTGACCTGGTCGGAGGTCACCGCGTGGATCTCGGTCATGAGGCCGGATTCCACGCCAAACTCCGCGTCCAGTATCTGCACCAGCGGCACCAGCGCGTTGGTGGTGCAGGACACGCTGGAAAGAATGCGGTCACTGTCGCGCAGGGTCTCGTGGTTGACGCCGTAGACCAGCATGGCGTCGACCTCGTCAAAGGGCGCGGCGCCGATGATGACCTTCCTGGCGCCGGCGGCGAGGTGGCGCCCCGCCTCCTGGCGCGAGCGGAAATGCCCGGTGCATTCCAGCACCACATCGATGCCGAGCTCGGCCCAGGGCAGCTTCTCCGGCGCCGGCTCCGACAGCAGGCGGATATGCTGGCGGCCGGCGGTCGCCAGCGCCGCGCCCGACACGCTGCCGGCGGCGGCCGGCATCCCGCCCGGCGTGGGCGCATGCACCGCGGCGCCGGGCTCGCGCGCGGGAATCGCCTCGGCCGCGACGCCGCCCATGCTCTCGGCCACCGCCCCCAGCAAGGTGTCCGCCAGCGCGCGCAGGCCCTCGCCCTCAGGACGCACCGCATGCTGGCCGTTGCCGAAGGCCGTCGCCGCGCGCGCCCAGCCCCAGGCGGGCGGGATGATGGTGAGGGTCTGGCCGTCGAGCTCGACCTGGCCGCCAAAGCGGCCGTGGGTGCTATCGTAGCGCGTCAGGTGCGCCAGCGCTTCCGGCTTGCCGAGGTCGTTGATGGCGACGAATTCCAGCGCCGGGTCGGCGCCGTTTTCAAAATACGCGCGCAGGAGGTTGCGGCCGATGCGACCGTATCCGTTGATGGCGACGCGTAATGCCATGTGCCTGCTCTCTTGCCGCACCGCTTGCGCGGGCCGGCGCCGGGGCGGGAGGGCGGCGCCCTCCCTGCTGGTGGTCAGGCCCCGCCGCGACGGCGGGGCTGGCCTGGCGGCGCGGCCCGGGGGCCGCACCGGCTCACTGCTGTCAGAGGATCTCGTTGACCGCGGCCACCACGGCATCCGTGGTGATGCCGAACTCGGCGAAGAGCTTGCCGGCCGGGGCCGACTCGCCAAAGCTGCGCATGCCGATGACGCGGCCGTCGAGGCCGACGAACTTCCACCAGTAATCCACGTGCGCGGCTTCGACGGCGACACGGGCGCGCACGGAAGACGGCAGCACCGCCTCGCGGTAGGCGGCGTCCTGGGCCAGGAAGGCGTCGGCGGAGGGCATGGACACCACGCGCACCGACTTGCCGGCGGCGGCGAGCTGCTGCTGCGCCGCCACCGCCAGCGACACCTCGGAGCCGGTGGCAATGAGGATGGCGTCCGGCACGCTGCCGGACTCCTTCACCAGCACATAGCCGCCGCGGGCGACGCTGGCCAGCTGCTGCGCATCGCGCGGCTGGTGCGGCAGGTTCTGGCGGGAAAAAATGAGGGCGGTGGGCCCGTCCTTGCGCTCGAGCGCGGCCTTCCAGGCCACCGCCGATTCCACGGTGTCGGCCGGACGCCACAGGCTCATGTTGGGCGTGCCGCGCAAGGACGCGATCTGCTCGACGGGCTGGTGGGTGGGGCCGTCTTCGCCAAGGCCGATGGAGTCGTGGGTGTAGACATGGATGACGCGCTGCTTCATGAGCGCGGCCATGCGCACGGCGTTGCGCGCGTATTCCATGAAGATGAGGAAGGTGGCGCCGTAGGGCACGAAACCGCCGTGCAGGGCGATGCCGTTCATGATGGCGCTCATGCCGAATTCGCGCACGCCGTAGTAGACGTAGTTGCCGGCGGCGTCTTCCTGGATGCCGTGGCAGCCCTTCCACAACGTGAGGTTGGAGCCGGCGAGGTCGGCGGAGCCGCCGAGCAGTTCCGGCAGCAGCGGGCCGAAGGCGTTCAGCGTGTTCTGCGAGGCCTTGCGCGAGGCGATGGTCTCGCCCTTCTCGGCGCAGGCGGCGATGTAGGCGTCCGCCCTGGCGGCGAAATCGGCCGGCAGCTCGCCCTTGAGGCGGCGCTGCAGTTCGGCGGCCAGCGCCGGGTGATTGCTCCTGTAGGCGCTGAACAGCGAGTTCCACTGCTGCTCCAGGGCATCGCCCTTGGCGCGGCAATCCCAGGCGTCGTAGATGTCCTGCGGGATCTCGAAGGGGCCGTGTTCCCAGCCCAGGGCGGCGCGGGTCAGCGCGATCTCGGCGTCGCCGAGCGGGGCGCCGTGGCACTCTTCCTTGCCCTGCTTGTTGGGGGAGCCGGCACCGATCACGGTGCGGCAGATGATGAGCGTGGGCTTGCCGCTGTCGGCGTGCGCCTGCTTGATGGCGTCGCGGATGGCTTCGCTGTCGTGGCCGTCGATGCGGCCGATCACCTGCCAGCCGTAGGCTTCGAAGCGCTTGCGGGTGTCGTCGGTGAACCAGCCTTCGACTTCGCCGTCGATGGAGATGCCGTTGTCGTCGTAGAAGGCGACGAGCTTGCCGAGGCCGAGGGTGCCGGCCAGCGAGCAGACCTCATGCGAGATGCCTTCCATGAGGCAGCCGTCACCGAGGAAGCAGTAAGTGTAATGGTCGACCACGGGGAAGCCGTCGCGGTTGAACTGCGCCGCCAGGGTCTTCTCGGCGATGGCCATGCCGACGGCGTTGGCGATGCCCTGGCCGAGCGGGCCGGTGGTGGTCTCGACGCCGGGGGTGTAGCCCAGCTCGGGGTGGCCCGGGGTCTTGCTGTGCAGCTGGCGGAAGTTCTTGAGGTCGTCGACGGAGAGGTCGTAGCCGGTCAGGTGCAGCAGCGCGTACTGCAGCATGGAGCCGTGGCCGTTGGAGAGCACGAAACGGTCGCGGTTGGCCCACTGCGGGTTGGCCGGGTTGTGCCGCATCGGGCCGCGCCACAGCACCTCGGCGATGTCCGCCATGCCCATGGGGGCGCCGGGGTGGCCGGAGTTGGCCTTCTGCACGGCATCCATGGCGAGCGCCCGGATGGCGTTGGCAAGGCGGCGTTCGGACAGGGGGGCGGCGGGCATGGGGTTCTCCGTACTGGCGGCGCAGGCCCGGCAGGGCCTGAAAAAGTGAGGGCGTATTGTCCCTGAAAGGGTGAGCCGTTGAAACCTCTGCAATTAAGGAGAGCATCGGGTTTCGCCCGGCGCCTTGCCGAATCCCGGCCTCAGCCCTGGTCCCGGCAAGGCGCCGGCAGTAAACAGGCAACAGAGCCGACGTTGACTTGGTGCCGGCCATTTCGTATCACTGCGAATCATTCGACCTCAAACGACTTTGCGTCAGCCGACCCGGACCGCCCATGGACAATACCGCCACCAATATCCGCGTGCTGCGCGCCATCCGCCGCATCATCCGTGCCGTGGACCTGCACTCCAAGACGCTGCAGCAGGCGCAGGACATCACCGCGCCGCAGCTGGTGTGCCTGCTCACGCTGGTACGGCTGGGAGCGCTCACCCTCAAGGCCCTGAGCCAGGCCATCGACCTCAGCCCCAGCACTACCGTGGGGGTGGTGGACCGCCTGGCCGCCAAGGGCCTGGTCGAGCGCACCCGCAGCGCCAGCGACCGCCGCCAGGTGCGGGTCTCCGCCACCGCCGCCGGTCACGCCCTGGCGCGGCAGTCGCCCTCGCCCCTGCAGGACCGGCTGGTGGCCCGCCTGGGCGCGCTGCCGGTGGCCGAGCAACTGCAGCTGGCGGGCGCCCTCGAGCGCCTGGTCGGGCTGATGGGAGCGGACGCCATCGACGCCTCTGCCATCCTCGACCTGGCCCCGATTACCGAGGCCGCCGCGCCCGCGCCAGCCGCAGCGGCGCGTGAGCACCCCGCGGCGCGCGCCCTGTCCGGGAGCGCATCGTCGGCCGCGGATGCCGCCGGCAGGGGCCCGGCCACCCGCTTCGCGCCGGACGCGACGCCGGCGGCGTCCGCACTCACCCGCCACACCGTGATTGGCGGCTGGCCCCGGAGCGAGCCATGAGTACATCGCGGCCCATGCCCGAGGCCCGCATCCGCTCCGCCGAGCCGTGGCGCCTGCGGCCGCCCGACCCAGGTGACGGCGCCGCCGTCCATGCCCTCGTTAGCCTCACGCCTCCGCTCGACCCCAACTCCGTCTATGCCTATCTGCTGCAGGCCCTGCACTTCGCCGGGACCTGCGCGCTCGCCGAACGCGACGGCCGCCTGCTCGGCTACGTCGCCGGCTATTGCCCGCCCGGCCGCCCCGACACCCTGTTCATCTGGCAGGTCGCCGTCGACCCCGCCGCGCGCGGCCAGGGACTGGGCCATGCCCTGCTGCGCCACCTGCTGGCCCGCCCCGCCCTGCGCGAGCTGCGCTGGCTGGAGGCCACCGTCAGCCCCGACAACCTGGCCTCCACCCGTCTGTTCCACGGCCTCGCCCACGCACTGGACTGCGCCTGCACGGTCAGCCCGCTGTTTTCCGCCGAGGCGTTCGGGGCCCTGCCCCACGCGGCCGAGCCCCTCTTCCGGATCGGCCCCTTCGCGACTTCCGCACTGCCACTCAAGGAGGAACCCCATGGACACGTCGATCTTCGAGCGCCTTGAATCCGAAGTCCGTTCCTATATCCGCAGCTTTCCGGCCGTGTTCTGCCAGGCCCAGGGCAGCTGGCTCATTGCCGAGGACGGGCGCCGCTACCTGGACTTCTTCAGCGGCGCCGGCACCCTCAACTACGGGCACAACCACCCGGTGCTGAAGGACCGCCTGCTCACCTACCTGGCCCACGACGGCATCGTGCACGGCCTGGACATGGCCACCGGCGCCAAGCGCGACTTCATGGAAACCTTCGAGCGCCTGGTGCTGAAGCCGCGCGGCCTGCACTACAAGCTGCAGTTCCCCGGCCCCACCGGCACCAACGCCGTCGAGGCCGCGCTCAAGCTGGCGCGGCTGGTGAAAGGCCGCCCCACCGTGCTCTGCTTCACCAACGGCTTCCATGGCGTCACCGGCGGCGCGGTCGCCGCCACTGGCGCGCGCCGCTTCCGCGAGGCGCTGGGCACGCCGCTGTCGCATACCCGGCACATGCCCTTTGCCAACTACCACGGCCAGGACACCGACACCCTGGCGCTGATCGAGCGCCAGCTCACCGACCCCGGCTCCGGCCTCGACCATCCGGCCGCGGTGCTGGTGGAAACCGTGCAGGGCGAAGGCGGCCTCAACATGGCCAGCATCGCCTGGCTGCAGGGCCTCGCCGACCTCTGCCGCCGCCACGACATGCTGCTCATCGTCGACGACATCCAGATGGGCTGCGGCCGCACCGGGCGTTTCTTCAGCTTCGAGGAGGCCGGCCTCTATCCGGACATCGTCACCCTGTCCAAGTCCCTCTCCGGCTACGGCCTGCCCATGGCGCTGGTACTGATGCAGCCCGCGCACGATATCTGGCGGCCGAGCGTGCACAACGGCACCTTCCGCGGCAACAACGCCGCTTTCGTCACCGCCACCGCCGCGCTGCGCGAGTTCTGGAGCAACGATCATTTCGCCGCCACGGTGCGCGAAAAAGGCCGCCACCTGCTGGCACAGCTGGAGCGCATCCAGTTGCGCCAGCCGCTGGTCAAGGGCGTGCGCGGGCGCGGCATGGTCAGCGGGCTGGTGCTGGCGGATGGCGCCCAGGCGGATGCGGTCAGCGCCGCCGCCTTCCGCGAAGGCCTGGTGATCGAGACCTGCGGCGCGCACGGGGAAGTGGTGAAGCTGCTGCCGCCGCTGACCAGCACCCTGGACGAACTGGAGCAGGGACTGGCACTGCTGGAAGGCGCGCTGGCCAGCGTCGCCGCGGCGCAGGCGCAGCCACCGCGCCGGGGGGCCGCGGCATGATCGTGCGCCGGTTCGAGGACATCCTGCCCTCCGCGCGCGCGGTGCATGCCGACAACTGGAGCAGCTTCCGCCTGCTCACCCGCGATGACGGCATGGGCTTTTCCCTGCACGAGACCTGGATCCACCCCGGCACCCAGACGCCCATCTGGTACAAGCACCATGTGGAAGCGGTGTACTGCCTGGAGGGTGAGGGCGAGGTGGAGTTACTGGCGGCGGACGGGAGCAGCACCGGCGAGCATGTGCCGCTCAAGCCCGGCGTGATGTACGCGCTGGATGCGCATGACCGGCATATCCTGCGCGCCCACAGCCGCCTGCGCCTGATCTGCGTGTTCAATCCGCCGCTGCGCGGTGACGAGACCCACGGCCCCGATGGCGCCTATGCCGCCGCCGACGCCACGCTCGCGGCGCCGTCGACGCCACTGGCCGCGGCCCCGCCCCCGGCCGCCGTGCGCGCCGGCACCGGCCCTTCCGGCCCCGAACCCGAGGAGGAAACGCCATGATCAGTTCCCTGGCACGCGAGCCCTATCCCTCGCGGCACCTCAATGAGGCGCTGCTGCTGCGCCGCCACGATCCGGTGTGCCGGGGCCAGGATCCCGGCCCGGAATGGCTGCCGCCCGGCGCGCTTGCGAGCTATGCGGAGGACGGTTTCCTGGTGCTGCCGGACTTGCTGGACGCCGCGGATGTAGAGGCCTTGCAGGCAGAGATGGCGACGGTGCTGGCGCGCAGCGCCGCATGCCGCGACGCCACGGTGGTGCGCGAGCCCGGCAGCGATGCCGTGCGCTCGGTATTCGCGCTGCCGCGCGTAAGTGAGGTCTTTGCGCGCCTGGCGCGCCACCCGAAGCTGCTGGGCTTTGCCATGCACGCGCTGGGCTCGCCGGTCTATCTCCACCAGAGCCGGCTGAACTGCAAGCCGGGCCTGGAGGGCAAGGAGTTCTGGTGGCACTCGGACTTCGAGACCTGGCATGTGGAGGACGGCATGCCTGCCATGCGCGCCCTGTCCTGCTCGGTGCTGCTGACCGAGAACACTGAATTCAACGGGCCGCTGTTCGTGATCCCCGGCTCGCACCGCACCTGGGTGGGCTGTATCGGGGAAACCCCGTTGGAGAACTACCGCTCCTCGCTGCGCCGGCAGACGGTGGGCACGCCGCCGCCGGAGGCGCTGGCGCTGCTGACCGAGCAGGCCGGCGGGCTCGCCGCGGTAAAGGGCGCGCCCGGCACGGTCGTCTTCTTCGACTGCAACCTGCTGCATGGCTCGGCCGGCAATATCAGCCCCTTCCCGCGCGCCAACGTCTTCCTGGTCTACAACAGCGTGGAGAACCGGCTGGGCGCACCGGCCGCCGGGCTGGCGCCGCGCCCGGAGCATATCGCCCATCGCGAGCACACCCCGGTGCTGACGCCGGTGACAGGTCTCGACGCCGCCGGCCGGCAGTAGCCCGGAGCCGGCGCCCGTGGCGCAGCGGCACTGGCGCACGCCCGGCCCGCCCCGAGGCCGCCACCCCCCCGGACAGGGGATTCGCGCAGGAGCACTGGCGACGGGTGGCGCTGACGCCCCCGGGCCGGGGCGGGCCCGACGCAAGACCCTACGCTTCGCAGGGGCTTCTCCGCTTGTCCCGGACAAACTGCGGCCATTACGGGCTTTGACCGCTTATAAACCCGCCGCAGTCCCGCTATGATCCGCCGTTCACCCCGCCGGCTTTGGCTCCTTCGGCCGCGCGGGCCGACCCTCCAGGCGCCCTCCTGGCGTCGACCCAAAGGAGACACTAACCATGTCTGAATATTCCGTTTTTACTTCTGAATCCGTGTCCGAAGGCCACCCGGACAAGATGGCCGACCAGATCTCCGACGCCATCCTCGATGCCATCATCGTGCAGGACAAGTACGCCCGCGTCGCCTGCGAGACCCTGGTCAAGACCGGCGTTGCCATCGTCGCCGGCGAGATCACCACCAACTGCACCATCGACTTCGAGAAGATCATCCGCCAGGTCATCCTGGACATCGGCTATGACTCCTCGGATGTCTGCTTCGACGGCCGCACCTGCGGCGTGCTCAACCTGATCGGCCAGCAGTCGCCTGACATCAACCAGGGTGTCGACCGCGCGAAACCCGAAGACCAGGGCGCCGGCGACCAGGGCCTGATGTTCGGCTACGCCACCAGCGAAACCGATTCGCTGATGCCGGCCCCGATTCTTTATTCCCACCGCCTGGTCGAACGTCAGGCGCAGGCGCGCAAAAGCGGCCTGCTGCCCTGGCTGCGCCCGGACGCGAAATCGCAGATCACCTTCCGCTACGAAAACGGCAAGCCCGTGGCCGTGGACGCCGTGGTGCTCTCCACCCAGCACAGCCGAGATGTCAGCAACAACGTCATCGAGGAAGGCGTGATGGAGGAAATCATCAAGCACGTGCTGCCGGCGGAGTGGCTGACCCGGGACACCAAGTACTTCATCAACCCCACCGGCCGTTTTGAAATCGGCGGCCCCATGGGCGACTGCGGCCTGACCGGGCGCAAGATCATCGTCGACAGCTACGGCGGCATGGCCCGCCACGGCGGCGGCGCCTTCTCCGGCAAGGATCCCTCCAAGGTCGACCGCAGCGCCGCGTATGCCGGCCGCTACGTGGCCAAGAACGTGGTGGCCGCGGGCCTGGCCGAGCGTTGCGAGATCCAGGTGAGCTACGCCATCGGCGTGGCGCAGCCGACGTCCATCTCGGTCAATACCTTCGGCACCGGCAAGGTCAGCGATGAAACGCTGGTCGGCCTCATCCGCGATGTGTTCGAGCTGCGTCCCTATGGCCTGGTGAAGCAGCTGGACCTGCTGCACCCGATCTACGGCCCCACCTCGAGCTACGGCCACTTCGGCCGCACCCCTTTCGAGCGCGAGTACGTGTACGAAACGCGCGAAGGGGGCCAGGTGGTGACGAAGACGCACAAGGCCACGGCCTTCACCTGGGAGCGGACCGACAAGGCCGAGGCACTGCGCGCGGCGGCAGGGCTGTAAGCCCCGGCGCGGCCCCTCGTGCCCCGGGCGCTGACGCCCGGCCTCGAATGAAAAGACCCGGCCTGGCCGGGTTTTTTTATGGCCGCCCCCCGGGCCCTGGCCGGGGTAACCACGCCCCCGCCACTCCTCTCCGGACGAACGGCAAGGGATTGCGGCATCCGCCGCATCCAGTACGCCACCGGCTCCGTATCAGCACAGGCAAGGACATTTCCCGCCTGCCCGATCCCAGGAGCTCCATCATGATTGCCCGTCCCTACCGCCGCCTGGCGCCGCTGACCCTCGCCCTGCTGGCTGCGAGCCTCGTGCCGCAAGCACAGGCCTCCAGTCATCGCGAAGCGCCCTTCATCACCCGCCAGCCCAAGGTCGACGCGACCGACTTCTACGCCTTCCGCAGCTATGAAGCCGGCCGCAGCGGCCATGTCACCCTGATCGCCAACTACCTGCCGCTGCAGGACGCCTATGGCGGCCCCAACTACTTCGCGCTGGATCCCGAGGCGCTGTACGAAATCCACATCGACAACAATGGCGATGCCGTCGAGGACCTCACCTACCAGTTCCGCTTCAAGCAGACGCTGCAGGACCTGAAGGTCAACGTGGGGGGCATGATGATGGCGGTGCCGCTGCTCAATATCGGCAGCATCCTGGCGGGCGATGACAGCGCCCTCAACGTCCGCGAAACCTTTACCGTGACCCAGGTGAAAGGCCCGCGCCGCGGCACCGGCGCCCGCCAGGCCCTGCTCAAGGCCGGCGGCAGCGTCAGCGTGTTCGAGAAGCCGGTGGACAACATCGGGACCAAGTCGCTGCCCGACTACGCCGCCTACGCCAACCAGTACATCCACAGCGTGACGGTTCCCGGTTGCGCGCAGCCGGCCCGCCTGTTCGTCGGCCAGCGCAAGGATTCCTTCGCCGTGAACCTGGGCGGCACCTTCGACCTGGTCAATATCGCCGCGCCCGCCACCGAATTCGACGCGCAGGCCGAGGACAAGGGCCTGGACGCGCTTGCCGACAAGAACGTCACCACGCTGGCGCTGGAGCTGCCCATCAGCTGCATCACCAACGGCAGCGAGTCCGTGATCGGCGCCTGGACCAGCGCCAGCCTGCGCCAGGGGCGCCTGCTGAACCCGGCGCCGGCCGCCAGCATCAACAGCGCCTCGCGCGAGGGCGGGGCCTGGTCCCAGGTGTCACGCCTGGGCATGCCGCTGGTCAATGAGGTGGTCATCGGCCTCAAGGACAAGGACCGCTTCAATACCAGCCAGCCGCGCAATGACGCGCAGTTCCTGAGCTATGTGACCAATCCCACCCTGCCGGCACTGCTCGAGATCCTGTTCAGCAGCGCCGGTGTGCAGGCGCCCACGAACTTCCCGCGCAACGATCTCGTCACCGCCTTCCTCACCGGCGTGCCCGGCCTCAACCAGCCGGCCAACGTAAGGCCCGCGGAAGTGCTGCGCCTCAACACCGGCATCCTGCCGGTGGCCGCGGACATGCAGCAGCGCCTGGGCGTGATCGGGGGCGACACCGCCGGCTTTCCCAACGGCCGCCGTCCGGGCGACGACGTGGTCGATATCGCGCTGCGCGTGGTGATGGGCAAGCTCTGCAAGCTCGAGCTGGGCTGCGCCCCGGCGGACGCGCCCTCCGGCAACCTGCATTTCACGGACGGCGCGCTGCAGACCGCCAGCCAGTTCACGTCGCAGTTTCCCTACCTGACCACGCCGATTCCTGGCGCGGGCGCGGGCTTGTGAGGTGATCGCCATGACACGGACACGCATGATGTGGATGGGGGCGGCCGGCATGGCCGCCCTGCTCGCCGGCTGCGGCAATGACAGCCCGCCGGCGCGGGACTTCGTCGGCACCGTCACCACCCAGGTGAAGACGCCGGAGCCGGTGGCCGAATCCCGGGAGCCGATACCGGTGGAGATGGTGATGGCGGAGTCATCCGAAACCGCCGAACCCGTCCCGCTCAACTTCTAAGGAGGCAACATGACCCGGTGCCTGCTGTTGCTCGCCACCCTGCTGCCGGCCCTTGCCAGTGCGCAGCCGCGCTTGCCGGCCAGTGACAGCGAGGTCCTGGAAGTCTTGCCGGCACAGCGGGTGCTGTTGCAGGTGCGGCCGCAGGCCCGCCCGGTGCCGCCCGCCCAGCGCGAGGCGGACATCCGGGCGCTGCTGCTGGTCGCGCAGCGTGACAGTGATCCGCGCTATCTCGGTTATGCCGAGGCCCAGCTCGTGCTACTGCCGGCCAGTCCGGCGCGCGCCGTGCTGGCCGCGCGCCTGCACCAGGCCCGGCATCGCTTTGGCGAGGCCCTGATCGAGCTGCACCAGGTCCTGCAACAGCAACCGGACCACCCCGAGGCCCTGCTCCTGCAGGCCTCGATCTATCTTGTGCGCGGCGATTACGACCGCGCCCACCAAAGCTGTCGCCGCGTCAGCCACCTCGACCTGCTGCCGATTGCCCTTGCCTGCCGTG
>JAZKHS010000032.1:0-12076 GCA_040385265.1 Pseudomonadota bacterium | reverse complement strand
CCGACGGCCTGCGCGGCGATGGTGAGGCCGCGCTGCGCCAGCTGCAGCGCCTGGCGCAGCTGGGCGAGCGACTCACCCCGGACCAGCGCACCTGGCTGCAACTGGCGCTGGGCGATCTCGCCTGGCGCCTGGGGCAGCACACGCTCGCCGGCACCGCCTACCACACCGTGCACCGTGACAGTGTCGATGCCCGCGCCGCCTATGCCGACTGGCTGCTGGCCAACGGCCGCGCCGCCGCCGTCGTGCCGCTGCTGCGCGAGCACACCCGGAGCGACGGCCTGCTGCTACGCCTGGCCCTCGCCGAGCAGCAACTGGGCCTGCCTCTGGCGGGAGTGCATGCACAGGAGCTGACGCAGCGCTTTCGCGCGCTGGCCGCGCGCGGCGAGGCGACGCACCTGCGCGAAGCCGCCACGCTCGCCCTGCTCCTGGAAAAGGATGTGCCCCGCGCACTGGTCCTGGCGCGGCAGAACTGGTCGCAGCAACGCGAGCCCGCCGACCTGCTGCTCTACTATCGCGCCGCGCGCGCCGCCGGCAGCAAGCCGGATCTTGCCCTGCTGCGCGACTGGCGGCACGCCCGGCGGCTGCAAGACCGCCGCCTCGACCGCGAGGTAGCCGCCCGATGAACGCCTGCCTCCGCATTTGCCTGCTGCTGCTGGCGCTGGCCCCGGTGGCCGCGCTGGCGCACAAGGGCAGCGACAGCTACCTGACGCTGACCCTCGCGCCCGACGGCCGCCTTGACGGCCGCTGGGACCTGTCCCTGCGTGACCTCGAGCTGTTGCTGCCGCTCGACGCCGACGGCGACCGTCGCCTGACCTGGGGTGAGGTCCGCCGCGGCAGCGCCGCCATCCAGGCGCTGGCGGCCACCTCCCTTACCCTGGGCAGCGGCGAACAGGCCTGCACCCTGGACACGGGCGCAGCCCCCCTCGCCATCGCGGACCATGAGGATGGCCGCTACGCCGTGCTCACCCTCGCCGGCATCTGCCCGCGCGGTGACCGCCTGACCGTCGGCTATCACTTCCTGGAAGGCATCGATGCCGGCCACCGCGGCCTTGCCACCTTGCGCCTGAATGGCGAGGAGCAGGCTCGCGTGCTGACCCCGATGATGGCGGGTGCGCCGGCACCCGCCCTCTCCGCCTGGACACAGGTGCGCGAAGGCATGCACCACATTGCCACGGGCTATGACCACCTGCTGTTCCTGTTCTCGCTGCTGCTGCCGGTCGCGTTGCTGGCGCCGCGCGACGGCCGCAGCGCGCGCGCCACCGCGCTGCGTGACGCACTGCTGCTGGTGACGGCCTTCACGCTGGCGCATTCGTTGACGCTGGGGCTGGCGGCGCTGGACCTGATCCGGCTGCCCTCGCGCTGGGTCGAGGCGGCGATTGCCGCCTCGGTGCTGGTCGCCGCCATCCACAACCTCCGCGACACGGCGCCGCGCACACGCTGGCTCATGGCACTGGGCTTCGGCCTCGTGCACGGGCTGGGGTTTGCGTCGATGCTGGGCGAGCTGCCCGCCGCCACGGGGCCCCGCCTGCTGGCCCTGCTGGCGTTCAATGCCGGGGTGGAGATCGGTCAGCTGCTCGCGCTCGCGCTCTTCCTGCCGCTCGCGCTGGTCGTGGCGGCCCGCTATCCCCAGGGCTACCGGCGCTGGGGCCTGCAGGCAGGCTCCTTACTGATCGGCACGGTGGCGCTGGCCTGGCTGTGCCAGCGCCTGTTTGATTGGCAGCTGATCCCGGGATGACCGTCCCGGTCCATGCGCCGCGGGCAGGCCCGCCACCGATTCCTGCGGCCCACCGCCAGGCGACGTCCCGTCCGGGAGACATTTTCCCGTCCCGCTGGCCGCCGCCAGCAGGATTTCCGCGTGGCGCATCACGACACTCTGCATCCGGACCGGCGCTGCCACCGTATATCCGTGGACATAGCGCCACCGGCCACCGCCTCCGTTATCGTCAAAGCCGCCGGGCCTGCCCGGCACGGTAACGCTCCCACCTGCCCCCCGGAGTCCGACCATGGTCGACGACCTGGCCACCTTGCTCTACCAGACCGCGCTGGGTGACCAGCGCGCCTTTGACCGCCTGTACCGCCTGACCTCGCCGCAGATGTTCGGCGCCGCGCTCGCCCTGCTGCGCCGCCGCGATCTGGCCGAGGACGTATTGCAGGAGGCCTATATCAAGGTCTGGCATGCCGCCGGGACCTTCCAGCCCGAGCGCGGCAGCCCCAATGCCTGGCTCGGCACCATCGTGCGGCGCTGCGCCATCGACCGGCTTCGCCGTCGCCCGAAGGACGGCGACTCGCTGCCCGACGAGGCCTGGGACGCCATTGCCGACGATGCCCCCGGCCCCTTGCAACGCGTGATGGCCGACGCGGACGCGCGCCGCCTCGGCGACTGCCTGGAGCAGCTGGGTGACCAGCAACGCGAATCGGTGTCCCTCGCCTTCTTCCACGGCCTCACCCACAGCGAGCTGGCCGAACACCTGGCGACGCCGCTCGGCACCGTCAAGGCCTGGGTGCGCCGCGGCCTGGACAAGTTGCGCAGCTGCCTCGGCGAGGTGCCGGCATGAATTATCACCACCCCGAACTGCAGCAAAGGCTGGCCGGCGAATATGTGCTCGGCACCCTGCAAGGTCCGGCGCGGCGTCGCTTTGAACGCCTGCTGGCCGCCGACCTGGCCTTGCGCCAGTACGTGCAGGCCTGGGAGCGCCGGCTCTCGCCCTGGTTGTATGCCGTGCCGCCCGAAGCCGTGCCCGATCGCGTCTGGACCCGCATCCAGGAGCGCCTCGGCCAGCGCCCCGCGTCGCCCCCCCGGCCCGCCTTTGCGCCCTGGAAGTGGCTGGGCCTGGGCAGCACCGCGGTAGCCGCCACGCTCGCGCTGTTCCTGGTGCTGCGCCCGGCACCGCCGGCGCCGACCGCGCTCACCGACGTCGCCGTGCTCAGCACGGACAAGGCCGAGCCGGTGTGGATCGTGCGCCGCGACGGCCAGGACATCCTGGAATTTTCCGGCCTCAGCGCCGTCGATGTGCCGGGCGATCGCGACCTTGAGCTGTGGGCCATCCCCGACGGCGGCGCGCCGCAATCGCTGGGCGTGCTGCGCCGCACCGACGCGACGCATGCCCGGGTGACACTGTCCGCGACCGCACAGGCGCGACTGGCCGGCGGCAAGCTCCTCGCGATCAGCCTGGAGCCGACGGGAGGTTCGCCCACCGGGGCGCCGACCGGACCGGTGCTGTTTACCGGCCGCCTGCAGGGGTGATGCCCGCGACCGGAGAGGGCGCGGCGTCATCTCGTGACCGCACCTCAGGCGCGGGCCGCGCGGCGGCAGCATAGCTCCGCGCGGCCCGCGGAACCTGGCAACAGGAACAGGACTGCCAGCCGGGCGTGTTGCGGGCAGCCGCAGGTGCACCATGAAGCGGACCGGCAGGCCGGGACGGCGGGTGTTCGCTCAGCGATGGCCGCCCTGCAGCCAGCGGATGCGCGACTTGAAATCTTCCATGCGCTCGTTCTTGTCGCGCTGGGCGTTGTCGGCGGAAATGAGCTCGGTGGATTTCCAGGTGCCATTGGGCGCGCGGCCAATCGCCTCGACAAAAAAGCGCTTGCTGCAGCAGGACGTATAGATGCGAAACACATTGGGCAGGCGCAGGGCCGCCAGTGCCTCGGCCGCCAGGGGACTCTCGCTGCCCGCCAGCTGCTCGACGGGCTGGCTCTGGCCCTGTCGCCAGACCACGAGGTCGTCAGGGCCGTCGACGCCTTTCCAGCCGTCCAGGCCGGCGTTGCAGACCGGACAGTTCAGGGCGGGCTCGGGAACATAGTAGTCAAACAGGTTCATGCAGTTTTTCTCAACGGATAGGGATTCCCGGCGGGCCCCTTGCGGACACCCGCCTGCGCCAGCGGTCGCGGAGGCACGGCGAGGAGCGCCCACGCCACTCCGGCGCGACAGCGGGCCGCTATTTTTTCGCCATCAGGTCTTTCAGGTTGGAGAAGGGATTGTTGGTCGCGGGCGGCCGCTCCGTTTCCCGGGTCGCGCCGTACAGCACCAGCTCATGGAACTTGGTGTGTTCATGGTCATGGCAGTAGATGCACAACAATTCCCAGTTGCTGCCGTCGGGCGGGTTGTTGTCGTGATTGTGATCCTTGTGGTGAACGGTTAGTTCGCGCAGGTTCGAATAGACAAATTCGCGCGCGCAGCGGCCGCACACCCACGGGTACATCTTGAGCGCCCGATCCCGATAGCCTTGCTCGAGCCGCACATAGCCCTTGGCGCCACCCGCATTGTCCGTCGCCATCATCGCCGCCCTTCAGCCCGTTGCAATAAATCGTCGCCGCGGTCCCGGCCTTGCCAGGATCCGCGGCGATACCTGCCCGGAGAATAGCAACCCCTGCCCCCGGCACAAACAGGATGCCGCGCGCGGGCAGGCATTTCCACCGCAACGGCGATCATGCTGCCGTGCCGGTTGGAGCGGCCGCCGCGGCCCCTGGCCGGGCGGATCACGGCGCCGGCCGAGGGGCCCCGCGTTCGCCCCCTACTTCAGCGTGTAGCTCACCTTGAGCCAGGCGGTGCGGCCCGGCTCATTCACGCGCACGGTCGGCGCATAGCCGGGAATGGCCATGCCCATGCCGTTGTCGCCGCTGCGGCTGATGAACTCGGCATAGACCGTGTCCAGGAGGTTGTCGACGCCGACCGAGACCAGCAGCGCCGGCAGCGGACGCCAGCCGGCATTGGCGGAGACCACGGTGAAGTCGCCGCTCGCGCCCAGGTCCTTGCCGACGATGGTGCCTTCCCCCCGGGCGACGCGGTCCTGTTCGGCCACGAAACGGCCGAGCAGGCCGGCGCTCCAGACGCGGTTGTCCCAGGCCAGCCCCAGGCGGGCTTCCAGCGGCGGTTGCTGCGGCAGGTCGCGGTCGTCGCTCACGTTCTGGCCACGCACGTAACTCAGCGTGGAATTCAGCGTCCAGTGCGGGGCCACCCGGTAATCGGCGCCCAGCTCGCCCCCCCAGGTGCGGGCCTCGACGTTGCGGGTGCCGCCCTGCATCTTCACGTTGTAGTCGACCAGGATGTAGTCGCCGATGCGGCCGTAGAACACCGAAGCAGACGCCTTCAGGGCGTCGCCCTGCCACAGCGCGCCCATGTCCAGCTGGTCGGTGACCTCGGGCGCCACGCTCATGAAGCCGCTGGCACTGGCGGCGGCCTGCTTGCTGATCAGTTCCCAGTAGTCCGGGAAGCGCTCGGCATGCCCCACGCCGGCATAGACCAGCACGGGCCGGTCCTGCAGTTGCTGCTCGAGGCGCACAAAGGCGCTCTCCAGGCTGTCGCGACGGGTGAGGCCGGCGGTGGGGTTGGCCAGCGGCGGCATCGGCATCATGCGCGGGATCAGCGCACGCGCGTCGGTCGCCTGCCAGCGGTCGCTGCGGTAGCCGGCGATCAGCTTCTGCTGCGCAGAGAGCTCCTGCTCCAGCTCGGCAAAAACGCCGTACTGCCGGAAGCGGGCATCCTCGACCAGTGGAGAATAGGGCATGCCCGGCATGGCGCTGCGCGCGGCGTGGGCGTTTTCCTGCCAGTCAGCGCCCACGGTCAGCAGCGACGGCGCGGCCACGCGCCAGGCGGAGGCAATACGGCCGCCCTCGGTGTCGCGCAGCAGATTGGCATAACCCATGGTGCCCGGCGTGCGCAGCTCCTGGTCATCCATCACATGGTCGACGGTACTGGTGAAGGCGCTGAGCTTGAGCGCTTCCAGCAGCGGTGACAGGTGCTTCCGCTCCAGGCGCAAGGCGGTCGCCTCGCGGCGGAAACGGGTGCCGTCCATGCTGCGGTCGGCATAGGCGGCCTCGCCGTCGCTGTGCGTGGCGGACAGCTCGACCAGGGTGTCATCGTCGGGGGTCCAGCCCACCGCGGCGCCGGCGTTGTAGCGCTGGTACTGCGAGTGCACGGGCACGCCGTTGCCATCCTCATAGTCGTTGGCGCGGGAGTCACTGCCCTGCAACGCGACATAGCCGGTGGGCGCCCCCATCCTGGCGTCCAGCACCAGGTCCTGGCGCCCGAAGCTGGCCACCGTGGCGGCCGCGTAGAGGCGGACCGCCGTCGCCGTGAAGCGCTCGTCGCTACGCTCGAAGAGCACGGTGCCGGCACTGGCCACCGGTCCGTACTGCACGGATTGCGGCCCCTTGACCACCGTCAGCACGTCATAGGCTTCCGGGTAGATATAGGCGGTGGGAGCGTCCATGCGGCTGTTGCAGCCGCCCAGGACGGCCTGGCCGTCGGTCAGGATATTGAGGCGCGAGCCGCCCTGGCCACGGAACACGGGGTCGCCATCGGCGCCGCCCTTGCGCGTCACGCTGAAGCCGGGAATGGTCTTGAGGTAGTCGGCGCCGTCATGCGCCGGCAGCGGCTGCCGCGGCAGCTTCAGGTCCACCTGCACCGTCACCGGGGCGGTGAGCGAGGTGCTGGTGATGACCATGACGCCGGGGTCGGAGACCGGCGCACTGCCGTCGGGATCCGCCTCCGCCGGCGCCGCGTCCGCGGCGGTGACATCCGTCGCAAGAGCCGGGGCAGGCAGGGCCGAGGCGGCGAGCAGGGCGGCGGCAAGGGGGGCAAGGCGCAGGGACATCCGCGGATTCTCCGGAAAGCGCGGGCCCTGACACGGGGCCCGCCGGGGTTGATCGACGCGCGGAGTCTACGGAGACGGAAGGAAAAGACACTGCGACACAGTGTCGCACCCGCGAGGCGGGAAGTGCCGGGAAAGAGGCGTCGCGCCGCCCGGGAGGCAAGCGTGCACGCGGGGAGCCCGCGACGCCCGGAACGCCGGCGTTACGGCACCGCGGCAGCGCCATTGCCGGAAACGACACGGCCGCCCGGAGGCGGCCGTGACAGCAGGCACACCGGCCGGCTCAGATACCGATGGCCGACAGCTTCTGCAGCGCCTCGCTCACCACCCGCGCGAACACGGGGTGCTCTGCCTCCAGGCGCACCTCCCATTCACGCAGCAGATTGAGCAGCGGCTCGGGATCCACGGGCTCGGCCACCTGGAACTCCTGCTCCAGTTTGGTCAGGGCGTCCTCCATCTCCTGGCGGGCTTGCGGGCTCAGCTCCTGTCGGGCCAGTGCCTGGCGCACGGACTCCAGCTGCTCGACCACACCGGCCGGCACATGCTTGCTCATTTGCTCTCTCCTTGCGAGGCCCGGAGGGGTGCGGGCGCTTGGCATCATATCCGGCCCGGGGGCCGCCATGACCGACATCCTACCGCAAGCCGGGCCAGGGATGCTGCGCCGGATCAACACCGCAGGCGCCGCGGCTGCCAGTCCTGGCCAGCACGAACGCTACGCCCTAGCGCAGGCCCATGCGTCCCAGATCCGCCGCCGCCTCGTCGACCGCCGCCGCCAGCGCCGGCTGCCTGGCGGCGCGCAGGCGCGGCTCCCAGTCCACCAACGCCTGCCGCAGGGATGACGTCTCGGTGGACATCGGCACCAGGATATCCCGCTCCACGTCCGCCATGACCAGTTCGAGATCGGTCCGCAATGAGGGCGACAGTGACGCCGCACGGACAATCGCTCGCAACTGCTCCAGGCGCTGGATCATCGCGTGTTTTTCCCGGGCTCCGCGTTTCATGGCCAGGCTCCGAGGAAGACGGTCGCTAACAGCCTAGACCACGGGCCGGCGCTTCCGGTTACGGAACAAACCGTCCGCCGCGCCGGGCAACTGCTTAACTGTTGGAAGAGACACCGCCGGAGAGAGCCGTTGCCCCGCCATCCCCCGGCCGGAAGCCCCGGCTCGCCCGATCGGCGCCAGTGGCGCCCGCTCCGGCTCCTTCTGGCGCTGACACTGATGCTGGGGCTGGCGCCGCTGGCCGCGGCCGCGCCCCGCGTGTTGCTCATCAATTCCTTCCATGCCCAGTACCCGGGCACCGCCCTGCTCACCCAGGGGGTGGTCGACGGCCTGCGCGGGTACCTGCCCGGGGAAAACCTCTATATCGAATACCTGGAAGCGCGCCGCCTGGGGGACAGCCCCGAGCAACAAGCGCTGGCACTGCGCCGCCTGCAAGACAAATACGGACAGCTTCCTCCCGACCTCATCATCACCAGCGACGACTTTGCCTACCAGTTGATGCGGCGCTACCGCGACATCCTCTTTGGCGCCGCTACCCCGGTGGTGTTTGCCGGCGTAAATGTATTCACCGCCGCGCAACTGGAAGGCCTGGCCAATTTCACCGGTCTGGTGGAGGGCATGCCCATCGCCGAAAATCTCGCCCTCATCCGGCACCTTCAACCGGACCTGGAGCAGATCGTACTACTGTCCAGCGACGCCAGCGTCGAAGGGCGCGAGGCGGCGCGCGCCGCCACGCGCCTGCTGCAGCAGGCACATCCGGCACGCCCGCGCCTGCAGCTGTGGAGCCACTTCAGCACACCCGAGCTCTGGCAGGGAATGCGCCAGCTTCCGCCCCGCACCGCCATCCTCCTGCTCAACATCCAGCGCACGCGCGAGGGGCAGTATTTCGCCCTCAACGACGACCTGCCGCAGCTCGCGCGCGAAGCCCGGGCGCCCGTCTACGGCATGTGGGGCACCATGATCGGCCGCGGCGCCACCGGCGGCCTCATGAACGACCTCTATCGTCATGGCCGCGAGGCCGCCGGCATCGCGCGGCGCATCCTGGACGGAACCCCGGCCGCGCAAATCCCGATACGCAACGACGGCCTCCACGCGCCCCGCTTCGATTACCGCCAGCTGCAGCGCTTCGGCATAGATGCGCGCCGGCTCCCGGCCGGCAGCGAGGTCTTCTACCGCCCGCCCGGCCTGTACGAGCGTTACCGGCCGGTGGTGAACGCCAGCGCCCTTATCGTCGGGGTGCTGCTCGCCATCATCACCCTGCTGGCGCTGCGGGTTCGCCAGCGCCGGCGCATCAACGGGCTGCTGTTCCTGGCCAACCAGGCCCTGGATGCCCGCGTGCAGGCACGTACCCGCGAGCTGGCCGCCGCCAAGGAAGCGGCGGAGGCCGCGAATGCCGCCAAGAGCCTTTTCCTCGCCACCATGAGCCATGAGATCCGCACGCCCATGAACGGCGTCATCGGCATGCTGGAGCTGCTGCTGCAGCAGAATGCGGCGCCGGAAGACGGCCTCGCCATGCTGAAGATGGCGCGCGATTCCGCGCATACCTTGCTGCGCATCCTCGACGACATCCTGGACTTCTCCCGCATCGAGTCGGGGCAGCTGGCGCTGGAGCGCATTCCGGTGGACCCGGCAGGACTGGTCGAGGGCGTCGTCACCACGCTGGACCCCAGCGCGCGCCAGAAAGGACTGGCGCTCACCGTGCAGATCGATCCGGCGCTGCCACGCACGCTGCTGGGCGACCCGCTGCGCCTGCGCCAGATCCTCTTCAACCTGATCAACAACGCCATCAAATTCACCGCCAGCACGCCGGAGCGCCGGGGCCATGTGGCAGTGGCGGCGCGCTGCAGCCGCCTGGAAGCCAATGCCGCCGGCATCGAGCTGAGCGTGCGCGACAACGGCATCGGCATGACGGCGGAGGCGGTCAGCCGCATCTTCCAGCCCTTCAGCCAGGCCGAGGGCACCATTACCCGCCGCTTTGGTGGCAGCGGGCTGGGCCTGTCCATCTGCAAGCGCCTGGTCGAGCTCATGGGCGGCACGATTCGCGTGGACAGCACCCTGGGCAAGGGCAGCACGTTCACCGTGGCCCTGGTCCTGCCCTTGGCCCGCGCCCCGGCCATGCCGCGGGGCCACCCGCACCAGCGCGTCGCACAGCGCCCGCTCGTCAATGCCGGCACCGCCGAGACCCGCGGCCAGCTCATCCTGCTGGCGGAAGACAATCCGGTGAACCAGCAGGTCGGGCAGCGCCAGCTGGCCTGGCTGGGCCATTCCTGCCTGCTGGCGGCGAACGGCATGGAGGCGCTGACCCTCTGGCGCCAGCACCGCATCGGCCTGCTGCTCACCGATTGCCATATGCCGGAGATGGACGGCTATACCCTGGCGCGCCACATCCGCCAGCTGGAGATGGCGCGCGACCTGCCGCGCACGCCTATCGTGGCCATCACCGCCAGCGCGCTGGCCAGCGATATCGAGCGCTGCGCCCAGGCGGGCATGGATGACCACCTGATCAAGCCGGTGGAGCTGGCCGAGCTGGCGCAGTGCCTGGACAAATGGCTGCCGTTCAGCGATGCGGCGACAGCGGTACGGCCGGCGCCAGCGCCGGCGGAAAGGGAGGCAAAAAAGGATCACGACAACTAGCGTGATGACACCGGGCTCGCGGCGGGGGACCGTCAGCACCCTGGCGGAAGCAAAGGCTCCGGCTCCGGGCATCAGCCCGCGTCGAGGCCGTCCAGGAAGCCCCGGCAGAGCGCGCTGAACTCGGCATAACGGAAAAAGCCGCGGCGGTCGTACAGGGGCGCCCCTTCGTGCGGGGGCATGGACAGACGCGCCTGATCCAGCGCCTGTGACGTCTGTACGCCGCGCAGCAGGAAGTGCAGTGCCACAAAGGGCAGCAGGCCCAGCCAGGTCCGCCATTGGCTGTCATAGCGCAGGCAATGCCGCAGGTAGGCCAGGCGTCGGCCCCCGCCATAGCGCAACACCGTCACCGGACCGTTCGCGGACAGCGGCGCCAGCACCCGGAAGAGCGGCCCCGGCAGGCCACAGCCGTGGTAGAGCGAAAACTGCCGCAGCGCCCGCACCCTCCCCTGCCGCTGCAGGGCCACGGCAATGGCACAGGCCGCATCGTGATCCTGGTGGCCGCCCTCGTAGGCCACCACATGAAGGGTATCCCAGCTCCCCCGCGTCGACAGGCACCGGTCCAGGGCAGCATGGGCGCGGACCAGCTGGCGCGGCAGGGTGCCATCGGAGATGGCCTCCTCGCCGCCCAGGAACACCACGTCGGCCGCCGTCACGCCCAGCCGCTGCAGCACGCCCAGGCTTTCGCGATTGCGCACGGCCGGATCCTGGCCGCCAAAGTCGCCGTTGGTGAGGTAGACGCACAGGGGGTGGCGCCCGGCGGCCACGGCGGCCTCGATCAGGGCAAAGGCGCCGTATTCGTCATCCTGGTGGGCAAAGAGGAAAAGGTCGCGCATGAGGCTCAGAAAGCGTCGAAATCAAGAAAGCTGACCAGGGATCGCCCCGCGGCCGGGGCAAAGCCGGGCTGCTGCAGGTCGCGGTAGATCAGGTTGAGAGGCGACGGCTTCAGGAAAGCCGGGATGCGCCACCAGGTCCGGCGCAGGCGCAGGCCCTCGGGTACCGTGCCCAGGAAGACCCGGAAGGGCGTGGGCGCCGGGCCGTCGTCGGCCACGGCAGGGGCGGGCAGTTCGGCACAGGCGGTCAGCAGCGGCCACCGGGTGCGGGCAAAGAACGCCGCTCGGCCATGGCAGGTCCGGGTCGAGACCGCCGCCAGCGGATTGGCCTGGCGCCAAGCCAGGGCGGCCGCGCTCCATTCCCGGCGAAAATCCAGTGAACCGAGGTCGAATCCGCCCTTCATGCCGCCATCCTCTTCGAACAAGCGACCCAATCCCAGGCGTGCCTCCAGCGGCCGCACCAGTGTGAACCCGAGCTTGCGCAAGAAGCCGGGAGTGCTGTTGGCGTTAGCAACGCCATACACCGCGCGGAAGCCCTCGGCAGTGGCACGCTCGTAGGTCAGCGCGGCCAGCCGGGTAAAGAGGCCCTGGCCCTGCCAGGCGGGCGCGGTGGCCGTATTGAGCGAGAGCAGCACGCGGCAGGACTCGCCGCCAATGACCGCCCGCGCCGGGATGCAGACGTAATGGGCGGCCAGGGTGGCGCCATCCCAGGCATCAAAGCCGACCACGGTACCGTCGGGGTTGGCGGCGTATAGCCACTGCAGATAAGCCGCATCCAGATGGTCGGCGCCAGGGAAGCACAGTCGGAACAGCGCTTCGTAGTCGGCCCGTCGCGCGGGATCGACAGGCTGGAAAGTCAGCGTCATGCGGGCACATCCGGTGGGCAAAGTCGCATCATACCCGGCCCGGCCGGGTGTGGCGTCATTGCCGGCGCCCCCGGGCTCCCGCCTCGCCACGCCACGCCACGCCCGGCTTCGGCTTCGGCTTCGGCTTCGGCTTCGGCTTCGGCTTCGGCTTCGGCTTC